>NVUQ01000087.1 GCA_002401955.1 Flavobacteriales bacterium | reverse complement strand
CATACTGTAAGAATAATCTGTAGTAGTTGAATTTCGGGCGTCATATCCAATACTTGTACTTCTGTGATTTACCGAGCCATATTTTCCAGCAGATACTCCAATAGCAACATTCCTAGTTCCGTTAACATTAGCTCCTAAAGCATTTTGTCCAATCGCTACATTTACAAACCCTGTAGTATTACTGTTAAGTGCATTTTCTCCAATAGCGGTATTATCATAGCCAATAGTGTTTGATGTCATTACATTATAACCAATAGCTAAATTAGTACGACCTGATGTATTGGATGATAGAGCATTATAGCCCATGGCAATATTTTCAGTACCGGATGTATTGTTTTGCATTGCTTGATATCCAACAGCCGTGTTAGAAACTCCAGAAGTGGTTTTCTCGAGAGCATAGGCTCCTATGGCGGTTGAAGACTGACCTGTACATGATTTAAGAGCGTTATAACCAACAGCAGTACATCCATAGTAGTTTAACATTGAGTTCAGTGCATTTACACCAACAGCTGTATTATAGTCGCCATTATTATTACTTTGTAAAGATTTTGATCCAATCGCTGTGTTGCTAAAACCTGTACTAGAATTTGCTTTTAAAGCATAGTAACCTACAGCAGTATTGTCTGAAGCTGAAGTATTGGTTTCCAATGCTTTTGCTCCAACAGCAGTATTTCTAGTTCCAGAAGTGTTACGTTCTAAAGAACTTTCTCCAAATGCTGTATTATCGGATGCTGTGTTCAAATTAAGGGATAGGTAACCAACACCAACATTTCTAGCACCTGTGGAATTATTCACCAAAGCTTCATACCCAATTGCTACATTTTGGTTGGAGCTTAAATCGTCAGAATCACCAGCATTCTCTCCGATAAATACTGATTCACCAGTATTTAATATTTCTATTTGTCCTTTGGTGGTTAATCTTGCGTGAATAACATTGTTTGTCCGAAAGTCTATGTCTACATTGTCTGTTGTTCCTATAAAATGGGTTCCATTAGTAGTACTTGAATTCCCAAGTAAATTCCAATCATCTTCAGTTACTCCTGAGTCAATAAATTTTATCCATTTACTACCATCCCAATAATAAAAACCAGGAGTTACATCATTAACTGTTGCAGTATTGTATACAAGAAGACTTGTTGTTGGCGAACTTGTTGGAGATGATACAGATGTGCTTGTAAGCGACATTCTAGGTATTAATATCCCTGAATTGCTTGAAGAGACATCTAATATTGCTGAAGCATCAGGAGTTGCACCAGTTGAATTAATCCCAACATTTTGACACAATGAAGCCCCAATGGATGATAGGAATAGTAGGGTGGTGGTAATAAATTTAAATGACATAGCAGATTTGTTGTTTTAGATAATAATAGATTTAAAGTTTTTTTATTAAAAATGAATGGTTTTAATTCAGCTGGTTATATTCTGTTTTTATTCCCAATTCCATTGACACGGAAGGGTTGTGTGTGTTATTATTCTGTTAACCAATTCTAGCCCTCTTTTATCTATTCTTGAACATTGTTTTAATTCAACAACAACTGATGTTATACTGTTTTGTAGTATAATCCTTTTACTTTTTTTTACTAAATATTTCGTTTTTTTTAGTGTAATAATTTCATTTGAAATACACACCCTTAATAGTTGTTTATCTGTACAGATTAAATTTATCATAATATTTTTTAGTTCATTTTCACTATTCGCTTAATAAATTGTGTTGATTTTGCTAATCAACTTTTAGAAAGTAGTTTTCTTGTAGATGTTTTTTTACTTCAATGAAATAAGTACAGGGGAATTAATAAGATCGATTGTGCCGGATACCTGAGCATTATCAAATAATAGTTGTTTTCCAAACCCATAGCCAGTGGGTTGTGAAAATCCAAAACTTGATCCAATTAAACAGTTGATTATTAAAAATAGTAATTTTCTCATTACGTAAGTGTTATTACGCAAATGTATTCTGCAGTACAAAAAACCACGAATTTTATCGTAAACAAATGGTAATCGAGAAGTGTAAATAGTTGTATTTCAGAAGATCAAGCTAAAGAAGTTTGTTCAAGTAATCAATTAGATTATCATTTTTAGCCAAGTTTAATTTCTTTTTTAATCTATTTTTTGTGGTTTTAACAGTATCTGATGACATAGATTTGCTTGTTGCTATTTCTTTGTTAGTCATATTCATTGCAATCAGAGAAGCAAATACAACATCAGATTTCGACAACTCTGGATGTTTAATTTTTAAATTCGAATGAAAACTTCCACTTAATTCTCCCATCTTACTCTGAATTTTTGCCCGGGTTGCTTTTACATCTAATTCATTTTGAATAAACAATTCTATATTCTTAATTTGAGGCTTAGAAACGTTATCGAGTTTAGCAAGTTGTTTAATTAATGTTGCCGAAAAATCTTGTTTTACCAAAAGTTCGTGAGAAAGTACTTGTACGTTTTTACTTTCTTCAATCATTTTTAGTTCAATAAATTCTTTTTCCTTTTTGGCTAGTTTTAATTCTGTTTCTTTTAATTGCGACTTTTTTCGGTACCTCCAAAAGAAAAAAAACATTGTTGAAGTTAAGAGAAGTAAACCACTAGTTAATAGCCAATATTTTAATCTAGTTTTAGAATCTTCTTGTTCTTTAATGATTAATTTTTGCTTCAACAATTCTTTCTCAATTTTCATTTGCAAAGTAACTTGCTGTAATGAATTTTCTGTGTACTCTGCTATAAGCTCTTCATTTGTTTGGATAATATCTGATGTGTTTATCTTATTAAAAGATATCCATTGTTGTAGATAATATTCATACTTTAAAGAGTTGCCCATTTCTTTATAGATATCCATATAAAGTTCAAGTAAAATTATTTTTTTTGATGAACCAAAATCAGTCTCATGATTTTTAAATAGATTGTCTATCCTTGAGATAGCTTTATCATACTCTTTTCTTTTAAAGTCTATTTTAGCGAGTTTTGTTTCTGCATTTAAATATGATATCAGATCAATTTCATTTAAACGACTTCTTTTAGAATCAATGGAAATAAATTCATAAGCTTTATTAAGATTTCCTTTAAGGAAGTAGCAATTCCCTATGTTTCCAGAAACATATCCATAATCACTTCTGTCAAATTTTAGACTGTCTATAAGTTTGTCGGCTTTTAAAAAATAGATAATTGCACTATCAATATTTCCAATATTTCTATAAATCAAACCTTGATTATTGTAGGCATTTATCAAAATCTTTTTGTTTTCTAGATTTTTGGAAAATTCAATAAAAGCTGAAGTGGTAATATTAGCACTATCGACTAATCCGAGAAGGCGATAGGCTTCAGCTTTATTGTAAGATCGTAAGTGATTCTTTTCACTCATCATATCTATATATTTAATACATTCTCTATAATTTTTTATTGTGCTCATCATTTCGGCAAGAGACCTATAGATGAAATCACATCTATCACAATTATTTTCTTTATTACAGTAGGCTTCATAAGTTTTAATAGCAAGAGAAAGTGCTGCGGCTGGCTTATTAAATTGTAATAATTTATTGATTTTGTGACGGTAGGCATCTAAAATGCCGATTTCGTTTCCATTTTTTAATTCATATCGAATTAATTTATTTACATAATAAAAAGAGGAATCTTTATTATTGTTAACTCGATGATACTCACTTTTTTTGAGAAGTTCTTTCTGATACTTTTGTCCTAAACAAGGACCAGAGAAAGCTATTAAAAAAAATAAACTAAAAAAAAGAATAATTCGCATTGTTGCTTCCAAATGGTTTTGAATCTAAGTTAAGGAATTTTACAACTAAAAAAGCTTTAATCAGATTTACTCTTTAATTATTTTACCTGAGAACTGTTATCTTTCCAGTTTTCTGGTAAACCACCTCATTTATGTCCATATAGGACAGTTGCCATAAATATGTTCCTAAAGGCACATCTTTTGCTTTATATGTTCCATTCCATCCATTATCAAAATTTTCTGTCTCAAACATTAGCTCGCCCCATCTGTTATATATTCTTAATGAATAATCATTGTTGGATATTCCGAAACCTTGTGGTTTAAAAATATCATTTTCACCATTACCATCAGGACTAAATGCATTAGGAATATAAACTGCATGTTCTCCCGTAATAATAACAGTTTTAGTTATACTGTCCTTACAGCCATTAACATCTGTAACAATTAATGTTACATTATGTTTTCTTTTATCTTCAAGAAAAGTAAAAGTTGGATCTGAGGACGATAATGAACCAAGACCTCCAAAATCCCAAAGCCAACTAAAAGCAGGAGAATTAAAAAATGATTTATCAATAAAATTAATTGTTGGATCAAACATAGTTGCAGGATTTGGATTCATATGAAAATTAGCAGTTGGCTTCTCATAAACAGTTACTGTTTTTGTAGTAGCATTAATACATTCTCCAGTTTGAATAGAGGAGGTAAGAGTTAATGTTACATTATAACTTCCAGTGCTATTGTAAGTGTGATTTACTATGTCTAATGCTTTAGTATTCCCATCTCCAAAGCTCCATAAAACAGAACTAAATCCTCCTCCAGATGTATCTGTTGAAAAGATAAAAGGTAAGTCTGATTCTTCGCAAAGGCCTAGTGTATTTTCAGAAAATACAACTGCAGGCAATGCATTTACTGTATAGTTAACTAGAGCAATATTAGTACATCCATTATTAGGGTCTGTAACTTGAGCGTAATACGTTTGCGTAGCTGTTATTGCACTTAATGGGTTAACCACAGCATTTGTTAATGAAATATCTGTATACCAAACTATAGGATAACCATTCCCTCCATTAATAGTATTATCTAGTATGCTTAAATTCACCACTGTAGTAGTTGGTGTTCCAGAAATGTCTTCACATAAAGGTTGGGGAATTTGCCCAATTGCTATTGGTTGGCTAATATTCTGATAAACAGTTGTTGATGTAGTAGCCAAACATCCATTTATCGGGTCTATAACTTCCAACATATAAGACCCTGGAGTATCTATTGCCACTATAGGTAAGCCTGTCGCTGAAGTGAAATTTCCTCCTGTTGTACTCCATGAGTAATTATAAGTGCCAGAATTGGTAATACTTCCAGAACCGTCAAGTATTTGAGCTGTAGTAATACAATCTAATGTATCTGAAAGAGAAATAATTACTGTAGGCAAAACTTTATCTTGAACTACTGTTACCATTGTTGTATCCGTACAGCCTGTAGTTAAGTCTGTAATAACGAGAGTATAATCTCCAATACTATCTATATCTATAGTTGGTGCTGTTGTTGTTGAAGTAATGTTGCCATTACTTGTACTCCAGCTATATCCTATGTTTCCTGAATTAGACGTTGATCCAGAACCGTTAAGTGTTTGCGTTAATGTTACACAAGTTAAGTTTAAAGGAGCTAAGATTACAGCAGTTGGAGCTGCTACAGTTAGCACTATAGTTAAAGTTGAATCTTTTGAACAACCATTAACAGGATCTGTAATGGTTAAAGTGTAATCACCAGAAGAATTAATGTTTACCGAAGATGATGTGTTTCCTGAAGTAATGTTTCCCCCAAGTGTTGATACCCAATTATAAATCATGGTTCCAGAGAAAGATGTGGATGCTGAGCCATCTAATATTTGTGAAGTTGATGTACAGCTTGGGGCTACTGGTGTTGCAATTAAAGCAGTTGGTGCAAGAATATTTTGTGTTACTGTTGTAGTAATTGAATTTACACAACCATTATCTGTATCAGTAACTGTTAGCGTATAATCTCCTGGAGAATTAATATTTGCAGTATCAGATGTAGTTCCAGAAGTAATATTGCCACCTGCCGTAGTTGTCCAGATGTAGGCTGTGTTGTTAGAATTAGAAATAGAGCCTGATCCATCGAGAATTTGAGAGCTTGTTGAACATGTTAATGTAATTGGAGCAACAATCATCACACTTGGTGAAATGGTATCCTCTAAAACAATAACGGTATTACTACTCATACAACCATTTGAATTGTCTGTAATAGTTAGTGTGTAATTTCCAGGAGCATCTATATTAATAGTGTCTGCGGTTGTGCCAGAAATTATATTCCCTCCTAGAGTGGCTACCCAACTATAAGAATTGTTTCCAGATTGTGAAAAAGATCCAGAACCATCAAGGGTTAAAGAAGTAGTATTACAAGTTAATAAAATAGGTTGAGTAATAATTGATGTCGGAGAATTTATTCCTTGGTAAACAGTAGTAGTGAATTGGCTACTACATCCATTTTCTGTAATTGTTAAAGTATAATTTCCAGGAGCACCTACATCAACTGACGCTGTATTTGTTGCTGAAATAATATTTCCTCCAACCGTTGTCCATAAATAAATTGGATTAGCACCTATAATTGAAGTTGAACCATCAAGTGTAATGGATGTTACACCACAAGTAATAGTGTCTGCACTTAATATAATTACTGTTGGTGTGTTGTTTATAGTTACTTGGAATGAATTTTCATCTGTACAGTTGGGTATTGTTCCTGTTTGAGCATAGATATAAATCGTTTGACTTGTTGTTATGTTAGACCCAGCAGCTATTGGTCCTATTCCACCTGGTGCTGAAAAATAATTATTTCCAGAAGTTAATGGCGGTAGAATGTAGTTATCACAAGAAATTACATCGGGTAAAGAGTCGGCAACAATAGAATCATTTACTGTAATTATATAACTTGTAGGAAGACCTGTACAGCCATTTAATGTTGGTGTTACTGTTAATGTTCCGCTTATAGGGCCAGTAGTTGGATTAGTTGCCGTAAATGTAGGAATGTTTCCATTTCCAGACACTCCAATACCTATTGTCGGATTTGAATTTGTCCATGAATATGTTGCTCCTACAGGAGTACTAACAAAAGAACTTAAAGGTACAATATCTCCAGGGCAAAATGTCGTATCAGCAGAGGCCGTCATAGTTGGAGCCTGATGAACCGTAATATTTACTGTATCAGGAACTCCGTCACAAGTAGCCCATCGAAATTGATTTAATCCTGCTGTCAACCCAGTAACTGTTGTATTGGGATCTGAAACATCACTAATAGTCCCTGATCCAGAAACAACAGACCATACTCCAGTAAGATTGGCAGCTATATTAGCAGCTAAAGCTGTAGAGTCTGAACAAATATTTTGATCTGCTCCAGCATCAGAAGGAGGACCTGTTAACGCAGGACAAGTATATATTACATTTACTCTAGGTATTCTATTCGGAAAATTCCCTCCGAATGGATAGTTTTTGCCATGCCCTTGTAGTAGCTGAATATTAGCATCTGTTGCATAAACAATACCTGAATTCCAGCCATTGGAATATTTTACGCCAATATCAGCAGTTACATAAAAGGCTGTTGTATCTCCTGGACAGATTGTCTCATTTAAAGTTATTGGAATTAACATACGTATAAAGTTGACGCCTGAAAATACAGCACTACCAACAAGAGTCCAATCTCCAGGAGTATTCCTAGATGCAAAATATCCTCCAGGTTTGGTGTAAATTTCAATGAAGCTAATTTGTGTTGATAGCTGCATTTCGAATTGAGTAATGGTTACTGGGTTTAAAGCAACTATATCAAACATTATACCATCTTGAGTGTTTATAGGTCGGTCAGGAACTGATAGTGGGCCACATTGAGCATTTATGTTAGTGATTCCTAAAGTAAAAAATGTAATTAATAAAAGAGGGTTAAATAGTTTCATAGCAGCAGTTTTTAATTGTTGCACAAATGTATCCGTGAATAAAAATATTTAGGAATTTTACTGTAATCAAATGGTAAACAAACACACTGGGTAAGTATGTTTTTTTTGAGAGTATTAGTTGTCCTTTCAATATATTTAGCTTATTATTCTTTATCGCTAAATAATTAAAGCTACTATAATTTCACTCTTTCATCCTTGCTTTAAAAATTGCTAAATTTTCCCAATTTTTATTCAGTTTATCTTTTACTTCTATTTTTTTAATCTGGTATTCGTAATGATCTGAATAAACTAAAAATGATGTTAAATAACATTTAAAATACATCAAATACGATTTTCCATCTAACACTTCAAACTTTATATACCCTGTGATTTTACCATTTGAGTCGTAGTAAACAAATTTTTTATCCCCCGAGGGAAAATCAAAATGATATTTTACTTTATCCTTTAATTTCATTGAATCATCTTCGATATAGCGAATTATATAAAAATCAACCATTGTTTTAAGGTCCTTTTTCTTAAAAGTAAGAGGTGGTATTTTTGAAATTCTTTCTGAGTATTCTTCTTCCCAAGAACTCTTTGTTTTTGATGAGTCTTTCTGAGCCATAAGAAATGAAGACATAAAAATTAAGCCAACAAAAAGTATTGATTTAAACCTAGTTTTCATATAGTAATTTATAAATATCATAATAACGTTAATAATTATTAAAGTGTTGCTCTTTAAAAAATAATGTAGGCCTATGTTTCATTTTATAAATAGGACTTCTCAAATTTCTCATTAATCTCATCTAAGCACAAATTCCCAATACTTCCTTCATGGGTATGATTAACTTCTTTTTCTGGAGTAAAATTACCTTCTAGTATTTCTTTTCCCAATTTTTGATAAGCATCTCTAAAAGTTGTTCCATTGAGCACTAATTTATTTACCTCTTCAACGCTGTACAGGTAATCGTAAATCTCCTTATTTAGAATATTTTCTTTAATGATGATGTGTTGCAACATAAAATTAGTCACCTCAAGGTTATCTTTTATAGTATCAATACCGTCCATTAAGTTTTCTTTCAACAACTGAAAATCGCGATGGTAACCACTCGTTAAGTTATTGGTTATCATCATTATTTCTGAAGGCATATTTTGGAGCTTGTTACACTTTGCTCGCATCAATTCGAACACATCAGGATTTTGTTTGTGTGGCATAATGCTAGAACCAGTAGTCAGTTCTTTTGGAAAGCCTAAAAAATCAAAATTCTGACTCATATACAAACATACATCAGCAGAGAGTTTGGATATGGTTCCAGCAACAGAGGCGATGGCAAAGGCAGTTGTTTTCTCCAATTTTCCACGACTCATTTGGGCTGCTACCACATTGTATTTCATACTTTCAAAACCCAGTAATTCTGTTGTCATTGTTCGATCTATAGGGAAAGATGAACCATATCCAGCCGCAGAACCTAATGGGTTTTGATCACTTATTTTATGGGCGGCATTTAATAATATCACATCATCAATTAAACTTTCAGCGTAAGCAGAAAACCATAAACCAAAAGATGAAGGCATTGCTACTTGCATGTGTGTGTAACCAGGAATAAGTGTTTTTTTGTGCTTTTCACTTAATTGGATAAGTGTATTAAATAGCGTTTTGGTTAAGGTTTTAATATTATTTATTTCTTCCTTAACATACAAATGTAAATCCACTAAAACTTGATCATTTCTAGATCGTGCGGTATGGATCTTTTTTCCTGCATCACCAATAAGACGAACCAATTCAAACTCTATCTTACTGTGTACATCTTCAAAACTTTCTTCAATAGTAAAAGTGCCATTATCAATGGTCAATTGTATTTGAGCCAAGCCATCTAAGATGTCTTCTAATTCTTTTTCGGTTAAGATGTTGATTTTATGAAGCATCTTAGCATGTGCGATGTTTCCTTGAACATCATGTTTTGCTAATTTTAAATCTAATATACGGTCTTTTCCTACCGTAAATCGATCTACTATATTGTCTGTTGTATATCCTTTATCCCAAAGTTTCATAGTGTTGTATTTTAAAGTATTTGTTTAAAAATATTAATATATAATTTGATTCCTTCCTCTATTTCTTCAATTTCTATAAACTCATTTGCACTGTGTGAACGAGCAGATTTTCCAGGGCCTAATTTTAATGAAGGACAAGTCAAAAGTGCTTGATCAGAAATAGTAGGGGAGCCATAAGTTTTTCTTCCTAAAGTTATCCCTGCTTTTACTATTGGATGATTTGAATTTATATTAGAGGAATTGAGTCTAAAAGAACGTGCTTCAAGTTTACTTTTGGTATGCTTATCAATAATATCAAAGACTTCTTTGTTTTGATATGCATCATTAACTCGCACATCAATCACAAAATGACATTCTGATGGAACAACATTATGTTGTGATCCTGCATTAATTTGAGTAACGCTCATCTTCACCTTTCCTAATTCTTTAGATATGCTTGGAAACTCATAGTTTTTAATCCAAACTATATCTTCCAAGGCATTGTAAATAGCATTTTCAGTATTATCATGTGCAGCATGACCTGAAACTCCACCAGCATAACCATCAATAACTAACAATCCTTTTTCGGCAATGGCCAATTGCATTTCTGTAGGTTCTCCAACTACGGCAAAAGAAATAGGAGGTAGTAACTCTAACAAACTAGCAATCCCTTTTTTTCCAGATATTTCTTCTTCAGCAGTAGCTGCAATAACTAAGTTATATTGAAGATCAGAA
This sequence comes from Flavobacteriales bacterium, assembly GCA_002401955.1. Taxonomy (GTDB): domain Bacteria; phylum Bacteroidota; class Bacteroidia; order Flavobacteriales_E; family Vicingaceae. Next base: position 39,024 of record NVUQ01000087.1, on the reverse strand, counting down.
TGTTCGTAATAATGAACGAATAAACTCATTAAAGAAACTAAACATCCTCCGGCATCATTACTTCCTAAACCATATAGTTTTCCATCATCTTCCTTTGCGTCAAAAGGATCATTTGTGTAAGCTTTGTTTGGTTTAACTGTGTCATGATGAGAATTTAATAATATTGTGGGCTTATTGGCATTAAAATATTTGTTGATTGCCCAAATATTGTTTTGATTTCTATTGGTTTTAATGCCAAAATCGATTAACCATTGTTCAATTATCGTAGCAGTTTCATCTTCCTCTTTAGAGAAAGAAGGTGTTTGAATAAGCTGTTTTAATAGTTCAATGGCTTTTATTGTGATTTCTTTTTCCATCCTATAAAGTTAATGTGGTAAAAATTTCATTTCCATTAATCATACTATGATTACCAATGGAAACCTTATTTACTTTGTTGTTTAAAGCGTTAAAACAATTTTCCATTTTAGGCAACATTCCTTCATTAACCGTCTTATTTTCTTTTAATGCTAAGTACTTCTCGTAATTAATATTTTCTATGATAGAATTTTCATTGGTTATATCCGACAAAACGCCTTTCTTTTCAAAGCAATAAATTAATTCAGTATCCATATATTTACTCATCGCAATTGCTATCTCAGAAGCAATCGTATCGGCATTAGTATTTAATAATTGTCCATTTCCATCATGACTAATTGCACAGAATACTGGAGTGATACCATTTGAGAGAAACATTTTTATGGTAGAAGAATTAATTTCTTTGATATCTCCAACAAATCCGTAGTCAATAGGAGAGGTAGGGCGCTTATTCGCTAGAATACAATTTGCATCACTTCCCGATAACCCTAAAGCATTACAGTTATACCCTTGAAGTTTACTCACTATTTTTTTATTGATTAACCCAGCATAAACCATAGTAACGGTGTCTAAATTCTCAGCAGAGGTTATTCTTCTCCCTTCATTCATAATGGTTTTAATACCCAATTTATCATTGAGCTGAGTAGCAATTTTACCACCACCATGAATTAATATTTTCATGTTTTCTATCTTAGAAAAGTTGGCTAAAAAAGTATCTAGTACTTTTTCATCATTTATGATGTTGCCACCAATTTTTATAATGGATATTTTATTTTTCATTGTATAAGAATTAAATTTTAGTTTGTCATACCGAGCGCTAGCCGAGATATCTTTTGAATTTTTAGTATTTATGTCAAAAGATTCCTCTGTTCCACTTCGTTTCAATCGGAATGACAGCTTTTGTGTTGTAACATTTTTAATAAGATAGTTTGTGCTGCATAAGTTCTGTTATTGGCTTGTTCTAATACTAATGAGTTTTTTGAGTCAATTACTTCATCACTCACTACTACATTTCTACGGACAGGCAAGCAGTGCATAAATTTTGCGTTGTTGGTTAATTTCATTTTTTCTTTGGTAATGGTCCAATCATCTAATTCAGTTCCTATTTTACCATAATCGTTATATGATGACCAGTTTTTAGCATAAACGAAATCAGCAGCTGCCAAAGCTTCATTTTGGTTATGGTTGATTTCAACTCCTTTAGTAAATTGAGACGACAAATCAAAACCTTTAGGGCTTGTAATAACCAACTCTACATCTGTTTCATTTATCCACTCCACAAAAGAATTGGCTACCGCCTGAGGTAAGGCTTTAGGATGTGGAGCCCAAGTCAATACAACTTTAGGTTTGGGTTTGGTTTTGTTTTCATCAATGGTAATTACATCTGCGAATGACTGTAAGGGGTGCAGGGTAGCACTCTCTAAAGAAACTACAGGAACAGTAGCATAATCAATAAATTTATTGAGAATTACTTCATCATAATCATCTATTTTGTCGGTTAGTGAAGCAAAAGTTCGAACCCCAATAATATCACAGTATTGAGAGATTACACCAGCAGCTTCTTTGATGTGTTCTTGCGTTCCTTCGTTCATTACAGTGCCATCTTCAAGCTCAATGCTCCACCCATCGTTATTTAAGTTCATTACCATCACATTCATTCCTAAATTTATGGCTGCTTTTTGAGTACTTAATCGTGTTCGAAGACTCGGATTAAAAAAGAGTAACCCAAGCGTTTTATTTCTACCCATTTCTTGATAATCGAAAGGGTTTTGTTTCACTTTTTGAGCCAACGACAATAATTCTTTTAAATCGTCAACATCCTTTACTGTGGTAAATTTTTTCATTGGTATAATAATTATTTCAGGCATTGCCTGTTATGATAATATTTTTTTTAGTGCGGTGATAAACGGTTGCATTTGTTGTTTTGTAATTCCTAAAGGAGGTAATATTCTCAGGAGGTTTGGGTTGGCTGATGCACCAGTAAAAATGTGGTAATCGTTTAATAGTAAGCTTCGCATTTCTTTAATTGGAAAGTCAAATTCTACACCTAACATTAAACCTTTTCCTTTGATTGTTTTTATGGCAGGTATGCCATTTAATTCATGCTCTAAGTATTTACTTACTTCTTGCACATTACTCAATAGGCTTTCACTTTCAAGCGTCTCTAAAACAGCGAGACTTGCCGCACACGCCAAGTGGTTCCCGCCAAATGTTGTTCCTAATAAACCATAAGAAGCCTTTATCTTGCAATGGATTAACAAACCACCAATGGGAAATCCATTCCCCATTCCTTTAGCTATGGTAACAATGTCTGCCGTTATATTTGCATGTTGATGGGCAAAGAATTTTCCTGTTCGTCCAAAACCACTTTGTATTTCATCAATAATGAGCAGAGCACCAGATTTTTTACAGTGTTCAGCCAAAAAAGAAAGGTAATCTTCAGAAGGTGCATCTAAACCTCCAACACCTTGAATTCCTTCAACAATAACAGCACAAACATCATTATCCTTTAAAGCAATAACTAGTTGCTCTTTGTTATTCAATTCAACAAAATCTACAGGAAAATTATTGATGTTAATAGGAGCCGATAATTTTGCATTATCCGTAACATTCAAAGCTGCAGCCGTTCGTCCATGGAAACTCCCTTTAAAAGCAACTACTTTCTTTTTGTTGGTGTGAAAAGATGCCAGTTTAATTGCATTTTCATTGGCCTCAGCTCCACTATTACACAAGAACAATTTATGTTGAGGATAAGCACTTTGCTGAGCTAATTTCAGTGCTAACTCTTCTTGAATAGGCATTTGAATAGAGTTGGAGTAGTACCCAATCACATCAATTTGCTCTTTTAATTTATTAACATACGTTGGATGACTATGTCCAATGGATATTACGCCATGGCCACCGTACAAATCCAAGTATTTTTGATGTTGATCATCATATACGTAAACACCTTTACCTTTTGTAAGTGTGATGTTGAATCGTGGATATACATTAAATAAATTCATTTTATTGTTTTAATTACTTGTCATTCTGAGCGATTTTTTATCGAAAATTTATTTATTCGAAATAAAACGAAGCGAAGAATCTTTGTGCTCTTTTTTAGCTAAAAAAAGATTCTTCACGTCAATTTGTAAACCCGATAAATCGGGAACAAATTATTGTTCAGAATGACATTCTATTTGTACTTAATCATTAATAATAGTTAGCTTTAAAGTTGAGACCTGTAGTTTCATCTAACCCCAACATTATATTCATATTCTGAATTGCCTGACCTGCGGCACCTCTCAGCAGGTTATCTAAAGCAGATGTTATCAACACTTTATTGTCTATTTTTTGAACTTGAATTAAACAATTATTAGTATTGACCACTTGTTTTAAATGAACAGTGTTGCTATTTATGAAAGTGAATTTGGCATCCTTATAGAACTCTTTGTACAAGTCAATTAATTCATTTTCAGTTAAATCACATTTGGTATACATTGAGGCAAATATTCCACGCGTAAAATCTCCTCTAACTGGTATAAAATTAATATCATTATTAAATCTTTTTTGTAAGGAAACAACACTTTCAGTAATCTCATCTAAATGCTGATGTTTAAATCCTTTGTATATAGATACATTGTTATTTCGCCAGCTAAAATGAGAAGTTGCACTTAGTGATTGTCCTGCACCGGTGGATCCGGTAATCGCATTAACATGAACATCATTTTGTAATAGGCCAGCTTTTGCCAATGGCAATAATCCTAATTGAATAGCCGTTGCAAAACATCCTGGGTTGGCAATATTTTTCGCTTGTTTAATTTGATGTTTATTCAACTCTACTAAACCATAAACAAAATCTTTACCTTGATAATGAGCAGCGTCATTTAACCGGAAATCATTACTCAGATCAATAATTTTGGTTTGGTCTGAAAATGAATTTTCGTTCAAGAACTTACTTGAATTTCCATGTCCTAAACATAAAAAAACAACATCTACATCCGAATTTATTTTATTGGTGAATGTTAATTCTGGGCAATTATATAAATCTTCATGTACTTCAGCTATTTTTTTGCCTGCCTGAGAATTGCTGTACATAAAATCAATCTTAACTTCTGGATGATGTACTAAGCAGCGAATTAATTCTCCCGCTACATAACCACCGCTGCCTATTATTCCTACTTGTGTCATATCTCTTGTTGATTAACGTGATTAAAAATTTGCATAGAGTTAGCTAATATTTTAGTGAAACCTTTTACATCATTACCGCTCCAATTTTTATTGGTTTCACCATATTCACCAAAATCTGCGGTCATCAAATCATGCTTAGAAGTGATGCCCTGAACAATAAAACGATAAGGATGAAGCTCTACAGTTACTGTTCCTGAAACGTTGGTTTGAGTATCTTGTAGAAAAGTTTCTATGTTTCGCATTACAGGTTCAAAATATTGTGATTCATGGATAAACATGCCGTACCAATTCCCCAGTTGTTCTTTCCAATGCAATTGCCATTTAGAGAGCACGTGTTTTTCAAGCGTATGATGGGCTTTTATAATAATGCTTGCTGCAGCCGCTTCAAATCCAACACGACCTTTAATTCCAATAATCGTATCACCAACATGAACATCACGACCAATGGCATATTTATTAGCAATTTGTTCAATGGCTTGGATGGCTTTTACAGGTTCTAGTTGTTTGCCATTTAGCCCACATATTTCACCTTCCTTAAATTCAATAGTTAGGGTTTTCATTTCTTTTTCAATAAGCTGACTGGGAAAAGCAGATTCGGGTAATCCTTTGTGAGATGTTAGGGTTTCGGCACCTCCAACACTTGTGCCCCATAAGCCTTTGTTAATGGAATATTGAGCTTTTTTCCAATCTACATCAACACCATTTGTTTTTAGGTATTCAATTTCTGCTTTACGCGATAATTGTTGATCACGAATAGGTGTGATAATCTCTAGTTCTGGAGCAATAAGTTGAAAGACTAAATCAAATCGAACTTGATCATTTCCTGCCCCTGTACTTCCATGTGCAATGGCGGATGCTCCAATAGATTTAGCATATTTTGCTAAAGCAATAGCTTGATGGATACGCTCTGCACTAACAGATAGAGGGTAGGTGTTGTTTTTTAATACATTCCCAAAAATTAAATACTTTATAATATTTTCGTAATAGGCTTTTGTTTCTTCTAAAGTAACATGATTTTTAACACCTAAATTAAACGCCTTTTTTTCAATCCCTTGAAGCTCTTCTTTAGAGAATCCGCCGGTATTAACAATGGCCGAATAGATTTCGAATTGTTTATTATTCTTTAAATATTTTACGCAATAGGAGGTGTCTAAACCGCCACTAAATGCGAGTACTACTTTATTATTTTTCATGATTGATAATTTTGTTGAGTTGAGGGAATTGTTTTGCTTTTTGTTGAATTCGAATTTTTCGTTGTTTTAAAAATTGTTTGAACCCTTCCCAAGTTGTTTTTTTGCTGGGTTTATTCACTTTACTTAAATCGCAAACCATACCTGTACAAATGCACATCGTTTTGTTGGTACGTTGTAGAATGTCATAGTTAGCACAGCTTTGACAGCCTTTCCAGAAATTTTCATCCTGAGTTAACTCCGAAAACGTAACAGGCTTGTAACCTAGTCCTGAGTTAATTTTCATTACTGCCATACTTGTAGTAATACCAAATAATTTTGCGTTAGGAAATTGCTCTTTAGAAAGGTTAAAAGTTGCTTTTTTAATTGCTTTTGCTAAGCCTGTTTTTCGATAATCGGGATGTGTTATTAAACCAGAGTTGGCAACATATTTTTGATTGTCCCAGCTTTCTATATAACAGAAACCGATAGGCTTTTCTTGATCCAAAGCAATGATGGCTTTACCCTGTTTCATCTTTTTATAGATGTATTCAGGTTGCCGTTGGGCGATACCTGTTCCACGAACTTGTGCTGCATCAGCCATCATTTCACAGATAGCTGCGGCATGTTTAAAGTGGCTTTTATTAGCCACTGTAATTAAAAATTTCATTTCAAAAGAATTAACCTTTGTTAAAAATGTGATTTACGAGATGTATTTATTGAGACGGCAGAGCACGTAGCTCCGCATAAAATATTTAGACCCTGTTGGGTCTACTATTTCTCCTTACTGGAGAAGATAAAGTAATTCCATCAACAACAGAAAGTTGCTTTAAAGTGGATGGATATTTACTTTGTGTATTCATTTTAAGAGTGCAAATATATCTATAAAAATAGAAGTATTACATTATTGTGTGTGTTTTTAATAGTAAAATAAATTTTACCGATAGAGAATCTAAAAACAATGTTGGGTGTTTTGAAATTAAATTGGTGTTAGAGGTTAATGCCTCAGCTCTTTGTAGTGTGGAGTTTGAAAAGCGGTATCCGCAAGCTGGCGGATTCATGTAGCCAAGAGTTTATATTTTATTCATTTTTATAAGCCAAATTTTATAATATTTCCCTTGTGGGTAATCTAACGATTAAGAGTTGTTAGTAAATAGTACTGAATTCTTAGAAGCCAACCAAGCCTATTTGCTATTACCTTGTTCTAGATAGGTTTTATATTTTTCGAGGTAACTATTCAATTTTTTATTCAATTCATAAGAACTAATATTAAGATCAGATGGACCAATGTTGAAAGGTGAATTATAATAATTGATATTAAACCTCATCATTTCCTTTCTGATTGAGTTTGTCTCTTTTTCAAACCAATATTCAGGGTTTTTCACATCGATAATGAGTAATCTTCTACTCTGTATTTTAATTTCTTCAAAGCCAAGTATATCGCCCCATTTTATAAATTCTGTTAGCGACTTTTTGGGGTTTGCATTAAGTCCAATAGAGTCAATAATCAGAACGATTTCAGATTTGATGAGTCTTTTTATTCCTACAAATATTCCTAGTCCAAAGAATAGAATTGAAGAAATACCTAGTTCACAGGTGAATATTGGATTGCCAGCTCGCCATCCTGTAAAATTATCCACTTCCAATAGTAGCCAAATCCCTAACGCAACAAATGCTATTGAGATAATTAACAACATTATTGACTTCTTCTTACTTTTATAAATTTCTATTCTTTTCATAATTTGGTTAATAAGGTTAAATTAATTGAATGTATAACACTTGTGTTACCTATCCAACTATGGTTTTACTTAAATAGTTCAATTGTTTTAAGGTTCGTTGTTGCATTTGGGTATAAATTTCTTTGTCTTCATAACTCAGTTATTGCTTGTTTTTTTTAGAATCCAAAGTATTTTTAATCGTGTTTCCCATAATTTTTATTGTACAATTATTAGAGACACATCAAAACGATGTTACAACAATATGAGTATTAGGGAGCTGTGAGTGAGTCTAGATGTCTTCCAAGTTTACTATCTCGTTAGCTTACGGATTACGTGTAGCAATCCTAAGCTACTCATATTCTTGTCTTAGTGATTCTTTATAAGATTACAGAAAAACACTTAGACGCCACTAGGGAGTAGTATTACAAAATCTTACATTATGAAACATGGTTATTACAAAATATTACACCGTGTATTTATACACGTTTATTTTTTATTTAAGGATTTACCTATTTGTAATCGAAATACCCGATAATTTCGTAATACTCATTCTCTGGCTTTGATTATCTATTGGCATTATACAAAAACCATTGTTGGGTGTATTAAAATTAGGTTGGTATAAGCAAATTGTTTTCCCCGAAATAAGTTTTGATTGTTTTTTAAATATTAGCTTATGAATAATTGGAAAGTTAACGTACTGGCTTTGCGTAGTGTGGAATTTGAAAAGCGGTATCCGCAAGCTGGCGATGAGTAGTAAACCAATCGGGAGCAGCCTACTAATTTGATCTTAAAAAGCAATAGTAAAAATTATGGAATAACTTCCGCGAGTGTAATAAAGCTAACAGGCTAGTTACAAGATATATTATATAGCGTGTTAAGTTATTTTATGTTGTAACATAGTCCGTTCAGAAAATTGAAATTCAGTTTTATTCAATTTCAACGCCTATCACACAAACATCATCAATCTGATCGAGTTCACCTCTCCAATTTTCGAATGAATCTGAAATGAGTTGTGCTCGTTCATTGATTGGTTTTGTTTGCAAGTCAATTAAGAATCGTTTAAATGGTTTGTACTTGAATTTCTTTCCTTTCTCACCTCCAAATTGATCGGCAAAACCATCTGTAAAGAAGTAAAGAGTATCACCAGGATGTAAGTCAATTTCTTCTTGGGTAAAATCTTTCATCCCTGCATAAAGGCCAATAGGTTGTTTATTGGATTTGTGTTCTATTAAAGAAAGGCCATTGTTTATAATGGTACTTCTTTCTACTTTTTGATCTTCGGTAATTAAATCGGTTTTACGCACAATCCACAAAGGGTTGTTGGCTCCTGAGTAAATCACCTTTTTCTCTTTAAATGCACACATGGCAATATCCATCCCATCTTTAACATCTTCTCCGCTTTTGGCAAAAGTTTCTATCACGAGTTCTCGCGTTTTATCGAGTATTTTAGAAGGTTCTGTAATGCCAAATTCTTTTATTGACCTATTGAGTGCATTAGAACAAATCACACTTAATATAGCACCAGGAACACCATGCCCAGTACAATCAGCAGCAGCGAAATAAGAAGTGTCGTTTAATTGCTCGAACCAATAAAAATCTCCACTTACTACATCTTTGGCCTTAAAGTATATAAAGTGGTTGGGGATGTATTTGTTTACTTCTTTAAAAGAGGGTAAAGTTGCATTTTGTAATCGTTGGGCGTAGTATATGCTGTCTTTTATTTCCTGATTTTTAATTAAAGCCTGTTCTTTTTGTGCTTCTATTTTTTCTTTTTGAGATTTAATTTCCTGATTTTGTTTTAGTGCTTGTTCTTTTTGCACTTCTATTTTTTCTTTCTGAGCAATTGCCTGTTCCTTTTGAGCAATTGCTTGATTTTTTTGCACTTCTATTTTTTGGTTTTGCGATTTAATTTTCTGATTTTGTTTTAATGCTTGTTCTTTTTGTGCTTCTATTTCTTTAGTTCTTATCTTTACTATACGGTCTAGTTTTGTGTTTAATTCTTGAAAGTCATGTTGGGGTTTGACTATCTTTGTGATATCTGTTACAGTAGTAATTGATTTTAGATCTTCCTCCATATAACAATAATTGAATCTAATTTCTATAGGAAATTGAGACTGATCTTTTCTATGTCCTATTAAACTCCTTACTTCCCCCTCTTTTTTTCTTTCTTCATTTTTAAGTGTGTATCTTTCTTTGTGTTTTTGATTTTTTCCTTTGAAAAAATATGGAACCAAAATTTCTATGGGTTGCCCTAATAATTCATGCTCTTTATAGTTAAACATCTCCAGCAAACTTGGATTGACCAATTCAATAATCCCTATACCATTGGCAACTATCATTCCTTCTACTGCATTTTGGTAAAATGTTTTATAAATTTGCAGCATAATATTGGTTATGGTTTGTTTTAATTTTGACCAACGTCATTTTTTTAATTTTATAAATCCTCAAAAATATTCACGTTATCTGTATAAATTAATCTCGGTTTGGTGATGTGAATAATTTGCTACAACGTAAGTATGTCTAAGAGCCTTTGTTTTTTTATTACCTTTAGCTTAAAGAAGGTTGATTTTTATTAAAAGTAAGAAATCAAAAATCAACTAACGCTATTATTGAGGTTGATTAGTACCATTTTACGTAGAATTACCTATATAAAAATAGAAGTATATTTTTTTAAACGTTTATTAGAGCATTGATTCTTATATTATATGTTATCCTTTTAAACTTTGGTTATTTAAATAATTTTACTAAAACAATGTGAAATATAAACGATGTGCTTGTTGCATAACTTTGTTGATAAGATATTAACAAGATTACATCGATTTAGAGGAATAAAAAACAAACCTCCTTTAAAATTAGTAGGGAAAACTTTTTTGAGAATTCTTCTTTCCTAATCTAATGTTTCAGTCATATAATACTAGTCTACAGAAAATTAGAACACCTAAAATAGTTAGTATTACTGAAACTATTAAAGTTAATATGATTGGTGTTTTAGTAATTTCCCATTTACGATCATTGTAAAATTTCTGGGTTTCCTGTAATTCTAATTTAGCTATATTTTCTTTCTTTTTTAATTCACTTTCGCTTAAATATGTTTGGGATATATTGTCTGTCAGGTTTATGTAAAAGTATTCGTTTTTATTGTTTCTGCCGTAGATATTGTTGTCAGTTAATTGTAGATGAGAAACTTCACTAAAAATAGAGTTTCCATTATATTCTATATATGCGAGCTCGCTAATGTCAATTATTGATAATTGATAGGATTTGCTTAAAGGTACATGCCAATAGTCTCCAATTCCAATGTCTACATTCTTTGTCTCTGAAATAAACATTGAACCAATCAGCATTATTATATAAAAAGAATAAAGAGCTTGAAATGGTGTAATAATTGAAAGAAACATTTTACGTTTCTTTTTGTTTTTGTTGGAAATGAAATAAGTCAAAACTCCAGATATAACAGAAAGGATACAGCTAAAATTGAATATTGCTACAAAATTAATTAGTGTGACGAATCCTATTCCCATTATCGTTGGTTTTTCTTCAATTTTAATATTTCAATTGTTTTAAGTTTGTTGCTTTTTTTGTATAAATTTCTATTGTCTTAACAACATATCTATTGTTAATTCTCTTTAAAATCCAAAGCAGTTTTAATATTGGGTTCCTTTATTTGTATTCGCGATAATTTACAATAGTATTCAATAGTGTACAACATTACAGATAAGCACTTAGTCGTCTGTATAAAATTGTATTACAAAATCTTACATTATGAAATAAGGGCATTACAAAATCTTACACCATTTATTTTTCATTTAAAGATTAATACCGATTTGTAATCAAAATGCCCGATAATTTCGTTACTCTCATTCTCTGGCTTTGGTTATCTATTGGCATTATACAATACACCTTTTAGGGTGTTTTGAAATTAATTTAGTATAACTAATGAAACAGTGGCGAGCTAAATTAAAGTATTGGCGAACTTAGTTAAAAGCTCTAAAATTGGCTTAATCACCAAAAACTGTTTAATTATAGCCATTGTTATTTAGCGTTTTTTTCTAAATAGATATTCTCAAACACTCTTATTAAACGATATTTTTTTCTTTTTCTAGAAATTATAGATTCTCTAAAAATCAGAAATTCCATATAGATAAGTATAGAAATAATCAGAAATGAAATTCCAGCAATTATTTTATAAGCTCCAGGGTCATCATTCGTATTAGTAGCATAATTTACATAGTTCCATAAATATGCAATTATATACATACTTGATATTATTACAATTCCATTAATTAGCAATGAGTAATTAAATTTCAGAATTTCCGATTCTTTTTTCAAGCAGTCTATAATGAATAATAGGTTTTCATTAGTTAAATCAATTTTTCCTGTCAGTTCTCTTTTTATGGTTTTCTTTCTAATTTTCATTAGTGATGTATAATTCCAGTTTCCATTTTTAAGTAAAGAATACTTATAGTATCTTTTTATTATTCTAGTGTTTTTATTAAATAAATGCTTGCCAGTAATAAAACTAGAAATCAGACCTAATATTAACGTCCATATTTTTTTAATATCAAAATCTGAAAGTATCCAATAAATAATTAGTATTATCCCAATTACAAGAAGAAGAATAGCCATAAACACCCATGAGGATTTGTATTTAGAATACACCAATCTTCTAAATGAAATTTTTTTATTAAGTTTTAATATTTCTTCTATACTCATCATTGTTTTATGTGGTGTTTAATAAATGCTACATAAGGCTAAGCTATGCGTAGTGTGGGATTTGAAAGGCGGTATCCGCTAGCTGACACATAGATTAGCCAAGAGTTGTGCCCCGATAGCTATCGTGACTATCGAAATTGTTTTATTTTTAAAAACCAAATTTCAGGATGTTTCCCTTGCGGGGAATCTAACGATTTGGGGGTGTTAATCTATTGCTTTAAAGTTAAGTTTAAGACTAAACCCGATTTAATTTTGTAGTCAAATTCCGCACCAGCAATACTTATATAGGATTCCTTGTGTGAGAAACTTCAAAAAGTACCATCTAGAGATATGCCAATATTTGTGTGAATTGTTCCAGCTTCGTTTGATTGACTAAATACTGCTGTAGTAGTAATTAAACCAGCAATTAGTAATGTTTTTTTCATAACTTTAATTTAAAAGAGTATATATATTAATTCTGCAATAATACCATTTATTTCATATAGAAAACAACATGTTTTCTGATAAACTATTTAACGGTAACTTTGCGTATGGTTTTGTGTAATTTTTATTATTGTTTTGTGTCTAAGGCAAATATTATTGCGAACTAATTTTATTTTTTTTATTCAATAGATTGTGTCAGTTTCAATGGTTCTATTGGTATAAATGGTTTCACTCAGGCAACCCCATAATTTTTTCTAAAACAACAAATTGATTTAATAAAGAGAAAAAGCTATCAATTTGATTGTTTTGAACTGAGTTTTACTGGGTACGTTTTGCTAAAGCAAAAGCCACGAAGTAAAAAATGTATGGATAATAAGCTTTTTTTGTTCTCGATATACCGAAATAAATTTGGTTCTGGCTATTCCGATAAAACCTTCGAATTCTGATTAGGCTAACATATGGAACGCTTGAATTTGTAAAGGTTAGGTAATTAGTGGGCAGAATTAGCTAGCCTTTACAGAACAGACAAAACATACAAAAGTCACTTAATTTATTACTCTTTTTAGGTCTAGTCTTGAAAAATAAAAGGTATGAGTTTACCGTAGCGGAATTCCGTATTAAATATAGTTTTTGTTAGCATTTCGTAATTTACTTCCAAAATTCCCACCTTTTTTTATTAGAAGCGCTTTTAATTAGTCCTAATTTGTATTCTCTTGAATTAATCATAACCAATTCATTCATCATAAGAGTTTTAGTTTTTTGGTCAAGGCTTTTTGGGTCAATTCTGCACAGTAACTTAAATCTTTCTAAAGGCATACGTTTAATTATCTCGTCTTTTAAATTACCTCTGTTTGAAATTTCGGTTACTATATTAAATAAATTCAAAAACCTTCGACTATCACTAGTATGAACCGAGGGGTTAAGAAATACATTTAACCCTTTTTGTTGAGCAAATGTGATTATTTTATCGAAATATTTAAATAGTTCTCTATCTGTAAATTTATTTGATAAATCTTCTTTAAATATTGGTTTATCAAGTCTATAAGAAGTAATTGTATCTTCTTTGTTCTTTTTGTCAGATTTGTTATAATGATCTTTATTAGATGAAATTTCTGTGGGTATCGTATCTTTAATGTTAGCAGTTGAATTATTTTCTTCTTCGATATTTTTTTTTGTAAAAATATATCTAACCGCTTTTTCATTAGGATCAATATCCAAAAATGGTTTTCCTAAAAGAAACTCCACTTGATTCCATATTATATCAGGTGCATCTTCAGATTTATCCTCAACCTCAAGTCTTTCACCTTTATTTGTCATTCTATCTCCATTCACTTCCATTATGGAGCGCTTTTCAATATTGTTTTCTGTGTAAACTATAATATAAGCGGTTGAAGTTTCAGAAAGAGTAAAAGTTAGAATGTTATCACTTTTTACTCCGTAAGTATCTGTGCACATATCCATATTTATGAATATTAACGTCCCTTGGTCAGAAAAATACACATCACAAATTCCTTCATCTTTCCAGTTGGAAGAGGCTGTTTCAAAATTAATTTCGGATTGTCTTTCTAGATTCCAACCCAATTCTTTTTGTAAGTCCTCAAAATTATTTTCATAATTTTTATTTATTGCTAACCCTGAAATATTAAACCCCATATATTTTTTTAATGAATGCCAACAAATGGCTATGTTTCAAATGTTTTATATCTATGTTATTAGCATCTTCCACTTACGGTTTCTTTAAAGAACTCACATATGAGTTTACCACAAACTGAAGTTCTCCTTTTAGCGAATCCATAATAGTAGTATATCTTACTTTATTTACTCCAGTTATTCTAATCCCTTTAGATTCAGGATAGCTATCAGCTACTGGCATTTTAGGCCAATTATAAGAGCCTACCTTTGCAGAAGTACAAAGAACATCATCAATGATTATCCTACATTCATAATCTTTCATTAAGAATTTTATTGAATAAGAAAATCTCCACCTATGGTCACTCGCCTTATAGCGAAGACTTTGAAAATTTAAACCTTTAACAAAAATAACACCACCATCTTTATCATCATTTTGAATTACATCATTTACAGACTTTCTAGCTTCTTCAATAAAAGTCTTAGACTTAGAATACAATTCACTTTTATTATTATCAAGAGAATCAATAACTACGTCCCATTTAAAATTGGTTTGACCGAACGAGATTAACCCTATAAATAGTAATCCAATTGCAAAAAATGTTTTCATAGTTTTTGTCTCTTGTTTTTGCCAACAACTGATTGTGTATCACTTAGGATATATTTAATTGTGTTATTTTGTAAATGTAAATTTTGAATACTTAAAAAGCTATATGGGCCTCATATATTTTTTTATCGGTCTTGTTTTGGCGATGAACGGTAATTTTTTCTTACCAAGAAGGAAATATGTTTGCTAACGACAACTTAATATTTTCGTTTTAAACGACATAAGTTTATATTTCTGTTGCTTTATTTTTGTTTTGATAATTATAGAGTTGTGCAACGACCACCATTGTTTATAAACTAAATTTACTTAGGACTAACCCTAGTAAATTTAGTTTATAAAATCTATTAAAGGAAAACACTCAACATAATGGGAACTTTTTACATTAATAATTTGGGTTAATCTTCTCTACAAGCTAAAAGGTAAATATGTGCATCTATACTTGCTGGAATATCCATTACATAATCAGAAAAGTAAATTGTTCCTTTGGATGGTGTATAAAACCATTTGAATGCGTTATCAACATCAACAATTTCATTGATAATCGCTTTCTCATCAACAGAAAACGGATACACTTTGAAGTCTTTGGCATGAACTGTTCCATTTATATTTCCTTTTATTGTTTTTTCTATTAGGTATGGTGTTGTTTCGGGATTCATCACAATATCACGAGTAGTATCTACTACAGTATCAAATGATGCACCTCTGTCATCATAAGATAAGAAGTGAATTGTTAAATTTGGTGGAACTGTCCATAAATCATGTCCGTTTCTAGGGGTTTCATGACCTGCTAATGCATAATTGGTTCTTGGCATAATTTTTAATTTAAATTTTTTATCCTACTCTGTTATTATGGTTTTTCGGAATCCTCCATTGTTCAAATTTTTGAGGCTTCATTAATTGAACAACACAAATAAACAGATTTATTCTAGGGTATTTTAGAGTATAAGTTACCAGATTAAAAATCACGTATTTATACGGTACAGATGTATTATGTTAATGAGTGGATGTGGTTGGCTACGGCATAAATTACCAAACCAACAGTGTTTTTTGCACCAATTTTCTGTAAAATATTTTTTCTATGTCCCTCTACTGTTCGTTTACTTAGAAATAATTTGTCAGAAATTTCTTGATTGGTATGCTCATAACAAATTAATTTTATAACTTCTATTTCCCGTGTAGTCAATTTTGCATTTGTAGTTAATGCTGTTGTTTTATATTTGCTATTCATATATTGCACAAGCATCTCCTGATCATTTTGTGTCAAATACACACCAGAATTATTAACAGATTCAATGGCAGTTACAAGTAGTTCTTTATTGGCATTTTTAGGAATAAAAGCAGACACACCTAGCTTAATCATATGTCCTAAAACGTTGCTTTTGTAATGAGAAGACAATATAATGATTTTTAAATCCGGGTATTTGTCTTTTAAAGCTTCAACCAATTCAAATCCATCCATAGGTTTCATTTGTATATCTACTAAAGCAATATCAGGCAAATCTGTTTTTGGATTGTCTTTAAGTAAATCAAGAAATTTTAAACCACTGTTGGCTGTTTTGGTAACATTTATGTGTTCCACATTAGAAAATAAAAGACAGAGTCCTTCAACAAATAATTCTTCATCATCTACTAATGCTATGTTAATAATTTTACTCATTGTTTTGGAAGTGCTATAATTAATTGTGAACCATTATTTTTTTTACTTTTCCATTTGCTATGTGCATTAATGGATTGTATTCTTGTTTCAATATTTTTAAGTCCCATTCCTTTTTGGAGTAAGTCAGTACTAAATCCTTTTCCGTTGTCAGACAGAATAACAGAAAGTGTTTTGTCGGTGTCTCTAATATGAATATACATTATTGAGGCTTTGGCATGTTTAATTACATTACTCAAAAAATCTTGGATAATTCGGTAGATTTGTAATTCAAAAGAAATAGGTCTTTTTTGATATTTATGATTTAATATTAATTGAACACTTTTGTATTGATTATTCGCATTAAACAAAAATGTGGATGCGTACAAAAGAATTAAATAAGGATATGATAAATGCCAAATATCCTTAGCTTCTCTAAACTCATCTAAGTCGCTATATATATCGATAACTGTTTTACGTAAACGATGCTGAGGGTTCCATATAAAGCAGTACCATTTCTTCTCACTTATAAATAATTCTTTCCAACTGCTTTCATTTCCATTGGTATCAAAAGCTTGGGCATAAATCTTTAAATCTCTTGTAACAGGTCTTGGAGCAAAAAATCTAAAGCTAGGAAGGAGCCCTAAAAAATCATAATCTCTAACTTTAGACTTTTTAAATTGAACTAATATTGTTGAAATAATAAATAGGCTAAAGAATAAGATTAATATAGTATTGTAAATGGTTACCATAAGCTATTATTAAATTGAAAGTAGTTTTGATTTAGCATCTATCAATTCAAATACAGATGCATTTTTACTTGGTACTTCACCAAGTTTATCCTTATAATGATTACTCAATTGTTTTAATGTTAAATTAATATTCTCTCTAGTATTACCTGGGTTTCCACATGCTACTCGCCCTCTGCATTCTGCATGTCCACATGCTACTCGTCCTCTACATATAGCATGCCCTACGGCTTTACCCTTTGGAACGTGTTCTGAGTTTTGGTCACTTATTAACCATCTTGTCCTGAATGAGATTGATTTAAATCTTCCAGATTTAGTTTCTACGGCAAAAGTTGTGTTTTTCATATCTAAATTATTTATTATTTCCTGGTTTAATTGCTGTTAACAATTGGATAAGTAACACTATAGTTACTTATGTTACTTCAAGTTAGTATTTCAATCGATAGAAGGCTCGTTGTTGTTACTTGGGTATAAATTTCTATAGTCGTCATAACTCAGCAATTGCATTTTCTCATTAAAGCCCCCCCAAAGCTTTATTTTGGTTCTCACTAATTTCTTTACACAACAATAACGTAAAACACTTATATACCACTTGAAAAATGCATTACAAAATCTTACACATTTTAAATATTGATATTACAAAACCTTACACCTTCTATTTATACAGGTTTATTGTTTATTTAAGGATTAAACAAATTGTTAACCTCCATATAAGTTTTGATTGCTTTTAAAATTAAATCTTATGAACATTTGGTCGGTTTATGTTTAGTATATGGCAATTAGGGCAAAAGCGATAAGCTAGCGGTTATTCTGGTTCGGATCTCTTCTGTATTGTGCTTTTGTCTTTTGTAATTACTATTTCTTGATTATGTTTCTTTACAACAGCAAATCTGAAGCTATCGTGATGAGGGTTTTTATATATTTTAATATATCGTGTACTGAAGTCTGAGAAAATAACATTAAAATTCATCGTCCATTTTCCTGGTTCATTTTTACTAACATATAAGGCTTTAGTCAAACCATCTCTTCTATGAAATACAACATAATGCTTGTAGTACAGGTTTAAGTACAAGTTGTATTTTGATCTTGATTTCATTGTTCTGATAATTTGCCAGTCATTATCTACTTCCCTAAATATAGTAATGTCTGACTTCTCTCCTTCTAAAATATTTCCATACAGATTTAAGTTATATTGTTCGGTTTGAGCAATTATACAACCGCTAGATAGTATGAGTGCTAAACCAATAAAAAGGGATACTATTCTTCTGCTATTTCTCATCAGCTATTGTTTATTCTTTTTCAAAACCCAAAGTTTCTTCCTCTACTAACTAAAAATAACGACTAAGAAATCATTCCTAAAAAGTACATCGATATTGAGAGTAGATGACATTCTGGGAGTGATAAGTCCGTAACCCAAGGTGGTCATATGATCACATTATAAAATTATTGTAGTCACATTAAAATGAAGTTACAACAATATGAGTTGTCTGTGCTGCAAATGAGTTTGGATGCCGCAGAAGAGGTTATTATCTCGTTAGCTTTGGTTTGCATGTAACATTCCGCAACTACTTTATGATTGTCCTACAATAGTATAGAAAAACATTTATTGACCACTAGAAAATTGTATTACAAAACATTACATTAAGTAATATGTGTGTTACAAAATCTTACAGCGGTTATTTATGCAGGTTTATTTTTCATTTATACCGATTTGTAATCAAAATGCTCTATAATTTCGTTACTCTCATTCTCTGGCTTTGATTATCTATCGGCATTATACAAAAACCATTGTTGGTTGTTTTGAAATTAAATTGGTATTAGAGGTTAATGTGCAGTATAACTTTCTTGTTGCTCGAGTTTTAATGCGACTTAAATTGTGTTAAAAGAAGTTGTCGGTTTTTTAAGGAAAAGTTAAGTTGTTTTACTCTTTATTTTTGATAATTGTTTTACCATTTAACAGCATATATTGAAACACCTGTAAATTAGATTTTCCATAAGTTTCCATTTCTGTTGCTTTATCTTTGTTTTGATCAAAGCTATTTGTAAGCTCTTTGTTTTGATAATTAAAGAGTTTAGGCTGTTCATCTTTCTTTACAATTAACAAATGAGTAGTGTCTAAAACTCCAAATTTATCATCATCATTAATCATAATGTAAGAACGAGTTTCTTTTATCAAATCTATTCCTAAAGTATTGTTGGTGAATGGTAAGTTTAAGAACCCCATAATGGTTGGATAAATGTCTATTTGACCACCAATGTTTTTAAATGTTTTTGGAGATAAGTTTTTTGGAGCATAAAATATAAGTGGTGAATGATGATAGTTTAAAGCAATGTCATATTTTGCATTTAAAGGAGAGCCATGGTCAGCGATAAAAACAAATAGTGTATTCGTAAACCATTTTTGTTTTGAGCTTAGTGCTATAAATTGCTGTAACGACCAATCAGCATATTCAACTATTTTTTGTTTGATGTCAGTACTTTTAGGTTTAAAATAATCAGGAATGTAATAAGGGCCATGATCACTAGTGGTCATAAATGTAGCTAAAAAAGGTTGGTCTTGTTTAGCTAACGTATTCAATTCATTTATAGAATACCTAAACATATAATCATCAGGTACGCCTAAGGTGCTTTTTACTTCGCTTACCGGATAATTTGCTTGACTTATTATGTTTTGGAAGTCATTATCTCTTAAAAAACCTTCTACGTTGTCAAATTGGCTATCATGAGTTGTAAAGTAAGTAGTAGAATAACCATGTTTAAATAAGGAAGAACTTAAGCCGTTGTATTGTTTAAGTTGTTTCATGGGGTGTTGATTGAACAATGCAGGAAAAGAAAATAGGGTGCTAAAAATTCCATTAAAGGTATGTTTTCCTGAGGTGTAAACATTCTCAAAATAATAAGATTGATGAGATAAGCTATCTAAAAATGGAGTAAGGTTATTTCGGTTTCCATGTCTACTCATTTTTGCAGTGCTCATACTTTCCATAATAATAAGTACCACATTTTTTTTATTGGCTGGAAGCGAATCTGCTAACACTTTTCTGGCAATAGGCGAATCGAATTCTGGATAGGTAATTCCTAAATATTTCTGAACATTTTTAATTGCCGTTTTATCACCAATCAATTTTACTGTTTGATTGTCTTTATTTTGGCTATCGATATAACTTCTCATTAAAGTAAAAACAGGATTTAATCCTAACTTGTTTAAAAAGGAGTTGTCTGAAAAATAAGCCGTTCCAATTCTAATGGGAGATTTGCGTTGAACTCTTCCTCTAATGCTCACTAACATTATTAGAATGAAAAAGAGTGAAACAACAATTTTAAAGGTCATTTTGGGGCTTGATTTCGTTGAAAGGTTAATGCTGAAAATCTTCTTTAATACCTTATAAAAAGCTATTAGTACAATTGTAAAAGGAATAGCAATTAAAAAGTATTTAGGTTCTTGTAAAATCATTGCTAGCACAAATTCTGGATTATCGAACCATGCAAAAGCACCAATAGAAAATCGAGAATAGAAATGATTAAAGTAAGGAATGTCTGCTCCAGAAATGACAAAACAAATAGTGAATAAAACAAATATCCAGAAAAATATAATCCGTTTTATGATTGGATATTGCGCTTTAAAAAAACTGCTGATAACCAACATTAAAGTGGGTAGTAACATAATGTATCCTGTAATTACAGTATCGAATCGAACACCCATAATAAAGGATTGTATTACTGTAATCAAAGAAACATCATTAAAATTTACTCTATCAATTTCTGTAAAAAAGAGAATTAGTCTAAAAACAAAAAAGATGCTTAAAATTAATCCATAGGTTTTTAAGATTAGTAATATGTTTGGGAATTTTCTCATTTTAAGTAAATAGTTATTGTGCTATTTTACCTATATTGTTTTTTAGTTGGAATAAATGGCTTTCAACTTTAGGCAATCTCTGTTTTATCCATTTTTGCATTAAAATAATTTCGTTTTTAAAGTTAGTTTCTTTAAAATGATCAAGAGAGTCAAGAGGCCATCTTTTTTCATTTTTTTCAATATATGGTGTAATGATTTTAATATTTTGGTCAATCATTTTGTTGATGTTAGCAGAGGTTAAAATATTGTTCTTTTTGAGAAGCAAAAATTTAGCATATAATTTTTTGTTGTAATTAAAGGCATTTGTTTTTATTAAACGGTCGAGTATTTTTACTCGTGAGATATCAATAAAAGATTCTAGATCTAAACCACCACCTCCATCTCTCCCAAAACTATGATCATAATCCCAAGGACAAATTCGGAAAGGGGTATTCGTTCCTTGTTTATAGATGTAGAAATTTTTAATTAATCCATCTCCATTGTTCGTTATCAGTAATAGTAAATGCCAATCAATTAAGTTGTTTATATCGAAATAGGTATTAAATAGTGTTGAGTCAGAAAATTCACTATCATTAGAATTATAGAGGTAGTCTGTAATTTTATGTATTTCTTCTTTTTTGTTAATTTTATTTATACTTGGATATCGTTGATTGTAATAAACTTCTTTAAGAAGTTTATTCATAGCTCTTTCGGAAAAAGGTTTGTAGAAGGGGGCCCAGTTGCTAAATTCTATGAAGTTAAAATGATTTTCTTTATGTTTTTCTGTGGGTTGAGAAATCGGGGCGTGTTTAAAGATAAGAGCATTAGTGTCGTTTTTATAGAGTTTTAAAAGTTGTTGATCAACTTTTTGGGTCAAACTATATATTCCATGAAACGAATCGTTCAGATAGACTAAAGTATAATTAATTTTAGGAGCAATATTTTTTTTAGAAAAAGATCTAAAAAGATCGTAACTCAGTTTATTTCGCATTAATGTTTTATCAACATATTCAGCATTCAATTTCCACTTTTTATTACAATCTAAATTTTTAAAACATTGTTTAGTAGAGAATTTTAATGAGAAATTTTTTTTATTATAAGATGAGCTTGTATTTCCTCTATATTTTAAATAAGAATCTATTTCTTTGGTGTAAATATCATTGTTTGAATAGGTAACTTTTGCAGGGATATAATCTCCAAAATTTAAATCTTTAATTTGCGTCTTAATATAAAATGTAGAAAAAGATTCTTGTTCGTTACAGCTTAGCACGAAAATTATAAGGGTAGCAATAAAGAGGTATAGTATGTTATTTTTCAAAATTATAAATAAAAAAGCCTCACAATTTGTGAGGCTTTAATATAACAAGTGTTTTATTAAACAGTCATAATATCTTTTTCTTTGGCATCAATTAAAGCGTCAATTTTAGCCGTGTATGAATTCGTTACGTTTTGAACCGAAG
Organism: Flavobacteriales bacterium; assembly: GCA_002401955.1. Classification (GTDB taxonomy): domain Bacteria; phylum Bacteroidota; class Bacteroidia; order Flavobacteriales_E; family Vicingaceae. The sequence continues at coordinate 16,564 of NVUQ01000087.1, read as the reverse complement.
CTTCAGCATCTTTTGCTTGATCATCACTCAAACCATCATTGTTTAATTTTTTGATACCATCGTTAGCATCTTTACGTGCATTTCTAACACCAACTTTAGCATCTTCACCTTCACCTTTTGCTTGTTTACTTAACTCTATCCTTCGTTCCTCAGTAAGTGGAGGGATATTTATCATAATACTCTCTCCATTATTTTGTGGGTTTAATCCCAAATTAGCGTGAGCAATACCTTTTTCAATTTCCTCAATTAATGATTTTTCAAATGGTTGAATACTTAATGTTCTTCCGTCTGTTGCATTGATGTTTGCTACTTGGCTAATAGGGGTTAAAGTTCCATAATATGAAACAACAACTTTACTTAACATCATGGGGGATGCTTTTCCAGCTCTAATTTTTTGCAATTGAGAATCCAAATGATTCATTGCATTTTCCATTGATTCTGTAGTTGTGTCTATTATAAATTGAATTTCTTCGTTCATGTTTTCAAAATTTGAAATAAAGGTATTAAAAATTAGCAAATAAATTTAACTGTAAGTAGTTTAAAAGTATTCGCAAAGAAAATAAGTTGACTACTCTTTAATTCCTAGGAATTAAAGAGTACTTGGGATTCTTAGTGTTTAATCTTGAATTTTCTTAGAATAAAGTAGTTTTTAACCTTCTACTAAGGTTCCTATATTGGCTTCTTGGTTGACTACCCTTTTTAATGTTCCTGGAGTGTTCATGTCAAAAACAATAATTGGAAGTTTGTTTTCTTTACATAATGTAAAGGCGGTCATATCCATCACATTTAGTCCTTTTTGATAAACTTCATCAAAAGAAATAGTTTTGTATTTAGTAGCTGAACTGTCTTTTTCAGGGTCAGCAGTATAAATACCATCTACTCTGGTTCCTTTTAAGATAACATCAGCCTCAACTTCAATGGCTCTTAGACTTGCCGCAGTATCAGTTGTAAAGTAAGGGTTACCTGTTCCTGCTCCAAAAATAACTACTCGCCCTTTTTGTAAATGACGAACAGCTCTTCTTTTAATGAAAGGTTCAGCAATTTCTTTCATTTCAATAGCGGTTTGTAATCTAGTATAAACCCCTTCTGCTTCTAAAGCAGATTGTAAAGCCATACTATTAATTACTGTTGCTAACATTCCCATATAATCTCCTTGGGTTCTTTCCATTCCACCTTCTTCAGCTTGTATTCCTCTAAAGATGTTTCCTCCGCCAATTACTATTGCAACTTGCACGCCTTGATTAACAATTTCTTTTATTTCTTGAGCGTAAAGAGCCAGCCTGTTGTTGTCAATTCCGAATTGTTTATCACCCATAAGGGCTTCTCCACTAAGTTTTAAAAGTATTCTTTTGAAAGCCATAGTTATTATGAATAAAGTTTAAAAATCATTTTAAGTTTAACACAAACCTGTGGGGTTATTATTTACTCTTTACCAGCTATTTGTGTTAGGGCTCCTTATTTTTTTGTTAGTGGGGTAACCCCCGCTTTTGGGCAAAAAAAAGAGAGAAATAAATTTCTCTCTTTTTAAATAATATATTTTGTTATCCTAACATTAATCGTTTGAAATCTGTTACGGTTAAACCGTTTTCTGTTTCATTCAAATATTGGCTAACTGTTTTTTTGTTATCTCTAACAGATAGTTGATTTAATAAAGTGTTATCTTTTAAGAACTTTCTCACTTTACCTTCAGCAATTTTATCTAACATTGCTTCTGGTTTACCTTCTTGTTGAGCAATTTCTCTACCCAAAGCCATTTCTTTTTCAATAACTTCTGGAGCAACTCCTGCTTCATCAAGAGCAATAGGATCCATAGCTGCAATTTGCATAGCAACTTGTTTTCCTGCTTCTACAACTGTTTCACCAGCTTTGTTTAATGCAACAATAGAAGCTAATCTGTTTCCTGGGTGATTGTAAGCAATAGTTTGTTCTGCTTCAACGATTTCGTATCCTGAAACATCAATTTTTTCTCCAATTACTCCTGTTTGTTCAATTATTTTTTCAGCAATTGTTAATGCTTCACCATTAAAAGTTAATTCTTTTAAAGCATCTAATGAGGCTGGGCTATTAGCAATTGCAGCATCTAATATTGTAGTTGCAAAAGTGTTAAACTCAGTATTTTGGGCTACAAAATCAGTTTCACAGTTTACAACAACCATAACAGCTTTTTTACCGTCTGCTGTAGTTTTTGCTAAAATTAAACCTTCGTTTGCATCTCTATTACCTCTTTTAGCGGCAATTTTTTGTCCTTTTTTTCTAAGTATATCAATTGCTTGGTCAAAGTTTCCTTCTGCTTCAACTAAAGCATTTTTGCAGTCCATCATTCCTGCACCTGTTTGCTTACGTAAGGTATTTACGTCTGCTGCTGTAATTTTTGACATTCTAAATGTGTATTAAATGGGTAAATTATTTTGATTCAACTTTTGCTTCTTCCTTTTTTTCGGTATCAGCTGGTTGTTTTGCAGTTGCTTGAGCTTTTGCTTTATCTTTTCCTTCTTTTCTTTCTGTTAAACCTTTAGCGATTTCAGCAGTAACAAATTCCATTATTTTATCAATAGATTTAGTTGCATCATCATTTGCTGGGATAGCAAAATCAACTAAGTTAGGATTAGAGTTCGTATCAACAATAGCAAATGTAGGTATTCCTAATTTTTTTGCTTCTGCGATAGCAATGTGCTCTTTCATAATATCTACCACAAAAATTGCAGCAGGCAATCTTGTAAGATCAGCAATAGAACCTAAATTCTTTTCTAGTTTAGCTCTCTGACGTGCAATTTGTAATCTTTCTCTTTTAGAAAGAACAGCTAGTGTTCCATCTTCGCTCATTTTGTCGATAGTAGCCATTTTTCTTACGGCTTTTCTAATGGTAACAAAGTTAGTTAACATTCCACCTGGCCATCTTTCTGTAACGAAAGGCATGTTAATGCTTTTTGCTTTTTCAGCAACTACATCTTTTGCTTGTTTTTTAGTAGCAACAAACATTATTTTTTTTCCAGACTTAGCGATTTGAGCTAATGCCGCAGATGCTTCATTTAATTTTGCTGCTGTTTTGTGTAAATCGATAATGTGAATACCGTTACGCTCCATAAATATGTAAGGAGCCATTTTAGGATTCCACTTTCTTTTTAGGTGACCAAAATGTACACCTGCATCGAGTAATTCTTTAAAATCTACTTTTGCCATTTTTTAATTGTTTACATTCTTTAATAACTTCAATCTTTAAGTAGTTAGTCTAAAACTAAGTCTTAAAAATTTAGATACTAAACAATAATTTATATTAACGTTTACTAAATTGAAATTTCTTACGAGCTCCTGGTTGTCCAGGTTTTTTACGCTCTACCATTCTAGGATCTCTAGTTAATAATTTCTCAGGTCTTAATAGTGCTCTATTATCCTCGTCAATTTTTACTAAAGCTCTAGCAATTGCGTGTCTTACTGCTTCTGCTTGACCAGTAATTCCACCACCAGCAACATTTACTTTTACATCGTATTGTTTTGCTGTTTCTGTAGCTTCAAAAGCTTGTTGTACTTTTCCTTGTAATACTGTAGTAGGAAAAAATACTTTGTAGTCTTTCTTATTAATAGTAACATTTCCTTTTCCTTTTGTAAGGTAAACTCTTGCTACTGCTTTTTTTCTTCGTCCTGTTGCGTTAGTTACTTCCATGTTTTTTATTTAAGGTCGCTTACTTTAATTTCTTTAGGTTGTTGAGCTTCTTGTTGATGTTCTGCTCCTTCATAAACATAAAGGTTTCTGAACATTTGACTTCCTAAGGGACCTTTTGGTAACATCCCTTTAACAGCTTTTTCAACCATTTTATTAGGGTTTTTAGCCATAACTTCAGTAGCTGTAGCAACTTTTTGTCCTCCTGGGTATCCAGAAAAAGTAATGTACTTTTTATCGTCCCACTTGTTACCAGTTAACTTAATTTTTCCAGCATTAATAATAATAACGTTATCACCACAATCAACATGCGGTGTAAAGTTAGTTTTATGCTTACCTCTAATTAGAAATGCAACTTTAGATGCTAATCTTCCTAATGTTTCGTTCTGAGCATCAACAAGCAACCAGTTTTTATCAACTGTAGCCGCATTTGCTGAAACCGTCTTATAGCTTAATGTATCCACTATATTCGTTTTTTAATTTTATATTATCCCCTAAAATGGGGCTGCGAATTTACGACTTTATTTTAATACACCAACTATTATCAACAATATATTGTAGTTTTTTATTGATAAATGATAATGATGAGTTTTTCCATAAAAAAACCTCGTTCATCTTTTGATGTACGAGGTTTTAAATATCTGTAATGAGTTTTATTTGCGTTGGCTTGGATTGGCAGCAGCCTCATCGTTGTAGTTCTTTTGAAGTTTTAACCACCAAAACAATAATACAAACGAAAGAAGTGTAAATGCAATGTTTGGTAAATTCCCAAATCCTTCAAAAAGGTTAAAGAACCAATATGCTGCATCTCCAATACCGTAAAAAAACTTTGTCATAATTTTAATTATTATAGAACAAAAGTAAAATTTATCTTTAATAATCAAAAATATAATTGATTAATATTGTGAAATGCTAATAAGAGTATTTAAATCGAATCAAAAAGTAGTTAATGTATTAGTTATGTTATTAGCTATTGTTTTATGGTTGCCATCTTTTTTTATTGGCGTTGATATTGATTCTTTAAATTTAATTTCCACTCAAATTAAATGGTTAGATATTTCCATAGCGCTTTTTTTAATTATCTCGCAGTCTATTTATTTAAACTTTATTGTAAATGAATATAAGTTAATTCAGCAAAGCTCTTATTTAACAAGCTTGTTTTTAGTAGTGCTTAACAGCTCTTGTATATGGATGTTAGATCTCAATCAAGTTGTTATTGCCAACACTTTTTTATTAATTGCTTTTCATCAAATATTAAAGTTGTATGATGTAAAAAATAGTTTGGCTTTGTTATTTAATTCAGGGTTTTTAGTTGCACTTGCTTCTTTAATATATTTTCCTAGCATTCTTTATTTTGGATTGGTATGGATAGGACTTATTTATATGACTACTCCTAAAATTAGAGGTTTTATTGTTTCGTTAATTGGGTTTAGTGTTCCTTTAATTTATTTTTTTTGTTACAAATTCATGTTAGGTAGTTTGTCTCAGATTCAAATTAGTGATTATTTGCTTGCCATTTTTAATGTTGAGTGGAGTAGTATTTCATTTCTCATGAAAGCGAGTTGGATTGTAATTGCGGTAATTATGCTGTTATCATTCATGAATTTAACTACTGCATTAAATAAAGGCATGGTAAAAACAAGAAAAATGTTTTTTGTTATTGTTATAATGAGTCTTTTAAGCATTTGCACATTATTTTTAAATAAAGGAGATTATATAGCAACGTTTATTATGTTGTCAATTCCATTATCCATTATTGTAGCTAACTTTTTTCAAAGTATTAATAAGAAGTGGCTAGCAGAATTGTTGTTTACGTGTTTGTTTGTTGGAATTGTATTAAGCTATTTTTCGTAAAAATGCATTTCTGATACGTATTTATGTACTGGATCAGAAAGTAAATATCTAACATCTTTTTTTTCTTTAATCGCAGTACGAATAAAGCTTGCAGAAATCTTCATTACAGGAGCATTGGTCATTTTAACCTTTGGATGATCTTTAAAAGGGGCTTCTTTATTAGAGGATTGATCTAATAATTCTTGTTGAGTTAAAGCTCTTGGATAAACGTAAATTATATAATTAGTTAAGATTTGTTCATAATTTTTCCACTTATGCAAAGTCCTCAAATTGTCCTCACCCATAATAATAGAAAAAGAATGTTCGGGGTGTTTTTCTTGAATGTAAGTAAGGGTGTCTATAGTGTAAGAAGGTTGTGGTAAATCAAACTCAATGTTAGATGCTTTTAATTTGTTATTGTTTTCTACCGCAACATTTACCAAAGCTAATCGATGAAAATCTTCCAATAAAGTAGCTTTATTTTTTAAAGGGTTTTGTGGAGAAACAACTAGCCAAACCTCATCTAATTCAGAATTATCTGCCATGTGATTGGCAATAATTAAATGACCAACATGAATAGGGTTATAGGTTCCGAAATATAAACCGATTTTCATTGGTTATTATTTTAAAAATGTTTTTACAAGTGTTCGAGCTTCCTTTTGCGCATCTTCTAACTTATCATTAATAATAATATGGTCGAACCATTTTGAAAACTCCAATTCTTTTTCAGCCTTTGCTAAACGTTTCTGAATTTTCTCTTCATTCTCGGTTCCTCTTCCTCTTAATCTTTTTTCTAAGGCTTCAAAAGATGGAGGCATGATAAACATGGCTAAAGCTTTCTCTCCAAAGTGTTTAGTTAAACTTAATCCTCCTTCGACATCAACATCAAAAATTACCGTTTTACCATTGTTCCAAATCCTGTTGATTTCGGTCTTTAAAGTTCCGTAATAGTTATCTTTATAGACTTCTTCCCACTCAGCAAACTCTTCATTTTCTATACTGTTTTTAAAATCTTCGGTTGTTAAAAAGTGGTAGTCAACTCCGTTAGTTTCATTTTCTCGTTGTTCTCTATTACATGCCGAAATAGAAAATTCTAAATCTAAATCTTGTTGTAATAAATATTTTGTTATTGACGTTTTTCCAGCTCCCGATGGTGCACATAATATGATACACTTTCCGTCCATTCTCTTACCTTCCATTCTCTTATAATATATTTAAAATCTGTTCTTTAATTTTTTCGAGTTCATCTTTCATCTGAACGACTATTCTTTGTAATTCAACATGATTCGCTTTAGAACCCAAAGTATTAATTTCTCTGCCCATTTCTTGACAAATAAAGCCTAATTTTTTTCCTTCAGAAATTTTTGAATTCATGGTTTCTACAAAGTATTTGCAGTGTTGAGACAATCTCGTTTTTTCTTCTGTAACATCGTATTTTTCGATGTAATAAATCAATTCTTGCTCAAAACGATCTTTATTAATACTGCTTTCGTCAATAATTTCTTTAAGGTTGTTTAAAATTTTATTTCTAACAGTAGTAATTCTTTCCTCTTCGTATTGTTCAACATTAGTAAGTAATTCAGAAATATTATTTACTCTTAATGTTAATTCTTCTTTCAAAGAATCACCTTCTGTTTTTCTAAAATCGTTTATTTCTGTAAAAGCATTTTCAATAATTTGATAAACACCTTTCCATTCGTTTTCATCTAACTCAGTTCTTTCCGACTTCATTAAATCTGGCATTTTAGAAATAATTGAAACTAAATCAGAATTATGATTTGGATTAACTTCTTTTGCTGCTTCACTATATTCGTTATAGTATTTTTTAAAGAGGTCTTTATTTAGATTTAGAGTAGAATTTCCTCCTAATAATTCGGCATAAAGGTTAAACTCAATTTTACCTCTTTGTAAGTTTTTATTGATTAATGATCTTAAAGGCAATTCCTTCTCTTTGTAAAAAGAAGGCATTCTTACAGATATATCTGCCTGTTTACTGTTTAAAGATTTAATTTCTACAGTAATTTTTTTACTGTTTATTTCTCCAGTTGCTTTTCCAAAACCGGTCATCGATTTAATCATAAAATCTAAATTAAGACACAAATGTAATAATCCTAGCCATTTTTTACAGGTTTTAGTTGATGACTATATAAAAAGAGTTGCCTTCTTAATGATTTAAGAAGGCAACTCTTTTTGAAAAGTTATAATTTATCGTTTGATTAAAAATTTCTTGGTTATAAATTTATTATCATCAAAGAGCACTTTTATGAAATAAATCCCTGTCGAAACATCGGTTAATTTAATCTTTTGAGAAATAAAGAAATTCTCTTTGTTTTCATTATTAAACACAACTTTTCCAATTGAATTCATAACAAGTATTGATTTAATGTTTTTTGAAGATTTATTAATTATTTTCAAATTTCCATTATTCGGATTCGGATATATTTCAAAATAACTTTTATGCTCATCTATTGAAACGGTATAAATATTTAATGTGTCATAGACTGTAGATACGCAACCAAATCCATTAGTAGCAATTAAAGTAACAACATAAGTTCCTGGAGTTGTATAGATGTGTGTAGGTGATTGGATTGTTGCAGAAGATCCATCGCCAAAATTCCAATTCCAAGAAATGGCTCCTGTTGCATTAGCATTAAAATTAATTGGTTGGTTAAGAACAACTGGACTAAGAACACTTATTGTGGCATTTAATGAGTTGATAATCACTGTTTGACTATAAGTTGAAGACGATCCAAATGCATTTGTGGTTATTAAGGTTACATTATAGATTCCTGCAGTTGTATAGGTGTGAAATGGGTTTTGAAAGGTAGATGTTGTTCCATCATCGAAATTCCAAATCCAACTAGTAGGGAAGTTTGTTGATAGATCATTAAAAAGAATAATTCCTTGACATTGATCCAAAATACTATAACTATAGTTAGATACTGGCGGTTGATTATTAGATTGTATTATAACTGTATAGTCTTCATACTGACCGTACATTACATCTTGACAAGAATTAGCGAAATTATTGCTGTAATAATCAGAGCCTACTCTCATTAATAGGGGAGTACTTAATATTCCTCCTGTTGGTATTACGATGCTTCCTGAATGATTTACTAAAATATTGTCCGAAATGAAAACAAGTTCGTTGGTCATATTAAACTGACCATCATTATCAAAGTCTATCCAAACTCTAACATCTTCATTGTAACCTGTTCCTGTCGTTATATTTACATTATAAGTATTACCCTCGGTTACAGTTGCTGAATTGGTACATGTGTAATCTTGATATCCATCAGTACCACCATTAGTGCTATTGTTTATTGTAGAGAAAGTAAAATTGAAAATCCCCATTCCTGTTGATCCTACATTTGTAGTTGTAGGTGTACAAAATGCAGCCGCTGGGCCATTTGTGTTTGTGATTGTAACCATATAACTTATGGTATCGCAAGAGGTGGAGTTACAGGCAATTAATTGAACATTATAATTTCCAGAGCTTGCATAAGTATTGATTGGGTTTTGCATGGTAGATGAATTTCCGTCCCCAAAACTCCAACTCCAAGAAGTAGGGCTGTTGGTTGTTTCATCAGTAAAATTAACTTGACCACTACAAACGTTAGGAATATTGTGAGAAAATTCTGCACAAGGGTCATTGCTAATAGTTAATGTTACAGGAATGGTATCAAATGGGTTTAATGGATCATTGGAAGTAATGATAATCTCAGTATTGTAAACACCTCCAGACATTCCATTACTATTAAAAGTGATGTCAACAATTGAAGAGTCAGATGGGCTAACTGTTCCCGTATTAACAGAGGGTGTAATCCAGCCTACACCTTCTAACCATAGTCTAACCTGGTTTAAACCTGTACCGCCAATACCTGTATTAACACCACTAGAATTATCTAACATTATAGTAATTTGACCATCTGATAACCACGTAGAAGCATTTGTACCACCATAGCTATAGGTAGTAACGATATTTGTTCCATTGGTTTGATTACCGTCATTAATTTGTTGCATCATGGTTCCATCAACGTAAAGATCAGCGTACTCACTTCCACTATCATAGTCTCCATTTATTGTTATTTCTAGATGTACAGAATCTGATACTGAAAGACCGTTAAAATAGTAATTTAGGTTTTGCCCAGTTGATGTATAGTATTGGGTAATGGTAGAATCATATCCGTTCCCTAAAATATTTGAAAAAGAATAATTTAGGTCACTTCCCCCAATATTATATATGGTTAAAGGCAGGGTTAAGGAGTCTTCACAAGCTGAAAGACTTATGTTAAATGAGGTAGGATTAGTTGTAATAATTGGTGCTGATGTAGCACTTCCTGTTAGACAAATAGTAGTATCAACATCATTGTTGTAAATAGTTAAAAATGAATTAAATGTTCCAACTGATGTTGGAGAAAATGTAACATGAACCATTACAGAATCGCCAGGTAAAACTATGTAGTTAGTGGTGTTTGGCGAATATTCTGAAATACCTGTAGTCACGTTTGTGATGAACAGGGTATCACACCCTTGATTGTAAACTATAACTGAATCAGTTGCTGAAGTGTTTTCCATAATTGATCCAAAATTGAGACAAGTATCTGAAAACGATATCTCTGGAGATCCATCAACAGTAAAAGAAACAGGAATGGTATCAAATGGACTTAAAGGGTCGTTAGATGCTAAAATAATATCGGCATTATACGTGCCTGAATTTAATCCTGCAGAGTATAATGTTACATAGAATATTGAAGAATCAGCGATTGCAGTGTTCAGTGTGTCCGTATTAATTGCGATCCAATTTGGAGAAACTCCACTTCCAATTTGGATATCATCATAGTATCCACCATAAAAAGTGTCATAGTTGTAAAGTTTAATTTTAGAAATATTAGTTAGGGATGAATTGTTAAAGCTCATACCTGATTGAACTAAATTTCCATCAATAAATAAATCAAATGTTTTTGAAGTGTAATTAATGTTTTTCACTTCGAAATGAGTCCAGTTATTAGAGTTGGTAACGGTATGAAAATATGAAGATCCACCATAAACTCGATATTGATTAGTACCAGAGTGTACGATATAACAAATTCCATAATTGTAAGAGGCGTTTCCAAGCATAAAATAATTATTGTAACTAGAAATATCATCAGATCTAAGTTTTACAGAAACATAATTAATTGTGTCTGGTGTAAAATCGTACTCAAGTGTATTTGATGATGAACCTATTATTTTTAAACATTTGTTTCCCGTTGCAGGATTAGAGTTAATAACTTGAAAATTACTTGATGTACCATTGGCCGTCCAATTATTGTAAGTTCCATCTTCAAACCCGTCAAAAAAGTTAGAAGTACTTCCTGATATAACACCGTTAATGTTTAGAGAGGTATACAAAGGTCCTTGCCCGGTATTGTATACTGTTACAGGAATAGTGATAGAATCATTACAACTGGTAATGGTTTCTGTTATAGAGGTTGGGTTGTATGAAATAATTGGAGCACCAACTCCTGCACCATTTAATAATACATAAGCAAGAGTATCATTGTTGTTGATGAAAAGGGTGTCTGCATACGTTTTAATTGTGTCTGGAGAAAAAGTAATAATGATAGTATCGTTACCATAAGGAGGTATTTGAAATCCTCCAGATGAAACACTAAAACTAACGTTGGATGAAATAAAGGAAGAAATATCTAGGGTATCACAACCTAAATTATCTATATATATGGTATCTGATATTGAGGCTCCTACTTGGAGCGTTCCGAAGTTGATATTATTAGGAGAAACACTAATTAATGGTTGTCCTGTAACGGTAAACTCTATAGGAACTAACAAAGGGTTATTAGTGGGGTCATTTGAATTGATAGTTAAAGTATCATAGTAAGTTCCTGCAAATAAACCTGAGGCATTAAAAACAACATCAACAACAACAGAATCGTTAGCAGGCACTATTGTGTCAGTTGTTGTCATAGAAATCCACTGAGGAGCTATATTCTCTCCTAACTGTATATCATCATAGTATCCAGCATAAGTTGCATCATAATTGTATAATTTTAGTTTAGAAATATTAGTCATGGATGAATTGTTAAAACTCATACCTGATTGAACTAAATTTCCATCAATAAATAGATCAAAAGTTTTTGAAGTGTAATTAATATTTTTTATTTCGAAATCAGTCCAATTACTAGAGTTAGTAACGGTATGATAATATGAAGATCCGCCTATAACTCTATAAGTATTAGCACCATAATGAACAATATAGCAAATTCCATAATTATAAGTAGGAGTGCCTATCATAAAATAATTATTGTAACTGGAATTATCATCAGATCTAAGTTTTACAGAAACATAATTAATTGTGTCAGGAGTAAAGTCATATTCTAAACCATTGCTTGAGTTTCCAAGCATTGATAATGCATAATTTCCTGTAGCTGTATTAGAAGTGATAAGATTATAGGTACTACTCCCGTTGGGAGTCCAATTATTAGTTGTTCCATCTTCAAATCCATCAAAAAAGGCGCTTGTTGAAGATTGGGTAGTTCCGGTAATTGAAGTTACAAGAGTTCCATTACCAGAATTGTATATTGTTAATTGTTCAACAACAGAATCACCACAGAGACTTACTGGAAATAAGGTGTTAGGATTTATCGTTATAAAAGCAGAATCTTGAGCTGTAATAGAATATGATACTGTATCAGTAGCAAAGCAATTGTCAACTATTAATTGAACAGAATATGTTCCTGGAATAGTATAAGCATGTGAGGGGTTTTGAAGGGTTGAAGTGTTTCCATCACCAAAACTCCATAACCATGAGTTAGGGAGGTTGGTTGTGGCATCAGTAAATTGTACTGGAGTATTTAAAGGGGGTGTAATATCTGAAATTGTAAAATTAGCACCTGGTGGTGTGCTCGGAATCGTAGAGCTCCACGTTGCTTCCCATCCATCTCGTATAACAGAACCATCAGAAGTAAATGTAATATACATTGAGCCTGAATTAGCTGTTACTGGTGAAGGGAGAGATGTTCCGTTTGCAGAAAGCAATAAAGTTCCAGATGCATCAACGCCATCATAAACTCTAAAATAATCGCAACAACTTTCTAAATAAAAAGAGTTAAAAGTTAGTGTAACACTTGTTGCACATCCTGGGTTAATAAGAAAAGAACAGTTTTCATTATTGGAATAATAACCTGAAGATCCTCCAGAATCATATAAAACACCATTTGTAGCATTGGTAGAATCTAATCCAGAACACATATTAACTGAATTGATAACATTAATGTAACCTGTTTTTGTTAAAGAATCTGTACCAAAAGAATTTGCGGCAACTAATTTTACTGGGTATACTCCTAAAGCACTGTAAGTGGCTGTTGGGTTTTGTAAGGTGGAAGAAGGGGTGCTTGATCCCGTAATATCCCAAGTCCATGAGGTAGGAACATTTTGGCTTAAATCCGTAAAACTTATTGTTTGTCCAATATTTATAGTAGTATTATTGGCAATAAAATCTACAATTGGAGGGCTCGTGTTTGGTATTACGGTTATAGAATAATCTTCATATTGTCCATATGTTACATCAGTACATGCACTTGTAAAGTTATTAGTATGATAATCTGAACCAACTCTCATTCTTAAAGGGGTATTTAATACAGCTCCTCCAGGTATAATAATAGATCCAGAATGATTTTGCATGATGTTGTCTGAAACAAACACCATTTCGTTAGTCATGTTAAATTGCCCATCGTTATTTAAATCTATCCACACCCTAACATCTTCATTGTTTGCAGTTCCTGTTGTAATATTAACATTGTAGGAATTCCCTTCTGTTACTGTTGTAGAATTGGTGCAAGTATAATCTTGATAACCATCGGTTCCACCACTAGTATTGTTACTTATGGAAGCAAAAGAGAAGTTAAAAATTCCCATTCCAAGGGTTCCGGGAGTAGTTGAGGCTGGAGTACAGGAAGCAGAAATTGGGCCGCCAGTATTGGTAATGGTAATGTAGTTCGTCTTAATGGTAGTGTCATTTGTTCCACAAGAAGAAGACCCATTAGTAATTAGAGTAACTGTGTAAACTCCCGTAGAGGTGTAGGTGTGGCTAGGGCTAGTAGTTGTGCTTGTGTTTCCGTCACCAAAACTCCATAAATAAGAAGTGCCATTAATACTATTGTTTGTGAAAGTAATTGTTGATGGAGTGGAACAACTATAAGTAATGTCCGCTGTAAAATCTGCGATAACTGAATTAGAATAAATGTTTCCAACTCCCACAGCATACCATGCGTTTGTGGTAGCAATTACTTCAGCACTACAACTTCCGTAAAGATCAATTGCAGATTGTATTGCATAATACCTAGCATCTACATATTGTGAGTTAGTAGTTAAATAAGTAGTTAAATTTCTATATGAAATTGCTGCTGCTGGATCAATACCAATACCTGTAACCGAGAAAGAATTTCCAATATCATTTGTGCCAGATCCACCATTAGATAACAGGTAAAACCAATAATTTTGCACTCCAGAGTTGGTGTGTACTCCGCCATTATCAAAAGATCCTGTTGCCCAATTTGTGCCATTATAAGTATCTGGGTGTCCATACGCGTTAGGGTTTGACATACTTCTGAAAGGGGTTCCTGTAACGGCAAACTGGTCTCCCATTAAATAGTTTGCTGTACTCGGGTTTTTGTCAAAATCAATAGCAATTCCAAAAATATCACTAAACGATTCATTTAGTGCTCCTGATTCGTATGAATAAACGAGATTGGCAGAATTTTCAGTAATCGCATGTGTAATTTCATGACCAACAACATCAATTGATGTAAGAGCAGTGTAATTAGTGCCATCACCATCACCATAGGTCATTTGGGTTCCATCCCAAAAAGCATTAACGAAACTACTACTATAATGAACATAACTATTGATTACGGCTCCAGAATTGTCGTAAGAATTTCGCCCAAAATTGTTAAAAAAGTAATCATAAGTTGCTTCTGATCCGAAATGAGCATCATAAGCAGCATCATCTTGGTTTGTAGTGGTGTTCCATAAATTATCTGCATCCGTAAAATCTACAGCAGAACTATAAGTTGTAGAAGTGTTTAAATCAAATGTATTGATACCATTTCCTCTTCCAGTTTCTCTTAATCTGTAAGAACCGCCAAAACTATCTGACGTTATCGCTTGTGTTCCATTATACTTTGTAACGGCACTACCAACAACATCTGCATGATGTATCCTGTCTTTCTCTTTTATTATTTGACCTGTAATAGCATCAACATAAACAAATTTCCTTGCCAAAGGTTCACGAGAATAAACATCTACTTTGTGTGCCAATTTAAATTCTCCAACCTCACTTTTTACAACAACTTTTATAGGAAAAGAAACAATCTCATCATTCCAATCTCCTTTATTTTCTTTAATCGTTTTTTTTGCAATAGAAATAGCTTCTCTAGAAGTTATAACTGCAGATTTACTACTCAATTTAATGTTAGGGTAATATTCTCCATTGGCAGAAACGATATAACCATTTTTGGAGTGAATATAATAAACAGCATCTTCAACTGGGGCACCATTAAGGTATAATTTATATCTGTAGTGAGTATAGCCTATTTGATCACTCTCAGTTTTAAATAGTTTAAAATTTTCTGAGTTTGAAACGTTTAAAAGGGTATTTAACCAGGCAACATTGTTTTTTACGGATATTTTTTTTGACGATTTAAGTTTAACAAACTTTATAGCACCAGTTTCATCATCAATAAAAACTGTTTGGCTCCCAGAAATCAATTTTTCTGCATCAGATGCAGAATATTCTTTCGCAAAAGAAGTTAGTGTGATGAGCGTTAATGTAAAAAATAGGATTGAATGTTTCATAAAAATGTATTATATTTTTTCTTAACTGAAGAAGAAATTCTTAACTAGGCTTACGAATTTATTAAATATCTAGAAGCAAGGCAATAAATCGGGTGTTTTTCTTTTAAAAGGTATGTTTTTTCTATTAAGCGGTAAAAAACAAGCTTAAAATAATATCTAAAATCAATTAGAGTTGTATTATGAAGGTTGTTATAATGATTTCGATTATAGAGAAATTGATTAAATTTTAACTTTTTTACTCACCATATAAACACCGCTAAAAATTAGAATAGCTGCAGCAATTTTAATCCAATCTAACGAATCTTTTCCAGCCCAAATAGCAACTAAAGCGGCTAGTAAAGGTTGTAAATAAATGTAAGTTGAAACTACTGAAGGGCTTAGTTTTTTAAGCCCATATATGTTTAATAAGTAAGCAAAAAAGGTAGTAGCGATAACCACAAAAGAGAATTTGAGCCAAATATCAGTAGGAAAAGAATTCCATTCAATTTCTGTAAACTGTTGAAAACCAAATGGGATAACGAAAATAGCTCCGAAAGTAAATACCCATTTTATTACAGTTAGAGGTTTGTATTTCTTCATTAAAGGAACTGCCAAAACTAAGTAGATGCCATAAGATAGTGCATTTAAAAAAATGAATAAATCACCTAATAAAGTGTCTGATCCAAAGGAGAAATCTTTTTTAACTAATAGCAATAGTAAAGCACCAGATATCCCTAAAAAGATACCAGCAACTTTAAGAACGGTTATTCGGTTTTTAAGAATAATTGCTGATGCAATAATGACTAATATAGGGTTGGATGTCATAATGATTCCAGCGTTTATTGGAGTTGTAAGGTTTAAACCATAAAAAAACATGAGCTGATTGGCAAATACTCCGAAAAAGCCACATACGGCCATTAGTAACATGTCTTTCTTTTCTACTTTTTCATAATTGAAAGAATGGATAATCCAGAATAAACTTAAGGCTCCAATAACTCTACAAAAAATAAAGCCAAAAGGCAAAATATAATCAGGCATCACATCTTTAGCAACGGTATAATTTAAACCGTAAATGATGTTGGCGATTAATAGTGCTAAGTGTGCCTTAAAGTTAGAGTTCATGTTTAAGTTAAAAGTCTGAAAGTTGAAAAGTTTATTTGTTAGTAGGTTTAGTTCAAAAAATATTTTTTTTCTTCAATTATCAATTATCAATTATCAATTATCAATTATCAATTATCA
>NVUQ01000086.1 GCA_002401955.1 Flavobacteriales bacterium | reverse complement strand
CTCAGGGGGTGCTTTTTAATTTATGAGTGTTTTAATCTCTTTTTATAACAAATTCAATGCCTTTGCTTTATCTTGAATTTTATTTAGGACGGGATTGAATAATTTCATTTTAATTTAGGTTAAACCGCAGTCAACTGCAACGTACTCAAATTCTTGTAAATCCCATTTTCCAACTGAATTAACTCAGCGTGAGTTCCAGTTTCTTTAATCTTACCATTATCTAAAACAATAATATTATCTGCATTTTTAATGGTAGATAAACGGTGGGCAATAACTAAAGAAGTTCTTCCTTTCATAAGTCTGTCTAAAGCTTCCTGTACTAATCTTTCACTTTCAGAATCTAAAGCAGATGTAGCTTCATCTAATACTAAAATAGAAGGATCTTTAAGTATTGCCCTAGCAATAGCAATTCGTTGTTTTTGACCTCCAGAAAGTTGTATACCTCTATCACCAACTAAAGTCTCAAACTTTTCAGGGAAGCTTTCTATAAACTCTAAAGCATTGGCTTGTTTAGCAGCTTCAAAAATTTCTTCTTCAGTAGCTCCAGGTTTTCCGTATTCAATGTTTTCTTTAATACTACCACCAAATAACATTACCTCTTGCGGTACTAATGCCATCTCATTTCTTATTTGAGAAAGTTGATAATCATTAATGTTTTTGCCATCGATGGTAATGGTGCCATTTTCTGGATGGTAAAATCTAAAAAGTAGTGCAGCTATGGTTGTTTTACCCGATCCAGATGGTCCAACAAAAGCAATTTGCTTTCCTGTTTCTACATTAAAAGATACATCCTTAATAACTGCGATATCTCTACGGGAAGGGTAGGAAAACGATACGTTCTTAAATCCAATGTTTCCTTGTATTGATATTTTTTCTGACTTTTCTAAAGAAACAGTTTCAGTCTCTTCCTCTAAGATATCCATTAAATGCTCTGTTGCTCCAATAGATTTTTGAAGTTTAGAAAACAATTCTGCACTTCCGCCAAATGAAACGCCTAATAATGCAGAGTAAATAGCAAATTGTAATAAACCTCCAATGGTAATTTCACCCATTTGAACCATGTGTAAGCCATACCAAATAATAGAAACAATTGCAGAACCAGCGGCAAACATGATTAATGCGATAAAAGCCCCTCTCCATTTGGCATTTTTGATAGATGTATGAACAGAGCTATCAATATTTTTTTTGTATCGAGCTATTTCAAAAAACTCGTTGGCGTAAGCTTTAACACTAGCAATTCCATGCAGGGTCTCATCTAAAACGCCATTGGCTGTAGCAATATCATCTTGTGCATGTTTAGATAGTTTTTTGATGTATTTCCCAAAGAATATTCCAATTAAGGCTACCACAGGAATAACAGCTATCATAAAAACAGTTAATCGAAATGAGATAAACATTAAGAAAAATAAAGCAACAGGTATGGTAATCATCTGACGGATAATCTCAGCAATGGTAGTAGAGAATGTTTCTTCTAGCAAAGCAATGTCATTTGTAATTCTGCTGTTTAGCTCTCCAACTCTTTTTCTAGAGAAAAAGCTCATAGGTGAAGAAATTAAATGTTTGTAGGTTTCGGTTCTTAAAAGTGCTAATGATTTTTGAGTAACCACCCCAAAAAGATAAATTCTAAAAAAAGAAGTAATAGCAATTACTAAGAAAATACCAATTAAAATAAGCGTTGTATCGTTAACGGTGCTTTCTTTCGAAGAATTGGCAGAGTCAATTAAGTCTCCCAATACTTTTGGGAAAGCCATCATAACAACGCTAGAAATTATAAGCACTAACATTCCAAAGCCAAACGTAATTCTAAAAGGTTTTATAAACCTGAAAACACGCATTGCTTTTTTGATAGATTCTTTCGAAATCTTTTCTCTCTTTTCTCTTTTTTTTCTCGCCATTAGAATTTTTTCTTGTTCTTATCTTGAAAATCTAGTGATGTAATACCAAGTAATTTTAAAAATCGCTTAATATTTAATTTTAAAGGTTCCTTAATACCTGTAGCTACCTTTTTACCCATAGAATCATTTGGTCTGGCTTTAAAATGTGAATCAACATATTTAAAGTCTTTTTCAGGTGGAGTGGAGTAGTAGGTGTAAAATGACTTTCTAGTTTCGTGATCAGGGATGTTTACTTTACCATAACCATGTGGTGTAGTTTCATCCGTTAAAAAGACAACTGCTCTGTTCCAATCACAAGGAACTGTTGTTACGCATTTGGTCATTTTCTGATCCCAAAGTTCTAGATCACCACCATATTCGGGTTTCCATTCTTTGTTTAAGTAAACCAAAAAGTTAAGCCTTCTCCATAGGTTTTCCATAGAGTTGAAATTAGAATCGATGTGAACATCAACATAACTACCTGGTCCACCCTGATGAACTCCTGCACCAAGTGCATCATCAGTAGTAACTAAGCCAGTTAGTCCAGTAATTATTTCTATATTCTTAATAAATTCTGGATTGGCTAATGCTTTTTTAACAAGCATAAAGTTCGGATGGAAACGCTCAAAATGATAATCCTCATTTTTGTTCTCGTTTAAGCTTTTACGCTTTACTTTTAAACTGTCCATTTTCGGAAAGTTATCATAAAGAGTTGTAGCAAATTCCTCATTTAAAAAGTTAGGTAAAACAACATGCTTACATGGTTTCCCAGCTTCAAAATCTTTTTTTAACTCCTGAACTTTTTCAGGATCTAAATATATTGGATTAATGATGTTTTCCATTTCTCAAAATTATAACGCGAGCAAAGATAACTAAAATATACAATGATTATAATGTTATTAAGTAATCTGATCACGGAAAACTCATACTTTGTAGTAAACTGATCGAATAAAGAGAAAAAGCTTTTGTTGTTCTCGATATACCGAAATAAATTCTATACAGGCTATTTCGATGAAAAATCGAAACACTCGAACTGACAAAGTCTAAACAAACCACGCAATTAATTACTCATTTTAGGTCTAATTTTGAAAACTAAAAAATATGAGTTTGCCTTGAGTAATCTGATAAATACATTAATAACAATCTGCGGGTGTTACCCGTCTAGAAGAAGTTTACGAATCCAAAGTGAATTTTTGCTGAGCTAAATTTAACAGGATTATCGAATTGTTTTCCTAAAGCGTAAGTAATAGAAAATATCCCCGCTTTGGTTTCAAAACTCATGCCTGCACCAAAACCTAAAGGCCTGTCAGACACAAACTCATCGATACCATCATTTTCATAATAAGCACCATCTACAAAAAGATATAAGTATGAGTTTTGTTCTAAGATGTAGCGGTATTCCAATGTTTCTATGGTATAGAAAGAAGCAAAAATAGATTCCTCATCAAACCCCCTAAGCGTTAATAAACCTCCAATTCTTAACAATTCATTTTCAAAAAGATTCTGATTAAAGGTGTAGGCATTTTTTGATCCAAACTTAATAATACTCCTTTTGGTTATTGGAAAGTAATAATTTGCATTTAATTCAGCATTGTAAAGCGTACTTTTTAAATCTAAATCTTCATATAGCTTTTCATCTATTTGTGGGTTTTTTTTAATGGTTTTATTTCCTAAAGAACCACTTATCTTAAATTGATACCCTTTTCTTGGGTTTAATAAATAATCCAGGTTTGCATTGTATGTTTCGATACCATATAGTTGTGAAGAAACATCAGCATAAGAAGGTAAAACTGTTAAAGTAGCAAAACCAGCTTGTGATAAAAGGCTTGAAGATTTGTTGTGAAAAAATAGTTTAAAATAATCGTTTCCTTTTAAAATGTAACGTATACCTATTTTGTGTCCTACATCAATAAAGGTAGTGTCTTTTTTGTAGAGTTTAAAGTTGTAATCTAATCCTAAAGGGGTGTTTACCAAAAAAGGATACATCACATTAAATTTTAAATCTTGCGTGTTTTCTTGGATTGCCCTCCAGTTAAATTCAATTTTTTCGCCATTATGAAAGGAGTTGATTAAATTTAATTTAACATCACCAGTTAGTCTTAACTTGCCAGTTTCCTCATTAGGAACCAATCCTAAAATTCCATCGAATCGACTTGCTTGTTTCTTTTTTAAGAAAAGAATTACATTCGATTTATCTTTAGTAAAAACAATTTTCCATTTTTTTTCTTCAATAACAAAAGGGAGTTCTTTAATTCTAGAACTTATCTTTCTAATAGATTCTTCGTTATAAATATCGCCTTCTTTAATTTTAATGTAGTTTTTAATGTATTGGTCAGAAATTGTAGCATTACCCTTAATCATAACACTATCTATTTTGTAGCGTTTATTTTTTTTAATGTATAACTGTGCAGAGAGTTTGTTTTTTTTAACACGAACACTATCTAATTTTATTGAAGCAAAAGGATAACCGTTATTTTCATAATAGATAATAACTTTTTTAAAGAAGTTTTGAATTTGTTTTTTGTTAAAAGGCTTGTTGTAGTAGAGCTTATCTCTAAATCCGAGTTTACTCAATATCTCTTCATCAATATTTTTATTAGTTAAAGAAGTCCATTGGTAAGTTTTTCCTAAGTGGAGATAAATATGGTGAAATGAAGAGTCGATAATAATACTATCTGTAGTTGAGGTTAAAAATCCTTTTTGTTGAAGTTGATTTAAGGATGAAGTAATTTCATTTTTTAAACTCTGTAATGTAACTTTTTCATCATAGTCAATTAGTTTAGAAGTTTTTAAAGTGGTGTCGTTAAAAGAAATTTTCAACTCAATTTTCTGAGCTTCAATTTTCGATAAAGAAAAGAGTAGGAGAATAAGTATGTAAATTTTTAATTTCAAACTATTAAGGTACGATAATAATGAACTATTATTTGATTTCCCAATTGATTTCAGTTTTACCTAATTCTTTTAAGATTTGATTGGTTTTAGAAAAATGTTGATTTCCAAACCAAAAACCTCTGTTTGCACTTAGTGGGGATGGATGTCCAGATGTTAAAATATGATGTTTGGTTTGATCAACTTTTGCCCCTTTCTTTTTTGCAAAGCCTCCCCAAAGTAAAAACACAATATTTTCTCTTTGTTCTGATAAAAGATGAATAACGTTATCTGTAAATTTTTGCCAGCCAATTTTTTGATGAGAATTTGCTTCAGCTTCTCTAACGGTTAAACTTGCGTTTAAAAGCAGTACGCCTTGATCTGCCCATGGAGTTAAATCACCACTTTTAGGATAGGGAATGTTTAAATCAGTTTCTAGCTCTTTAAAGATATTAATTAAAGAGGGTGGGTGCTTATTTCCTTCTAAAACCGAAAAGCTTAATCCGTGTGCTTGGTTAATTCCGTGATAAGGGTCTTGACCAATTATTACCACTTTTACATCCTTAAAAGGCGTGTGATTAAAAGCATTAAAAATATAATTTTCAGGAGGAAATATTTTATGGTTTTTACTTTTTTCCTGTATAATATAGTTTTTTATTTCTTTAAAGTAGTCACTATTAAAATTATCATTTAATACCTTTTTCCAGCTTTTTTCTATTTGAGGGTCTGTTTTTATTTCCGACATTTTTAAATTATTATTATAACAAAAGAATACAATTTACGCCTTACCTATGCACTAGTGTACTAATTGTTTTATAATTTTAATTGATAATTACTCTAATTATCATTAGATTTGCAAAATAATTAATTTACAAAACTAAGTAAACAGGTATGAAAAAATTAATGATTGCAGCTTCAGCACTTTTCTTAGTAGCTATTTTATATTCTTCATGTAAAAGTCACGAAACATGTCCTGCTTACGGATCTGTTGAAACAGAAAGTTCAGAAAAACTTCCTGCATAAGTCTTGAATTGGACTGACATTAAATCCGAGTCGGATTTAGATTACATCATAGAAAAATCATTTCAAACTAATATTGGAGTAGCCATATTTAAACACAGTACACGCTGTTCCATTAGCTCAGTAGCTAAAAAACGACTAGAATCTTCTTGGAGTTTTAATCAAGAACTTCCAGCTTATCATTTAGATTTATTGCAGTATAGAAATCTTTCTAATTCAATTGCAGAACGATTTAATATTCAGCACGAATCCCCTCAAGTATTAATTATTAAAAATGGAGAATGCATTTATGATGCATCACATTTAGCCATTTCAGTAAAAGATTTAGAGTTTAATCTTTAAAGTTAAAAAGTACCGTTTGTTTAAGTTCTGGATCTAGACTTAGAGCAACAGGGCAAGATTTAGCCGATTTTTCAATTATTATTTTTTCTTTATTTGTGTAAGATTTTCCTAAGAAATCAAACTCAACAATTATTTCGCTAATTTTTCTGGGAGCAGCACTCATTACTTTTGTAATGTTCATTTTTATATTTTCTATATCAATATTATGCTCTTCTGATTTAATACCTATAATGGTTAGCATGCAGCTTCCCAATGCTGTAGCCACCATATCAGTAGGAGAAAATGCTTCGCCTTTACCTTTGTTATCAGTTGGAGCATCAGTAATTATTATTGCGTTCGATTTTAAATGAACTGCTTCTGTTCTTAAATTTCCTTTATAAATTATTTTAGATGTACTCATCAGTATTAGTTTAGTAAAACTAATACAAAGTTTACATTTTATTTATCATTACTTTTGTTAAGTGTGAAGTTTTTTAATATTAAAACTATTAAATTAAAAAATGTTTCTTTTTTCGTGTAAAATTGTTATTTTCTCTAATCATATCAGCGGATATGCTTATCAAAAATGCCTCGTTATACAACGAAATAATCTATTTTTATCATTACATTCTAATACTAAATACCTTAAGTGAAAAAAATCTTACTCATATTAATATTAGCTGTTTTTGCACAAGATATGTTTTCGCAAGGGACTGTTTTTGAAGAAAAGAGGACGATTTATAAAACAGAACAGGCTTTTGGTTTGGTTCTTCATACGCGAGGTTGGGGTCTTACATATCGATATGGGCAATATACTTCAGGATTTGTAAGAAGAACTTATGAGGTTGAGTTGGTTGGTATGAAACATCCAAAACATGAGAAAGTGTATTCTTCAACATATGATAATTCTAATGGATATATTTACGGACAGCTTAATTCAATTTTAATTTTAAGAGCTAGTGTTGGTAATCATAAAACATTTATAAGTAAGCAAAGTGTTAGAGGGATAGCAATCTCTTCTATTGTTAATGTTGGATTGTCTTTAGTATATGCAAAACCTGTTTATTTAGAAATAAATAAAGTTAATCCTATTGATTCAGAATTAACTACTGAAATAGAAAGGTACGACCCAGAATTACATTTTTCGGGAAATATTAATGGTAAAGCATCTTTTTTTAGAGGCTTCTTTAATGGTAAGTTTTATCCTGGAGTTTTTTTAAAAACAGGTTTAAATTTTGAGTCATCACGCCAAGCCAGTAGAATTAATGCCTTAGAGGTTGGAGGGGTTGTAGATGTATATTTTCAAAAAATACCAATGATGGCAAATGATAATAACAAAAACTACTTTGTTAATCTCTATGTTTCGCTTACCTTTGGATCGAAAAAAACGGAGTAGATTTTGGGAAATCAAGTTATAGAAAGAAAATTCGCGAAGAAACCATCATGGTTAAAGGTTAAATTACCTACAGGAGAAGAGTATGCTAAAGTTCGAAAAATTGTTTCTGAACATAAATTACATACGATTTGTTCTAGTGGAAGCTGTCCTAATATGGGGGAATGTTGGGGTGCAGGTACTGCAACCTTTATGATTTTAGGTAATATATGTACTCGTTCTTGTGGCTTTTGTGCTGTAAAAACTGGAAGACCATTACCAGCAGATTTGGATGAACCAATGCGAGTTGCTAACTCTGTTCAATTAATGAAGGTAAAACATTGTGTGATTACTTCTGTAGATAGGGATGATTTAAAAGATGGTGGCTCTATTATTTGGGAGGAAACTGTAAATGCAGTAAGAAAATTAAGTCCTAATACAACATTAGAAACATTGGTTCCAGATTTTAAAGGGGATTGGAATAACTTACAACGTATAATTGATGTTGCTCCAGAAATAGTATCTCACAATATAGAAACTGTTCGTAGATTAACAAAGCAAGTGCGAATTCAAGCAAAATACGATAGAAGCTTAGAGGTCTTAAAACGATTGAAAGATGGAGGGATGAAAACCAAATCAGGAATTATGCTTGGTTTAGGAGAAACAGAAGAAGAAGTAATTGAATCTATGAAAGATTTAAGAAACGTAGGTTGTGATGTTTTAACCCTGGGGCAGTATTTGCAACCAACAGTTAAACATTTACCTGTTGTTGAATTTGTTACCCCCGAGCAATTTAAAAAGTATAAAAAAATAGGCTTAGAAATGGGTTTCCGATTTGTAGAAAGTGGACCTTTAGTTCGTTCTTCGTACCACGCAGAAAAACACCTTTTTTAAGAATACCTTATTTTACCGTAAAAAAGCTTATTCCCCCTAAAATAGAAGAATAATAACCGTTTCTTAAATCGCTTATTGTTGGGAAACAAAAAATTAATAATTTTAGACTCAAATTGGTTCGGAAATTTTTGGTATATATTAAATAATACTTATCTTGTAACCCGTTTCATAAAAACACTAACTAAATAAAACGTTATATAATGAATATTAAGACAATTATTGTTGGATCTTTAGCTTTAGGATTAGCTATTGGAGGAGCATTTTTAAATATGGTTTCTCAAGATAAACAAGCTGTTTATACACCTAGAACTATTTATAATGGTGGAATAACAGGCAATGCAGGTTATGCAGCGTATATGCATATGCTTAAAGCTGATCCAGCTACAGGAGAGATTGATTATAACTTAGTAAACCAAGTAAGATACCAAATTGCTGCTATAGCTAAAAAGAATAATAAGGCTGCTTCAGGGTTAAATTGGGTAAATAGAGGTCCAGATAATGTTGGTGGTAGAACAAGAGCTATTTTAGTAGATCAAACTAATCCAAATATTGTTTATGCAGGAAGTGTAACAGGTGGTTTATTTGTTTCTACAGATGCAACTGCAAGTTGGAATCCAGTAATAGGAATGGAAGGTGTTTTAGGTGAAAATTTAGCGGTTTCTTGTATTACACAAACAGATAATGGTAGAATATTTTTTGGAACTGGTTCTACTTTTGAGTCCGGTGGTGGTACTGGTGGTTCCGGAGCAATTGGTAATGGTGTTTATGAATATGTGTCTGCAACAGGTGCTGTATTACCAATAATTGTTAATTCTACGTCTGTACCTAATAATAATCAAGGTTCAGATTGGTCTTATACCAATGCTATAGCATCTTATGGTAATAGGTTGTATATAGGTTCGTCAAAGGGTTTTAAATGGGCAGATCCTGATGGGTCAGGTAATTACCCAACTGATTTTGTAAATGCTACAAATGATCCTACTCAATGGTATAATCCGATTGAATCTATACCTGGAGTTCTTTTTGAAACGGCAACAGTTCAAGATATTGATGTAGCTTCTGATGGTTCTATCTTAGTATGTTTTAGTGGAACTAGAGTCTATATTTCTGATCAAGGAGATGCATTAGGTGATTTTACTCGTATTAATGGTGTAGGCTTTTCTGGAGGAAGATTATCTGGGGCTATTGCACCATCTAATCCAAATGTAATGTATGTGTTAGGTTCTTCAGGTATCTTAACTGGATTAAGAATTACTACAGATAAAGGTGCAACATGGAAGTTATTAGTTCCAACAGGTTCTGCAGCTATGGATCCATTTAGAAGAAGTTCAACTGAAACAACTGGACAAGGTGGTTATGATGATGCTATTGGAGTTGATCCTTCTGATTGGGGACATGTAATTGTTGGTGGTATACGTTTATTCGAAGGAAGATATACTAACCTTGCAAACCCTCAAGGAAGTTGGTTGATAGCAGCTACCTTAGGTGCTGTACATGCTGATAAACATGCTGTTGTATTTGCAGATGCTAATACGATTTATATCGGTTCTGATGGTGGTGTAACAAGATCTATTGATGCAGGACATTCTTGGCATGAAAGAAATTTTGGTTATAATGTAACTTCATTTTATGATGTTGCTACCGCAGCAAATGGTTTTTTTATTGGAGGATCACAAGATAACGGTGATTTATTAAATTCTAATGGCGCTTTTGGAGGGACTGCAAATAGTGTTGTTACGACTTATCCTAACGATGGGCAAATTTCTGGAGATGGTTTTGATGTAGCTTTTTCTAATCAAGGAGATGGAATATTGTATGCAACTTCCCAGAATGGAGGTTTATGGAGAGCTACTGCATCAGTAGCTGGAGGAGGTTTCTTTGATGCAGAATTACAAGATATTGTAAGTGCTGGTGGTGTTCCTTTTCATACAGTAATAGAAAATTGGGAAAACAGTTATGATACAACTAGTGTTGATTCTGTTAAGATTATGTTTACTGATTCTACCCCTACAGTTCTTGCTCCTGGGGATACTGTATATGCTGGAGATACACTTTTTGCTGGTCGTGTAATTCCTTATATTAGTTTATCTAATGGTACGGCTTTAGAATATACTGTTACATCAAATATTATATTAAATACACCAGGAGATTCATTAATCTTACAAGATCCAATTCAAAATAGATTTGCGTTAGCAACCAACTCAGGTGTTTATGTAACTAGAGATGCTGCTAGATTAAATGCAACTAGTATTGAATGGCAGAGAGTAACTAGTTCAGGTGCAGGAGTTAATTGTTTAGAGTTTTCTGCTGATGGGAATCATCTGTTTATAGGGAGGCTTAACTCTGTAATTAGGGTAAGTGGCCTTAATTTAGCTAACGATTCTTTAGGATTGGATATTAGAAGTGGTTCTGTTGTTACAACTCAAGTAACTGGTACAGGAACTTCAGGTGTTGTTACAGGAATAGCTGCAGATCCGAACAATGTTGATAACATCATAGTTACAACTGGTGGATATACAACAAGCAATCATGTTTATAGATGTATAAATGCTACAACTGGTTTAAATATTAGTTCTATTCAGGGGCCAACATCATCTACTGCTACAGGTTATTTACCTTTTATGCCTGTTTATGATGCTGTAATTGATTATACTGATAACAATACAGTAATTATTGGTACGGAATGGGGTGTTTGGGCTACTGATAATGCATTTAGTGCAACATTTCCATTTGAGGTTTTATGGTCAGATGAAAGTGGAAATGGTATGACTCATACGCCTGTTCACGGTGTTGTTCAACAACATTTAGGGTCATGGGAATCAACAAATTCTGGAATTGTTTATCTAGGAACACACGGTAGAGGTTTTTATACTACTGATAGTTTACAAGTTGTTTCTGTTCAGGAAAACGATGATATTATTGATGGAAATGATAACAGTTTTGCTACAAACTTAAGTGTTTATCCAAACCCATTAAATAATGTTGGTACACTTTCTTTTGATTTAAAAGAAAATTCAGAAACAACAATGAAGATTTACAATTTAACAGGTTCTTTAGTTAAGATCATTAAATTGGGTAACAAAGCTCAAGGAAAAAATACTGTTCAATTTGAGGCTTCTGCATTAAGTGTTGGTTCTTACATTATATCATTAGAATCAGGAACTGAAAGAAGTATTGCTAAATTTATAGTAACAAGATAATAGTTACATTCAATTACAAATAAAGCAAAAGCCCTAACATACTGTTAGGGCTTTTTTAATATGAAAAAAAAATACGAACATATATTTTTTGACTTAGATCGAACACTCTGGCATTTTGATGAAAATTCAAAAAAAGTGTTGAATGATATATTCTATAGCTTTAAGTTGGATGAGTTTATTAGTTCTTCATCAGATTTTATTGATAAATATCAAGAGATTAATGAATATTTGTGGGGACTTTACAGAGAGGATAAAGTAAATAAAGAAGAATTACGTTGGAAACGATTTGATGACACCTTAAAGTGTTTTGATGTGGATAATAATGAGATGGCTAACCAGATAGGGGATTACTATGTAATACATTCTCCAAGGCAAACACTGTTGTTTCCGCATGCAATAGAATTACTTAATTATTTATCTGATAAATACAAGCTACACATTATTACTAACGGATTTGAAGAGGTTCAATACATTAAATTAACAGAATCGGGCTTGTCGCCTTATTTTGATGTAATTATACTTTCAGAGAAAGTAGGTGTTAAAAAGCCTCACCCATATATATTTAAAAAAGCATTTGCTGAAACAGGAGCAACAGCTAAAAACTCAATAATGATAGGTGATGATTGGTATGCTGATATTTATGGTGCTCAAAGAGTGAAAATGGATAATGTATACTTTAACCCTAATAAGGTAAAGCATGAGAATTATGTACAGCACGAAATTAGTTGCTTGAGCGAATTGTACGAAATTTTATGATAAAAAAAGAGTCCTATCCGCCAGCTGACGGATAGGACTCTTTTTATAAAAAGAATAATTTATTTTATTCAGTTCCCTTTTTGTCTTCAGTAGTTTTTTTTGCTTTAGACTTACTACAAGATTTAGTTTTGCCTTTAGAACAACAAGATTTTTTTGCTGTAGCATCTTTTTTACAACAAGCCTTTTTCTCTCCTTTTTTACAACATGCTTTTTTAGATGCAGTACATTCCTTTTTGTTCTTTTTACAATTTTTTTTATCACATTTTTTGTCGTCACAGAATGCTGTTTCAAAACTAGTTGTTACAATAGCTTCAGAAGCATAACTTGATGTGGCAATAAATCCAATAAGTGCAAATGCTAATAATAATTTTTTCATAATAATAAATTTAATATTGTTTGATAGGTTACCAAATTAAGAATAATTGAAAGAAGTATATAGTTAAAGAGTGTTAAAACTTTGCAATGGTAGTAATTCCACCTTTTACTTTTTCGTTAAGCTTAACATTTAATTTAGCATCTAAAGGTAATAATAAGTCAACCCTAGAACCAAATTTTATAAATCCACATTCATCATTTTGCTTAACCGATTCACCCTCTTTACCAAAAAAGACAATCCTTCTGGCTAAAGCTCCAGCAATTTGTCGGTATAAAATACTTCGTCCCTTATTGTCTTCTACTACGATTGTTGTTCTTTCGTTTTCTGTAGATGACTTAGGGTGCCAAGCAACTAAGTATAAACCAGGGTGGTATTTAAAATATTTTAATCTACCACTTATAGGATATCTATTGATATGAACATTAACCGGAGACATAAATACAGAAACCTGTAAACGTTTTTCATTAAAATACTCTGTTTCTTCCACTTCTTCAATTACTACCACTGTTCCATCTGCCGGAGAAATGATTTCGCCTTCTCGAGCTACCCAGTTTCTTGTTGGGCTTCTAAAAAATTGAATAATTGTAATCAATACTAATCCCGACAATACATAGCCAGTAATTTTAATTGAAGGATAGTCATTTAAAAAGAGCAGAGTAAGCGTATTTACCACTACTGCAAATAAGATGGCTATGATTAATGAAGGAATACCTTCTTTATGAAATTTCATAAATAATTTTTTGTTAAAAATAATAATTCTAGCTTATCAAATAGAGATAAGCATAAACAAAAGGTGCTGATAATAATAAACCATCAAAACGATCTAATATACCACCGTGTCCTGGTAATAAATTACCAGAATCTTTTATATTTAAACTTCTCTTAAGCATGGATTCAACTAAATCACCTAAGCCACCAAAAATAGTTATTAAAACAGCTAAAATTATCCAGTTGGTTAACCCCAAGTTGGTAAAGAATATGGATAATATGTAAGCACAACTAATTGTTACAAGACCCCCTCCAACAGAACCTTCCCAAGTTTTTTTAGGAGAAATACGTTCAAATAATTTATGTTTCCCAAAAAATCTTCCAGCTAGGTAAGCACCTGTGTCGTTAGTCCATAGCATAATAAAGAACCCTAAGATAATTTGAAAACTGTAAGTATCGGTAAACTTATTATTTTCATAATAACCTAAATGAAAAAGCATAGCAAAAGGAATAACAATATAGATCATTCCTAAAACCGTATAAGCTATATTAATAAATGGATTTTCTTTTTTTCTATATAATTCAAAAAGAAACATGAAGAAAACCATTAAAATAGGTATGAAGATAATTTTGGGTTTAATAATTCCAGAAAAGATTAAACAAAGAACAATCATTAAGCATAAACCAGTTAATGTTCCCCAGAATTTTATAGGTTGTATGATTTTAGATTTTTTTACTAAACTGTAAAATTCTTCAACACCTAAAAGAACAATAAGGCTAAAAAGAGCTGCTGAAATAGCAGAGTTAAAATATACTCCTGCTATAATGGTAAGGATAAATATAAAACCTGTAATTGCTCTCGTTAACATTTATAATGAATATTTAGTAATAAGGTGTCTTGCTTTAACTAAATCATTAGGTTTAACGTGTAATTCTATAAAAGCAGAATTTGTTAGGTGTAAATTCATTGAGTCCATTTTATTTACAAATACTACTTCAATTCCATTATCTTTTAATACCGATTTAACAATTTCAGAATCGTTTGGATTATTAGTTTTGTATATAATTTCCCAATTAGACACGATTAACTTTTTTCTTTAGAAGAATCCTTTACTTCGGTGTTTTTCGTTTCTTTTTCTGCTGCCTTCATTTTTTTTGCTGGAGCCTTCGTTTTTTTGACCTCTTTTTTTCCTGAAGGAACACTTTCTGAAACAGTTTCAGCAATAATTTCTTTTTTCTTTGAACCGGGTTTGGAAGAGCCGTTTTTCTTAGAGATTTTCTTTTCCTCTTTTAGTTCTTCTTCAAATTTACTTTTACCAAATATCAATTCTAGATCATCTCTAAAAAGTACTTCTTTCTCCAATAATTTATCTCCAAGAAGAATTAATTTGTCTTTGTTTTCTCGTATAATTCCAAGTGTTCTTTCGTAAGACTCTTCTACCATTTCTTTTACTTCTTGGTCAATTAATTCAGCAGTTTTTTCGCTGTAAGGCTTGGTTAGTGAGTATTCATTTTGACCTGAAGAATCGTAATAACTAATATTACCAAGTTTTTTACTTAAACCGTAAATACTAACCATGGCATAAGCCTGTTTAGTTACTTTTTCTAAATCGCTTAATGCTCCAGTAGAAATTTTCCCAAACATTACCTCTTCGGCAGCTCTTCCACCAAGTGCAGCAGCCATTTCATCCAATAACTGTTCGGTAGTTGTTATTTGTCTTTCTTCTGGCAAATACCAAGCAGCTCCTAAAGACCTTCCTCTAGGAATGATGGTTACTTTAATTAAAGGGCTCGCATATTTTACTAACCAACTTACCGCTGCATGACCAGCTTCATGGTAAGCAATTGCTTTTCTGTCATGGTCAGAAATAATCTTATTTTTCTTTTCGAGTCCACCAATAATTCTATCTACAGCATCTAAAAAGTCTTGTTTGCTTACTTTCTTTTTATTGTTACGGGCAGCAATTAAAGCGGCTTCATTACAAATGTTTGCAATGTCAGCTCCAGAGAAACCTGGTGTTTGTCTAGCTAAAAACTTAATATCAATAGTTTTATCAATTTTTAATGGCTTTAGATGAACAGTAAAAATTTCTTCTCTTTCATTTAGTTCAGGTAAATCTACATGAATTTGTCTGTCAAATCTACCAGGTCTAATTAGTGCCCTATCTAATACGTCTGCTCTATTGGTTGCAGCTAATACAATTACGCCAGTATTGGTTCCAAAACCATCCATCTCAGTTAAAAGTTGGTTTAAGGTGTTTTCTCTCTCATCATTTCCACCTTGCATAGCACCTTTACCTCTTGATCTACCAATGGCATCAATCTCATCAATAAAAATAATTGAGGGAGCTTTTTCTTTTGCTTGTTTAAATAAATCTCTAACTCTTGATGCTCCAACACCAACAAACATTTCAACAAAATCGGAACCAGATAATGAATAGAAAGGAACCTGAGCTTCTCCTGCAACAGCTCTAGCTAATAATGTTTTCCCTGTTCCTGGAGGACCAACAAGTAATGCTCCACGTGGAATTTTTGCTCCTAAATCTGTATATTTTTGTGGTTTTTTAAGGAAGTCAACAATTTCTTGTACTTCTTCTTTGGCACCTTCTAATCCTGCAACATCTTCAAAAGTAGTTTTAGTTGAATTTTCTTTA
Organism: Flavobacteriales bacterium; assembly: GCA_002401955.1. Taxonomy (GTDB): domain Bacteria; phylum Bacteroidota; class Bacteroidia; order Flavobacteriales_E; family Vicingaceae. The sequence goes on along the minus strand of NVUQ01000086.1, from coordinate 40,571 downwards.
TCAAACAATTGAGCTTTGGATTTTCCGATGCTAAATATTTGTCCTGGACCACCGCCACCAGCACCACCAGACATTCTTTTCATTAAAAACATCCATATGGCAACGATAATAATAATTGGAAATAATAAACCAAATAATCCACCAAACCAATCTTCTTCAGTTCTAACATCATATTTTAAGTTGTTTTCGTTAGCGTATTTTTTTAAATCGGCATAAAAACCATCTTCAGAAAAATATTTGAAACTAAAATGTGGGCCTCTATTTTGAGCCGATGAAATAAGGGGGCGTTTAATTTTGTTTTTAAATTCTTCAAGCTCCAGAGCCTCTTTGGTAAGCGTTACCTGAACTTCTTTTCTATTGCTAATAACAATTGCTTGTTCAACGTAATTGTTTTCCACCATTCGGCTAAACTCAGTTTCGCTAATTGTAGAAGAGCTACCTCCAAAATTAACTAGTTGAAGTGCGATAAGACCTAATCCAATTACTGCATATATCCAATAAAAGTTAGAAGGTTTCTTTGATCCACCGCCTAATGAGAATTTGTTTTTTTGTTTTTTAGGTTGTTCCATTAATCTATTGGTCCTCTATTTTTGTGATTTTTGCATCCGCCCAAAGCCCATCCAAGTTATAAAAATCTCTTGATTCTTGTTGGAAAATATGAACTACGGTGTTAACATAATCAAGTATTATCCATTCAGAATTTCCAAAACCTTCAGTTCTCCATGGTTTTTCTTCGAGTGTTTTTCTTACTTCTTTTTCTACTGATCCAGCTAATGAACTTACGTGCGTATTTGAATTTCCTGTACAAATAATAAAGTTACTACAAACAGCATTTTCAATAGTACTTAAATCTATGTTAACAATATTTTCGCCTTTTAATTCTTGTAATCCTTTAACTACAACATCCGATAGGATTTGTAATGCCTTAACTTCCTTTTTTTTCGCCATTCAAAAATTGAATCAAATTAGTCTGCAAAATAACGAATAATCTATGAAGTAGGATGTATTAATAGAAGATTTAGATTAAACTTTTTTGTACATCAAATTATGAATATTTTTGTTGATAATGTACCAACGATTATTTATAGGAAATAAGCTGATTAACCTTAAAGAGGTTGATTCTACCAATTCTTATCTTAAGCAATTCCTTTCTGATAATAATAAAGAAATTGAAGGATTAGTTGTTGCTACAGAAAACCAAATTTCAGGAAGAGGTCAGAAAGGAAATAGTTGGGAAAGCGAAAAACAGAAAAATCTTACTTTTTCTATTTATTTGAAACCCAATATTGTTGTTCATCATCAATTTTTAATTAGTAAGGCAATTTCTTTAGGAATTGTACATTTTTTAGGAAACTTAGGGCTGAATAATCTTAAGATAAAATGGCCAAACGATATTTATTGTGAAAATAAAAAGATTGCTGGAATTTTAATTGAGAATAACATTAGAGAAAATAAAATTTACAGTAGTATTGTGGGTATTGGGTTAAATGTAAATCAAACAACATTTAATTCAGACAATAATCCAACATCTATAGGGAATCAAATCAAAAAAGAGCATAATTTAGAAGAGTTGTTAAATCAACTGTTATTTTTTATCGAGAAACAATACATCGTGTTGAAATCTGGTAATGAAGATAAAATTAACACATCTTATCTCGATAATTTTTATTGGTTAAATGAAACGAGAAGTTTTAAAATAAACAACAAATTAACTGAAGGAATTATTACTGGTGTTGATATTATTGGAAAACTTCAGGTAGAAATCAATAAGGATGTTGAAACTTTTGATCTAAAAGAGATTGAGTTTTTGCGCTAATAAATTAATTAAACTCAGTTACCCGAGAAATCGGGTATCCAGAAAAAAAATAATGTTTTAAAACCTGGATCCCAGATATTCGCTTCGCTACTTCTGGGAAGAAGTAATATGATAAATTCTTAAAGATGAATTTTAGCCAATCTTTTCACCAAACCTTCAAAAAACTCAGTTAACGGTTTTTCAACCATCATTTTCATAAAAGGATTAATGTCTCCATCAAAAACTAAATGAGCTTCGCAACAGTTATTTTCTTTCTCTTCTAAAAAAAGATTTAAGGTAAATTTAAAAGGTGTTTTTCCGTAAGAATCAATATAAATTAGGGAATTAGCAGTAGATGCAACACGTTTTAAACCAAGTGCACCCATGTTCTTTATTTTCATGGTGCAAATTTCGTTTGTTGCTTCCCAGTTGCTAATTTTATCTTGAGGGAGTAGTTGCTCAAAATTATTCATATCCATCAAAAAGTTATAAACTTCCTCTTGGCTAGTATTTATTGTTTGATGGTTAGTTTCTATAGTCAAAATAAGCTGTATTAGTTGTTAGGTGTTTGAATTCCAAGTGTCTGGGTGTTTTCTCCATTCTGATAAAGATGATAATGCTGATTCAGAAACATATCCAGATTTAACTGCGGTTTCTAACATAGTATCATAATCACTCAATGTGATTAGTTTACATTTAGCATTTTCAAAATTATTTTTAGATAATTCAAACCCATAAGTAAATATGGCAACCATACCAAGTACGTTACATTCATTTTCTCTAAGTGCTGTAACAGCTTTTAGGCTGCTTCCGCCAGTAGAAATTAAATCTTCAATAACTACTACATTTTGCTTTTTTTGAACATCACCTTCAATTAAATTTTGCATTCCATGACCTTTAGATGAAGATCTAATGTAGATAAAAGGTAAACCTAATGCTTCGGCAACTAAAGCTCCAAGAGCTATTCCACCAGTTGCTACACCTGCAATAACTTCTACATTTGGGTAATGTTCCTCTATCGCATCAGCAAATTGCTGACGAATAAAAGTTCTTACCGAAGGGTAAGATAATGTTTTTCTATTATCGCAATAAATAGGCGAATTCCATCCAGATGCCCATTGGAAAGGGCTTGTAGGATTCAATTTAATAGCTTTAATTTGTAATAAGGATTCAGCTATTTTTATTGCGGACTCTTTGTTTAAAATCATAAGAACAAATGAAAATTATTTTTATTCGTTTTAATTTTTGTTTTGGCAAAAATGAATAAAATTAATGAGATAGCGAAGCGGTTACGAGTGTAAAAATAGATTTTGTAATTTTTAATTAAAAAAATAATTTCTATAGGAGAAATGTATAAAGTTTTTGTCAACGATAAGGTAATTTATTTTACAAACAATTCAGAAAATTGTAATCAATTTTCAAAAGGGTTGACTTTAGCTTTTTTTACATTAGAGACTACTCCTTTTATAATTGAATTACTTGAAAATGATGACAAAATTGATCACGTAATTATTCTTGTTAACGATTTTGATTATGCTTTTAATGAATTTAAAACGCGTTTTCAAATTATTAAAGCTGCTGGAGGAATTGTAAGTAATAGTAAAAATGAAAAACTGTTTATTTATCGTTTGGATAAATGGGATTTACCCAAAGGTAAAATAGAAAAAGGAGAAAATGTTGAAGCTGCAGCTCTCAGAGAAATAGAGGAGGAGTGTGGTATAAATGAATTGACAATTATCAAGCCGTTAAACGACACCTTTCACATCTATAACTTACATGGAAAAACCATTTTAAAACAAACCTATTGGTTTGATATGAGTAGCACTTATCAAGGAGAGTTAGTTCCTCAATTAGAAGAAGATATTACTAAAGTTGAGTGGTTAACCGATAGTGAAATTAAGACTAAAGTGATGGGAAATACTTACGCTTCTATTAAGGAGTTGCTTACTTAGTTAAATTGTAAAAATCCCTTTCTATGTTATCTTCAGTTGCTCTTTCGGCAGTACCACCAGGTCTTCCTGCAGGGTATTTTACAATTTGCAAATCACTATCAGTTAATACATAAAGTGGAAAAGTAGCTATTTGGTAATCTGATAAAATAGTAGAGTTATTGCCTATATGTAAAAAAGTCCATTTGTATGCTGTATTTTTAGCTAAGAAGTTAGTCATTTTACTAAATTCGTTATCAGCACAAATACTAACAAAATGAATCTTGTTTTTATACTTTTTATGTAGCATCTGCATAATTTTCATTTCTTTCTGACTAGGAATACTCCAGTTAGTCCAGAAATTAATGTAAACGGGTTTTCCTTTAAAACTAGCTAAAGAAATAGCTTCGTTGTCTTTGTCTTTCAAACTAAAATTAGGTGCTGCACTTCCTTTGCCAAATTTCTTTTTGGTGATTTTTTCAATAATATTTGCAGCTATAATTTTATGTTCACTATGTTTTGATGTTGTTTTTATTTCATTTAAAATCGTAATAATGTTCTTTTTTGTAAAGTATTTATCATTGCTGATTTCTAATAATCCTTTCAACATAAAATAGGATATAGCCTCATCATTCATTAAGAAAGGGTATTTTCTTAAAGCCTTTTGTAATGCAGTATAGCTTGCTTTATCATTAATTGCTTTAGAAATATCAAAGCCTTCTACTGTAAGAGATAGTTTTTTTAATTCTCCTTTAAAAAATGCCTTGTAAAAAGTATTGTATTCCGGATTGTGATAAAGAACAGGTTTTTCGTGCAAGTATTCTAAATAAAGGTTTGCCTTTATGTTTTTACTGTTTTTAGAATCAGAAATTTTATACGATACATCTAACGATATTTGTGTAGAAGCAATGCTGTATTTAATGTATTCTTTAACAAAATCAGAATTAGAACTTTCTGATTCTTTTAGCATTTTTAGCTTAAACGATTTAATTTTAGGATCAATGGAGTGGTTTCTTTTTTCAAATAACACTCTATTTTCGGCTATAAAATCATCAAACTTTCTGTTAAATTTTCCTATTTGTTGGTTAAGCTCCGTAGGTACAGGAAAACTAAAGTTTAATGAGAGTTGCTTGTCGTAAATTCTGCTTTTGTTTAATATTTTGTTAAAGCTTAAATTGATGTTGTAAACTTCGCCAGGCTGAATAAAAAATGAAGTGGTTTTATCTTCAATTTTTAAAAAAACTTTTTTTGTTGCTGTGGCATCAAACTCAAAATTATAAGAACCGTTTTGTTTAATGGTAGTAAAACCTATTTGTTCTTTTTTATTGCTGATGTAATCAGAATAAGTAAAAAGCACTAATTCTTTGCCTTTAAATTCAGAAGCATTTCCTTTAACAACAGTTGTACTAGCTGTTAGGGTAGAAATACAAAAAAGTAATACGAATACTAATAATTGACTGTTTTTTCTCAAAATACCGATTTCTTAAATGATCTTATTTTTTATTACTGCTGGAACGAATTGACTTGCGTCTCCGTTATTAATTATTATATCACGTACAATTGTAGAATTTATTGCAGAGAGCTCAGGAGTTGTAGGCATAAATATCGTTTCAATATCTTCAGCCATTGCTTTATTCATTTGAGCAATAGAGTTTTCATATAAGTAATCTGAACTATTTCTAATACCTCTTAAAATGTAATTAGAGTTAATTTTTTTACAAAAATCGATGGTTAATCCCTCGTAGGTTTTTACTTCTATTTTAGGATTGTTGTTAAAAGTAAGCCGAATAAATTCAGTACGTTGTTCTAAGCTAAAGTGGTATTTTTTAGCTGTATTTGTTCCAATAGCAACAACAATTTTGTCGAAAAGCGGTAAAGCTCTTTCAATAATGTCTTGATGTCCAATGGTAATTGGATCGAACGAACCTGGAAATACTGCAATTTTCATAATAAACTATTCTTATATCAAAGGTAAATAAAAATAATAAGGTGCTTACTTTTCAATATGAAACCTATATATCAGCCTTACTTTAAAAATCAATCCATCTTTAAAGGTAGGGTTTAAAACTGTTCTTTCATCACCAAATCTAAAAGCAGAAAAACCAAAATCAGCCTTATCATTATCATCATAAACTTTATAGCTTCTTCCAATAGAGTAGCCCGTTTTTGTTTGAAGTAGCACGCTTTTTGTTAGGTTAAATTGCAAATAACCAAAGAGATCGTTCGATTTTTTAACCACATAAGCATTGTCATTACCTAAGTGGTAACTCCTTACAAAAGCGGCAAAGTTAGCACCAACTTTCATAAAGTTATTTAATTTATAATTTACATCTGCCCAAATAGGTAAAGTTAAATTGGCTTCAAACTTCTCATTTTTACTTTTATAATAAATACCAAGTAATGGAACTACAAAAGGTCCAAATAACTCACTATTATAATATGCTCCAACATTGTATTTTACGTTTTCTTTTTTACTGTACTTCATTAAAATTAAAGCGCCAAACTGAAAATCTTTACTCGTAATGTTTTTAAAATCTGAGGCTATTTTTGGGAGAAACATATATGTTCCCGACCATTTTTCTCCATGCTTTTTATTGTAACCAAGCTTTATATTTACAGTAGAAACCGTACGGAAATTATCCATTGGATGGAATTGTGTTTTAACTTGGTCGATATTAAATCCAGTTAAAATGGCATTACTGTCGTTCAGTTGAATAGGTAAAGTAACATCTAATCCAAAATCTTCTACATTGGTACTTCCTCCTATGCTGTCAAAGTTATTTTGAGGAGTATTACTATAATGAAAACGAGCTAAATCAACATAGTTTTGTCCGAAAGAGACAAGAGATAAAAGAGCAAAGACAAAAGATAAAAATATATTTTTCATAATCTATTCGTATTTGGAAATGGTTTGTAGAAAAAAGTGTCAATTCGAGTGATTTTCGATAGAAAATAGTATCGAGAATAACTTTTTTCGACACTAAAATTGGTGTTCTTACTTCGACTCCGCTCAGTATAAACTAAACAAAATTCTTTCAGAATTTCACTCGAACTGACAATTTTAGACAAAAATAGCATGGTTTTCATTATAATTTAAGATAGTTCAAAAACTGTAATTTCGGGCAAGATACCAACTCTTCCGGGATACACAATAAAACCTAAACCTCTATTGACATAAATTTGCTGGTTATTTTTTTGATACAATCCAGCCCAGCATTTATATAAGTATTTAGAAGGGCTCCATTTAAAACCTGGTATTTCTATACCAAACTGCATTCCATGAGTATGTCCAGAAAAAGTAACATCAATATCAGGATGATATGGAAGTACTTCAGTATCCCAATGAGAAGGATCATGGCTTAATAAAAGTTTTGTATCCGTATCCAAACAGCCCTTTTTTGCCTTGTTAATATCACCATATTTCTGAAATCTTGCTTGGCTTCCCCAGTTTTCTACTCCAATTATAGCAAGCCTTTCATCGTCTTTTTTGATGATATGAGTTTCGTTTAACAATAATTTCCAACCCAATTTTTGATGAACAGCTTTCATCAGTTTGTAATTATATTCTCTTCCTTTATTATCTCCTTTTTTATAAAAATAATCGCCATAATCATGATTACCTAAAATAGAAAAAACACCCATTGGAGCTGTAATCTTTTTTAGCGTTTCAATAAAAGGAATGGCTTCTTCGGTTACTTCGTTTACTAAATCGCCTGTAAAAAAGATAATATCTGGTTGCTGATCAATAATGAGTTGAATCGCTTTTTCTAAAGGTTCCTCAGAAAGAAAACTTCCAATATGAATATCAGAAATTTGAACAATTTTTAATCCTTTAAAAGCATTAGGGAGATTAGCTATTCTAAGCTTTTGATGATGAATAGTATAATCAAAAGCAGATTTTAACACACCAAACATTAATGTACTAAAAGGAATAATAGAAGCTATTAGAGCAGTTTTTTTAAGGAATTCTATTCTAGATATTGGATTGTTTTTTGATGTTTGTGTTGGAGTTGATTTTTTAATAATCCAAGAAACTAACTTTATAATATCATGAATGATAAGAAAAACACAAGCTATTAATTTTGATAAAAGAATAATTAAAATAATTCCAAAGAGGTAAACCCTTGCAAATTTTGGAGGAACCTCATTTGCATTAAAGTAGGAAGCAACAAAGAGCATAAAAAATAAAGTAGCTAAAGTAAAAGCCCAATAACTGACTTTAATTGTTTTTCTTATTGTGGGTTGAAATCTTTTAACACTACTTTTTAATGCCCGATAGTAGTAAATATCAATGGGTAAGATAATGAGAGCACCAAATAAAATAAAATAAAAAGACATATTGTCTGCTTGTAGCGTTTAAATTAAAGATGTAAAATTGCGAATAATAAATTGTTTCTGAAAAATGATGAAATTGTTTTATTTTTGAAGTTGTGTTTCAAGAAAAAAAGATTACATTTGCATCCGTTTTTAAAGGAATAGAATAAAAAATACAAAGATGAAAAAAGATATACACCCAGAAGAATATAGATTAGTAGTGTTTAAAGACATGTCTGTAGATGAGTCATTTTTAACTAAATCTGCAGCTCCATCAAGCGAGACTGTTAAATGGGAAGATGGTAATGAGTATCCATTAATTAAATTAGAGATTTCTTCTAAATCTCACCCGTTTTATACAGGTAAAATGAAATTAGTTGATACTGCTGGTAGAATTGATAAATTCAAGACTCGTTACGCTATGCATAAAAAATAAAAAGAAACTCATAATATTTCTTAAAAATCCTATCCGTCTGCTGACGGATAGGATTTTTTTATTTAGTGGAACTCTGTTTTGAATATCCTACAAAAAACAGATGATGCCAAAACAGAAAGTTGAACTTTCCCGTTGTATAACGGGATTTATTTTTTAGAATTTTTAACTTAAGTACAACGATTTTTTTTAATACTTTTAGGCTATGAACATTATTTTTTTTGATGATAACCGCAACCAGTTTTTACCATTGGCTTATACCAAACCCATTGCTAAGTTTAGAGTAGGTATTATAACCATAGAAGAGAAATGGGAAAAGCATTTTAAAAAAAATAATGTATCAATAACAACTTCTTATTTAACTGAAGAATACTTATCAGGGAAATTTGCACTAAAAGAAGAAAAAGAAAATATTTTTATTAATGCACGATTTTTTCCGAATGCATCATTGGTAGCGTTTATTACGAATAGTTTAGCTTCTGGTGAAGCAGTTGAATCTGAAGGGAGCTTAGTAGTTGCGAAATGTAGCTTGCAGCAGTTTAAATCAAAATCTTACAAAACAATATCATGCCCTGAAAGCAACATTGATATTGAATTAACCTCAATAACTGATATTTTTTCTAAAAATGATATCGCAATAACATCAGACTATAAATTGCTTACAGAAGGAAGAAAATCAGCAGAAATTAGTTCAACCAATACAATTATTGGAACGGATATTTTTATTGAAGAAGGAGTTAAAGTTGAAGCATCAGTATTCAATACTAATAATGGACCAATATACATAGGAAAAGATGCAGAGGTAATGGAGGGGAGCTTAGTTCGTGGTCCGTTCGCTATGAATGAAGGAGCTGTATTAAAAATGGGAGCTAAAATTTATGGGGCAACTACAATAGGTAAACATTCTAAAGTAGGAGGAGAGGTAAATAATTGTGTTATCCAAGATTTTTCAAATAAAGGCCATGATGGATTTTTGGGAAATTCAATAATTGGTGAATGGTGTAATTTGGGAGCTGATACCAATACTTCTAATTTGAAGAACAACTATGGAGAGGTTAAATTATGGTCATATAAAACTGGTGAGATGGAAAGTGCAGGATTACAGTTTTGTGGTTTAATAATGGGAGATCATACTAAATGTGGAATTAATACGATGTTTAATACAGGAACAGTTATAGGAGTTTCGGCAAATGTATTTGGAAGTGGATTTCCTTCTAAATTTATTCCTTCTTACAGTTGGGGAGGAGTTAATGGATTTGATGAGTATAAGTTGGATAAAATGTTTGATGTGGCGGAAAAAGTAATGGAAAGAAGAGGTGTAGAATTAACCAATGAGGATAAAACGATTTTAACTGCCATTTTTGATGAAACGGCTAAATATCGCTAAAATTACCGCCAAAATTTCAGTTAAAAAGTAATGGCACGGCTCTTGAAATAAGAGTAAAAGACAACTATTATATAATTAGTTATAAAATAGCTGTCATATTGACTTACAGGTTATGCCTGAAATATATAAAATAGACACATGAAAGATAGTTTTGATATGGATCACATAATGATAAGTAATGTATTGGATGAAGATGCAGAGTTTATCCCGTTGTTATCGCCAGACGATGAAGAGCAGATTAATGCAGAAGAAACTCCTGATGAATTACCAATATTACCTTTAAGAAATACAGTGTTATTTCCTGGAGTGGTTATTCCTATTACTGTTGGAAGAGATAAGTCTATTAAATTAATTCAAGAAGCGTACAGAGGAGATAAGACTTTAGGTGTTGTTTCTCAAAAGAATGATGAGGTAGAAGACCCTACAGAGGAAGATTTGAATGCCATTGGAACAATAGCACACATTCTTAAAATGTTAAAAATGCCTGATGGGAACATTACTGTTATCATTCAAGGAAAAAAGCGTTTTAAGACAAAGGAATTTACACAAAAAGAACCTTATTTAAGAGCTAAAATAGAGGCGTTTAATCAGCTTCAAAAACCATCAGGAAAAGGTTTTGATGCTTTGGTAGGTTCGATTAAAGATTTGGCTTCTCAGATTATTGAACAATCGCCAACGATACCAACAGAGGCAACTTTTGCGATAAAGAATATTGAGAGTCCTACTTTCTTAATCAATTTTATTGCTTCTAATATGAAAGCTGATGTACCAACAAAACAAAGCTTGTTAGAAACACCAGAATTAAATGAAAGGGCCAATTCTTTGTTGGAGCATTTAACTAAAGAGTTGCAATTATTAGAATTGAAAAATGACATTCAATCTAGAGTTAGAACAGATTTAGATCAACAACAGAGAGAATACTTTTTAAATCAACAAATAAAGCAAATTCAAGAAGAGTTAGGAGGAGATCCTCAAGAGCAAGATATTGAAGAGTTTAAAAAGAAAGCGAAGAAGAAAAAATGGAGTAAAACTGTTGCAGAACGCTTCGATAAAGAGCTTTTAAAATTTCAACGTTTAAATCCGCAATCTGCTGAATATTCTGTTCAATTAAATTATTTAGAAACGTTAATTGAATTGCCATGGAGAGATTATACAAAGGATAATTTTGATTTAAAAAGAGCTCAAAAAATATTAGATAAAGATCATTTTGGGTTAGAAAAAGTTAAAGAAAGAATTATTGAGTATTTGGCTGTTTTGAAGCTTAAAGGAGATATGAAATCTCCTATTTTATGTTTGTACGGACCTCCTGGAGTTGGTAAAACCTCTTTAGGGAAATCTATTGCTGAAGCATTAGATAGAAAATATGTGAGAATGTCTCTTGGTGGAGTTAGGGATGAAGCTGAAATAAGAGGGCACAGAAAAACATACATTGGTGCTATGCCAGGTCGAGTTATTCAGAACATTAAAAAGGTAAACTCTTCTAACCCTGTTTATGTGTTGGATGAAATTGATAAAATAGGAACAAGTTATCAAGGAGATCCTTCTTCGGCTTTATTAGAAGTATTAGATCCTGAACAAAACGAAAATTTCTATGATAATTTCTTAGAGTTAGATTATGATTTATCTAAGATTCTTTTTGTTGCTACTGCCAATTCACTTTCTACTATTCAGCCTGCTTTAAGAGATAGAATGGAGATTATTGAAATTACAGGGTATACCGTAGAGGAAAAGATAGAGATAGCTAACAAACACTTGATTCCGAAACTATTAAAGAATCATGGAATTAAGAAAAAAGATTTAAATCTATCCAAACAAAATTTAGAGAAAATAATTACTGATTATACTAGAGAATCTGGTGTTCGTGGATTGGAGAAAAAAATCGCAAAAATTATTAGAAATAGAGCTAAATTAATTGCTTTAGAAGAAGAGTTTGATGCTAAAATTTCGGCAGAAGAACTATTGAAAATATTAGGGCCTGGACATTCTAAAGATAAATATCAGGGCAATGAAGTTGCTGGTGTTGTAACTGGTTTAGCATGGACTTCTGTTGGAGGAGATATCTTGTTTATCGAATCAAGTTTAAGTAAAGGAAAAGGGAAATTAACTCTAACAGGGAACCTAGGAGATGTAATGAAAGAGTCTGCAGTAATTGCTTTGGCTTACTTAAAAGCTCATGCCAATTTATTAGGAGTACAACCTGAGGTTTTTGATAAATGGGATATTCATGTTCACGTTCCAGAAGGAGCAACCCCAAAAGATGGACCTTCTGCAGGAATTACCATGTTAACTGCTTTAGCCTCTTCGTTTACACAGAAAAAAGTTAAAAGTAATTTAGCTATGACTGGTGAAATTACCTTGAGAGGTAGAGTGTTGCCAGTAGGAGGAATTAAAGAGAAAATTTTAGCCGCAAAAAGAGCTGATATTAAGGAGATTATTTTATCTGAAGACAATAGAAAAGATATTGAAGAAATTAACGCTAAATACCTAAATGGATTAACGTTTCATTATGTAAAAAACATGATGGAAGTGGTTGATTTAGCGTTAACTAATCAAAAGGTAAAACAAGCGTTGAAGATAGCCTAATATTGAAAATTGATTATTAGAAATTGATGATTATTAATCTCTAATTTCCAATCTCTAATTTAGATTAACACTTGTTAATAATTTATGAAAAATTAAAAGATTATTCAGTACTAAAAAAATTACATTTGTTAACCTCATTTCAGAGAGAATTAATAAAATGAAAGAATGAAATTTATAGTATCAAGCGAAATCTTATTAAAGAAATTACAGTTAATTGGAGGAGTACTAAACTCAAGTAATACTTTGCCAATTTTAGATGATTTCTTATTTCAAATAAAAAAAGGAGAATTAAGCATTACTGCATCTGATTTGGAAACCACTATGGTTACAAAAATCTCTATTGAGGCAAAAGAAGATGGTGTAATTGCTATTCCTGCAAAATTGTTGTTAGATACCTTAAAAACTTTTCCAGATCAACCATTAACATTTACTATTGATGGAACTACTTTTGGAATTGAAATTTCTTCTGATTACGGAAAGTATAAATTAACAGGGCATGATGGAACAGAATTTCCTAAAACACCAAAGTTAGAAAAGCCTTCAAAAATCGATGCAGACTCCTCCATTTTATCGAATGCAATTAATAAAACATTATTTGCGACAGGTAATGATGAGTTAAGACCAGTAATGTCGGGTGTGTTTTTTGAAATAGAAAACGATAATATAACTTTTGTAGCTACCGATGCACACAAATTGGTAAAATATAAAAGAACTGATTTAAAAGGAGATAAAGGAGCATCGTTTATTTTACCTAAAAAACCATTAACATTATTAAAAAATATTTTAGGAAATGTTGGAGAATCTGTTGTGATAGAATACAACGAGACCAATGCAATGTTTGTTTTTGGATCAACTAAAATGCAATGTAGATTGATTGATGGGAAATATCCAAACTACAATGCGGTTATCCCTACAGAAAACCCTAACACCTTAACAGTTGGAAGAAATGCTTTATTGAATTCAATAAAAAGAGTTTCCATTTTCTCTAATAAAACAACACATCAGGTTCGTTTAAAAATGACGGGGAGCGAATTACATATTTCTGCTGAAGATTTAGATTTTGCAAACGAAGCAAATGAAAGATTAACTTGTCAGTACGAAGGAGAAGATATGGAAATAGGATTTAACTCTAGATTTTTAATTGAGATGCTATCTAACTTAGAATCTGATGATGTAAATATTGCAATGTCAGCATCTAATAGAGCAGGAATATTAACACCTTGTGAAAAAAGTGACGAAGCAGAAGAGGTATTGATGTTAGTGATGCCTGTTATGCTAAATAATTAAATCCCTCCCTAAACCCTCCCAAAGTAAGGGGAGGCTTCCCGGGAAGAGATCTACTAAAGATAGAACGATACATTAATCTCTTAAGAATATTTATTTAAAATTCCCCCTTTGGGGGATTAAAGGGGGCTTATTATGAAACTACTGAAACAACTATGTGAAATTCATGCTCCAGCAGGAAGTGAATATAAAATGACCGAATTTTTGTTGGATTATATCAATGAAAATAAAAGCAGTTGGAAAGTTCAGCCAGAAATTATTTCTGGAGATGGTTTTCAAGATTGTATTCTGTTGGTTTTTGGAAAACCAACAACAGCGATTTTTGCTCACATGGATTCTGTTGGTTATACGGCAGGATATAAAAACAACCTGATTAAAATTGGCGGACCTGCAGCTAAAAAAGGAACGAAATTAGTTGGAGAAGACAGTCAAGGGAAAATAGAGTGTGTTTTAAACTCAAGTGAAGATGAACATCAATTTTTAACTTACACAGCTGATTTCGATAGAGAAATAGAGCGGGGAACAACATTTACGTATAAACCAGATTTTAGAGAAGATGATGAGTTTGTACAATGTTGTTATATGGATGACAGATTAGGAATGTGGAATGCCATTAAAGTTGCTGAAACATTAGAAAATGGTGTTGTTGTATTTTCTGCTTGGGAAGAACATGGAGGAGGAAGTGTTGGTTATTTAGGAAGGTATTTATACGAAGAATTAAATGTAAAACAGGCTTTAATCTCTGACATTACTTGGGTTACCGAAGGTGTTCCTCATAATAAAGGAGTTGCTATTTCTATGCGAGATTCAGGTATACCAAGGAGAACCTATTTGAATAGAATAATAGCATTAGCAAAAGAAAGTAAAGTCCCTTTTCAATTAGAAGTTGAAAGTGCTGGAGGAAGTGATGGTAATGCCTTGCAGCGTTCACCTTATCCTTTTGATTGGTGTTTTATTGGTGCTCCAGAAGATAATGTGCATACACCAGATGAAAAGGTGCATAAAAAGGATATTGATGCAATGGTTGAGTTGTATCAGTATCTAATGAAACATTTGTAGTATTTTCACAGTAAAACAGGTGTGATGAAAAAATATTTTTTCTTTTTAGCGTTTATTAGTTGTTTCTTTTCTGTTGAGGTTAAAGCTCAGTGTGGTGGCGATACATCTTCTACAATAGCAATTTCTGAAGTGATAATGCCTTCAGTATTCACTCCAAATTCTGATCGGCTGAATGATGGTTTTAATGTTTCTGGAGATTGTATTACAGCTATAGATAAGAAAATATATAACAGATGGGGTGCTTTATTATTTGATTCTCAGCAATTAGAAGAGGTTTGGAATGGTAGAACAACATCTGGCGATAAAGTTCCTGAAGGCACTTATTTTTATGTGTTTAATATTGAAATGTTAGTAGATGGAGTCTCAACTACTAAACTATTTAAAGGATCCCTTTCTTTATTGAGGTAATAATTTCGTTTTATTTTTTAAAAGTTTAAAAATCTGCACGTTTTTGGGGTGAATATGACCTTTAAATAAAAAAAAGGAATTAAATTAATCAAAGTACTATAATTTCATACCATTGTATAAAATTACAGTGGTAATGAAAAAGTGCTTTTTATTTTTGGTCTTATTGATTTGTTTCAATAATAAAATAGTTTATACTCAATGTAATCAAGGAGATGTTGTTACTTTTCAAAAAGTTTATGGAGGTTCAGGTAATGAACGAGCTCATTCAATTCAACAAACTTTAGATGGAGGTTATATAGTGGTAGGCGAAACAACAAGTTTTGGTGCAGGAGGGATAGATATTTTTGTAATGAAAATTAATCCCGTTGGGGCTCAACAATGGTCAAAGACTTATGGAGGGACAGGGAATGAATTCGGACATAGTATCATTATTAAAGAAACAAGTGATTTAGGCTTTATTGTTTCGGGTCATACCGAGAGTTTTGGGGCGGGAAGTCTTTATGATTCATACCTATTAAAATTGGATAATTTGGGAAATATACAATGGGAAAAAAGAATAACAGGGTCTTCGTATGATTCGTTTAGAGATGTTATAGAGTTATCAAATGGAGATTTTGTTTTAACTGGTTCCGCAGCATCTTTCTCAGTTGGTAATATGGATGCTCATCTTGTGAAAATTTCATCAACAGGAAATTTAATTTGGATTAATAATATTGGAACTGTTATGCGAGAACACTCTCAATCACTATTGGAACTTCCAGGAGGAAACTATATCGTTTCGGGAAATACAAATATTACTGATACTAGAAATGCTTTTTTAATAAAAGTTGATGTTAATGGAAATGTAATATGGAGTAAGGAATATGGGTGGAATGGAAGGCTTGAGGATTTTAGTCAGACGAAACTGTTAAATGATAATAATTTATTGAGTATTGGGTGGAGTATTTCAGGAGGAGATATAAATGTATTAGCTGTAAAAACAGATACTTTAGGAAACTTAATTTGGTCTAAAGTATTTAGCGGAATATCTAATGATTATGGAGTTAATGTAGTTGAGAAAACGAATGGAGAATTAATGATTGTTGGACTTTCTAATAGCTTTGGATCTGGAAATGAAATTATTCAAATAACAACAGATGCAACTGGAAATGTTTTAACATCTAAATATTATGGTGGTCTAAGTAATGATGCTGTTGATTATTGGGGATATCCAATAGATATTAATTCAAATGACGAATTAATTATCGCTGGAGGAACAACAAGTTTTGGCTCTGTTGGTGAGGATGTATACATAGTAAAAGCTAATTACTGTGGAGATAGTTTTTGTAATGAACAAAATGTTGCATTTAATGTTTCATCTCTTAATATTCCAGTTCAAAATTTCACATCAACAAATATTTCAGGAGGATCTTTAGTAAATACCAATACAATTGTAAATTCCATAGCTTTTACAGAAGTATATTTATGCATAGATTCAATATATAGTTGTGATTTAACTTCAAATTTTTCTGCAGATTCATTATGTTCAGGAGATACTACATCTTTTACTGATTTATCCATTGATAATAATTCTAATATTATTAATTGGCAATGGTATTTTGGAGATGGAGATTCAATTGTAGGGGTTCAAAATCCTTCTCATTTGTATACAAGCACAGGAACTTTTAATGTTACTTTGGCTGTTACAAACGATTCTAATTGCGTTGATTCAATAACTATTCCAATAGATATTAATCCAGTTTATAATTTAAATATTACGGATTCTATCTGTCAAGGAGATAGTATATTATTGGAAGGTAGTTTTCAAAATTTAGCTGGAATTTATACCGATAGTTTACAGTCAGTTTTTGGTTGTGATAGTATTATTACAACTGCCTTGACTATTAATCCAATATTCAGCTCTATTCAGAATCAAACAATTTGTCAAGGAGATAGTGTTTTATTTGGAGGAACTTTTTATAATAATACAGGAATATATACAGATAGCTTACAAATAATATTAGGCTGTGATAGTTTGGAAATACTTGATTTAACTGTTAACCCATCGTATCAAATCGGTATAAATCAAACAATCTGTCAAGGTGATAGTATTTTGTTTGGAGGTATTTATTATAGTTCACCAGGAATTTATACCGATAGTTTACAAACAATTTTGAGTTGTGATAGTATATTAATTTTTGATTTAACCGTTAATCCATCGTATCAAATTAATGCAAGTCAAACTGTATGTCAAGGAGATAGTATTTTTCTAGGTGGATCTTTTCAAAATGTAGCAGGAATTTATATTGACAGTTTACAGTCAGTTAATGGTTGTGATAGTATTATTACAACTACCTTGACTATTAATCCAATATTCAGCTCTATTCAGAATCAAACAATTTGTCAAGGAGATAGTATTTTCTTGGGTGGTGTATTTCAAAATTTAGCTGGAATTTATACCGATAGTTTACAGTCAGTTAATGGTTGTGATAGTATTATTACAACTACTTTGACTATTAACCCAATATTCAGTTCTATTCAGAATCAAACAATCTGTCAAGGGGATAGTATTTTGTTTGGAGGTATTTATTATAAATCAACAGGAGTATATACAGTTTCATTACAAACTGTATTAGGTTGTGATAGTTTGGAAATACTAGATTTAACTGTTAACCCATCTTATCAAATTAGCATGAATCAAACGATTTGTCAAGGAGATAGCATATTCTTGGCTGGAGTATTTCAACATTTAGCTGGAATTTATACCGATAATTTACAGTCAGTTAATGGTTGTGATAGTACTTTATATACGGATTTACAAATAGATATAACACCGCAAGTAATAGCTTCTTTAGATACTTTAATTGATAAAGGTAGTCAAGTTCAATTAAGTGCGATTGGTGGAGATTCGTATGTTTGGATACCCAATTATAACTTAAGTTGTGATGATTGTCAAAACCCAATTAGTTTTCCTAAAATTACTACTACTTATATTGTTGAGGGAAAAATTGGAGATTGTATTTCTTATGATACTGTAATTGTTTCTGTAAATAATTATGATGCACTTTTATTTGCTCCAAATAGTTTTACACCCAATAATGATGGTCTTAATGATGTTTTTAATATTTATGGAGAAAATATAAAGGAATTCAAAATTTTAATATTTAATAGATGGGGTGAGTTACTTTTTGAATCAAATAATATTAAGAATGGTTGGAATGGTATTTATAAAGGAATAAAAGTGCCTGTTGGAGTATATGTGTATAAAGTTGAGGCTGTTTCAAATAATTTTTCAAATTATAAAAAGACAGGGCATATTAATCTTGTTAGATAGAGAAAACAAGATTTTGAGCAGGATAGAGTGCTCTATTCTTTCAATCTAATCAAATAGAAGAGATTTGGAATGGAAGAACAACATCTGGCGATAAAGTTCCTGAAGGCACTTATTTTTATGTGTTTAATGTTGAAATGCTAGTAGATGGAGTATTTACTTCTAAAATTTTTAAAGGATCCCTTTCTTTATTGAGGTAATAATTTCAATTTCCTTATCTTAGCGGCAAATAGTCAATACAAATGAAACAAGCCGTAGTAAAAAAAGGGAAAGTTATTGCTCAAAATGTTGCTACTCCTAATGTGAGTAAGGGTAGCGTATTGATAAAAGTACATTACAGTTGTATCTCGGCAGGTACCGAAATGACGAGTGTAAATACTACAAAAAAATCATTGGTAAAGAGAGCTATTGATTCTCCTGATGAGGTTAAAGAAGTGCTTGATTTTATTAAAGTAAATGGCATTCAAAAAACAATCCAAAAAGTTAGAGGTGTTATTGATGGTGGAAAACAGACGGGGTATTCGGTTGCTGGAGAAGTAATTGCTATTGGTTCGGAAATAAATAATTTTCAGGTAGGAGATAAAGTAGCTGCAGCAGGGGCAGGAATTGCAAACCATGCAGAATATGTTGATGTGCCAACTAATTTGGTAATGAAAATGCCAAACGAATTGGATTACAAATTGGCATCTACCGTTACTATGGGAGGAATTGCAATGCAAGGAGTGCGTAGAGCAGATTTAAGATTTGGAGAAAGCTGTGTAGTTGTTGGAGCAGGTATTTTAGGTTTACTTGCACTACAAATGTTAAAATTAAGTGGTGTTAGAGTAATAGTAACCGACTTAGATGAACATCGTTTAGCATTAGCAAAAGAATTAGGTGCAGATTTATGTATTAATCCAACAAAAGAAGATGCTGTAAAAGTGTCTAATAGTTTTTCTGGAGGTTATGGGGTTGATTGTGTGCTTTTTACAGCCGCAACATCAAGCAGTAAACCTTTGTCAGACTCATTTAAAATGTGTCGTAAAAAAGGAAAAGTAGTATTGGTTGGTGTTGTAGGAATGGAAATTAACCGTGGTGATATGTACGCGAAAGAGTTAGATTTTCTAATATCTACATCGTATGGGCCAGGAAGATATGACAGTAATTACGAAGAGAAAGGGTTAGATTATCCATTAGCTTATGTTAGATGGACCGAGAATAGAAACATGACAGAATACCTTCAGCTATTAAATGAAGGAAAAATAAATATTGAACCATTAATTGATGGTGTTTTTGATATTGAAAAAGTAGATGAAGCATTTGCTAGTTTAGATGTAGAAGGAAAAAAACCAATTATTGTTTTGTTGGATTACAAACATTCATCAAACGATAAAAAAATTGAAGTTAGCTCAAAATCAGTTAATAAGGATGTTATTAATGTTGGAATAGTAGGGGCAGGTAGTTTTGTTACAGGAATGCACTTGCCTAACATGAAAAAACTAAGTAGTAAGTATTCCTTAAGAGCAGTAATGAATCGTACAGGATTTAGTGCTGATGCAGTTGCCAAACAATTTGGAGCGGCATATTCTACTACCGATTTTGATGAAATAATTAATGATAAAGATATTGATTTGGTAATGATTACTACCCGTCATGATAGCCATGCAGACTATGTATTACGAAGTTTAAAAGCGGGTAAACACACTTTTGTTGAGAAACCATTAGCTATTAACCAAGAAGAGTTAGATCAAATTAAAGAATTTTACAATTCTGACGTTGCTAATAAACCAGTTTTAATGACAGGTTTTAATAGAAGGTTTAGTCAGTTCACAAAAGAAATAAAAAAGCATACAGATAAGAGAATTAATCCATTATTTGTTCAGTATAGAATGAATGCCGGGTTTATTCCTTTGGATAGTTGGGTACATGAACACGGAGGAAGAATTATAGGTGAGGGCTGTCATTTAATTGATTTAATGACTTCGTTAACCAATTCTAAAATTAGTACGATTAGCTATGAAAAGTTATCTCCAAACAACGATAAGTTTTCGCAACAAGATAATGTGTCTATGATTCTTAAATATGAAGATGGATCGGTTTGTAATATTCATTATTTTGCCTCGGGAAGTAAAAAACTTTCTAAAGAATATATGGAGGTTCATTATGATGAAAAAACTATCATTATGGATGATTATAAAACTTTAAAAGGTCATGATGTAAGTGTAAAGGAGATTAGTTTAAGTAGAAGTGAAAAAGGGCAAAAGGAAGAGTTGGAAGCTCTTTACGAAACACTAAAAGGAAATACTAAAGATTGGCCAATAGCGTTAGAAGATATGATTCAAACAACAGAAGCTACTTTTTTGATTAATAACTAATTGTTTACGTTTTCTAATATAAAAAGTATTTTTACATCAAACTTATATTTAATTCAGTATTTAAATTTCACCATTACTTATGTTAAAACAAAAGATTAAAAATTTAATCAAAGAGATATCATATGCTCAACCTACTAAAATAAATACTGTTCCGGAGAGAGCATATGACAGAGCTTTAAAAACTTCTTGCGATTATGCTGAAAAAAATATGATAGATTCTTTGATGTTTTTTCAACCAATTGGAATTTGGGATTATACGATTGAACTGTTAAAGTCTGAAAACACAAAAAGTATTAATTGCTATGAATTTGGTGTGTTTAAAGGTAGAACGATTAATTATTTTAGTAAGCACTTGCCTAATTTTAAATTTTATGGATTTGATAGTTTTATAGGTTTACAAACTGACTGGAAAGGGTGGTCTTTAACAAAAGGAACATTTAATTTGGATGGAATAAAACCAAAGGTAAATACTAATGTAGTTTTAATTGATGGATGGTTTGATGAGAGTATTCCTTTATTTATAAAACAAAATAAGATTGATCAAATTCAATTTGTTCATATAGATAGTGATACTTATGAAAGTGCTGAATTGATTTTTGAATTATTAGGCGATAAAATGAAAGATGGTACAATAATTTTATTTGATGAATATTTTGGTTACAGAGGATGGGAAATAGGAGAGTACAAAGCGTTTCAAGAATTTGTAAGCAAAAAGAATATAAAGTATGATTATCTTGCTTTTTCTACCCAACAAGTATTGGTGAAAATTATATCATAATTTTATTAGGCTTCTATTTAAAAAATAGTCTAGTATTTATCTAATAAATTAATTAGTAGTAACAAGGAACAATAAATAAAATAGATAATGAAAAGAATACTTATAAGTATAATAAAGAGTTTAGGGTATGAGGTTAGAAAGACTAAATTTGGAGGTGTATCTGATGATATTATAGAAAATAAAGAGTTTATGGAATTATACGAGTTTTGTAAGCCATATACTATGACTACAATTGAAAAAATGTTTGCCTTATACATGTCTGTAGAATATGTTCTAGAAAATAATATTGAAGGTGACTTTGTCGAGTGTGGTGTATGGAGAGGAGGAAGTGCAATGTTAATTGCAAAATATCTGGCATTAAAAAATATAGACAATCGAAATATTTTTCTTTATGACACTTATGAAGGAATGACAGAACCAACTAAAGTTGATATAAACATCATGAAAAACATGGCAATAAACCAATTTGAAAAGACGAAGCTTTCAGAAGATTCGTCTGATTGGTGTTATGCAGGTATAGAAGATGTAGAGAATAATTTATATTCTACTGGAATAAAAAAAGAATGTCTTCATTTTATTAAAGGTAAAGTAGAGGAAACTATTCCTAAATATATTCCAAGTAAGTTAGCACTTCTTAGGTTAGATACAGATTGGTATGAATCAACAAAACATGAATTAAATTATTTATACCCATTATTAGAAAAAAATGGAGTACTAATAATTGATGATTTTGGTTACTGGGAAGGTTGTAAAAAAGCGGTTATGGAATACTTTAATTCTTTAGATAAGAAAGTGTTATTAAACCGAATAGATAGTTCTGGAAGAATTATTATTAAAAACTTTTGATGGTTGTTGTATAACGAATGGTGTAAGAAAACAATATGTTTTAATGTTTAAGAACTTGTTTTATTGTGTGTCAATTTTGAAAGTAATTAAATACCAAGGTGCTTTTTGTAATTTATCATTGTACTTTAATAATAAAAATAAATAATTATTTTCTATTGTAAATGATATTCAATTCAATAGATTTCGCAATTTTTTTGCCAATAGTTTTTATACTCTATTGGGGTTTATCAAATAAAAATTTAAAGCTTCAAAACTTACTAATTGTTATTGCTAGTTATACCTTTTACGGTTGGTGGGATTGGAGGTTTTTAGCATTAATTCTTTTTAGTACAATAGTCGATTACTCAATAGGTTTAAAGCTTAAAACCCAAGAAAATCTTAGTAAGAGGAAGCTACTTCTTTGGATAAGTATTTTAGTTAATATTGGCTTTCTTGGGTTCTTTAAATACTACAACTTTTTCCTAGATAATTTTGTTACAGCTTTTTCTTTTTTTGGTTCTAAAATAAACTCTAATTCACTTAATATAATTCTTCCTGTAGGAATAAGCTTTTACACTTTTCAAACACTTAGCTACACAATTGATGTATATAAACGAAATCTACAGCCAGCAAATAATTTTATTTCGTTTACAGCATTTGTAAGCTTTTTTCCACAGCTAGTTGCAGGTCCAATTGAAAGAGCTACAAATTTACTTCCCCAATTTTATAAAAAACGAACATTTGATTATTCTAAAGCAGTTGATGGAATGCGCCAAATACTTTGGGGCTTGGTTAAAAAAATTGTTATTGCAGATAATTGTGCAGAATACGCAAATTTGATTTTCAATAATTCATCAGATTATTCAGGTAGTACTTTGGTTTTAGGAGCGTTATTTTTCACATTTCAAATTTATGGGGATTTTTCAGGTTACTCAGATATTGCAATTGGGACTTCCCGACTTTTTGGTTTTGATTTAAAGCGTAACTTCAATTTTCCATATTTTTCAAGAGATATTGCTGAGTTTTGGAGGCGATGGCATATTTCTCTATCTACATGGTTCAGAGATTATCTTTATATTCCTTTAGGTGGTAGTCGTGGAGGTATTTTAATAAAAATGAGAAACACATTTGTAATTTTTATTGTGAGTGGTTTTTGGCATGGTGCAAATTGGACTTTCGTTATTTGGGGGGCTTTAAATGCAATTTATTTCATACCTCTTTTGCTGACTAAAAAAAATCGTAATCATATTGATATTGTAGCAAAAGGAAAATATTTCCCCACTTTAAAAGATCTGTTTTTAATGTTCGTTACGTTTGGGTTAACCGTTTTTGCATGGATATTTTTTAGGGCAGAGGATTTAAATCATGCATTTCAAATAATATCTAGCATCTTTTCAAAGAGTATTTTTAGTATTCCTTCTTTTTCGAATAGCACATCTGCAATACCAACTATTCTACTAATCATAGCATTTGTTATAGTTGAATGGTTTGGTAGAGAAACAGAGTTCGCTATTCAGAACATGCAAAACCTGAGAAATAGAATTCTTAGATGGACTATATATATAATCTTGGTCGTAATTATATTTTACGCAGGATCTTATGAAGAAACTGCATTTATTTATTTTCAATTTTAGATAATGAAAAGGTTTGTTAGAAATATCACAGTTTTCTTAGTGCTTATAATAAGCATAGCCTTTATCACTAATATCTATCAATCACGATATAATCCAGAACCTTATCATTATCAGATGCAATATCGTGAAGCATTAAACCAGAGATGTAACTATAATGGATTAATTATTGGTAACTCTAAGGCAACTCATGGGATAAGACCAAGTAAGTTAGATACTACAGGAATAATGTTCCAAAATTTATCTATTAATGGTTCAGGGCCAAACTTTTATATAGAATGGTTTACTGAAATATTTGATAAAAAGATAGAATCTATCGAATATCTTATTGTTAGTGTAGATTATTCATTTGTAAGTGGCTCAGGTCAAAGAAAAATAGAACAGGATTCAGAGTATTTTAATAAAGAAATTTTCTGGAATCTATGGAATAAGAAAACAATTAGTAAAAACTTATTAGTAAGTAATATGATACCTATAACAAAGTATCGAAGTAGAATGATGAGCATAAATACATGGGTATATTTAGTTGATGACTATGATCGAGGGTATATTTCTGTAGAACGAAAAAATCATTTTGATTTCAACAAAAAAAGAAGGTTTACTGAAGACTTTATATTATCAGAAAAAGAAAGATTAAATTTTATTTCACTGATTGATCTAATTTCTAATGCTGATTTAAAACTCATTTTTGTAATTCCTCCGGAGTATAATTATGATAATCAGGCTTATAATGATTATCTAAAGTTTATAACATCCTTTTCAAAGGATCGAAATATTCCACTTTTTGACTTTAATAATAATCGTTTCACTATAAGTTTAGCTAAGGTTGAGAATTTTTGTGACTTCGTGCATTTAAACTCTAAGGGAAGTCAAATTTTATCTTCAGCAATTAAAAAAGAGTTGTATGGAAACAAAACTGAATGAATATTAAAATAACTGAAAAAGAATGAAGTTTTTATGTCGGATTATTATCCGAAGGAAATAATTTTAAGCCTTACTATTCATATTAAAAATGTCAACTTTTTCAAACTCATGTAATTTATAATCTAATATTTGGTGGATTATTAAAGTATGAAAAACTTCTGCCATTCCGTATGAAAATGAAGGAACGTGAAAGTTAATATCACCTAATTTTTTTAATTTATTCTCTTCAGAAAACCCAGATAAAGTAACTATTTTACATCCTTTTTTCCTGGCTGAGCTAACTGCATTTAATATGTTTTGTGAATTTCCAGAACTACTTATAGCAATGAGCATGTCACCATTATTAGCAAACATTTCTATAGGTTTTGAAAAAACATAATCATACCCTATATCATTACCTAAAGCAGTTAGAGAGGAAGAGTCATTAAATGCAGCAGCTTTAACGTTTGCATTTTTCCAAAAATCTAAAGCTAAATGACTTGCAATACTAGCACTTCCACCATTACCAATAAAGTACATGGAGTTATTATTATTTTCTAAATCTTTAATAGTGGTAGCAACTTTAGTAATAGCATCGTTATAGTTGATTTCACTATTCCTTTCAAATGCTTTAAATGATTCAATGCATCTAATAGCTTCAGATAAATATTTTTGGTTAAAACCTTTCATGATTATTTAATAAAATGACTTATAAATTTTGCTAAATCTTTTTTGTAAACGGGCTTTTCATTACCCAATATTTTAACAGCTAAAGATCCAGTACAGTTACCTATAAAACCAGTTATATCTGACGGTATATTAAGGTAGGAACATAATGATGTTAATGAAAGTACAGCATCTCCTGCTCCAACACTATCTTTTATAGAATCAGCAAAAGCAGGTATAGTTATAAATTTATTGTCTTTGTAAATAATTGAACCTTTGGCACCTAATGTTATTTGAATATTATAACAATTTGTAATATCAGCAAGCTTTTTAATCAGAGTTTCAAGTGAGCAGTAGGCATCTCCAAAAGGAAGGCGTAACTCTTTTTCGTCAATAGAAATGTAATCAGCATTATGAAACTTAGTAATGTAGTTGTACCCAAAATTGTTAGAATTTGTTTGAGCATTAATTGATAAGTATTTATTCGACTTTTCAAGGGCTTGAATAATATTTGGAGTAATAAACCCATGCCCAAAGTCAGCTAATACAATTAAGTCATAGTTAGCATATACAGAGTTGAAGTGATTTATAATTTCATTTTCTAGACTTTTATCAATGTGTCTATCATTCATAAATGTAACTTCAAACAACTTTAAATTTAAATAGTTATCTAAATACCTTCTCTTTGTTGCTGTAGGGCCATCTTTCCTTGTGAAAAAAGCAGGAGTAATAGATTGATTTAACTTAGATTTAATTAATTCTAATTGAGTGTTTTCTTCTCCTAAGAGAGTAATTAAATGTACGTTGTTTGTATATTCTTGTATGTGGTTAGCAATAGCCAAAATCCCACCAGCATAGGAGTTTTCGGTCTCAAATTTAGTTGATATTGTTGGTGATTTAGAAGATTTTCCTAAGGGTGTGCAAGTATGATATTCATCTATTATTGTGTCACCAATGACGAGTACATTAAGATCTTTCATTTTATCAAGAACCTTTAATACATCGTCAATATTATGTCTTGTTTTAAAATCAGATAAATAGCTTTGAATGTTTTCATCAAGTGGACTAAAGTGTGTGTTAATTAGTTTTGAAGAAGAAAATGATTCATCTTCGGTAATATGAATTTTTCCTCCAACTGATAATACAGCATTTTCCTCAATACCAATATTATCAGTTAAATCATTGGTTTGATCTTTGTAATCAGGACCTTTTATGTAAAGGTTGGGCTTTAATATTTTAATTGTTTCTTCTGCAGTAGCCCAATTATTTATGGCTACATAATCTACATATTGAAGAGCTGCAATCGCTTCAGCTCGTTGATTTTCATTAAATACAGGTCGGCCAGGGCCTTTATTTATAAACTTATCCTTTGTTAATGTTACGATTAAAATATCTGCGGTCTTTTTAGCAGACTCAAAGTGTCTAATATGTCCTAAGTGTAATAAATCAAAGCATCCATGACAATGGGCTATTGTTTTATTTTGAGATTTATGCGAAGCTGTTATAGCTTCTAAATCGGAGAGAGAATAAATTTTTGAAGACATTTTTAAAGTTTGTTTAAAAAAGTTAATAATCGATGGTTGTTATGTTGAAACGAAAGTTTATCTCGAACTGTTATTACATTTTTTATCATTTGTCCGTAATCATATTCAAAAATTATATTTCTAAGATTTTTTAGGTCTTCTTTTTTAATTACAATTCCTATTTCATATCTCTTAACAATCCAAGACATAAATTTTAATTCATTTGAAACTATGATTGGAATACCAGCTTCAAGATAATTAAAAAATTTATTACTAGTGCACATATCTAATTTGAAATCTAGTATAGGATAATCATCAACCTTAAAGTTAGGCAAGATACCAAAATGATATTTACCAATCTCACTTGCTAACTTAAAATTAGAAACTGATGGATAAATTGTTAAATAAGGATTAGTTTTTTCCATTTCTAATAATTCTGAATAGTATGAAATAGGTTCGTTAGGAAAAGGATATAAATGTAAATTTAATTGAGATTGAGGTAACGACTTTATGAGGATATCAAAATCTATTATACCCCAACTTGATTTTAACGAACTTGGTCCAAAAATTCCACCAGAATATACCAGACTAATATCTTTTTCATTGGTTAAACTATTTTTTGAGGGTGGCTGAAAATTTTCAGTATCACAATAATCTAGGAACAGAATGTTTTTTGACGGAAACTTAAATGAAAACCTCCTTGAAACATCTTTTGATTCTAAGTTTCTAGCGATTATTCCATCTGCATTTTCTAAATTATATTTTTCAAATTTAACTTCACTTTTTAGCCATAATAGTGGTGGGTTTTCTCCAAAACAATTTGTTCTACAATCATATATATCTAATAACCTAAAACTTTTAGATCGTTTTAAAACACTAGCAGCGTCTCGTGTTCTTGAACAAAAAGCTATAGTAACTTTAGCATTACAATGTTTTACCATGTTCTCAAGATGTGAAATACTTCTATACTTTATTAGCTTTATGTTATCGGAAACTTTAGTTTGTTTAAGAAGATTTAAATCTTGAGCGCATAGATAAATTAGATTTTTACTATCGCTAGCTAAAAGGTTTGCATATTTTATTACTCTGTAATTAGGGGCTCTTCCTGCTATTAAAATAAACTTTTTGTTTGTGTTTAGCTTAAGAGATTTATCTTGAATAAATAAATACTTTATGAAGTCAAAAATATTTATACATTCATTCTGAAAAGCAACTAAAACGTTGGTTAAAAACCTTGACATATTCAGAAGATTAGGCATAATTTATTGATTTAGGAAAGTGTTGATATGCCTTCCTCAATAGATATTTGAGGAACCCAACCAAGATCCTTTTTTATTTTATCAATATTAGCATAAGTTATCATTGCTTCACCTTTACGTTGAGGAATAAAAGTGTAATCCGTATTAAACATTTTTGCTATTTCAATAATTGAATAGCAGGTACCATATCCAACGTTATATGATTCTCCAGTTATAGGGCTAATTGATGCAAGATAATTTGCATTTGCAATATCCTTAGCATGAACAAAATCTCTTTTTTGACTACCATCTCCAGTAATTGTTAATTGGGTATTGTTATTTTTTTGGGCATTAAAAACACCTATAACTGAAGAATATGCATTTTGTGTATTATTAGGGTTGAAAGATCTTGGGCCGTAAGCATTAAAGTACCTTAAAGTTATTACAGGAATATTAAACCTTTCACCTAAGATTAAGCAGTATTGTTCAGAAGAATATTTCTGAAGGGCATAAGGGGAAAGGATTTGTATTTGTTCAGATTCTGGTGTAGGGTAGTTTTTAGGAGTACCATAGCATGCAGAGCTTGCAGAATATACTAGTTTTTTTAATTTTTTAGATTGTTTTAACAATTCTAAAAGTTTTATAGTTATTATAACATTAGCATCTTCATGTTCTATTGGTTCATCAAATGAGGGTTGAATTCTAGGGAGAGCAGCTAAGTGAAAAACATATTCAAAGTCTTGAATATCTTCAAAAGTTAACTCATCAACATTTTTTATCCAATACTCAGCTTCTAAATTTTTATAATCTAAACTTCCAGTGGATAAATTATCAATAACTGTTATGTCCCATTTTTTTGAAACTAAGAAATCAACTAAATTAGATCCAATAAATCCAAGTCCACCGGTAATTAAAGCGTTCATAAATTGTGTTTAGTAGTAAATTAAGATTTATCTTTTATAGCAAATGGCAATATAGTTCCATGCACTATTATAGTTCTGAGTAGATATTATTTCATCATTCTGAGAAAATATTAAAACTTTATCAAATTTTTCTTCTAAACTATCTTTAAATTCTTGATAAGTGTATTCATGAATATGATATTTTTTTCTGTTTTCAGATGGGTTATCAATTCTTCTAGGTGTTGAAATAAAAGCAAGTCCATTGCTTTTAAGATTCGATAAGATAAAATCTAATAATGCTTCACCATGCTCTTTGGTCATATGTTCAATAACCTCTAATGAGACCACTACATCATAAGATTTAAGTGTTGGATTATATGAGTAAGTTAGATTATCTTTTTGGTTAAATTTATTTT
This sequence comes from Flavobacteriales bacterium, assembly GCA_002401955.1. Taxonomy (GTDB): domain Bacteria; phylum Bacteroidota; class Bacteroidia; order Flavobacteriales_E; family Vicingaceae. The sequence continues at coordinate 10,834 of NVUQ01000086.1, read as the reverse complement.
TTGCTTTTTCTAATAAGTTTTCATCTAGTTCACATGCGTTTATCGACTTACAAAATTGAGCAAGAAAATTTGCTCCATATCCAGTTCCGCAACCAACTTCTAATACATCCCATTTTTTATTTAATTGCCTTCCAACAAATTTATAGCGTGCCAAATGATACAATAAATCTTCCATAGTATGGTCGATATTATCGAAATCGATGCGTTTCATATCTTGAATGTCATTTAATTTCATGTGAGTGCAATTTTTAAAATTTTTTTAATCTAAAATTGTAGAGAGTAAAAATACTATTTATAGTTCGAAATTCTACATATATAATTATGCTTGAGATAAAAAAAATGTTAAAATTAAAGTGGTTTAGGTAGTGTATGACGTGAATTATTTTGAAACCTGAGTTCGATTCTAAAATAAGGCAACTTGGTTAGAGATTACTTCTTCGAATTTTATTGACGGTTTTTTCGGAAAGAAGGAATAAGCAATAAGAGCAGCAATAGTATTGGCAATAAAACCGTTAAAAGAACGATGTCTAGAATGTTCAATTTAGCACATATTTTTCAGTTCATCATTAACTGTTTCAATCACAGATCTTTTTCTGAGTAAGATCTTATCTTTAAGTTCCATTAATACATTTTTCATATTATTTCTGATAGAAGTAATCAAGTGTAGTCCATCAATAAATAATAATTCTGTTAATTTTCGACCAATATAACCTATGTCTGCATAAATCTTTCCTTTAATTTTATTTACAAACTTCGGGTTTTTCAAAGGCTCCCTATCGTCAACATTAGCTTGGGTAATAACAAAATTTAACACCTCTCCTTTATCATTAATAATTAGATGAAGCTTAAATCCATAAAACCAGCACATTGTTGATTTTCCAGTAGTAGCAATGTTTTTGAATACTTTATGTCTATAAATACGTTTGTTTTTACAAACCCTAACAGGAGTAGAATCTACAAAGGAAATACCTGTAGATTCACCTAAACAACATGTTTTTTAAAAGAGAGTCATTGGCATGCAAACTCTATGAGTAAGCTCGACAAATCGGTTATAAGAAACAGTATTAGGAAAATCCTTTTCTAGGTGCTGCTGAACATAATAAAGATAAAAATGTTTAAGGTTTCTAAAACTTCTAAAATGAAAAAGTGTCAGAATAGTTATGACTTCGCTATCTGACATCTTTGGAGTTTTCTTAGACTTATTCCCAATTAAATGAGAATCAAAACTTTTTGTAAATTCTTGACAAAATTCATCTGTCAAATAAAATATCTCTGTAATTTTATCTTTGGTGATTTGCATGTAAATGTCTGTTTATTAAATGATTACAACCATTAATGTCGGATTTTATTAGCAATTCACCAACTTTTTAAAAGAAATGTTATAACATAAATATCTGATAACCTTTGAGTTAAGAATCGAACTCAGGTTTGTAGGTTTTTTTAGATATAGAAACATGTAGAAAGGTTACCTTTGTAATAATAACAAATTTTATTGGAAAAATTAAATAATATACTCACTGATATATACCGTAAGGGTTTTTTTCATTTGTTTTCAGCAACTGCCTTAATTTATTTAATAGAATTTGGATCTCAAATGTTTGTTGCTGGGATTTTAATAGCTGATGATTTTGGAAGAATAAAATCTTTGCAAACTTTTGCTGCCGTTGGAGTTATAATAGCAGGGTTAGGTTTTAATACATCCATTTTAAAATTGTGCTCTGAAAAAGATATGAGTGCTGATGAAAAGCAAACACTTTTTGCTTCTGCTTTTAAATCGACTTTGTTGTTCAGTTTTATAACGCTTTTATTAAGTATTCTTTTGTCTTTCTTTAAACTAATTTCTAGCGATATATTAACTAATAACTTATTTGTTTATTATAGCTTAACAATACCATTGATAGCTTTAAATAATTTATTGATAGCCTATTACCAAGCTCTTAAAGAGTTTAAGAAAATATCTGTATTGTTGGTAATAGCAAGACTTCTTCATGTATTGATTATTGTATTATTAACTTATTTGTTTGGACTTAATGGTTTTGTTTTGGGTATTATAATAGGTTTTTTAATGAGTACTTTACTATTAGTTTTTAAAACTTCATTTTTAAAAAGTTGGAAAAAGACTATGAAAGTCCATTTTTATAAAAATTGGAATTTGGCAAAATTTGCTTTTTCAGGAAATATTATAAATGCATTATCTCTTTATCTGGATGTATTCTTTTTAAACCATCTAGTAAATGATCCTGAAGAATTTGGTTTTTATAGTTTTGCGCTTACTTTGATTGTTGGGTTACGAATTGTAACTTATACCGCTCAGCAATTTGTAACTCCCTATTATTCAGAGTATTCAAGTAACGATATCCAAATCTTAAAGGCTTTTAAAAAATCAAACAGGATATTTGGAGCAACTATACTTTTTATCGGAGTTCTATCTGTAGTAGTAGTCCCATTTGTGATTCATTTATTGTTTGATGGTAAATATGATGGTTCTATGTTTTATTTCCAAGTTTTAACTTTAGGATGGGGAATACGTAGTTGGATTTCTTTGAAAGGACCGTTTCTATTAGCAATAGGTTATATAAGGATTAATTTTAAAATGGCACTTATCATTTTTATTGTTTCAATTATTCCCTATTGGTACTTAGTAAAAACCTATAAGATTGATGGGGCTTTATACGGTCAAGTATTTGTTTCTATTATTGCTTTTATCGTAGTTAATATTGGATTTAAACAAATATTAAAAAAAGTGTATAAAATTTAAGTAGATTAAATTATAGAGATAAGAATCGCTCAAAAGTAATACACTATATCTGTTTTTTGTGATGGTAAAATTATTAAATAATTGAACTCAAGATTTAGTATTAATCCTCTTTCATTCCTGGTAAATCCTTACCCATGGCAATCATTATAACCAAACCTAATAACATTAGAATAATAAGTATAGAAGATGCTAAAGATATCTTACTTCCAATGTAATGAACTTGAGGATAAAATTTAAAAGTGATTTCATGCTTACCTGCTGGAATTTTCATTCCTCTTAATAGGTAATTTACTCTAATAAACTCAGTTTCTTTTCCATCAATATAGGCTTTCCAATCTTCATTTCCTTTGTACCAAATTTCGGAGAATACAGCAAAGTTTTCTGTTGTAGAATTTGATGAATATGCCATGTTATCTGGATGGAAAGAGCTTAACTTAATTGAATTTTGAGGATTATTAGATAGCTTTAATTCTCTAATATAATCTTTAAAACGCTTATCAATAATAACAGTTGATCTTGGGTCGAAATCAGTTAATTTTTCCATTTCTTCATCAGCATTTTTTGCCCAATCAATTTTATCAACAAACCAAACCGAACCATAAGCTCCTGGATTTTGTTGGGCAACTTCTTGGCCAGGTTGTCCTGTAATGAAATATTTGGCGTTAAGCATATTAAATACGTTCATATTACCTTTTGATAAGTGCCTTTCAATTAAATCTTGATAACGAGATAATTTAACAGCACTATAACCACCAACATGTTGATGGAAGTATGAAGGGGTTAGTTCATTAAATGAATTAACTGAGGTGTTAAAAACTCTATAATTAACTTCTTTGTCATTTAAAATTTGAAGATCAGCTGCAGTTGCGACAATTGATTTTTCAAAAGATTTGGCTTTAGTGAAATCATCACTATTTAAAAAACGTTTTCCTACAAACCACATGTCTCCAATTACAATTAAGGAAATAATAGAGAGAGCCATGGTTAAGCTTTTTAGTTTGTTATTTAAGACTGCCCAAATAGTTCCGAATAGAAGAGCTATAATTGCAAAAGTCCTTAAGGCATCGCTTTTAACCAGATTTACTCTGTCTTGTATCACTGAATCCATCGGAAAACCATTTTGAGTCATTTGAGCATCGTAAGGTCCATCAAAATCTAACATTGAGCTTCCAAAAAGATAAGTAAGGATAGAAAATCCGCCTAAAATTCCACCTGAGATAAAAAGTGCTTTTTTAAGTTTTTCTGAATCATATTGCTTTTCATAAATAATTTTTAAACTAAGCATTGCTCCAAAAGAGATACATATCATAGTTAAACTTAGCCACATAGATGGCGTTCTAAATTTATTAAAGAGTGGAAAATGATTAAAGAAAAATTCGTTAACAATTAAAAAGTCTCCACCCCATGAAAAAACGATGGAGAGTATAATTGTTCCAAGTAATATCCATTTAAAATTGCCTTTATAAAGGAAAAACATTAATAGGAATAAAAAGATTAATCCAGCACCCATATATGATGGGCCTGATGGAGTACTTTGAGTTCCATAGTACATTGGTATTCCTTTCAAATAGTTTTTAATTTGATTTTTCGGAACGCCTTTTTTTCTTAATTCTTGATACGTTTCAGAGTTTTTATTTAAGCTTGCTCCAGGACCATACACTCCTGGTATTAGTAAATTAATAGTTTCGGATTGTCCATAACTCCATGCCATAGCATAATCAAGATCTAGACCAGAACCTTGTTTCTCATCTATTTGTTTAGTTAGTTCTGATTTCCCGTTTCTGGTAGAAGAATTTCCATAATCATAGGTTGTCCATAATAAAGTAATATTAGGTAGTATTCCTAAAATACCAAAAGCTATTAGTATAAGTGTTCTTTTAAAGAAGATTGCAATATCTTTTTCTTGAAATGCTTTAAATAGTTTGACAAAAAATAAGATTGCGATAAAGAAAACAGAAAAATATATAATTTGAATATGATTTGCCATAATAGCTAATCCTAAAAACAAACTTGTTAGAACACCTCCTAATAACCATTTACCTCGATAACTAATTAAAATTGAAGCTATAAGTGGAGGTATAAAAGAAACTGTTACCATTTTGGTCGAATGTCCTGCTTCGATAGATAGCAAAAACCAAGTAGATAAAGCAAAACTAATAGCCCCTAATAAACGAATACCCATAGGATATCCGAGAATGGATAATGACAAGTAAAAACCAAACATAAGCATAAAAGATAGCCATAAGCTTTTAGGGAGTAAAAGGTTTGATTTATACACCCAAATTAATAGGTTTTGATCAACAGTGTATGCGACTTGAAATGCTGGCATTCCTGAAAAAATTCTACTTGTCCATAAAATTTTATCCCCTTTTTCTTTGTAATCCCCTATCTCTTTATATGCAGCAGCAGAACTAACCTGATCGTGACTTAATATTTTTTTACCTTGAGTTTCAGGATAAAAATATATTCCTGCAACAATTAATAGTATAAAAATAGCTGCAAAGTGTTGAGTATATTTATTTTGAAAAAGATTCATTAAAATAGTGTTTTGTTATGTAGGCTAAAAGTAATTAGTTTAAATGAATTATCAGATAATCAAATCTTAAAAAAGAAAGAATATACTAAGTTTTAATAAAATGTTTATTTTGGTCTGATTGAAAATAAGTTTTAAAGTATTTAATTTGAGTAATCTTAAAATAGCAAAACAACTTCCTTTTAAAATTCTTATTAAAAGAATTTTAAAGAGGATTTTTCCATCTAAAAAAATAGATTACACATTAGAAGATATAAGAAGGTCTGCATCTAATTATACGGTAAATTCTTTGTTAAATATTACTGATTTTAAGATTTCTAGTAACCCTGAAATAATTTCTTGTTATTTAAAACACGAGTTTGATTTATTGGGAAGTGGTTGGGTAAGTAGAAACTCAACAAGAGAACTTAACCTTGCTGATGAACACCAGTTTTTTTCGGAAAACCTATCCCAAAACATAGGGGGTGGTTATCAACTTATTAATTGGCAGCTAGATGTAGCAAGTGGTTTTAGTTTTCGTGCTAACAAACAATTTGATGATCAAATAATAGATAAATCTAAAAATGTAGATATAAAAAATTGCTGGGAATTAGGGCGTTTACAGCATTTGCCACAAATGGCAATTGCAGCAATTACTGCTGAAAATAAAGAGGAATTAATAATAGAGTTTAAAAATCAGAGTATAGATTTTATTGTTTCTAATCCGATAGGAATGGGAGTGCAATGGGCTTGTGCAATGGATGTTGGAATTAGATTAGCTAATTGGTTGGTTGCTTATGATATATTTAAACAAGTAGATTCAACTAATATTTTAAATGATAAGTTTACCTTGATATTAACAGATGCTATTTACCAGCATGCTTTATTTATTTACAATCATTTAGAGCATAAAGAAGGGGCTGCAGGAAACCATTACTTATTTAACCTTGTGGGATTGTTGTTCGCGACTAATTATTTATCAATTAAAGATGAAACATTAGAATGGAGAGCATTTGCAGAAGAAGAAATTGAAAAAGAATTTGAAAAGCAATTTTTTAGTGATGGTGGAAATTTTGAAGGTTCAACTACTTACCATTGTTTAAGTGCAGAGGCAATGCTTTATGCTACGGCTTTAATGCTTAGAAATGGAAAAAAATTAAGTAAAAATTATATTGATTTATTAGGGAAATCAGCTCAGTTTATAAAAGATGTTATAAAACCAAATGGAGAAATGCCTCAATTTGGAGATAATGATAGCGGAAGGCTGTTTAAGTTTTTACCTGAGAGTTCATTATTAAATTATGAATCGTTATTAGCTGGTTTTTCTGGTCTGTTTGGAGGAAAAGAAACTACTTTTGTTGAACAAAAAATCATTGAGCAAATTTCAAAAAACACAAAAATAGTAGCCCCAATTTCTTTAGAAAAAAAGAAGCACCAAATTAGAAACGCCAAGCATCAGCTTCAAAAACCAACAACAACAGAAATTAAGTTTGCTAATGATATTAATACTGATGAAATAAAACTTTACGCTTATGATGAGTTTGGAATTTACGTGTTCAAATCAGCGCAATTTTATTTAGCAATAAGCACTATTTCAAATAAAAAAATGCACCACAGTTGGGGGCATGTGCACAATGATAAACTTTCGTTTGATTTACAAGTAAACGGGATAGATATGGTAAAAGATCCGGGAACTTATACCTATTCTGCTTTTCCAGATAAAAGAAACGAATATAGAAGCTCTAAAGCTCACCACGGAATAGTTGTAAAAGGAATTGATCAGAATAAAGAATTTGGTTTAGTTTATTTAGAGCGAGAAATAACTTGTAAAGTACTTGAAATTAAAGGTCTTACCATTACACTTCAAGCAAACTATTATGGAGTTGAGCATACTCGGAAATTTACAATTTTAGATAATCAACTTATCGTTACTGACTATTGTAACAAACCATATAAAGTAAACATCAATAAATTTGAGGAGTATTCTCCGATTTATGGAGTTAGTCAAAAAAGAGATTAAATGAAACTTCCTTGGTATAAAATGTTAGGGCCTGGTTTATTGTATGCAGGTGCTGCAATAGGAGTATCACATTTAGTGCAATCTACAAGAGCTGGAGCAGAATTTGGTTATGGATTGATTTGGGCAGTTTTATTAGCTAATTTTTTAAAATATCCTTTTTTTGAAATAGGACCAAGGTATGCAGCAAGTACGGGTAAAAGTTTATTAGATGGATATCAAGCATTAGGAAATTGGGCTTTGTATCTTTTTATTGGGATAACAATAAGCACTATGTTTATTATTCAATCGGCAGTAACAGTAGTTACAGCAGGATTGGTATCCGAAATAACCGGTTTAATGGTTGAGCCTTGGATAATTTCAGCAGGCTTATTGCTGGTTTGCCTTGGAATATTGCTAATAGGTGATTTTTCGTTTTTAGATAAAACGATGAAGTTAATTATTGTGCTATTAACACTTACTACAATAGTTGCTTTTGGTTTTTCTCTTTTAGGAAATAGTGAGCAGTATACTATGTATTTAAAAACATTTTCATTTTCTGATAATGGTAACGTATTATTTTTAATTGCTTTAATGGGATGGATGCCAGCCCCATTAGATATTTCTGTTTGGCATTCGGTATGGGCGGTAGAAAAATCAAAAGAAATCAATCAAAAAATACCTTTAAAAACAGCTTTGTTAGATTTTAAAATTGGGTATTGGGGTACTTTATTTTTAGCATTGTGTTTTGTTGGTTTAGGTGCTACTACAATTTATGGAACAGGAATAGAGCTAGAAGCGAGTGGGGGAGGTTTTGCAAAACAATTAATAGGAATTTATACCAACAGTTTAGGAGACTGGGCATATTATTTAATAGCTATAGCTGCTTTTACAACAATGTTTAGCACTACGTTAACATGTTTAGATGCTTTTCCGAGAGTATTGGCTCCAACAACAAGTATGATAGTAAAAAAAGAATATGAAAAACCGAATAACACTTATTGGATGTGGTTAATGATTGTAGTTGTTGGTACGGTTGTTATTCTTTCATTGTTTTTAACTAATATGAAAGAAATGGTAGATTTTGCTACTAAAATAGCGTTTATTACATCGCCAATTTTAGCCATTCTAAATTATTTGGTTATACATGGTAAAACAATGCCAGAAGAAAATAAACCAAGCCTGTTTTTAAAAGTATTGAGTTGGGTTGGCATTGTTTACCTTATAGGGTTTAGTATTTATTTTATTTGGCTTAGTGTAAATCTTTAAAACTGTTAATTTATGTTAAGATAAATAATACCAACAATATCTTAAAATGAGTTTCGTTATCAAATCTAAATCATCTACAAAACAATCTTAATAATTAGATTAAATAGGATAAAGGCAAAATATTTTGTAGATTTAAACTCGTTAAGAAAAAGGAATATGAAAAGAACAAAAGATAGATCAATTAAAATGTTAGCATACAGTAAAAGTGTATTAAGTAAAATGAGTTTTGATATTGTATTATTTAAGAAAGAGCTCTCTAAAGCATATCAAAATTTATTAGAAGAAGAGATTGAAGAACTAAGGAATTGGGTGGTAGAAAATTTTGGACCAAAGTATATACTTAAACCAATACCTGTTAGAAATAAATAAAAACCTTTAAACCATAATAAAAAAGCCGAAACAACTGTTTCGGCTTTTTTATTGTTAAATAAATCTATTATTGTACTTTAACACAATGAACTTTATAAAGTTATTGTTAATATTTTTTATCACTTTTTATTCTAGTAAGAAAGTTTATGGTCAAATTGAATATTTTTATAAGTCGCATAATATATATCTAGAAGGTTCTAATATTATTGAGGAAATAATAATTGAAGGAAAAATTACAGATAATGATGGAACTCAAATATCGATACCTTATACTAGTTTGGAAAAAATTACTGACTTAAAACTAGAATGGTTTGATAAAAAGGTAAAAAACATAAAACAAAAAGAGTTCCTTGAAACATCATTAACTTCAAGAAACTTTTATGATGGAGTAAAATCACTTCAGTATTATATACCCAAACCAACAACTTTTAAACTTAAATATCGGATTACAAGAGATGATTTAATGTATGTTTCTACGTTAAATTTTTACACCTATTATAAATGTGATTCTATTACTTACGAAATTAGTATACCAAAAGATAAATATGTTTTTTATAACTTACCTTATCATATCGAAAACTTAAAGATTGATAGTTCTGAAACAGAAATAGGCAAAAAATATAAGTTTCATCAGAGTGAAAAGTCACAAACAGCTATTGTTGATTTAAAGACTAACAAATCATCTTATCTTTTTTCCAACTATAAATCTCAAGTTGTTAGAATTCAAATTAGTGATAATGATAATCCGCAAAAATCACTTAATGATTGGTATTATAAACTGGTTGAAAGTACTGGGGAATTGAATGATAATTCTAAACACGAAATAGATTCTTTATTAAGAGACGTTAATGATAATGAATCAGTAGAAAAAAAGTTATTAAAATTTGTTCAAGAAAAAATTAGATATTTAGCTATAGAAGATGGTGTTAATGCTTTTGTTCCGAGAAACGTCAACGATATTTTATCAAATAGACAAGGAGATTGTAAGGATATGTCTAATTTATTAGTTAAAGCTTTAATGTATAGAGGTATAGAAGCTAATATGGCTTTATCCTCAAGCTTAAGCCATAGGTTAGAGTTGAATTTCCCAAATATAGCTAGTGCAAACCATGTAGTTTGTGTTGTGAAAAAAAATGATGGGTGGATGCTATTTGATGCCACAGATAAATACTGTGAATATTCAAATCCAAGCATACATACACAGGGTAGAAATATTTTTATAATTAATAAAGAGGAAGGTGTATTTTATCAGATAGAAAAAATTGATTACAGGTTTAATACTGATTCAACTTATTCTGAGTTAAAACTTAATAACAATAGGTTAGTAGGTAAAATAATGATGAATAAAAATGGTTTGTCTAACCGTAAGGTTATTGCTCTTAATTATTACAATAAAGAGGATTTAAATAATAATTTAAAAAAGTTAATTGCAAAAAAATATGATTCGTATAATATTGATAGTTTAAAACACTCTATAACGTCTTTAAATTCTGTTTTAGAATGTAATGTTGAACAAAGAACTTCTAGTGTTACAAAAGTTAAAGACAGGAATTATCTACCTGTAAAACATTTGATTGGAAAAGTTCATCCATTTCCGAAAGTGATTAATAAAAACGAAAGAATTATTACTTATGAAGCTATTAATAAGAAACATAAAATAATATTAGAACTAGACTTGGACTTTACTTTATTAAAACAATTAAACACTTTTTTTAAAAAAGGACCATTTAGTTTTACGTTTAAAGTAGAAAAAAAGTCAGACAAGTTCTTAATGATAGATTATGAGATGATAATTAAAGAGGTTGAAATTAAAGGTGAAGATAAGAAGGGACTTGATATCGCTAAAATCATACGTCAAAATAACCCTTATGCTATCATTGCCTTTGTCACTACACATATAGAGTTCATGCCTCAAGCTTTTGGCGTTACA
>NVUQ01000085.1 GCA_002401955.1 Flavobacteriales bacterium | reverse complement strand
ACTCAATTTAGAGGGGTTAGAAACATCGATTTCTTCTTATTTAGACTCACTAATATTTTTGCCTAAATCCTAAATCCCCCAACTTTTTGACTTGATCCAACAACAGTCCGTATAACTACTTGTTTTTATATATTTCTATAGGTATAAATACTAGTAGCTTCCCAGAGACAACAACACAAGAGTGCAAGCTTCTTCTGTTTGAATTCCCTTTTTACCTGCAAGATTAACAAGCTTTTCGCTTTCTGTTCCAGGGTTAAAAATAATTCGTTTTGGGGTTATCACGTTAAGAATGTAGTCATAATAGACAGGTTGATTTTTTGGCCCAACATAAAGAGAGATTGTGTCAATGTTTTTAATTTTTGGAAAATCTGTTAAGATATTCTGTTCTCCAATTTTTCCTGCTCGCAAGCCAACAGGAAAAACATCATGCCCATGTTCTGATAACATTGTTGTTGCTTTAAAAGCATATCTTTCAGAGTTGGCACTTGCCCCTAAAATTAAAGTTCGTTTGCTCATGCCCAAAGTTAGGAATAAAGAAGTTTCTGCACTGTTAAATAGCTGACAAACAAAAGCTCTGAAAGTTTGATGCTATTGCTTAAGAATCCTTATTGTTGAACCATTTGTTTTTAAGAAGTATACACCTTTTTTCAAATGAGAAATATCAATTTCTGATTTATTGTTAAAATGTAAAACCTCATTTCCTAAAACACTATATAAACGACCTGTAATTATGGAATTAAAGTTTAATACTGAATTAGTAGGGTTTGGGTAAATATTAAAAGAGGCTTCATTTAAAGATTCTCCAACATTTGTTGACGTTACACATTTATATATAACTCTTGCCGAAGATGAGTCTGCAATATTTCCTGGATCATAAATAGTAATGTGCCATATTGAAGAGTCATTTGGGCAGTCAATCCATGGCCAAGTAACAGGGCGCATATCCAAGTTTGTATTATACTGGCTGTTAGCAGGAATTGTATCACCAACACCATTGTTTATTATTTGTGTAGAAAATAGACCGGTTGAGGCATGAAAACAAAAGGTTAAAAAACAGATACTCAAACCACTTTGGGGGTATGGAGAATATTCCTGCCTCACTTTTAAGGCAAAGGTTTGAGTTGAGTTGGATAAATTATTAATGTTAAATTTTACGTGATCAAGTTCAATATTAGTTCCATAAACATAGTGTGTTGTGCCATCTATGCTAACGTTGTTAGCATCTAACAATTCAAAAGATTGAGCGTCAATATTTAGACTAAACAAAAAACAAAAAACGAAGAATAACCGGTTGAATTTTTTCATAATTTATATTTCGAAAGAAATTATCTTGTTTAAATATAGGGCTAATAATTAGGACAAGAAAAAGAATTCCTTTAGATTGTTGGATTGCTAAAAACGTTTATTTCTTTTTATGGCAAACAAAAAGCCACGAATAATCGAGGCTTTTTAATTCAATATTTTATTGTGTTTTATTTTTCAGAAGCAACAGAAGCTGTAACATACTCCTTGTTCATTCTTGCAATAAACTCTAAAGAAATTCCTTTAGGACATTCAACTTCACAAGCTCCAGTATTGGTGCAGTTTCCAAAACCCTCTTTGTCCATTTGGTCAACCATGTTTAAAACACGTTCTTTGCGCTCAATCTGCCCTTGCGGCAGGTATGAGTATTGAGCAACTTTAGCCGCAACAAATAACATTGCAGAAGAGTTTTTACAAGTTGCAACACAAGCGCCACAACCGATACATGTTGCAGCATCCATTGCTTTATCAGCCATTGGTTTAGCAATAGGTAAAGCATTTGCGTCTTGTGTGTTTCCTGAAGTGTTTACAGAAATAAACCCTCCAGCTTGTTGTATTCTTTCAAAAGAAGTTCTATCAACAACTAAATCTTTTAACACAGGAAATGCTTTAGACCTGAAAGGCTCAATATAAATTGTTTCGCCATCTTTAAACATTCTCATGTGTAATTGACAAGTCGTTACCTTTCTGTCTGGTCCGTGAGCTTCTCCATTAATATATAAAGAACACATTCCACAAATACCCTCTCTACAATCGTGATCAAAAGCAACAGGCTCCGTTCCTTGAGTAATTAATTGCTCGTTTAATACATCAAGCATTTCTAAAAACGAAGCGTGCTCAGAAATTCCTTTAACAGGATATGTTTCCATACGACCCTTATCGTTTTTATCCTTTTGTCTCCAAACTTTTAGCGTTAAATCCATAGTTTCTTTAGTTATTAGTCGTTTAGTCAAAAGCCAAAAGCCAAAAAATGGCAAAAGGCAAGATGAGGTCACTACTTTTTATTGATAGCTTTTATTAGAGTGTTTAACATTTTGCTCTCTTCAACTATTAAATCGTTTATTTTATTATAAGTTTCATTTGAAACGTAATCTAATTCTTTACAAATAATCAGCTGAGTTTCTAATTCAAATAAAGAACCTCGTGCAATTTTTAAAAATTGAACATAACTCTTAGTTGACTCTCGGCCCCAACCTTCAGCAATGTTCGAAGCAATAGAAATAGAACATCTTCTCATTTGGCTGATTAATCCAAACTTTTCGTCCTCTGGAAGCTCTTTAGCAAGAAGGTAAGTCCCTTTTACTATTTTAATAGCCTTTTGCCAAACCAAAAGATCTTTATAAGAGGATATTTTCTTTTTAGTTTCTATCAAAATATTTCTTCTTTGCGCCTTTTTCTTTGACCTCTTCCCTTTTACCTTGTGGCTCTTTAGCCATTGGCTTTTCCCTAAATCCTATTTATAAGAACGTGTTTTCAGTTCAATATCGTTAAACTCTAATTCTTCTTTGTGCATTTCAGCATCTCTTGGCTCTCCTTTGTATTCCCAAGCAGCAACGTAGGCAAAGTCTTTATCATTTCTTTTGGCCTCACCTTTTTGCAACCCATCTTCTTCAACAGACTCTTCTCTAAAATGGCCACCACAAGATTCTTCTCTTGCTAAAGCATCTTTAGCGAAAAGCTCTCCTAACTCTAAGAAGTCAGCAACTCTTGTCGCTTTTTCTAGCTCAGGGTTCAATTCATTCATGCCCCCAGGAATACGAACATCTTTCCAAAAGTCTTCACGAATAGCTTTAATCTCATCCATTGCTTCGGTTAAACCTTTAGCATTACGAGCCATCCCAACTTTATTCCACATTACTTCTCCAAGCCTTTTGTGGAAAGAGTCAACAGATTTAGAGCCCTTAATGTTTATTAATTTTTCTAATTGATCCGTTACATCTTTGGCAGCCTCATTAAACTCCGGCAAATCTGTAGAGATTGTTCCTGTTCTAATATCATCCGCTAAATAATCTCCAATAGTGTAAGGCAACACGAAATAACCATCGGCTAATCCTTGCATTAATGCCGAAGCCCCTAGTCTGTTTGCTCCGTGATCAGAGAAGTTGGCTTCTCCGGCAGCATAACAACCAGGAATAGTTGTCATTAAGTTATAATCACACCAAATACCACCCATTGTATAATGTACCGCTGGGTAAATCATCATTGGTGTTTTGTATGGGTTCTCAGCAACAATTTTCTCATACATTTGGAAAAGGTTACCGTATTTTTCTTCGATAACACCCTCTCCTAACTCTAAAACTTTAGCATCACTTGGGTTTTCAATTCCAGTAACTAATGCTTTTTCGTTTCCGTATCTGTTTATAGCAGATTTAAAATCTAAATATACAGCCTCTCCTGTTGCGTTAATACCGTAACCAGCATCACATCTTTCTTTTGCAGCACGAGAAGCTACATCTCTTGGTACTAAGTTTCCGAATGCAGGATATCTTCTTTCCAAATAATAATCTCTTTCGTCTTCAGTTAATTCGGTTGGCTTCTTTTTTCCTTCACGGATAGCCATTACATCTTCCATGTTTTTAGGCACCCAAATTCTTCCATCATTCCTCAATGATTCTGACATTAAGGTCAGTTTCGATTGGAAATCACCAGCTCTTGGAATACAAGTTGGGTGAATTTGAGTGTAACAAGGGTTTGCGAAGTAGGCTCCCTTTTTATGAATTTTCCAGGCAGCGCTTACGTTAGACCCCATTGCATTAGTGGATAAAAAGAAAACATTTCCGTAACCACCAGAAGCAATTACTACAGCATGAGCTGAATGTTTTTCAATTTCTCCAGTAATCATGTTACGAGCAATAATTCCTCTCGCTTTTCCGTCCACTTTTACAATGTCCATCATTTCGTGACGGTTATACATGGTGATTTTTCCTTTACCTATCTGACGGTTCATTGCAGAATAAGCACCTAATAAAAGTTGCTGCCCTGTTTGTCCTTTAGCATAAAACGTTCTTGAAACTAAAACCCCGCCAAAAGAACGATTGTCTAATAAACCACCATACTCTCTTGCAAAAGGAACTCCTTGAGCAACACATTGGTCAATAATATTTGCAGAAACCTCTGCTAAACGATATACGTTTCCTTCTCTTGCTCTATAATCTCCGCCTTTAACCGTATCGTAAAATAATCGGTGAGTAGAATCTCCATCGTTTTGGTAGTTTTTTGCCGCGTTAATTCCTCCTTGAGCAGCGATTGAATGTGCTCTTCTTGGAGAATCTTGATAAGCAAAAGCTTTTACTTTGTAGCCCATCTCTGCTAACGATGCAGCAGCTGATCCGCCCGCCAAACCGGTACCGACAACAATAATATCGATGTGACGTTTGTTGGCTGGATTTACTAAATTAATATCGTTTTTGTGTTTCGTCCATTTATCCTTAAGAGGACCTTTTGGAATTTTTGAGTCTAATTTTGACATATTCTAACCGTTAAAAGATTAATGAGAACTAAGTAGGTGGAAAAGGGCGATAAAAATAAATCCTAAAGGAATTAAGATTGCGTATAAATTTCCTAATTTCTTAATAAGTGGAGTGTATTTGTTGTGGTTAAACCCCGCAGATTGAAAGCTTGATTGAAAACCGTGTAATAAGTGTAAAGCTAAAAACACAAAAGATACACAGTAGATTCCAACCCTAATAGGATCTTCCATCTTGTGTACTAAGTGAGGAAAATATTTTGTTGGTTCGTCCCATTTTCCATCAATAAATTTGTCAACAATTTCTGGAATCCAAAAATCATAAAAGTGTAGTCCTAAAAACAGCATAACCATAATTCCGGTAATAATCATGTTTCTGCTCATCCAAGATGAATTTTCACTTGGCTTGTCCATTTCATATTTTATAGGTCTTGCGGCTCTGTTTTTAAAATCTAAATAGAGTCCCATACCTAAATGGAACAACACCCCAAACAATAAAACTGGCTGCATAACAAACTGAATTATTCCGTTTGTTCCCATAAAGTGAGAAACCTCGTTAAACATATCTGCACTGATAACAGATAAAAAATTGATTACGAAATGTTGAAGTAAAAAAAACAATAAGAAAAACCCCGAAAGGGCCATCAATACTTTTCTGCCAACGGAAGATGTTGAGAATCCTTTGCTCATAAGGTGCAATGTTTATTAAAAATAAAATAAGTGTTGCAAATGTAAAAATTGTAAGGGACGATACAAGGTTTCGGGGGCGTTTTTTTGGTTGGAAAGTTATTTAGAGACTATCAAAATATAAAAAAGCTTTTTTGTAAAACCTCAGACAAGGAAAAAGGTTTAAATTGTTGAATTTAGCAGGAGTTTAAGAAACTATTAAAATGAAAACGTTACAAAAAGAAAACAATCAGTTAACAAATGCTGCTTTTCAAGTGAAAATGCTTGAGAGTACTCAAGAATTTAAGTTTTCAGAAAAGCTTAAAGTAATAGGCCTGTTTCCTTTAAAACCAACAACGATTGAGATTCTTCAAATTAATTTAGGAAAACTGTGTAATCAGGTTTGCGAACATTGCCATGTGGATGCTGGGCCAGATAGAAAGGAAATAATGATTAAAGAGGTGTTGTTGCAATGTTTAGAAGTAGCAAAAACACCAACGGTTCATACGGTTGATTTAACAGGAGGGGCTCCAGAAATGAACCCAAATTTTAGATGGTTTGTTTCGGAAATTTCACAACTTGGCAAGAAAGTAATCGTTAGAAGTAATTTAACCATTTTAACCTACAAAAAGTACTTAGATATTCCTCAGTTTTATGCTGATAATAAGGTAACAGTAGTTTCTTCTTTGCCCTGTTATTCCAAAGAAAATGTTGACAAACAAAGAGGGTCTGGGGTTTTTGAAAGGTCGATTAATGCCTTACAAAGATTAAATGAAGTGGGTTACGGAAAAGAAGGTTCTGGTTTAGAGTTAGACTTGGTTTTTAATCCGGGAGGAGCTTCTTTGCCTCCAAAACAAACAGCTTTGGAGTTAGATTACAAAAGAGAACTTAAAGAGCTGTTTAATATTGAGTTTAACAATCTGTATACAATTACTAATTTACCAATAAGTCGTTTTTTAGATTTCTTATTAAAAGAAAAGAAGTACGAAGATTACATGAACAAGCTGATTGAATCATTTAATCCAGCAGCAGCAAAAAATGTAATGTGTAGAAACACTATTTCTGTTGGGTGGGACGGGAAGTTGTTTGATTGTGATTTTAATCAAATGCTAGAATTGGGCGTTGCCTCTTCATCTCAAAATATTAAAGATTTTAATATTGAGGAACTTACAAAAAGAAATGTTATTTTAGGACAACATTGTTATGGTTGTACCGCAGGGGCTGGGTCAAGCTGTCAAGGAAGTATAGTATAAACAAGTAAAAGATGGAGAAAAAGCTTCTTATAATTTTTGTAAAAAACGCCAAGCTGGGCAAGGTCAAAACAAGGCTCGCAAAATCTATAGGGGATGAAAAAGCATTAGAAGTTTATAATCAATTGGTAGAGATTACGGAAAAAGCAACACAACAACTAATTGTTCATAAAAGAGTTTATTTTTCAGAAGAGATAATAGAAGAAAAATGGCAAAAAACATCAAAACATGTTCAAAAAGGAGCTGGTTTGGGCGAAAAAATGCAAAAAGCATTCAAAAAAGCATTTAAAGACGGATTTGAAAAAATCATTTTAATAGGTTCTGATTTGCCAGAAATTTCTGCCGAGATTATACAAGAAGGTTTTGATTCTTTAGATAAAAACGAGGTTGTTTTTGGACCAGCAGAAGATGGGGGTTATTACTTGGTGGGCATGAAGAAATCACAACCATTTATTTTTGAAAACAAACCCTGGAGTAATCCAAAATTGCTAGAAACAACACTAAAAGAGTTAGGAAAACAAGATGTGAGCTTTTCTTTGCTTAAAATATTAAATGATATTGATACTTTTGAAGACTTTAAATCAAGTAAAATTTATACCGATGCGTAATGTTTTTTTTCTTTTTGCCGCTACTTTTTTCTTGGCATGTAGCCCACAAAAAACAACATCGTCTTCAGGAAGTGTTTCTGGGAGTACAATAGTAAAAAAACAAGGAATAAAAATGTATGGAAAAATAATTGTTAAATCTGTTTCTAATGGAACAACAGAAAAAGCACAATTGTATTTTGATCGTAATGGAGTTGAATATTTCATTAATATTCCTGTAGGAAAAGTGAGCGAATCAGAGCTTAAAAAGTATATTTACAAAGAAATAGATGTTTTGGGAGAGATAAAAACAGGGAAGTATTTTAAAGGAGACACAAGAACAAGAAGCACTCAAGAAAGTATCCCAAATCAAGAAGGGCAGTACTTGGTTATTTATAAAGTTTTAGAGTAAGTGCTAATACGATTTAGAGCCTGCAACCGTATGGCTCCATATACAATTGTAAACGGAGTGAAACCTTCCTTTTTCATAAACATATTCTTTTTCATCAATAAAAAAATGTTCACCATTTTTAAGGTCTTGTAAGTTAAATACATCAGCATTGTTGGTGTGCACAGAGCCTTTTGTTTGCCTTGCTAAATCTAAGTATTGAACATTAATTCTGTGCCTAGCCCCACAAACAATAATACGCAGGGGACTTTTAATTTTTGATATAAACTTATAATCTCTCATACTTTCTAGATTGTCTGCAATTAAGATTATTTCATGTGCTGTTGGGTATTGTTTTATTCCATCAATAATTGCTTCAATGTCATTTTCTAAGCCTTCACCTCCGCCAGAACCGTTTCGCATACATTTTGTGGCGGTGTTAATTACTGTTTCTATGTTTTTATTTTTAGTGAGATAAATACCTTTTGTTTCTAATGGTTTTTTCTTGCTCGAAGGTTTTTCATCACCATCATTAAAAAAGACAAAGTACTTGGCTGTTTTCGTTTCGGCTTGTTGTTTCAACCAAACGAAAACTTGTGCACTATATGGCGACATGCTTCCTGTAACATCAGTAACAACAATAAAGTTTTTCCAATTCTTATTTCGGTTAAAAGCCCCTAAAACAGTTGTGTCTTTGTATAAGGATTGTAAATAAAAAAAATCAGGAGGAGAAGGAGATTTCACTGTATCAATATACCAAATGGTATCATGGATGTATCCAATTTGTTGGCTGTAATGTGTTTTTATATCATATTTTTTTGGAGTGGTATCATTCTCTATACTGTCGTTCTTTAGCATAGTTGTTACTAAATCGGAAAGGTATTTAGCCTCAGCATCGAGCATACTTTTTGTTGTGTTTGGACGAAAGGTCACAATAAAGCCATGGAACATGTTGTTGCATTCTTTCCTAGAACTTCCGTTGGTTTGACTAATTAATTCAAAATCCCAAAAACGATTTTCAAATAGGCTGGGTACTAATTTGTTGAGTTCTTTAAGTCGGTTTCTATTAAGTGTTTGTTGGTTAAAAGATGCAGCAGTTCGGTATTTTGTGTAAACCAACTCTAGTTTTATAACAACCCTTTCTTTCAGTTGTTTTTTCTGTTCTGGATTTAGAACCACTTTTTGAGCAAAAGGCATAGAAATATAAAGTTGGTTTTTCTTCAACAAAGAAACCTCAACACTTTTAATAAAGGTTGGCGGTGTATTTATTAAGGCGTTGAAGTTTTGAGCCAGCCCAATTTGAGTGCCCAAAAGAATAAGAAGTAAATAAAATAATCGCATTAACAAGGTTATGTTTAGCTTTGCAATATACAAGAACTTTAAAGAACGCATTATATTGCAGAAAGTAAAAGCTAAAAAACACCTCGGACAACATTTTTTAACCGACTTAAGTATTGCAAAAAATATTGTGGATGCTCTTTCTCAAACGGATCAATATAAAAAAGTAGTTGAGGTTGGTCCAGGCATGGGGGTTCTTACGCAGTACTTAATTGAGAACAAAGAATACGAAACTTTTCCTGTTGATGTTGATAGAGAATCTATTGGTTATTTGGCAGAAAAATATCCTCAATTAAAAGGAAAAATCATTTATGGTGATTTCTTAAAAATGGACTTAAACGATATTGCCAAGCAAGAGCCATTTGCTGTAATTGGAAACTTTCCTTACAATATTTCTACCCAAATATTATTTAAGGTGTTGGATTATAAAGATCAAATACCTGAAGTAGTTGGCATGTTTCAAAAAGAAGTTGCCCAACGTTTTGCCGAAAAACCAGGCTCTAAAATTTATGGAATAACTAGCGTTTTGTTACAGGCATTTTATGATGTTGAATATTTATTTACTGTTAGTCCAGAGGTTTTTGACCCTCCGCCAAAGGTGCAATCGGCAGTTATTCGTTTTGTTAGGAACAAAGAGTTAAAACTGAACTGTGATGAAAAACGATTTAAAGCCATTGTAAAAATGGCATTTAATCAACGCAGAAAAATGATGCGAAGATCCTTAAAAAGTTTACTAAACGACTCTAATAAAGAGCTTGAAATTTTAACGAAACGACCAGAACAATTGAGTGTTGGTGAGTTTGTTGAGTTGACTAATTTGTTAACCAAGACTTAGTTTAGCTTAAAGAAATTGGAGACGTTAGTGTATTTTGGCTCGATTATAAATTTTCCTGTTTTATCTATAAAACCCTGGTCAAACTCATATTTTTTCATTGCTTTAAAGTTAGAGATTAAAAACCAGAGAAAATTCTCTAAACATAATTTTATACCTTTGCAATGCTAAAAAGCAAGGAGCTATGCATTTTGAATTAACCAAAGAATACCTAGAAGAGCTTAAAGTTGCTGTAGAAAGCAATGCTGAGGCTAAAGTTTTGGAGCTTATAGAGGGGCTTCATGCGGTTGATGTTGCAGAAATTTTGGATGAACAATCCACGAAAGATGCAAAAGCTTTTTATACGCTTTTACCCGAGGAACTTGCCGCTGATGCTTTAGTAGAGCTGGATGAAGATACAAGAGAGAAATTCTTGGACACCATTTCTTCAGAAGAAATAGCCGAAAAAATTATTGATAATCTTGATTCTGATGATGCGGCAGATGTTATAGGAGAGTTGTCAGAAAAAAAGCAAGATGAAGTACTTTCTCATATAGAGGATCTTGAGCAAGCGGGAGATATTATCGATTTATTAAACTATAATGAAGATACTGCTGGTGGTTTAATGGCGAAAGAGTTGGTAAGGGTGAAAATTGACTGGGATGTAGCAACATGTATTAAAGAAATTAGAACTCAAGCGGAAGATGTAGAAAAAATGTACACCGTTTATGTGGTGGATAAAAACGATATTTTGCAAGGTAGAATCTCTTTAAAAAAGTTATTATTGGCACCAGATTCCCAGAAGGTAAAAGATATTTATAACGAAGAGGTTATTTTGGTGAAAGTTGATGTTGAAAGTGAAGATGTTGCTCAAATAATGGATAAATATGACTTGGTGGTTATTCCTGTTATTGATGAAATAGGACGGTTGCTAGGAAGAATTACCATTGATGATGTGGTGGATGTGATGAGAGAAGAGGCTGAAAAGGATTATCAAATGGCTTCTGGTATTTCCGAAAACGTAGAATCTTCTGATAGTGCTTGGAGCCATACTAGAGCGAGACTTCCATGGTTGTTAATTGGGTTGTTTGGGGGTGTTTTAGGAGCTCTAGTTATCGGTGTTTATGAAGAACAAATAAGAATACATGCAGGAATGGCGTTGTTTATTCCATTAATTGCAGCAATGGCAGGGAATGTTGGCGTGCAATCTTCAGCTATTGTAGTACAGGGTTTGGCAAATAACTCTCTAGGGCTAGATGGTTTGTGGAAACGATTGTTTAAAGAATTAATTGTTGGATTAATTAATGGAGCAGTATTAGGGTTGATAATTTTCTTGTACAACTTCGTGTTTAGTGATGACTTAACACTCACTTTTATTGTTAGCATATCGTTAGTTGCTGTTATTGTTTTTGCGGCAATTTTCGGAACATTGGTTCCGTTGATGCTAAACAAATACAAAATAGACCCAGCATTAGCAACAGGACCTTTTATTACTACTGTGAATGATGTTTTTGGCTTATTTCTTTACCTTTATATAGGCTATTTAATGTATGCCGTTTAATATTAAAAAAATACTTTTTGTTGATGCTGTTCACCCAGTTTTGGAAGAGCGATTAATTGGGATGGACTATGTTTGTGAATATGATTTAACAGCCTCAAAAGAAGGAATAGAAAAGATTGTTGACCAATATTTTGGCTTGGTAATTAGAAGCCGATTTCCAATAGATAAAACCTTTATAGACAAAGCAGTCAACTTAAAATTTATTGCTAGATCTGGAGCTGGGTTAGAGAATATAAATGTTGCTTACGCAGAAGAAAAAGGAGTCAAAGTTTTTAATTCTCCCGAAGGAAATATGGATGCGGTTGGAGAACACGCGACAGGTATGTTGTTGATGCTGTTTAATCAACTGAAGAAAGGAGACATAGAAGCAAGAAAAGGCATTTGGGATAGAGAAGGAAATAGGGGTTTAGAGCTTTCAAATAAAACTGTTGGAATAATTGGTTATGGCAACATGGGTAAAGCTTTTGCTGAAAAACTAAGTGGTTTTGGTTGCAGGGTAATTGCTCATGATAAGTATAAGAAAGGATTTGGATCAAGCATAGTTGAAGAGGTTGGTTTAGATATAGTTTTTAAAGAAACAGATGTTCTAAGTATTCATTTGCCTCTTTCTGAAGAAACACATCATTATGTTAACACAGCCTTTTTAACACAATTTAAAAAGCCTATTTATATTATAAATACAGCTCGGGGCAATAATGTTTGTGTGGCAGATTTAATAAAAGGCTTAAAAAACAAAACGGTTTTGGGTGCCTGTTTAGATGTGTTGGAATACGAAACAAAGTCTTTTGAAACAATAAATTCAGAAGATTTGCCAGAAAGTTTTAAATACTTATCCGAATCAGATAAAGTAATTTTAAGTCCGCATGTTGCTGGCTGGACACAAGAATCTTACGTAAAACTTTCTAGTTTTTTAGCGGATAAAATTGAGAAGGAATTTAGTTGATTATTTGTGTAAAACCCACGCTTTACTGTTGTGGTTTTGAGCAGAAGCTAAGGCGTTAACAGCTTCTTTTTTTGTTGTAAAACTGTTGTAACTTACGGCCCACAAATCTTTTCTTTTGCCAATGATAAAAGCATCAAACCCTTCTTTTTTGAGTTTTTTAACCATTTTTTTAGCGTTTCTTTTTTCAGAAAAACAACCGCCAATAATGTGGTAATGCAGCTCTTCTTTAGCAGTTGCCACATAAGTAGAAACAGCTTCTGCAATAGGGATTTCTTTTAACTGAACAACAACTGGATCTATTGTTTCATCAAATGTAACGTCTAAAAAATAAGTGCTTTCATCTGCTAAAGCTATTTGATCTTTAACAGAGCTTGCTTTTATCTCATTAAAAACAAAATCAGATTTTATAGGAACATAAACCGTTTTTACTTCAGGAGTAAAAGGGTTAAGGTTGGCATAACTCAAATCACCAGACAAATCTACATTGTTTGGCATCCACCCAGCCAAAAATGCCAAAGGAATTAGTGCTGCGGCATACATCCATTTTTTAGAGTTGCCTGTTTTAACAACAGCTAAAGGAGCTGTTCTGTCAATAAATTCTTTGGTTATTTTTTCTTCTATTGTTGCCCTTAATATTGGTTGTTTTTGAAAAACATCCAAACCATAAGATCCTAAAAGGTAATTAACGGTGTTTTGAGGTTCAAATTGAGTGCGGTTTTCACCGTCTAAAAAGAGCGTTCCAACATCTTGTAATAAAACACGTTTTTTTATTTTTAAATCATGATTGATTGATGCAACACGATCTTCAATTTGTTTGATTGCCAAATCAAAACCAACACCTTCTTTTTGTGCAATTAGGTTTGCCAATAAACCATCGTTAGTGTTCAAGTTTTTATTAAAAGAAATACTTTTTGATGGTGGCGAAAAAGTGTTTTGAACAAGCAGTATTGTTGCCGACTTATAATTGGCAACAAAACCTCCCAGCCCAGGAACAACAACACAGTCGTATTTGTAAAGCAGTTCTGATATGTAATGTTCTAATTTCAATTTTTTAGCTTAGGGCTTGCGAAAGTATAAAAATAAAGAAAACAGATGTTATTTGAAAGTGATTTTTTCTAAATCTTCTGGGGTGTCAATAGCAACAGCCTCATGTTTTGTGATAGCGACTTTTATTGCATAACCGTTTTCTAACCAACGCAATTGTTCTAATCGTTCTTTTTGTTCTAAAGGAGAGGGGGGGAGTTGACTAATTTTAGCCAAAATGTTAGAACGATAGCCATAAATACCAATGTGTTTATAAAAAGACTGATTGTTTATCCACGTTTCTTTTTTAATGTTAGGAAGTTCAGGAATAGCATTTCTACTAAACATCAAAGCAAAATTATTGACATCAAAATGAACTTTTGGTCGGTTAGGGTTAAAGAGCTCTTCTTCCGTATCAATTTTTTTAATAAGTGTTGCAATATCTGTTTTTGCATCTTCAAAACAAGAAGAAAGCTGGTTGATTTGCTCAGGGTTGATAAAGGGTTCATCGCCTTGAATATTAATGACAACATCAAAAGTTGAGTCATATTTTCCCAGAACCTCTGCACACCTATCCGTTCCACTTTCGTGGGAAGAAGAAGTCATTACAACATTTCCTTTGAAAGATTTTATGTGCTTGAATATCCTGTCGTCATCTGTGGCAACAACAACTTCTGTTAATGAGCTTGCTTTTTTTGCTTGCTCATAAACACGTTGTATCATTGATTTTCCATCAATATCAATTAATGGTTTTCCGGGAAACCGTGTTGACTCATATCGAGAAGGAATTATACCTAGTATTTTCATAGTTCTTTTTTACCCCCTCCAAGGAGGGGTTCGGCTGGGTTTTCAGCCTTTTCAAAAATAGTTAAAACGAAAGACTTAATTAACTCTCTTTTCTGTTTTTCTGTCCCACCATTTTCACGGGGAAAGTAGTATTTTTACAATATCATGAACGAACAATTACTTTATCATATTGCAATAACTTCAATACCCAATGTTGGAGATATTACTGCAAAAAAATTAATTGCATATTGTGGTAGTTCGGAACAGGTTTTTAAAGAGAAGAAAGCTGTCTTAGAAAAAATTCCAGGAATAGGGGCAATCAACGCTCAAAAAATAATTACGCACAAAACAGAGGCATTAGTAGTTGCGGAAGAAGAGTTGGAATTCATAAAAAAGAACAACATCAAACCCTTATTTTATTTAAATGATAATTACCCTAAACGATTACTCCACTGTGAGGACGGGCCTATTTTATTGTACTCTAAAGGTAATGTAGAATTTAACAACCAAAAAGTGGTAAGCATTGTTGGAACTCGAAAAGCAACAGAGTACGGCAAAGAATTTTGCGATAAAATTGTGGCTGGTTTAGCTCCTCACAAACCATTAATAGTAAGTGGGTTGGCTTATGGAATAGATGTTTATTCGCATAAAGCAGCGTTAAAAAACAACATTCCAACAGTTGGTGTGTTGGCTCATGGGTTGGATAGAATTTATCCTGCTCAACACAGAGGGGTTGCTACACAAATGATAGAAAAAGGAGGTTTATTAACGGATTATAAAAGCGGAACAAACCCCGACCGAGAAAATTTCCCTAAGAGAAATAGAATTGTGGCGGGTCTTTCTGATTTAACGATAGTAATAGAGTCGAGCAAAAAAGGAGGCTCATTAATTACAGCTTATATTGCGAATGATTACAATAGGGATGTTTTTGCGTTGCCAGGCAGGCTGGGAGATAGTCAGTCTGAGGGTTGTAATAACTTGATAAAAACGAATAAAGCAGCATTAATACAGTCGGTAAAAGACATTGAATATATTATGGGTTGGGAAACCAAAAAGAAATCAAAACCTAGTCAGCATCAATTGTTTGTTGAACTTACTCCTGAACAAAAAGCAATAGCAAGCATTCTTTCTGAAAAAGGTAAAATAGGTGTTGATGAACTTTCGTTACAAGCAAAATTACCCATGAGTAAAATTACCGCTATGCTTCTAGATATGGAATTTAGCGGGGTTGTTAAAACACTGCCAGGTAAAATTTATAGTTTGGCGTAAAATGGGAACACAAAGCACAAAAGGAGCAATTATTACCGCTGTTATTGCAGCTATTGGTGCTTCTTCGTGTTGTATTCCTCCTGTAATTGCTCTGATTGCTGGAGTTGGAGGGGCTTCTTCAGCCTTTTCGTGGGTAGAGCCTTTTCGCCCTTATTTAATAGTGTTGGCAGCCGTTGCTCTTGTTTACGCATGGCGTAATCATTTTAAATTAAAACCAACAGACGATTGCGGCTGCGATGTAGAAAAACCTAAATTTTTCCAAACAAAAGGATTTTTAATTGGAATGACGTTTTTTGCAGCTATTTCTATCGCTTTTCCATATTATTCAGGAGTGTTTTTAGACAATAAAAAAGAAGTGAAAAACCTAGGAGGCACAGACCTTAAAAAGGTAGAATTTAAAATATACGGAATGACTTGTGATGCTTGTCAAAATCACATTAATTTTGCTGTAAATGAATTGCCAGGAATCGCGAGTGTAACTTCTTCTTACGATAACGGAAATACAATTATTGAATTTGATAAAACAAAAATAACCATTGAAGAATTGAAAGAGGCTTTGAATTCAACAGGCTATAGGGTGGGAAAATAAACAAAAAATGAAACTAGAATCAGTCATTACCTGTCCAGAGTGTGGGCACCAAAAAGAAGAGAAAATGCCAACCGATGCCTGCCAGTATTTTTATGAATGCGAGGGTTGCAATAAGGTATTAAAACCTATCAACAATGATTGTTGTGTTTATTGTTCTTACGGAACAGTTCCTTGTCCTCCTATTCAAGAAAATGGTAGTTGTGGAGATTCTGGATGTTGTTGATTTGTTATAAAGATTCTGGTTGTTCCCAAAGTTCAATCTTCTGGTTTTCAGGACCCATTACATGAACAAATTTTCCGTACTCGCCAAATGTTTCAATAGAATCAACAACAGTTACACCACTTTCTTTTAGGGCTTCCACTAATTGTTCAATATTTTTAACCCTATAGTTAATCATAAACTCTTTGGTTGAAGGAGCAAAATAAGTCGTTTCATCTGAAAAAGGACTCCATTGCATATAGTTTTTATGCGTTTTATTTACAGGGTTATAAAACTCAAATAAACACCCATGATCATCACTTACAATACCTAAGTTTTTGTTGTACCAATCTTTAATTGCTTGCGGATCTTTAGCTTTAAAGAAAACACCGCCAATTCCAGATTCAATGGTTGATTGACCCTCATGATATAAAGCTTCAAAAGAAGCGTCAATCGGCTCCCAAAGTTCAATTTTGTTGTTTTCAGGGTCGAGAATATGTAAGAATTTCCCATATTCATAACTCTTTATGGTGTCTAAAATTTTAACCCCATTTTTTTTAAGTTCAGTCAATAAACGCTCTAAATCATTAACTCGATAATTGATCATTAATTCTTTTTCAGAAGGCTCAAAGTAGGTTGTTTTATCTGAAAAAGGACTCCATTGTAAGTAGCCAAAGTTGTTAGGGTTTTCTTTGGTTCTAAATTCATAAATAGAGCCGTATTCATTAACTACTAACCCTAAATTTTTATGAAACCAACGTTTCATTTTTTCAGGGTCTTCACATTTAAAAAAGATGCCACCAATACCTGTTACTTTGGCCATTTCTTCTTGCTCCATTTTTTCGGGTTTAATTTCAATTTCTGATGGTTGTGTTTCAGAATGATCACTACAGCCAATTAAAATGATAAGAATGCTTAAAATGAGGTTTTTCATAAATAAAGAGATGTTAAAATTTTCCAAATCGAAGACCAACACCAACGTAAGCACCAGAAAGATTTTGATCTGTAACATTAACTAATTGGCTGCCAAAAACAGCTCTGTAGCCAATTTTAAGAGATGGAATAAAAAATTTAGCGATATTAAAATCAACATTAAGTTCTGGTTCAATTACAAAAATACCAGCTGATTCAACAGCTTCCTGCTTTTTATTGTCATCGTAATATTTTCGTTCTTTAACACCAGAATCTTCTTTGATGGCAACTCCTCCAACCATAATGTTTACTGGAATAGAGAAGTGAATTTTGTTTTCCATCTTAAAAATGTATTCAACAAAAACACCAACAGATCCCATGTATAATTCTAGATTGGCAGAATCGTTAAAGTTTAAATTATTTCCTTGAAATTCCCAGAAACCAATATTCACTTTTGCAATAGGACCAAAACCAAAAGAACGATTAAATGTAATCCCTCCTTTGACTCCTGCCATTATTCCCCAATCATTATTTAATTGCGTAATACCAATAAAAGGCTCTCCATACCCTCCAATAATTAATGCTTTTGAAGTGTCTCGTTTAACAATTGTGTTAAGTTCTTGTGTATAAGAATAGGACGAAAGGAACACGAGTAATAGAATAAGGCTAATTTTTTTCATAATAGTTAAAATAATATGGTTTTTGAGAAAGTTAAATTACACAAAAAGATTATTATAAAGCTCCAGCTTTAATTTCATTAACAATGCTTGGGTCTAGGAGTGTACTTGTGTCTCCTAAATTTGAGGTGTCACCTTCGGCAATTTTTCTTAAGATTCTGCGCATAATTTTTCCTGAACGAGTTTTAGGCAAGCCGGTTACAACTTGAATTTTGTCAGGCTTGGCAATTGGGCCAATTTCTTTCGTTATTTGGGTGAGTAATTCTTTTCTAAGCACTTCTTCATCTACTTTTTTTGTGCAAATCGCAAAAGCATAAATTCCTTGTCCTTTTATTTCGTGAGGGAAACTAACAACAGCTGTTTCTACAACATCTGGATGAGTGTTTAGAGCATCTTCAACTTCTGCAGTTCCAATTCTGTGCCCCGAAACATTAATTACATCGTCTACCCTTCCAGTTATGCGATACATACCTTTTTCATCCCTTTTACAACCGTCTCCAGTAAAATATTTGCCGGGATAAGTAGAAAAATAAACATCTTTACATCGATCGTGATCACCATAAAGAGTTCTTAACATAGATGGCCAAGGAAATTTTACACAAAGATTTCCTTCAACATTATTTCCTGTTATTTCATTTCCATCAGCATCAACCAAACAGGGTTGAATTCCTGGTAAAGGCAATGTTGCGTAAGTTGGTTTTAGAGGTGTTATTCCTGCTAATGGGGAAATCATTATTCCTCCCGTTTCTGTTTGCCACCAAGTATCTACAACGGGGCAGTTTTCTTTACCAATATTTTTATGGTACCACTCCCAAGCCTCTTCATTAATAGGCTCACCAACACTACCCAATACTTTTAAAGAGCTTAATTTATATTTGTTTACAAAATCTATCGATTGGGCTTGTAGTGCACGGATGGCTGTTGGTGCAGTGTAAAAAATATTAATTTGGTGTTTGTCAACAATCTCCCAAAAACGACCAGCATCTGGCCATGTGGGAACACCCTCGAACATTACAGTTGTTGCCCCAGCTAACAAAGGTCCATAAACGATGTATGAATGTCCTGTTATCCAACCAATATCAGCAGTGCACCAATAAACATCACCATCTTCATATTGAAAAACATTTTGAAAACTATAATTGGTGTAAACCATGTAGCCCCCAGTTGAGTGAACAACTCCTTTGGGTTGTCCGGTAGAACCAGAGGTGTATAAAATAAATAATTCGTCTTCGGCATCCATTTCTTCAGCGTTACAAATGGCATCAACTTTTTTTATTTCATCATGCCACCAAACATCTCTTTTTGCTTGCATTTGAATATTAGCCCCCGTTCTTTTTAAAACAATGTTTTTTTGAATAGATGGACAGTTTTCTAAAGCCTCATCTACCACTTTTTTTATAGGAATAACTTTAGCCCCGCGATAAGCTTCGTCAGAACAGAGAACAATATTACATGTAGCATCGTTAATTCTATCAGCTAAAGCTTTGGCAGAAAAACCAGCAAAAACTACCGAATGAATTGCCCCAATTCTGGCACAAGCCAAAACTGCTATTGCTAATTCTGGAACCATAGGCATGTACAAACAAATACGGTCTCCTTTTTTAGCCCCATTGTTTTTTAACACATTGGCAAATTCACACACTTTTTGGTGAAGGTCCGTATATGTTAGTTTTATAGCTTTGTCATTAGGGTTGTTTGGCTCCCAAAGAATAGCGGTTTGATTTCCTCGGGTTTTTAAATGCCTGTCTAAACAGTTTTCTGTGATGTTGAGTTTTCCCCCTTCAAACCATTTTACTTTTGGTTCTTCAAAATTCCAATTTAAAACATTGTCCCACTTCTTTTTCCAAGTAAAAGTATTGGAAATATTGTCCCAAAATTGTTCTGGGTTTTCAACACTTTTTTTGTATTGGTTTTTATATTCTTCTAGAGAATTTATTTTGATAGACATATTTTATGTTTTAGAGTTTTAAAAGTAAGTGATTTTCTGACAATAAAAAAGACGAATCAATTTTCCTGTATATTTGTTACATTAAATGGCCTGGACAAAGGCCATAAATAATTATTATGAAACGATTACAAAAAGGAATATTAGTTCTGTTTGTTTTTTTAGGAACAATTACAAAAGGGCAAGATACGTTAACGGTTTTATCGTATAATATTTTGAACTACCCCTCTTCTAATGCAACAAAAGCGGACACTTTAAAGCCTATTATTCAATATGTTCAACCAGACATTTTTATGATAACGGAATTAACTTCTTCATCTGGGGTTAACACTATTTTAAATAATACACTCAATGTTGATGGAATTATTTCGTATCAAAAAGCAGTCTATTTTGATGGTCCCGACACTGATAATATGTTGTATTATAATGCAGATAAACTGGTGCTATATAGTCAGCATGAAATACCAACAGCACTCAGAAATATTAGTGAGTATGTTTTGTATTATAATGTTCCAAACTTAACAACAGCTTCAGACACGGTTTTTGTTTATTGTTACATGGCGCATTTAAAGGCGAGTACTGGAGCTACAAATGAGCAAAAAAGGAACCAAGAGGCTATTTTACTTAAAAATTATATGGATTCAAGAACTAATATTGAGAATGTAATTTTAGGTGGAGATTTTAATTTTTATACAAGTATAGAAGCTGCTCATAATACAATTTTAAATGGAGGAAATGTGGCTTTATTAGATCCTATTGCCTCTCCAGGAAACTGGAATAACAATAGTGCTTTTGCAAGTATTCATACACAAAGCACACGATCTTCAAGTTTAAGTGACGGAGGTTCTTTTGGCGGGATGGATGATAGGTTTGATTTTATATTTTTTACGCCAGATTTGCAAACAGGAGTAAACGGAATGACTTATGTTCCAAACTCTTATGAAGCTCTGGGAAATGATGGCAATCATTTTAATAAATCAATAAATGGAACACCAACAAATACCGCTGTCCCTGCAAATGTAGCCGATGCGTTGTATTATATGTCAGATCATTTACCTGTGATTTTAAAAGCAAGTATCCCTGTAAATGTTGGTGTTGAAGAAAATGTTGCTGAATTAAACTGGAAAGGGTTTTATTCAAAGGGAGTATTTCATTTTAAATCAGAGAAAACAGAACAAGAACTTACTGTTTTTGTTTATGATGTGTTAGGAAAAACAATACAAACAAACCTGTATAAAAACAGCAAACAATTTGATTTAAAGATTAAAAATCTTAAACAAGGGCTTTATTTTGTAAAAGTGGTTTCATCAACAAAACAAGAAAGCTTTAAGATTTTTCAGCGATAAATAATGAGAGTTTTATCTCTTTTATTTACAACTATTTCCTACTTTCGAGCGTCTTTTAATAGCACTGATTAAACGAAGAACAATTAAGTGAATATTTACTCTCAGAAACAACGATGGAAACTGCTGTTAGCAGTAACGGCAATACTCATTATTATTGCTTCGTTGTGGTATACCAATATTTTGGTTCAAAAGATTGCTAAGGAGGAAAGAGACAAAGTACAGCTTTGGGCAGAAGCCATACAAAACAAGGCCTCTTTAGTTAATTATACAAGAGAGTTGTTTCAAAAGATATCTAAAGAAGAGCGGAATAAAATAGAGATTTGGGCAGAGGCCACCAAACGTATTATTACTTCAGAAAATCAAGATGCTACCACATTTTATCTTCAAATAATTGGCGAAAATGAAACCATTCCTGTTTTGGTGTTGGATGAGAATGATCAAATTATGAACTTTAGAAATTTTGATTTGGAAGAAGGAATTGACACCACTACTTTTTTAATGAGCCAGTTGGAGTTAATGAAAAACAAAGGCGAACCTATAGAGCTTGTTATTCATGTTACTAGAAATCTTACATGGACACACAAATTATACTATAAAGACTCTAAAATTTTCTCTGAGCTAAAAGCCGTTTTAGACGATTTAATCCAGTCTTTTATTTCTGAAATAGTAATTAATTCTGCGTCTGTTCCGGTAATTTATACAGACAGCACACAGTTAAAGGTTATTGAATACGGAAAATTAGAAGGGGGGCAAACAGGTATTGGACAAGATTTTTTAGAAGCAACCATTGCGAATATGAGAAAGGAAAATGAGCCAATTGCAATAACGATAAATAATGATGTGGTTAACTATATTTTTTATTCTGATTCGGAATTGTTGAAGCAATTAAAGATTTATCCTTATTTCCAAATTATAATAATAGCGTTGTTTTCATTGATTTCTTACTATTTATTTAGTACTTCTCGAAAAGTTGAACAAAACCAAGTTTGGGTGGGAATGGCAAAAGAAACAGCCCATCAACTAGGTACTCCGTTATCATCATTAATGGCATGGGTAGAGTATTTGAAATTAAAAGGTGTTGTAGAAGAAAACACGATTAATGAGTTGTCTAAAGATATTTCTAGATTGGAAACCATTACAGAAAGATTTTCTAAAATTGGTTCGGTTCCGAAATTAGAACCAGAGAATTTGAATACAGTAATTAACGACTCTTTAGCCTATCTTAAAGTAAGAATATCAAAGAATGTAAAAGTTTCGTTTAATACTCAAAACAATGCAGAAATACACGCCAAACTAAACCCCTCGTTGTTTAGTTGGGTGCTAGAAAACCTGATTAAAAATGCCGTAGATTCAATGAAAGGTGAGGGAAATATTGATATTTATATTACAGACCAAAGTCAGTTTGTTTATATTGATATTACAGATACTGGAACAGGAGTTCCTAGAGCACACCAAAAAACTATTTTTGAGCCAGGATTTACAACTAAACAAAGAGGTTGGGGCTTAGGTCTTTCTTTGGTAAAACGAATTATTGAAAACTACCACGAAGGAAAAATATTTGTAAAACAATCTGACGCAACAGGAACCACTTTTAGAATTGTTTTAAATAAATGATATAATGGTTGAATGTATTGATGAGAGAATACACGAAATAGAAATGTCTATTCACTCCTTAAATTATTTGAACATCTATTAATGTCAGGCATCTACATTCACATCCCGTTTTGTAAGCAAAGTTGTAACTATTGCGATTTTCATTTTTCAACTTCTCTAAAGTACAAAACAGACTTAGTAAAAACACTTGTTAAAGAAATTGAGCTAAGAAAGAATGACTTAGCAGGGAGAATTAACACCATTTATTTTGGTGGAGGAACACCAAGCTTGTTAGATGTTGATGAGTTAAAATTGATAATAGACTCTGTTTATAAACACTATAATGTTGCTTCTAATATTGAGCTAACGCTGGAATGTAACCCAGATGATTTATCGCAAAAGAAGCTGAAGGATTTGAAAGCCTCTGGGGTTAATCGTTTAAGTATTGGAGTACAATCGTTTGATAATGAAGAGTTAAAGTTCTTTAATCGAGCACATAACTCTAGCGAAGCAGAAGGAAGTATAAAAAGAAGTCAGGATATTGGTTTTGAAAACATTACCATCGATTTAATTTATGGGTCTCCCGTTTTAACAGAGAAAGTTTGGCTAGATAATTTACAGAAAGTAAATGATTTTGATGTTCCTCATCTATCTGCTTATGGATTAACTGTTGAGCCAAAAACAAAGTTAGAACATCAAATAAAAACAGGACAATTTCCGGTTTTAGATGACGATAAAATGATTGCTCAATTTAAAACCTTAATGGAAAAAACCAAGGAGTTTGGATTAACTCAATATGAGGTTTCTAATTTTGGGAGAGAGGAGTTTTATTCTCAACACAATAGTAACTATTGGAAAGGCGAGGAGTATTTAGGAATTGGCCCTTCAGCTCATTCTTATTTAGAAATCGACCCTCCTAGGAGGGGGTTAAGTGCTGGGTTTAAACGAATTTGGAATGTATCTAACAATCTTAAATACATAAACGCACTTACCAATAAAGAAGTTTATTTTGAAGAAGAAACAATAGATGAAAAAACTGCTTTTAATGAGTATGTACTTACTCGTTTAAGAACCATTTGGGGTGTGCAATTAGACTACATTAAAACTAATTTTAATACTAAAATAAACGATCACTTTAGTCGAGAACTACAACCGTATTTAAATTCTTCTTATCTTCAAACCGAAAAAAATAAAATAACACTAACGCAGGAAGGAATTTTTATTGCAGATAAAATTACTTCAGATTTGTTTTATGTTTAATGAAAACAACGATAAAATACAATAACAAGACCTATCAAATAGATTTATCTAAGCCTTTAGATATCTCCATTCCGCTTAAAGCAGATAAAGATAATCCTACTGCATGGTATGTTGATGCTCCAAGATTTACTCCTGTAATGGAAAATGGTTTTATAGGAGATGTTAATTTAGGAGGAGCGGTAAACTTTAGAAATATCTTTTTTAATCCTCATGGCAATGGAACCCATACAGAATGTGTTGGGCACATTAGCAAAGAACAAGAAACCATTAATGAATGTTTAACCGAGTTTTTCTTTTTGGCTAATGTGGTGAGTATAACTCCAGAACAAATAGGTGGAGACAATATTATTACCTTAGGTCAAATAAAAAATGTTTGGAAAAGCAACGGTGCAACAGCAATTGTAATTAGAACTTTACCCAATAGCGAAGATAAATTGTCTATGCAATATTCCAATACCAATCCTACATTTATAGATTGTAAAGCGGTTCAGTTTTTAATAGATAGCGGTGTAGAGCATTTATTAATAGATACACCTTCGGTAGATAAAGAAGAGGATGGTGGGGCGCTCATTTCTCACCACACGTTTTGGGAATATCCTAATAACACTCAAAAACAACGAACAATTACGGAGCTTATTTTTGTTCCTGACAATGTGAATGATGGCACTTACTTCATTAATATTCAAATAGCAAGCTTTGAAAATGATGCCTCACCTAGTAAGCCGGTTTTGTTTAAGATAGAAGTTTAGATTTTTGATTAAAAAGAGAATCGCCAACTTTAATTTTGTTATTTTTGTTTTATTGAAAGAATATTTTATTCAAAGGTAAAACACATGAAATTAGACGAATTAGATTTAAGCATTTTAAAAAGGCTTCAAGAAAACGGAAAGATTACGAACTTACAACTTTCTAAAGACATTGGATTGTCGCCAGCACCAACATTAGAACGAGTAAAAAAGCTAGAACACAATGGTTTTATAGAAAGCTATCACGCACTAGTTGATGAGTCGAAATTAGACATAGGAATATCTGCATTTATGCAAATTTCATTAATCAGACAAAGAGACAATGCAATTATTAACTTTATACAACAAATTAATTTGATTGACGAGGTAATGGAGTGTTACAATGTTACTGGTCAGGCAGATTATTTATTAAAAATCATGGTAAAAGATATTGGAGCCTTTGACACCTTGGTAAAAGAAAAATTAACACCGATAGAAGAAATTAGAAACATGCACTCTATGATTGTTATTTCCAAAGATAAGTATTCAAAGGTATTGCCGTACAAATACAAAAGAAATTAGGAAATATACCTTTTGGGGATTTTGCTTGTTTAGCAAAACATGTTCAGGAAGCATTTATGAATATAGAACAGTATCGCGATTATTGTATTGCGAAAAAAGGCACAACCGAGAGTTTTCCTTTTGATGCAACAACGTTGGTTTTTAAGGTGATGAATAAAATGTTTGCATTAACAAGGGTTGAAGAATTCGAGTTTATCAATTTAAAATGTGACCCAGAAAAAGCAATTGAATTTCGTGAAATATATGATGGTGTTAAACCCGGTTATCATATGAATAAGCAGTTATGGAATAGTGTTTATCCAAACGAAGATGTTCCTGATAAATTAATTTATCAGATGATTGATGATTCTTACGATTTGATAGTATCTTCGTTAACTAAGAAATTACAAAAAGAGCTTCAAGAACTCTAATTAGATTAGAAAACACATGAAAAAACTTATAAGTTATTTTTTACAGGGAATATTGTATTTAGTTCCTATAGCTGCAACTATTTATGTGGTGATTAAAGCCGTTGTTCTTGTTGATGGAATTGTACCAGTTAAAATGCCAGGGTTAGGACTTTTAATTATACTGGTTGTTGTTACTCTTGTAGGTTATTTAGGAGGTACATTATTGGTAAAAAACATTTTTAACTTTAATAAAGTGTTAGAAAAAGTGCCTTTATTAAAAATGATTTACACCTCTGTTAAAGATTTATTATCTGCTTTTGTAGGCAAAAAAAAAAGATTTACAGAGCCTGTTTTGGTAAAGATGGAGGGAGAGGTAGAGCGAATAGGCTTTGTTACCCAAAAAGATTTAACACATTTAGGGATTTCAGCGGATAAAATAGGTGTTTACATTCCATTTTCTTATGCTGTTACAGGGAATTTAATAATTGTTCCTAAACAAAATATTACTCCAATAAATGGTTCTTCGGCAGATATTATGAAGTTGATTATTTCAGGGGGAGTAACTAAAATAGAAGAGGAAAAAGAATAAGGTTATTCATTGGCAAAAATTGTTGCTAAAAACAAACCTCGAGAGGTGTTTTTATAATCTAATTCAACAGAAATAGATAGTGCATCATTTTTCCACCTACATAAATTATTATCTTCTATTGCTTCTCCGTAAGTAGAGTTATTCATTTCTGTTTTTATTCCTGTTACCACAATATTGGCATCGGTCTCCTTACCAAAATAGGCATCAACACCAATTTCGTAACATCCTTTTTCATCAAACAAATAAGCCACAATATAAGTGTCGTTTTCCCCTATTTCGTAAACGTATTTAAGTAAATCAACATCTTCCTTTATTAGCTTACCATTTTCTTGGCCTCTAATTTCATCTATGGTTTTGTTTAAATCTGAGATACGAGAACTAAACGTTTTGTCGCTAGAAAACTGCTTGTAATAAGAATCTTTTCCTCCACAAGAAACAAGAATAGAAAGTAGTATTAGAATGGATGTGGAATTAATAATTTTTTTCATAAAGAGACCTTTTGTCGTTTCAAAGATACATTTTTTAAGAATGATATACTTAACGAAAAATAAATGTAGATATTATTTTAATTGTTATAATTATTCAAAGCAATCAAATTACTTTATCTAAACTACAATTCATTAAAAAGCAAGAAGGTGTAAGTTTTTTGGTTTTGGGCAACTACTTTGGTCGGAGAATAGTTGACATCAAGAGTTTAATTTAATATAAGAGATTTCGTTCAGAAAGTGGAAATGATATTCATTTTTGATTTACATTTGCCCGCTTATGTATGCAAAATATAAATATCATATTTGGTTACATGTCATTATTGTAATATTCGGGTTAACCGGAGTATTAGGGAAACTAATAACTGTAGATTCGTACTTATTGGTATGGTACCGTTTACTAATAGGGGTGGTGGCATTGCTTATTTATTTTGGTGGTATAAAGTTTTCATTAAGGATTTCTAAAAAACAATTAATTAGGACTTTATTGGTAGGGGTTATTATTGCTGTGCATTGGGTTACTTTTTTTGAAGCAATCAAACAATCAAATGTATCTGTAGCACTGGTTTGTTTTTCTAGTAGCACCTTGTTTACGTCATTAATAGAACCATTTTATTTTAAACGCAAGATTAAAGCTTACGAGCTTATTTTTGGTCTAGTTATTATTCTAGGGCTTTACTTTATTTTTAGTTTCGAGTTTAAGTATTTAATAGGAATGATTTTAAGTGTAATTTCTGCAGTACTGGCTTCTTGGTTTACGGTGATTAATGGGATATTAATTAAAGAAAACAATGCGAAAACGATTTCTTTTTATGAGTTGTTAGGAGCTTTTATTGTTGTATCGGTTTACTTGTTAATCTCTACAGAATTAGATTTTAGTCAATTTTTGCTTCCGGTAGCTGATATAAAATGGCTGCTTATTTTAGGGGTTGTATGTACTGCATTTGCTTTTTTGGTAAGTGTAGAGGTAATGAAAAAGATTTCGCCTTACACAGTTACTATTTCGGTTAATTTAGAGCCGATCTATTCCATTATAGTTGCGTTATTAATTTGGCCAGAAAGCGAAACCATGTCGTTTGGGTTTTATTTGGGAACAATTATCGTTATTACTACCATCTTTTTAAATGCACTTTTTAAAAATAGAGTAAGCACTAAAGAGAAGAAAGCGCTTCAATAAATTCGTTCTTTTTTCTTCGAGAAACTTCTACTTTAGAGTTGTCGCTCATTAGTGCAAACCCACCTTCTCCTTTATCATACCTTGTAACATGTTGCAGATTTACCAGGTGCGAGCGGTGGATTCTTATAAATTGCTCGTTGGTTAACATTTCTTGATAATCACCAATTGGTTTAGAAATTAGGGTTGGTTTTGTTTTTCCAACAGTGTACATATAGGTATAACTTCCGTCAGATTGAAAACGAAGAATATCAGTTATTTTTATAAAACTTAAGCCTTGATCATCCGGAATAGCAATTTTTTGATGTGTTGTTTCTCCGTTAATATTGTTGAGCAAGGTTTTAAATTTATTGTTGATTAAATCTTGATCGTGTTTTTTAACTGAAAATCGTTGAATGGTTTTAGCCAACTCATCAGGGTCAATTGGTTTTAGTAAGTAGTCAAGCGCACTGTATTTAATCGCTTTTATGGCGTATTGATCATAGGCAGTAGTAAAAATGATTTCAAAATTAATGGGGCTTATTTTTTCGAGCAATTCAAAACCTGTTCCACCAGGCATTTCTATATCTAAAAATACTAACTGAGGCTGTAGGTTAGTAATGGCTTCTTGTGCTAGCGCAATTGAATCAACAATAGCAACAACATTAATTTCAGGAATTTCCTGCAAAAGGTTTTCTAGTGTATCTCTACAGCCTTTTTCATCATCTACAATTATTGTTTTAAACATAACTTTTGATTTAATCTAATGGTATAAAAATTTCAATTTTTGTTCCTGTCGGAAGCCCTTTATTTTCTAAATCAACAATATTAATATTGAGTTGACTTCCTTTTAATGAGTTAATTATTTCTAATCGATCTTTTGTAATGCTCATCCCTAATGATTTGTTTTTTTTCTGATGGTTAAACTGTGTACTT
This sequence comes from Flavobacteriales bacterium, assembly GCA_002401955.1. GTDB lineage: Bacteria > Bacteroidota > Bacteroidia > Flavobacteriales_E > Vicingaceae. The sequence continues at coordinate 31,392 of NVUQ01000085.1, read as the reverse complement.
TTCATTTCTGTCGCTTTTTTTCTTCCTACACCATCATCCTCTACTTCGCATTTTAGTAGGGTTTCATTTTCTAGTTTAAAGCTTACTTTAATAATACCAGTTCCTTCTTTATTTGATATTCCGTGCCAAATAGCGTTTTCTATATAAGGCTGAAGAAGTAATGGAGGGATTTCTTCAAACTGAACATCAATGGATTCATCGATAATAATTTGATAACTGAATTTGTTGTTCAAACGTAATTTTTCTAAATCCATATAAAGCTCAAGCGATGCTATTTCATCTTTAATAGGTATTTTTTGTTTTTGAGTGTTTTCTAATGTCGCTCGCATTAGCTTAGAAAACTTAGAAAGATAATGCACAGCTTCTTTACTGTTGTTTTTAGTGATAAAACTTTGGATAGAGCTTAATGTGTTAAAGATAAAGTGAGGGTTCATTTGCGAACGTAAGGCATGCAATTCAGAAATTAATAATTTCCTTTTGTCTTCCTCAAACAATTCTTTCCTTTTTTGGGCTTTGCGAAAAGTGATAAAAACAATAATCAAAACAACAGCAATAATCAAAAATAGAATGGAAAAAATAAACCAAAAGCTGGAGTAAAAAGGAGGTGTAATGGTAAAAGTAATAACAGCAGGAACCCTGCTCCAAACACCACCATCGCTCATGGCAACAATTTTAAAAGTGTAATTTCCTGGCTGTAGAGCAGTGTAGTACATATTGGTGTTCGCAGTATAGTTCCAATCAACATCTTTACCTTCTAAAATGTATTTGTATTGCAGCTCAGAGTCACCACCAAAAACGCCACTAATATTTATTTCTAAGGTATTTTCATGATGATTGAGTTCATAATAATTTAACACGACAGTATCAAGTCCATTAATTTTAATGTTATTGATAAAAACAACAGGAGGAATGGTGTCGTTTTTTGATAAATCAGTTCTAAGAACCTTAGAGTTTTCGTCAATAGATGGGAGATCTGAAAGCACATAAACGCTTTTTATTTCCTCTGTTTTGTCATTGGTAGTAGAGAATATTTTTGGCGAATTATAGGTTAATTCAATGGTTTTATTTAAACGATAAACACCATCACCAGAAGTTCCAAACCACATGTTTCCTTTTTTATCTTGAGCAATAGAGATAACAGTTTTGTTTCCTAGGTATTTTGTTGCGTTGCTCGAAACAAAGTTTCCATTAGCAAAACAGGTAACGCCCCCACCATTTAAAGCAAACCAAATTTTTCCTTCTCTATCTTGATAAACTCGCTCAATATTTTTTTCGATAAAAATACGATTGAGCACCTTAGTGTTGTTAAAACGAATAGCTTCATGCTGACGGGTAAAAATAAACGTACCATCAGTTAGTTTAATCAGGTTGGTTTTAGAAAAGTTTAAGTTTTCGGCAAGTGGAACATAAAGCGAGGTTGGGTTTAAATTAATAGCCAATTGTTTTTTTGTGCTATTTGCATTGTTTCCCGAGAGGTATTTATTGCCAAAAGGCACCACATAACAAGGGTATTCTGCTTGGAGTTCTATTGTTTTTAGTTCTTGGGTCTTTTGATCAACCTGTATGATCCCGCCACCAATAACGGTACTTATCCAAAAAGTATTATTATGATAAATAACACTATTAATTATTTTATTTTTTAAATGCTTACTTACTGCGCTGTTAAATTTTTTCGGAATAAGCTGTTTCTTTTTCAGCTCAAAAAATTCTCCATAAATTGACCAAACAAAAAGTTGTTGATCAACCTTAATAAACCTAACTAAATTTTCTTGTTTAACGACTAGCTTTATTTTAGAATTACTGCTTTTATAAACTCCGTTATTAGTAACAAACCAAACAATATTGTTGTGTTCTGTTACATCATTAAATTGTAAATAAGGATCTGTTTTTGATTTTAAATTTTCGAAATCGGGTTGTTGGGCAACAATGTTTAACTGAGTGCACATCAAAAAAACAAAACCAATATGTTGTAAAAATTTCAAATCAAATGTAAAATACCTCTTTTCGACTAAATTTGCAAGGATGAGTTTAAATACGGTAGGTTTCAGCTAATAAGTGGTAATTATTAAGAACTATACATTTCACGAATAATTACTTTTTGTAGTTCTCGTTTAATAATCAGATCAGTAATTATTTCATCTGTATCTGCTTGGGCATTTTCTTTAAGCTTACGATTTAAGAAATCTTCATCTAAATCAATTCGGTATAGCATTGCCATTAATTTAGGATAATCATCGTTTAGTAAGTCCTCAATTAAGGGTAAAATTTGATTGTAGAGTTCTTGGTAAGGACTTTCTTCAGCTCCTTTAAAAGTAATTTCGAAATTAAACCAATTAAAGTCTTTTTTTAGTTGTTCAACCACTTTTTCTAACAAATCGGCACGACTGTAATAGGCCGATAATTCGCTTAACGAGGGAATATTCATTTTTTTGGGAAAGTTAGCTGTAATCGTTTTACAGGTCTATTATTTAAGATGTGCTGCTCAAATATTTCATCAACATCATCAACACTTATTCCTTTGTAAAAAATACCTTCAGGATATACTACAGCTATTGGTCCATCTTCACAAATATCAAAACAACTGGCACGCTGTGCCCTAACCGACATGCGTAATTTATATTCTTTAATTAACTCTTTAAACCGTTGTGCAATAGCCATTCCTGTTTCTTTCCCACAACATTGCCGTTGAGCTCCCTCAGGTCGCTCATTAATACAGATAAATATGTGTTTTTTGTATTTCAAGAGTTAATTTTCTCTCTTCATTAAGTTTTTCGCAAAATCCTCAAACACTTGCTTTTTTTCTGTTGCAGCATCAATGCTGTCTAAATGAGAAATTGCTGTATTGTAAAACAGGTTCATTTCATCAATAGCCAGCTTTTTAATGTTAAGCTTGTTAAAAATAGAGGTTACTTTTTCCACTTTAGCAGTATCTTCTAAAACAGAGGAGCTTAAACAGAAGTCAAGATCTTTTTTTGTCTTGCCAACAGCTAATTCTTGTGCTTTTAATAAGAGGTAAGTTTTCTTGTTGGCAATAACATCACCACCAACACGCTTTCCTACTTTTTTAGGGTTCCCGTATAAATCTAGCACATCATCCATTAGTTGAAAAGCAATACCTAAATTTTTACCAAACTCATAAATATGTGAGGCATTATCTGATGAGGCATTAGCAATAACAGCACCCATTTTTAAGCTACAAGCAAGTAAAACAGCTGTTTTAAGCTCTATCATTCTTAAATAATCATCAATAGAAACGGTAGTTGATGTTTCAAAATCCATATCCATTTGTTGCCCTTCGCAAACCTGTATTGCTGTGGCATTAAACATGTTTAACATGCTATGTAAATGCGGATGGTTTTTTTTGTTTAGCAATTGTAACGCTTGCATAAGCATTACATCACCAGATAAAATGGCAACGTTAGTTCCCCATTTTTTATAAACAGACTCTTGCCCTCTTCTTAAAGGAGCATCATCCATAATATCATCGTGCACTAGCGTAAAATTATGAAAGACTTCTATTGCTAATGCTGAGTTTAAAGCATCTTCGTCTTTTCCGTCAAACAAGTTATTGGCAAGTAATAATAGGGCTGGTCTAATCCTTTTTCCACCTAAACTTAAGGTGTAAGTTATTGGCTCGTAAAGAGTAAAGGGTTCTTTTTTTTGAGCTGTCGCCTTTAATGCTTCTTCAACAATAGAGATGTAGTTGATGATTTTTTGCATAACTACGAAAGCATAAAAGAAGTGTTTTCTAATACTTTTTTCAAACCTTCTTCTAATGTGTATATTTTTTGATTTACCAAGCCTTTCATTATGGTAATGTCTGGATTTCTTCTAGTCATATCACCATCTTTTAGGGCAGGCAAGTATTTTATTATAGATTTTGAGTCAGTTAATTTAATAATTAGCTTAGCTAAATCTAAAACAGATGTTTCTACGTTACTACCAATGTTGATGGTTTTGTTTTTGCCTAAATCACTAAAAGCAGCAGCGACACTGGCGTTAATATTGTTTTCAACGTAACAGAAAGTTCTTGTTTGAGACCCATTACCATAGATAGTAATGTCTTCGTTTTTTAAAGCGGCATTAATAAATTTAGAAATAACAAAATCTTTGGCTTGTTTAGGTCCATAGGTATTAAAAAATCTAAAAACAGTATAATCTAAACCAAATTCTTGTTGGTATGATTTTAAAAATGCTTCGCCAATATTTTTAACTATTGCATAGGGTAGACGAGAGTTTAAAGGAGTCGTTTCTTCGTTTTGTGGGTATTCAACAGGCTCTCCATAAACTTCTGAAGATGAGGAGTAAATAACTCTTTTAACACCTGTGTTTTTAGATAAATTCATGATGTTTTTAATTCCATCAATATCATCTAAAACACTCAAGGGGTTTTTTAAAGTTCGTTTAACACCTACTAAGGCAGCATAATGGAAAACATAATCAAAAGAAAAAGTATGAAAAACACTTGTTATTTCATCTTCAATATTTACGTCACACTGTATAAACTTTAAGTTGTCATAATTTGCTATAGGAAGTTTATCTCTAGACCCTGTTTGTAAATTATCCACAACAACAACATAGTTATTAGAATCTCTAATTAATTCCTCAACTAAAGCACTACCAACATTTCCTGCACCTCCTGTGACTAATATATTTGTTTTTTCTTCCATTTATTAATTATTTCAGGCAACACCTTATTCGTTAACTATATGCATTAAATAATTTCCATAACCGCTTTTAACTAATGGTTTCGCTAAAGCGATTAACTCTTCTTTACTTATAAACCCTTTTTTGAAAGCGATTTCTTCTAGACATCCAATTTTTAACCCTTGTCTTTCTTCAATTACTTGTACATATTGTGATGCTTGCATTAGAGAGTTGTGTGTTCCTGTATCTAACCAGGCAGTTCCCCTATCTAATACACCAACTTTTAATAGCCCTTTTTCTAAATAAATACTATTAATGTCAGTTATTTCATACTCTCCTCTTGGGCTAGGTTTTAAGCTCTTAGCAATTTCTATCACGCTGTTGTCATAAAAATATAAGCCGGGTACCGCATAGTTAGATTTTGGATTTTCAGGTTTTTCTTCAATAGAAACTGCTTTTTGATTTTCATCAAACTCAACAACACCATATCTTTCGGGATCTGAAACGTGATAAGCAAAAACAACCCCCCCAACAGAGTTGGTGTTTTCCATTAATAAAGCATCTAAGCCTGTTCCGTAAAAGATGTTATCACCCAATATTAAAGCGACACTATCGTCTCCAATAAATTTTTCGCCTATAATAAATGCTTGTGCTAGTCCGTTAGGTACTTCTTGAATAGCATAACTAAATTCGCACCCAAATTGGGAGCCATCTCCTAATAATTTTTTAAAACTATCACTGTCTTCGGGAGTTGTAATAATTAAAATTTCTTTTATCCCTGCGCTCATTAAAATTGAGATAGGGTAATATATCATAGGTTTGTCATAAACTGGCATTAACTGCTTACTTACGGCTAAAGTTAATGGGTGCAAACGTGTGCCAGAACCTCCGGCTAATACAATTCCTTTATTCATTTATTTTAATTCTTTGTGTATGATAGGTTTTATTTCTAGTTCATCTAAATCAATATCTTCTTCTTCGTCTAGTATTTCTATTAAAGGTTCTTTTTTAAAGGCTTTAGTTGTTAACGCTTTATCTAAAGATAATAGTAGGGATGGCAATAATACTAAATCTGCCATCATTGCAAATAATAAAGTAACAGAAACTAACAAACCTAAGGCAATTGTTCCTCCAAAACTGGAAACGGTAAACACTCCAAAACCAAAAAATAAAATGATAGAGGTGTAAATCATACTAACACCTGTTTCTTGTAAAGCCAAGTAAACGGCTTCTTTTATATTCCATTGTTGTTGTTTTAATTCTTGTCTGTATTTGGCTAAAAAATGAATGGTATCATCTACAGAAATACCAAAAGCTATGCTAAAAATTAATATGGTAGAGGGTTTTATTGGAATCCCGAAAAAGCCCATTAAACCCGCAGTGGTTAGCAAGGGAAGCAAGTTGGGGACTAAAGAAACTAACACCATTCTAACAGAAGAAAACAGTACAGACATTAATGATGCTATTAAAATAATGGCAAGGGTTAAGCTGGTTAGTAGGTTTTCTACAAGGTAGTTGGTGCCTTTTAAAAACACAACGCTAGTTCCGGTTAAGCTAACATTATATTCTTTGGCAGGAAATATTGAATCTATTTTTGGACGAATTTCATTTAATAGAATATCCATTTCTTTAGTGCCAATATCTGCCATCTGAAAACTTACTCGAGTAATTTGATTTTCTTTATCTATAAACGAAGAAAAGTTGTTTTTTCGAGAATCATTTTTCACATATTTTTTTAGTTTTTTTAATTCTGTTGGAGGAGGTAAAATATAAAACTTAGGATTTCCTTTTTTGTAGGCTTGATAGCTAAACTTTATTGCTTCGGCTATAGATAGTGGTTTTGAAAACTCTTTATATTTGGCAAGTTCTCTTTGTAATTTTTGAATTTTGTACAAAGTTTTTCCGTTGTTTGTAAAAACACCATTTTTCTTTTTGGTGTCTATCACAATCTCAAAAGGCATAACGCCCTTAAAACCTGTTTCAAAAAACTTAAGATCTTCTACAATGGGATCATTTTTAGGTAAATCATCAATAATATTTCCTGTAGTGGTAATTAACGAAACACCATAAATACTTAAGCATACAATAACAATGGTGGTAATGTAAACGGCTTTTCGCTGATACTTAACAAGGTACTCCAAAAAAGCAACAATTTTAACCATTAGCTTATTTTCTAAGTGCTTGATATGACGCACTTTTGGAGCTTTTAGGAAACTGAATATTATAGGAATAATAAGGATAGATAAGATAAAAACAACAAAAATATCGATGGCAGCTAAAACACCAAACTCAATTAAAATTTCACTTTTAGTAAAGATAAAAGTGGCAAAACCTAAAGCGGTTGTTGTGTTTGTTAAAAAGATGGCATTCCCTATTTTTTGAATAACTCTGCTTAGGGCTTTAATTTGATTGCCATGATTCTTAAATTCAGAATGATACTTGTTTAGCAAGAAAATACAATTAGGAATTCCTATCACAATAATTAATGGAGGAATTAACCCTGTAAGAATAGTAACCTTATAGCCGAATAGAGATTGAATGCCAACAGACCAAACAACGCCAACAGTAACCACTAACATTGAATACAAGGTAGCTTTAAACGACCTAAAAAACAGGTATAGAATAAATGATGTTATTAAAATAGAGAGTGTTAAGAAGATTAAAATTTCATCTTTAACCTTGGTGGTTGAATTAGCCCTAATATATGGCAATCCTGATTTATGAACTTTTATTCCTGTTTTCTCATGAAACGCTAATACTTCAGCATCTATTTTTTCAAACAATTCATTTCTATATTTTGAGTCTAAGACATTGGTATCAAGTGTTATGGCGATTAAAGTGGTGGCACTTGAATCTAAAAATAAGTAGCCCTCATAAAAACGGTGCTCATGTAATACTTTTTTCAGACTATCTAATTCGGCTTGTGTTTTAGGGTTTTGTTTTACGATTTGTTCAAAGTCAAATCGTTTTTCAGCTTTGTTTTTTACTAAAGTGTAGATGTTGGCAAGAGATAGTGCTTCTGTTACACCATTAACAAGCGTGTCTTTTCCGTTAATCTTAAAACTAACTGTTATGTTTTTAATGCTGTGGGTTAAATCATACCATGCATTAAAATTGCTTAATTCAAATAATTTATCGTCATTAATTCCAACAACAACAATGCTTCCGTCTTTTCCAAAAGTAGATTTGAAATCCTGATATTCAATATAAGTGCTGTCAGATTTTGGCAGCATTTGGGCAAGCTGATAACTCATGCTCACAAACTGAACACGATAAGCCATAAAAGCTGTTATTAAGCCTAATACAATTAGAATTACTAACCGATTTCTTAATATTATTCTTGAAAATTTAAACCACATAAATCAACGCCCCCTCAAGATTAAGAATGTTATTGAGCAACTTCTACAACAGGCGCTTCTTTTATCTTAACATAGGTTAAGTACTGGATATTCATTGAGTTTGGTTGATAGTCTTGAATTACAGATTGAATCAATTGATAACTCTCATGATACCACAATGGAATTCCAGGAACCTCTGTTGCTAATATTTGATCTGCTATTAAACAAAGCTCGTATCTTTTTTTCGTGTCAACAGTTTCAGAGGCTTCTTTAAAAATAGCATCAAATTTAGTGTTTTGGTAGCGAGTCTCATTTGGAAAAGAAGATTCTTCGAGAGAGCTAGAAACGTGTTCTCCATAAAACAAGGTTAAAAAAGTTGTTGGGTCAGGAAACTCTCCTAACCAACCACCTAATGACATATTAAGTTCTGATTTTCCGTTCATTTCAGTAATTTCTTTAAGAGTCAAAGCAGAAATTTCTACATTGATGTTTAAATTACTTAACAGTTGTTTTTGAATTTCGAGACCGACTCTAAGGCTTATGTTCCCTTTTCCTGTTGCAAATTTAAGCGCTGGAAACCCTTTTCCATTTGGATAGCCAGCATCCGCCAATAATTGCTGAGCTTTAGTTAAACTATACTCTAATCCTACAATTGATGAAAAGTCATACCCTTTAATTGCAGATGGAACTATTCCATTCTCTCCAGCACTATAAGCTTCTCCTTTTAAAACATGGTCAACAATTTTTGTTTTGTTTATCGCCATACCGAAAGCTTGTCTAACTTTTACATCATTAAAAGGGGCAATAGCAGTATTTAGTTTCAGATAAGAAGTCATAATTTCAGGATATCTTCCTAATACGTATTTTGCTGGTTTATTCTGAAAATCAGCAATTTGAGACTCTACAATATCTTTAATAGATTCTGGAGGGATTCCTGTAATAATATCAAGTTTTTCTGCCATAAATAAATCCAATTGATCTTGTCCAGATTTAATATAGTTATATGCAACAGACTCTAAATAAGGCAGTTTGTTTCCTTTTTTATCAGAAAGATGATAGTTTTTGTTTTTTAGCAAAGTTATTGCCACTTCCGTATCATTGCCTTTGTTATATGTAAAAGGACCAGTCCCAACATTGGCGTTTTTTTCTATAGCTTCTTTTGGTACAATCGAGGAGTTAACCATTGCCAAAACATTAATAAAAATAGAAGAAGGTTTATTAAGAGTAAACTCAACATTGTAATCGTCTATTGCTTTTAACCCAACAATTTCCCCTTCAGTATAATTTTCTGACCCTTTTATAATGTTTTTAACTAAGCTATAAGCGTAACTAGATTTTTCAGAATAAATTCTTTTAAAAGTATAAACAACATCTGAAGCTTTTAATTCTCGACCCTTTCCTCCCTCGAAGCAAGCGTTGTCATGAAAATGAACACCTTTTTTTAATGCAAAAGTATAAACAAGATTGTCTTCGCTAATTACCCACGATTCTGCTATCAATGGTTGTAACGACAAATCTTTTTCATTAAAACGAAGTAGAGGTTCGTATATTTGACTGGTAATGTGAAAAGAAGCGACACTTGTAACCTTTATAGGGTCAAGAGTGTTGTGTTTTTCGGTAATTGCAAAATCTAAACAAGTATTATCGACATTGTTTGACTCGACATTTTGATCTTCATTTTCTGATGTTGAATGCTCTCCACCTCCACAAGACAATAAGAATGCAAAGGAAGCGACAACAAAACTTAACACTATTTTTTTCATAATTACTTTAACTTAATAATTGTCAAATATACTAATTAGGTAAACTATTACGATGAAAATACACAAAAAACAAAGATCTAAACAACAGAAACAATAGGTTTAATAACCAATATTTAGTTAGAAACAGCAACAAAGAATGATTTAAGTTGTTTATATTTGCCGTTAGTACTTTTTTATCTGATATAAAAAGAATGAAAAAAACACACACATTTCAAATCCCTGTTATGGGAATTGGATTTACGATTGATACCCCGCTTAAGGTTGCACCCTTTGGAATTTCTTCTGTAATTTCATTAGGAGATGATTTGTTGGTTGATAGAATGAGAAAGTTTTATTGTGATAAATTTAACATTCCATTTATAGAAATAGCAAAAGACGACCTTGATAAGAGGGCCCGCAGAATTACACTTTACCTTAACCTAATGAATAGAATGGTTAAGAATAAATTTCAAGATTTAAAGAATACTTCTTTTGAAAAAGGAAGTGAAATAACGAAGTATTTTGAGATGCTTCCTGATTTTAGTGAGCTTAAAAAGGAATACAAAAAAATGATGGCAGAAAATGACACTTCTGTTATCGAAAAAATACAGCAGAGGCTTAAAGAGAAAATGGAACAGGGTTCTATTGATGTGAACATAATGACTAAGCTAGATAGGGCTAATTATTTAAAAGGAGAGCAGTTGCCTCAAGATATGAACGATGCCCATGCGGCATTAAGAGGTTTTGCTAATAGCGATTTAGAGTCTGGAGTTATACTATCTGCAGGGCTAAGCCCAAGATTGTACAGTTATGTAGCTAATTTTGATGTGTTTTTTCCAGATGAAAATGAGGAAATCAAAAAACGAATTATTTTAAAGGTAAGTGATTATCGTTCTGCGTTAGTTCAAGGAAAGTTTTTAGCTAAAAAAGGAATATGGGTTTCAGAATATAGAATAGAATCTGGTTTAAATTGCGGAGGACATGCTTTTGCAACAGATGGATATTTGATGGGGCCTATTTTGGAAGAATTTAAACAAAAGAAACAAGAATTAATAGAGCAAGTGCACGATGTGCTTAATGAGGCTTTAGAAGGGATGGGTAGAAAAAGTCTTTCTAAACCATTAGACTTGTGGGTAACTGCTCAAGGAGGAGTAGGAACAGCTAACGAACATAATTTATTTTTAAATAATTATGAAATGGATATTGTGGGCTGGGGAACACCTTTTTTATTGGTGCCAGAAGCAATAAATATTGATTCTAGCTCTTTTAAAATACTTTCAGAAGCAGGCGTTAACGATTTGTATCTAAGTGATATATCACCAATAGGAGTTCCTTTTAATTCCATTAGGGGGAATACTAAAGATGTTGAGAAAGACGAAAATATAGCTGAAGGGAAACCAGGAAGTTCTTGCCCTAGTCAGTTTTTGAAGATTTACAATACAGAGTTTACTGATAAGCCAATTTGTTTGGCATCAAAACAATATCAAAAGTTAAAGATTGCAGAGTTAGATGCAATGAATTTAGAAGAGAAAGCGTATAAAAAAGCATACGATAAAATAACGGTTAAATCATGTATCTGTTCAGGGTTGGTAATGACGGCTTATTCAGAAAATGATTTGTTGAAACGCTCTGATGGAAAAGGAATTTCTTTGTGTCCAGGACCAAATATGGCATACTTTTCTAAAAAATCAACCCTACATGAAATGGTTGATCATATTTATGGGAAAGGTAACGTGTTAAATGATACTTACCGTCCCCACATGTTCATTAAAGAACTAGGAATGTACATCGATTATTTAAACAATGAGATTGAAGAATCGGTAGAAACATTAAATGCTAAAAAAGTAAAATATTTTGCCGGATTTAAGGCGAATCTGAATTCAGGAATTGAGTATTACGAAAACTTGTTGACTGAAATGAAAGACGAATCAGAAGTTATTAAAACGAAATTTAAAGAAGAGTTAGAAGTATTTAAAAATATTGTAAGTTCAATTAATTTACCAACTTTAGAAGGAAGTTTAGCTTAATTAAAACATTAAAAACCTAGACCTGTAATAAGCTCTAGGTTTTCTTTTGCTTTAACTGGAAACAAAAAAAACAAAAAACGTTTCCAGTATAAAAAATGTTTCCTATGTTTGCATTGTGAAACGATAATGATAAAATTTATTTCAATAGAGTAAGATTTTTATTTGCGAGTTATACCAATTTAATTTCAAAACACCCAACAATGCTTTTTGTATAATGCCGCTAGATAATCAAAGCCAGAGAATGAGAGTAACGAAATTATAGGGCATTTTGATTACAAATCGGTATTACATGTACCAGTTTAATAAAATAATAAAGACGCATGCAAGAAAGAGAAGAAGATAAATCATTTCAATTAATCGGAACTGTTTTAGAGCTTTTTATGAAGTTCGGGATAAAGAGTTTAACGATGGATGATATTTCTAGGAAGCTAGGAATATCTAAAAAAACCTTATATCAATTTGTTAAGGACAAGAAAGATTTAGTAAAAAAAGGAATGATGCTTTGTTTAGAGGATGAACAAAACATGATTGCTAAAATAACTAAAGAAAGTAGCAATGCTATTGATGAGCTTATTGAAATTACCAAATGTGCTAATGCAAGATTGACTGAAATGCACGCTTCTGTTATTTATGACATACAAAAATATCATCCTGAGAGCTGGATTTTAATGGAAAATCATAAAAAAGAATTTGTAAAAGGAGTGATTTTAGAAAACACGAAAAGAGGGGTTAAAGAAGGCTTTTATCGTGATAATTTGAACCCTGAAGTGATTGCTTCTCTTTACATTATTATGATAGACAGCTTGTTTCATGCAGATGAAAATTTTGGAAAAGAGATTTCGCTAGGTGATTTGCACTTGGAAATGATTCGTTACCATGTTAAAGGAATCGCTAACGAGAAAGGAATAACCTTATTAAAAGACATTTTAAAAAAATCTGAAAATAACCATTTGCATATAGATTAATTATGAAACGAATTTTATCAATAGGATTAATTTTTATTTCGAGCGTTTCTTTTGCACAAGAAAAGAGTGGCGAAGGAGGAAGTTTTAATTTAAAAGAAGCTCAAGACTATGCGATAAAAAATAATTATCAAAACAAAAAAGCAGTATTGGATGTTGAGATTGCCAAAAAGAAAGTTTGGGAAACAACAGCAATGGGTTTACCACAGGTAAGTGCCGAAGGAAAATTGCAGAAATTTATAGATGTTCCAATAAGCATAGCACCCGCTAGTTCATTTAACCCTTCTGCACCAGAAGATCAATTGGTTGAACTTCAGTTTGGGTTAGATTATAATAATTCTGTAGGAATAACAGCTTCTCAACTCATTTTTGATGGCTCTTATATTGTTGGCTTGCAAGCAGCTAAAACCTACAAAAACTTATCGATAAACAATCAAATAAAAACAGAAATAGAATTAAAAGAGGCTGTTAATCAAGCCTATTTTACAGTGTTGGTTGCAGAAGAAAACACATCAGTTTTAAAAGAATCACAAAAAACAGTTGAGGCTATTTTAAAAGAGACAAAAGTATTATATAAAGAAGGGATGGTTGACGAACAAAGTGTTGACCAGTTAACACTTTCTGCTAATGAAATAAATACCGCTGTGGGAATTGCTACTGGTCAAATAGATTTTGCTAGAAAACTATTAAAGCTTCAGATGGGAATGGACATTGCAAACAAAATTACCTTAACAGAGGATTTGTTTTCTTTTATTGGTGAGATAAAAACAGTTTCAGACGAACAAAAATTTGATGTAGAAAACCATATTGAGTATAATCTTGTAGCAACTAATGTTCGATTAATGAAGCTTAGTTTGAGAAGGGAAAAATATTCTTTTATGCCATCAATCAATGTGTTTTTAAATCATCAACAACAAAACATGAACAATAAATTTGATGCCTTTAGTGGTGGAGCTTGGTATCCTTCAACTGTTATTGGGGCATCATTAAACCTGCCAATTTTAACGAGTGGTTCGCGTTTATCCAAAATGAGTCAAGCAAAAATTGAATTAGATAAATCCCAAATTTCATTAAAAGAGGCAGAACAGGGTTTAATGTATAAATCTCAACACGCAAAATCTCAATATGCCACAAACTATGAAGCATACATTAATCAAAAAGCGAATATGAATCTTGCTAAAAAGATATTTGATAAAACAGTTTTAAAATACAAAGAGGGTGTTGCTTCCAGCTTAGAGCTATCGCAAACACAAAATCAATACTTAACTGCTGAAGGAAAATATATAAAATCATTATTAGACACATTAAGGGCTAAATCTGAATTACAGAAATCTTACGGAACACAATAATGAGGGAATGATTTAATGTGATAATGAGTGAATGAGTGAATGAGAAAATTCTTGGCCGTTGACATGTTTTGCGAAAACAAAAGCCTCGAAGCGCAAGAGTTTTGTATCGAGAACAAAAGAATTAAAAAACTACCCTTTCTCCCTTTTGGGGAGATGTCCGAAGGACAGAGGGGCAAACTAAAAAAAATGAAAAAAGCAGTATCAATATTAACACTATCAATAGTTCTTTTTGCTTGTGGCGGAAGTGACCAAAAATCTGTTGAAGAAATTGTTTCAGGAAATAATTTAGAAGAAATTAGAACTAAAAGAGCCGAAATTGTAAAAAAACAGTCAACTTTTTCTCAGCAAATAAAGCAATTAGATGATAAAATTGCGGCTTTAGATACCAACAAGAAAACACCTTTAGTATCTTCATTTACAACTAAAGAAGAAGTATTTTATCATTACATAGAGCTACAAGGCAATGTTAACACTAAACAGATTTCTGTATTAACTCCAGAATACCCTGGTGTTTTAACTCATGTTTATGTAAAAGAAGGGCAGCAAGTAAGTGAAGGACAAATGTTAGCTAAAATTGATGATGGTGGTTTATCACCACAATTGGCCCAGTTAAAATTACAAGCAGATTTAGCCAAAACGACTTACGAAAGACAAGAGCGTTTATGGAAGCAAAAAATAGGTAGTGAAATGCAATATTTACAAGCTAAAACAAATTATGAAACACAAGAAAAAGTGGTGAATCAAATGGAAGAACAAATTGCTAAAACAGTTGTGAAAGCACCATTTTCTGGGATTATTGATGAGATTATTACCAAACAAGGAAACATGGTAAGCCCGGGAACATCGCAATTAATACGAATTGTTAATTTGAATGAAATGTATATAGAAGCAAATGTTCCTGAACGACACATAACTTCTATTTCGAAAGGAAAAAAGGTAGAAGTATATTTACCTGTTTTGGGAGAAAATATCCCAACTCAGATTAGTCAAGTCGGCAATTACATTAATCCAGCTAACAGAACATTTAAGATTGAAGTTCCTTTACCGAATGACAATAAAATGATTAAGCCAAATTTAACAGCTAAGATTAAGGTTAACGATTACACCAACGAAAAAGCATTGTTAATTCCCCAAAGTATTATTTCTGAAAATGCAGCAGGAGAGCAATATGTTTATGTGATTGAAAACAAAATAAACAACTTAGGTATTGCTCAAAAAACAATAATAGAAACAGGAAAAACACAAGGAGATTTTATAGAGGTATTAACAGGGCTCAAGGATGGTGCTGAGGTTATTTTAGATGGTGCTCGAAGTATTAAAGCGGAACAAGAAGTAAAAGTGTTGAATAAAAAATAGATTGAAAATGGCGGAACAACAGAAAAAATTAGACAAAGAGTTCGGTTTATCTTCTTGGGCGATAAACAATAAAACGACAATCTATGTCGCCATGATTATTTTACTATCCATGGGAATTGGAGCCTATTTTAGTATGCCTCGTGAAAATTTTCCAGAGATAAAAGAAACGAAAATTTACATTAGTTCTATTTACCCAGGAAACACATCAGAAGATATAGAAAAACTAATTACAGAGCCGTTAGAAAAGAAGATTAAGACGGTAAGTAATGTAGTAAAAATCACATCAACATCTCAAGAAGATTATTCTATGGTTGTGATAGAATTTGATGAAAATATTACCGTAGACCAAGCCAAACAAAAAATAAAAGATGAAGTAGATACTGAAATTTCTGGTGAGGATTGGCCAACATTTAATGGTGCCAAAGTAGAGCCTAATGTGTTTGATTTAAGCATGTCTGAACAAATGCCGATTCTTAACATTAATATTTCGGGAGATTATCCTGTAGAAAAATTAAAAGAGTACGGACAATATTTAGAAACTCAAATAGAAGGCTTAAAAGAAATAAAACAAGTTGATATTAGGGGAGTACAGGGAAAGGAAGTTGAGGTGGCTGTTGATATTTATAAAATGATGGCATCTAAAGTAAGTTTTGATGACATTAAAAATGCAATAAACGGAGGAAATGTAAACATGTCGGCAGGTAATTTAATTGCCAGCGGACAAAGAAGAACCATTAGTATTTTAGGAGAGATTGATGACCCTTCAGAATTAGAAAGTTTTGTTGTAAAAGCAGAAAGAGGCAACCCGATTTACTTAAGAGATGTTGCTACAATATCATTTAAAGAAAAAGAAAGAACAACTTATGCGCGTGAATTTGGTGAAAGAGCAGTAATGCTTGATGTAAAAAAACGAGCAGGAAAAAATATGGTTGCAGCAGCCGAACAAATTGAAGTTATTGTGGCTAATGCAAAAGCAACAGTTTTTCCAACAGATCTTAAAGTAACAACAACAAACGATCAATCTTCAAAAACCATAGGGCAAGTAGATGATTTAGTGAACAACATTATTTTCGGAATAATCTTAGTTGTAGGAGTTTTAATGTTCTTTTTAGGGTTTAAAAACGCGTTGTTTGTTGGTTTTGCTATTCCAATGTCTATGCTAATGTCCTTATTGATATTGGAGCAATTAGGATACACCATGAATACCATGATTCTGTTTGGGCTCATTATGGGGCTTGGAATGTTGGTGGATAATGGAATTGTGGTAGTAGAGAATGTTTATCGATTAATGGATAAGGAGGGGATGAGTAGAATACAAGCTGCAAAACAAGGAATAGCAGAAATTGCTTTTCCAATTATTGTTTCAACAGCAACTACCGTAGCGGCATTTATTCCTCTAGGAATGTGGCCTGGAGTTATGGGAGAGTTTATGATTTATTTCCCTGTAACACTTTCTGTTGTTTTGGGCTCCTCATTAGTTGTTGCTATATTTTTTAATTCGGTTTTGGTGTCTCAATTTATGAGTATAGATGATAAAAATATGCCGTTTAAACGAATTGTTTTTATTACTGCTATTGTTGGAGGTTTTGGGGTGCTTATTTTAATTTTTGGAGACACTTATAGGGCTTTAGGAAGTGTAATGGTAGTTACAGCCATTATGTTGTGGGTTTACCGTTTAGGGCTTCGTAAAATGGTTAATTACTTTCAAACAAAAATATTAACACGATGGGAGAGCGGTTATGAAAAATTATTAAGAGGAGCGTTAGAAGGCTGGAAACCATATGTGGTCGTTTTTGGAACAGTAATGTTGTTAGTTGTTGCTTTTGTCGGGTTTGGCGGGTCTGTTGAGAGTCAGCGAACAAAAATTGAATTTTTCCCTGATAATACTCCAAATCAAATTATTGTTTATATAGAATACCCACAAGGAACAGATATTGAGAAAACAAATGCAATTACTAAAGAGATAGAAGAACGTGTTTATGCTGTTTTAAATTCATCAGAATATATGGATGGAGAGCATAATTTTTTGGTAGAAAGTGCTGTTTCTCAAGTTGGTGCTGGGGCAGGAAATCCTCAAACAGATGGTGGTTCTAAAGCTGAGATGCCACACAGAGGAAAGGTGACGGCTTCTATGCGAGAGTATAAGTTTAGAAGAGGTGCTGACAGTAAAGACCTCCAAAAATTAGTACAAGAAGCATTAAAAGATCGTTATCCAGGAGTTGCTATATCGGTAGAGAAAGATGCTGCTGGACCTCCTGCAGGTTATCCAATTAATATTGAATTAGAGGGTAAAGATTATGGTGAGCTAATTGCTACTGCTGAAAAAATGAAAGATTTCATTAATACGAAAAACATTCAAGGAATAGATGAATTAAAAATTGATGTGAATAAATCTAAGCCTAGCATGTCGGTTAAAATTGATAGAAAAAAAGCGGGAGAATTAGGTGTTAATGCAGCACAAGTTGGACAACAATTGCGTAACTCTATTTTTGGAGCAAAAGCAGGTGTTTATAAAGAGGACGGTAAAGATTATGATATTTATGTTCGTTTTAATGAGGAAAACAAGTATAATAAAAGTGCGTTGTTTGATCAGAAAATTACCTTTAGAGATATGGCTTCGGGCCAGATAAAAGAGGTGCCAGTTTCTGCGATAACTATACATAAAAACAATTCGGGTTTTAGTGCGATTAAACACAAAGGCTTGAAAAGAGTAGTAACCGTTTATTCTGCCTTAAGCCCAGGTTTTACTGATGCAGGAGCTATTGTTCGACAAATAAAAGGTGAGATGGAAAATTTTACCGAAAAACCTAAAGACATCAAGATTGACTTTACAGGGCAGATTGAGGAAGAATTGAAACAAATGAAATTTTTAATGGGAGCTTTTGCTACTGGTTTGGGGTTAATCTTTTTGATTTTGATTTTTCAATTTAACTCTATCTCTAAACCAGCAATAATTATGTTGGCAGTATTTTTAAGTTTAATAGGAGTTTTTGGAGGGTTGATTATTACAGGAGCGCCATTTGTTATTATGATGACGATGATGGGGATTATTTCATTAGCAGGAATTGTGGTGAATAACGGAGTAGTGTTGCTCGATTATACTCAGCTTTTAATTGATAGAAAAAAGGTAGAGCTTGGGTTGAGAAAAGAGAATCAGGTGGATAAAGAAACGCTAGTTGAAACAATTATAGTTGCAGGAAAAGCTCGTTTAAGGCCAGTATTATTAACAGCTATAACAACTATATTAGGATTAATTCCATTAGCAACAGGGTTAAACATTAACTTCTTTACCCTCTTTAGTGAGTTTAACGCCAACGTTTATGTAGGAGGAGATAATGTAATTTTTTGGGGACCATTAGCCTGGACAATTATCTATGGATTGTTTGTAGCAACATTCTTAACATTAATAGTTGTTCCGGTATTATTCTTATTGGTAGAGAAATTAAAGATGTGGATTAAGAAATTTAGATCAATACTTAAATTAACAAAAGGGCAGAACGTTTCTATATGGAATAAGTTGTCAATGTCTTTTGATAAAAAGTACGTTGTTAGTGGGGTTGCTATATAAGTAAATGCCTCTAATTTCTCCGAAGGAGGGAACAAAGAATCTGCTCCTTCCCCGAGTAATCGGGGATCCAGTTTTAGAGTACGTTAAGTTTTTCTGGATTCCCATTTTCACGGGAAACGAAAAGAAAACAAGTAATATCAATTTAATTTCAAAACACCCAACAATGTTTTTTGTATCATGCCGAAAGGTAATCAAAGACTGAGAATAAGTGTAACGAAATTATCGGGCATTTTGATTACAAATCGGCATAAATGCGTCATTGCGAGGAACGAAGCAATCTCAACCAAAAGATTGCTTTGTTCCTCGCAATGACGGTTGTAATAAAGTTTACTGCTTCAACACTTTCTTACTTATTCTAGTTGTCCCATCAGTTATGGTAACAAGATAAATACCATTTGGTTCGTTGTCTAAATCAATAACAGTAGTTTTTTGAGTAATGGTTTGTGTTTTAATTTGTTCTCCAACTAAGTTATAGATTGCTAAAGTTGCAGTGTTATTTTCTAACTGATAATTAATGGTTAATTCTTTGTTAAAGGGGTTGGGATAAATAAGAGATGAATAATCTTTATGTTGTTTATTTTTTATACTTGTTATCATTCCTGAACCACAATTTGAAGAAAGACCTCTGTTATATTGATTTCTGACAGTATCTATACTTTCTTGCATTGTCGCGATTCCTGCTTGGGGTCCCGAACCTGTCATATCTCTTCCAAAAACTAATGCTAAATCTATTTCTATAATAGCTCCTGCGTTTAATGTGAAAGGACCAGAAGAACCTATTCCTCTTCTATCACCAGGAGGGTTTCCGGTACTTACTTCCGACCAATTTGTTGGGCTAGGAGTTATTCCTCCTGTTCCGTAATGAAGAGGGTCAGATGTGGAAGAATACATATACTTAGAAAGAATTGTACCCCCAGATGAAGCGGAATTTCCATTACCACCATATACAGTTTGTGATCCATCTCGCCATTTTCCAGATAAGTAATTGTAAAAGTGAGTTTCAGTAATCGGATCCCCATCTCCAGCAAATTGACCACCACCAGTGCCATATGCCATAAAGCGCTCTAAACCCCAATATTCATTATCAAGAATACCATCACCAAAACCAACTCCATTTATTGTTTCGTTAGAATTAATACCTACAGCATTATCAATACCGTCATTATCTTGTTTTGGGCCTTTTAAAAATGTAACACTTTGAGCAGGTAAGTTTGATCCATAGCCAATGACTCCAAATGCACTTTCGTCATTAGAATCTCCGTTGTAAACGTAAAAAGAACCTCTATTAACATCACTTCCAACATAATCATCAGCATAATTCCCTAAATCAAAATCACTCCAAAAACCAACATAACAACTATCATAATTTACTGTTGACCTGTTATAGATTTTATAGTTTAAAAAGATAGTGTTGTTTATTTCTTGATCCGCAGTAGCAAAAGCATAAGCCATCCCATGAATTTCTGTTGCCATTGGAGAATGGGTATCTGTTCCTGCATAAAAGGGGCGCTCATCATTATACATGAAGAAGATCGCTTCATCACCTTTAATTAAAGGATAGTCTCCAGATGTAGGATCGTAAAAATTATCCATATCTCGATCAAAAAAAGGTGCTAAATTAAGAGCTTGCCCCTTACTAATATCCCCATTTCCTGGCCAATTTAATATAGATGTAGGAATAACATACCCAGGGAAATTAGTAATTTGAGTGTTAGTTCCGTTTAGTGCATCATAAATTCCAGCATCATACCAAGCTATAAATTGTTGTACTTCTTGGCATTGAATTTTCCAAACTTTATCCCAATTTGCTCCTTCTGTAGCATAAAGTGAAGATGTCATTATTGGGCCAGCAATTTTTTGAGCTGAATTATAATAGGTGTTTACATTTGTTTTTATTGTTCCAACAGGGTCTTTTCCTGCTAACCATAATGAAGCTGAATAAATAGAATGACTTCCACTTCCTGAAGGGGCTTCAAATGATGGCCCAGATGAACTTTGATCGTAAAACAAACTGTTTGCGTTTATTTTTGCTTTTATATTGTTTACCGTTAAAAATTCGGAAGATTGAGAAAAAGCAGGAGAAGAAATAAGAGTTCCGCTTAAAATGATAAATAGCTGTAGTCGTTTTTTCATAATTATAATTTTAGTAAATATACTATTTAGAATTTGTTAGTTGGGAAAACGGAAGAAGGTCTCGTAGTTGAATTTACTGCTTCAACACTTTCTTACTTATTCTAGTTGTCCCATCAGTTATGGTAACAAAATAAATACCATTCGTTTGATTACTTAAATCAATAATTGTTGAGTTTTGAGAAATGGTTTGAGATTTAATTTGTTCTCTAACTAGGTTATAGATTGCTAAAGTTGCAGCGTTATTTTTTAACTCATAATTAATGGTTAATTCATTGTTAAAGGGGTTGGGATAAACCAATAATGAATTTTCTTGATTCTTTTTTTCGCTTACACCTAAAGAACCACCACAAACGGTAACAAAATCGCTTAGATAATAGCTGCGAATGGAATCTATTCGTTCTTGCATTACTACTATTCCTGCTTGATTACCTGTAGTTTGATAATCTCTACCAAAAACATAAGCCAAAGTAATCGAAATACTACTATCTGGTTCAAAAGTAAAAGGGCCCGTTGAGCCTATAGCTCTTCTGTCTCCAGCAGGTTGACCACTACTTATTTCCGACCAATTTGTGGGGCTCGCAGCAACTCCATCTGTACTGTAAAATAATTGGACGCTAGATCCAGGAAACATATGTGTTGCTGGAATTGTACCACCACTTGATGCGGCATTTCCATTCCCACCCCATACTACTTGTGAACCATTTTGCCATTTGCTTCTTAAATAATTGTAATAAAATAAGTTGCTATTTATTACTCCTGTATTATAATAATAAGAAAAATGTTCTAAGCCCCAATATTCATTGTCTGTAATTCCGTCACCAAAACCAACACCTAGTCCTGGATAAACAATACCGTTATTGGCTAATGCTAAAGGGACATTTTGTGTTAAAGGATTATCTATTCCATCATCATCTTGTTTGGCACCTTGTAGAAATGTTACGCCTTGTGCTGGAGGATGTATACCATAGCCTAAACCCCCATTTCCACCTTCATCATCATTATCACCGTTGTACCCATAAAAGGTACTTCGCTGCACATCGCAACCTACATAATCATCTGTTGAGCCACCAATATCTATATCTGTCCACATGCCAATATAAGTGCTGTCGTAAGTTAAATTAGAACGATTGTAAATGGTGTAATCTAAAAAGATGGTATTGTTAAGGGCGGAGTCGGAAAAACAGTTGTAAGCATAAGCCATACCATGAACTTCTGTTTGCATTGGTTTTTGTCCAAACACTTTTTCACGCATATCATTATACATAAAATAGATGGCTTGCTGCCCTTTAATTTTAGGATAATCACCATCATAAGGATTGTAAACATTGTCATTATTGTTATCTACAAAAGGAGCTAATCTAAAGGCTTGCCCTTTAATCAATTCACCTTCAGCAGGCCAATCTAAGAACACTTGTGGTGGTTGGTATCCAGGGGTTGTCCAATTATTAATATCACTATTTTCTATTTTCCAAACCCTATCCCATCTGTAATCATAATGTGTTGGGTAATGAATAGAATCCATTATTGGACCACTTCTACCATAAGTATAACCAGTGTTAAATGTTTCTGAATTAGAATAAATAGAATCTAGGTTTTTTCCTGCCACCCATAAATTGGCAGCGTATATGGTGTTTTGTCCACTTCCTTTTGGCACTTCAAATGCGGCAATACCATTATCAGGATCTTGAAATAACCCTCTGTAATCGACTTTAGCATTAATATTATTTAAATCAAGCGTTTCGTAGGTCTTACGCTTTACAAAAAAATAGATGGTGGCAGTATCGTACATTATTGGGATTCCATCGTCTTTTAAGATGTATTGAGCACTGTCTATACCCCAATAATTTAATGGCGGTTTATATGAAAATAGAGTAAAATTTGAGACAATTGAGTTAAATTGAAAAAATCCAACACCACTATAAAAAGCGGTATCAATTTTAATGTTATTACCATCTGGATCACCATCATTAATCGTTATCAGTCCAGCTGAAGGTTCAATGAAGGTAATAGAATCATTATGGTTAACATAAATAGTATCATTTATTGCTACTGGCGCATTGTTTTGGCTAAAGCCATTTATAGCAATTAACAAGAGGGTTATTAAAGTTAAATTTTTCATAATTATAAATTTATAATTTGTTAGTTGGGAAAACGGAAGAAGGTCTAGCTGAACCTTGCTTCCGTTTAATCCCTTCAACTAACGAGGTTAAAACCCATTTAAATCCGTAGGCTTCATAACTCCGTACCATTTCAACGTACGTTGTCCAATATCTGGAACATCAACATGTATTAAATATACACCACTAGCAACAGGTATATTTACATGATTTTTTAAATTCCAATCTAAACTAGTTTTACTGTTGTCTTTTTGGAATCTTCTCATTAATGTACCACTCACATTGTATATAGATATTGTACAGATTTCTGGAAGGTTAACAATCTTAATTCTATTATCTAGCTGGCCCGTTTCATATTCTGAATAAGAATAATATGGGTTTGGTACTACATTAATTAATACTAAAGCAGAGTCCATTGCAGAAGCAACACCAGTTTCTACCTCAAATCCCGTCATATCAAACTGATAGTATGGTAAACTAGCATTTACTAATGAGGCTGTTGTAAAGTTTTTATAAGGTTTTTCAACCCTTAGTTTAACTTTAGCATCTGTTTCAAAAACATTTGCAGAGTTTGGTGGGTTAATCACATGCCCATCTGCTAACATTGGTATACCTGCCCAAACACATGTTTTTTCAAACACTTTTGACCGTGTTTGTGCGTTTAAAATGTTTAGAGGTACTATTGGCAAACTTAATTGATTGTATATAAAAGCACACTCATCATAAGCAGGGTAAGCAGGCGTTCCAGAAACATCACTTCTAAAAACATAAACATAATGTTTCCCTCCCATTACTAGTTCATTATTAACTCCTGCTGTGGTTG
Organism: Flavobacteriales bacterium; assembly: GCA_002401955.1. Taxonomy (GTDB): domain Bacteria; phylum Bacteroidota; class Bacteroidia; order Flavobacteriales_E; family Vicingaceae. Next base: position 7,330 of record NVUQ01000085.1, on the reverse strand, counting down.
TAGATGTAGGGTTCCAGATCATGTCTTTACCATTTTCTCCTGCTAACCAGCTATCCTCAGCAAAAGCCACGTTTAAACGCTCTCCTGTTTCAACATTAATAGCATACCCTGGAAACCATCCCATTCCTGTTCCAGTTCCGTCATCAACACCATTTTTATCCACACTATTAGCAGCTCTTAATTGTAAATGATTAACATTTCCTTCTGATAATATAGCATCATTTCGAGATTCTAATATTACACACCTGCTCCATTTATTTTTATCGTTAGTAAATATAATATCTACAGAAGGCGTTTTTGAAAGGTCTGAATATTTTACAGAGTTTCTATAGTTTGTCCCTATTTGTGCAACGGTATAACCAAGAGCATCTTTAATTCCGTTTAAACTGTTGCTAGACTCATAAACAGGGGAGGAAACTAATCGGTAAGGAGCCCACGTTCCGCTTATTAAACCTTCAAAATTTTGTTCAGGATCATGAAATATCGCTGGGTTTGAAGCATTGCCAACACTTCCTGAGTAATAATCATCAAATGGGTCAGGAATATAACTAAAAGGAGAAGTGGGCATTTTTGTTCCGAATGTTGATGTTCCTGCACGTATCCAGTTAGCATCACTTTGCCCTTCAGTATCGGTAAAACCAGATAGCCAATTAAGTGTTGGCTCTTCATATTCTATTCCAGAACCAATTACACCGTTTCCTAAATCCTTATTAACACTAGGGTTATCTACTTGCTTAATACTGATTGAAATTCCTTGATTGAGAAACAATTGTTCATTTTCTGCCATTATAGTTTGGTCAGAATTAATAGTATCTATTCCATTTGGCAAACGCAATGTCCATGAAGCATCGGTTAAGTCGCCAGGGGTTAGCGTATCTTTAAATTGCACCCTATAAATACCCGCCTGAACCATTAAAGGGTCTATTACTTTAACCTGTATTGGTCCTTTTCCAGTTTTGTAAACAGGGTGGTCCATAAAATTGTTGCTAACAATAACTGCTTCTGAAGCTGCTGTTAATTCTAAATTATTTCCTCCATTTCCTTGCCCTTCTAATCGAGTAATTTGAGGCATATCCCCATATTGTGAGTTAGCTATTGTTCCTCCATTTTCTGGAACAGGGTTATGTGGAATAGCGGAGAAAGAACGAATTCCTTGTCCTCCAGCCATCTTTCTACTTCCTATATAAGGCAATTTTTGCCCTTTTAAGCCTGTTGGACTTAATGGATTATACTTTTTAAACTCATTATAACCATAAGCTGTAGCGATGTAGTAATACGTTTTATGATTCACCAACCTTAAATCTCCAGTAGCAAATTTATCTTCTGTAAATCTAAATGAATGTTTAATTCCTTCATCTGCTCCTACTACCATTTCTTGAGGAACATTGGCTTGTAAATTTTCATCAAAAGTAAAGTTTACCAGTTGTGTAATACCATCTTTAATGTCTACCTGCGCAACCAATCTTGATACGTCTGGATTATCTAATTCTCCAACAGTAATTAATCCATTTTTCACTTGGTATACTTGATAGCCTTGGAATTCATAAAATTTCAATGTATCCTTATCGTCATCAGTTCCTTGATAAATACCATCCATAGTATCGGGAATAGCAATAAAAGGGTTCTTTTGATTGTAAGACTCGTTGTAGTTGTTCGATACTTTTCTATTACTTAAATAAATGATTAACTCTTTATCTAATTCTTGGAAAGTAACATCTGGAGCATCTGGTCCTTCTGCAATCTTAAAGCAGTTGTCAAACAATGCTTGTGCTTTATCATCAGCAACTCGAAGATTACTAATAGATGCAAGATTATCACCAGAAATGGCTCTTGCATAAACCACTCCAACTGTCAAGTCATTTATCGCTCCTGGTTCAAGCGTAAACGGTCCTGCAGATTGTAAAAACCTTCTATCTCCAGGAGGGTTTCCTTCGATAGCTTCAGACCAATTTACTGGAGATGCAGCTACTCCTTGTGTACTCCAAAATAAAGGATCAGAATCGCCAGGGAACAATAAATCTGCGAGAACTGTAGCTCCTGGGCTAGAAGCAGCGTTTCCATTACCTCCCCAAACCATGTTGGCACCACCATTTCTCCATTTACCTCTTAAATAATTGTAATGATCTAAAGCACTAGAAGGATCTCCATCTCCTGCATGTTGACCATTACCAATACTGTAATAAACAAATTTACGCATTCCGTACCGTTCATTGTCTACAATAGTATCACCATACCCTATACCTAAACCTTTGTAAGGAATCCCATCCATAGCTAAAGCTGTAGAAATATTTTGAGTTAATGGATTATCAATTCCATCACTATCAGCATAAGGCCCTTCAAAGAAATCTACTCCAATTGCAGGAGGTGTTTTTCCATAGCCTATCACTCCATTACCTCCTTCATCATCAGCATCTCCGTTATAACAATAACCTAAACCTCGTTGAGCATCACAACCAACATAATCATCTGTAGAACCTCCTAAATCAGCATCTACCCATTGTCCAAAATAAGTTTCAGTTAATGTAAAAGTTGATCGATTAATCATTTCATAATTATAAAAAGTCATGTCATTTACCTCATCGTTAGTGGCAAATGCAAAAGCTTGTGCTCTAATTTCCATACCAATAGATGGGCCTTGAGATTCGGAATGAGTATTTCCTTTATCATTAAATACAAACCAAATGGTAGTATCTCCATATAACCTAGCATCTCTATCAGATGTACAATCAAAATTTCCGTGTAAATCATACAAAGGATAATCTCCAGAAGTTGGGTCATAAAAACCATCTTCGTCTCTATCGAAAAATGGGGCCAAATTCCATTCTTGCCCTTTGCTTAAATCTCCATGTGCAGGCCAATTTAATATTGCATTAGGAATGCTGTACCCAGGAAAATCTATACTTGCATCACAACTAGGGTCTTTTGTGCATTCGTACCAAGCATTATATTCGCTCACCATTGCTTTTGATACACCATAAAATTGATCATAAGCAGAACAGGTTTGTGCATCTATTTCTGCGGTAGTTTCATTTAATGGGCCAGGCCAAAAATCATTACCATTAGCTCTAAAAGTTACGGCTGCAATTTTTAACTGACCATTTACATCTTGTCCGCCCATCCATAAAGCTCCAGCATATATTGCGGTCTGTTTAGGGTCTGTACTAAGGCTTCTTCTAGGCACTTCATAATCTGCCATCCCATTAGATCTATCCTGCCACATACTTCCTCCTGTACCTTCTATACGCGTTCTAACGTTATTTAATCTTAACTCGGCAATTGCTACTGCTGGAGCACATCCTGCTGCTTTTGTAGTAGAAGCTGTATTTTCTTTTATATTATTATTCCCTTCGTATCTACGAGAATAAAGGGAGTTTATCATTAATAAGGCTGTAAGTAATAGGGCTAGGTTTTTCATAATATTTCATTTTTAGGGTGTTTACTAGTGTAATTTTACTATAGATTGCTTAAAAATAAAAGGGGAACTATACAGGGTGTTGATGTTGGTTTATAAGCGGTATGATTTTTCAAATAAGTGGTAAAAGAGAATAATACGGTAAAAAAAGGGTTATTTTGCTTCAATTAATACCTTTGCAAGAATGAATTTATCGAATAAATACTGTACTAGTTTAACCCAATATTCACGATTGGTTTCGCGTGAAGTAATGATTGGTAATGTTGGTGTTGGAGGTAACAACCCCGTTCGTGTTCAGTCTATGACTACTACAGACACCATGGATACCCAAGCAACCGTTGAGCAATCTATAAGAATGATTGAGGCGGGTTGTGAGATTGTACGAATTACAGCCCCAAGTAAAAAAGAAGCTGCCAATTTAGCAAACATAAAAGCGGAACTGAGAAGAAGAGGTTATGACACCCCCTTGGTTGCCGACATCCATTTTACGCCTAATGCTGCGGAAATTGCTGCAACTATTGTTGAAAAAGTGAGGGTTAACCCAGGAAATTATGCGGACAAAAAGAAGTTTGAAGAAATTGAATATACGGACGAATCTTACCAAGCAGAATTAGAGCGGATAAAAAAGCGTTTAATTCCGTTAATTACCATTTGCAAGGAACATGGTACTGCCATGCGAATAGGAACCAATCATGGATCTCTTTCTGATAGAATAATGAGTCGTTATGGAGATTCTGCTATAGGAATGGTAGAATCTGCGTTGGAGTTTTTACGTATTTGTAGAGAACAAGATTACCATGACATTGTGCTTTCTATGAAATCGAGTAACACCCAGGTGGTGGTGCAGGCTTACCGCTTATTAATTAATAAAATGCAAGAAGAAGGAATGGATTATCCCTTGCATTTAGGGGTGACAGAAGCCGGGGAAGCAGAAGATGGCCGTATAAAATCGGCTGTTGGAATAGGAACTTTATTAGAAGATGGTTTAGGTGATACCATTCGTGTTTCTTTAACCGAAGAACCAGAATTTGAAATTCCTGTTGCACAAGAATTGGTTAAAAGATATACTGAAAGAGCTGGTCATGATGCTATTTCTGTTGTGGAAAATAGTGCTATTACTCCTTTTGAATATAATAGAAGACCAACCAACGAAGTATTTAATATTGGCGGTAAAAACGTGCCAATTGTAATGGCAGATTTTTGTTTAAAAGATAAAATTACCCCCGCCTCACTTTTTGCCTTAGGATACAATTATTCAGTACCCTTAGATAAATGGAACATTGCCGAAGCCGCTTGTGATTATGTTTTTGTTGGAGATAAAATTGTAGATTTTGAAGTTCCAGGGACATTGGGAATTATTTACAATCATAAAACATGGTTGTTAAACAAAGAGAAAAGTTATCCTTTTTTAGATGTAAAAACATATTTGTCTGGAGTTGAAATGTCTGACAAACTGAACGTGGTTTATGTAACACTTCCAGAAGTTTCTAAAGAACTCTTAGAAAAGCTTAAAAAAGACGAAACTGTCGTCTTAATGATTGATACCTACAACAATCACGGTATGGCTGAGCAACGCAGGTTGTTTATTGAGCTGATGAATAATGATTGCCAAACGCCAGTTGTTATTGGAAGGGCTTATGGTAATTTAACCGCAGACCAGCTGCAATTGCAAGCAGCAACCGACTTAGGTGCTTTATTGATTGACGGCTTGGGTGATGGTGTTTTTATTGCTGCGGAACATTGTGGTGGAGACAAAATGATTAATGCAACTGCTTTCGGAATTTTACAAGCTACCAGAACGCGTATTTCTAAAACAGAATACATCTCTTGCCCTAGTTGTGGTAGAACTTTGTTTGATTTACAAGAAACGACTGCTAAAATAAGGGCGGTAACTTCTCATCTAAAAGGATTAAAAATTGGCATAATGGGCTGCATTGTAAACGGACCTGGAGAAATGGCTGATGCCGATTATGGTTATGTTGGAACTGGTGCAGGAAAAATTACGCTTTACAAAGAAAAAGAAGTTGTACAAAGAAATATTCCAGAAACTGAAGCGGTAGATTCTTTAATAGATTTAATTAAAGCCCATGGCGATTGGGTAGATGCGTAATGTTTTTCTCATCTCCTCAGCGACCTCTATGAGTTACACTGATTCTCCCTCGCGTCATATTAAGAAGCAAAGTAAAACAATAAATTTATTATAGTATATTAGTGGTTTAATTTATAATAATAACTAGCACTTTAAAAGATGAAATTATTTTACATTCCATTACTAACAGTATTTTTTTTAAACGTTATTTCCATTGATGAGGGGGTGGTATCATCCGATATTCATGAAATAAAAATGGTAGATGAGAAAGAACAACAAGAAGGAGGTGTTTATTCTTTGAATTTTAAAATTTCACCTGAATTAACCACCGAAGGTAGTTTTGGAAGGGTAAGTTGGTCAACATCTTTTTCTGATGAGATAAAGAATTCGATAAAAAGATTAGCGGAATCAAAGTGTAAAGAAAAATTAAAAGCCAATGTGACGTGTATTTATAAAAAGAATAAGAAAGGTAAAGAACTTACTTCATTGGGTGGTAGCGGAACATTGTCGGGTATGCCAACCAATACATTTAAGAATGCTGCGGCAAATAATGAAAAGGACTTATACATTAAATTGGATATTTATATTACGAATGACGGGAAGCCTATAATGGTGGGGAAAAAAAAGAGCATCATCAAACCTAGAGTTCAAGCCTATGTTAAAGTTTTTGACAAGGAAAAGAACGTTATATTCAGTAATAAATTAACACGCAACAGCTTGGAAGGAATCATAATGCTTAGCGAAAAGGATGAACCCTTAAGTCCAGAAAATAGCTATAAAATTTATGAAACCGTTTTGACGGAATTATTGAATTAATGTTAGATAGCTATTAAAAGGAAGAGAGGCTTGCTTATGTTGTAATTCGAAGTTTTTTGATCATGCCTCGGCAACCTGCTTCTTTGAGCTGATTAAAGCCGATGGTGACTGGGTTGATGCTTAAACGACTAATTTTCTTACTGCTACTGATAAACAACCTTTCTAACCTCTAATTTGTTTTCGTATTGTACACGTACAAAGTAAATGCCTTTGTTGTGCCTGCTTAAATCTATGGTATTGCTATAATTAGACTCCTCATTGCCCTTTTCTGAATACACCACTTTGCCCAGTATATCTGCAATCACTACTTGCTCAATTGCCTGTATATCCATTATTTTCTAACGTAAACGAACCAGAATTTGGGTTAGGGTATAGTGGTAATAGGTCGCTGCTAAGCTCATTATCATGGGTGCTGTCCGTTTGTTCACCCTTAGTTTCTTGTGCTAGTTGGTTAATGTTAAGACCAATAATACCCAATTAATTAACCATTTATTGTCCTGCGGGTTTTCTGATTGTGTAACAGCGTAATTCATTATTCCATCTACCAGCATAAGTTTTGCTCTGCTAAACTTATGCTCTTTATACAGGTTCGCAAAACATTCTTTATTTAATAATTATTTTTTTAGTGGTTACCCCCCCATTAATAGTCGTTTTTATTATATAAACCCCACTATTGTAGCCAGAAAAATCAACTGATTCTTGCGTTTGAGCGTTTTGATTTTCAAAGATAATTTTACCGTTAACGTCTAATATTTTATACTCTATTTTCTGGGGTGTAGATCCCTCAATTTTTATAGTAACTAAACCTTGTTTGGAAGGGTTCGGATAAATGGAAACTTTATAAGGAACTTGAATATCTTTTTTTGGTGTATTAGCGTCTGTGAAATTTCCGAGGCGATTACTAGGCGCAGGTCCAATATATAGTGGACACGGAGTACTTTCATTCTGATATTCATTATTTTCTGCGATACCATTTCCATTAAAGTCATATGCAAAGTTGATAGTCATATCAT
>NVUQ01000084.1 GCA_002401955.1 Flavobacteriales bacterium | reverse complement strand
TGCCTCACCCAAAACTTTTACAAAGTTTTGACCTCTCCGAAAGGAAAGGTGTGTTTGGAAACCCCGAAGCAGAGCTTCGAGGAATTCTCTTGATTAAAAACCACTGGATATTTGTATTATATACCCCAAAAACAAGACTTCCTCTTATAATTTTAAAGCATATTTTGGAATTTTATTCCCAAAATGAGTCATAAACACGTTTTAACACAACTATAAACACCTGTATTTTAACAACATAGCGTTAGTGGTGTGATTTTTACTATATAATATATGATGAATTATTTTAGGAAAATATTACCCCTCTTTATGGGTTTAGCTTTTATCCTATCATCTGACTGTATAATTGCTCAATCTAACCAACACAACTTGGTGGTTTACGGTGAAGTTTTAGAAGGTGAAAAATCTGATATCATGATATTTAGAGAGGTAGATAATGATTGGGAAATTATTAGAACAATGAAATCAAGAACATTATACAACTTAGACTTAAACCTAGAACACGAGCACTATGTTGTTTTTCAAAGAAAAGACGGTCTAATTAAAGCTTTATATGTTGGTAAAAATACAACTGGAAAATGGGAAATGAATTTTAATGTTATTTTTTCAGACTTCCCTGATAAAGAAATAAAAATATATAAAACCCAAAATAAAGACAAGTACACATATATTAATCTAAAAAGATTTAATGAGGGGTTTGAAATTAGTAAAGAAAAAAATATAGAAGAACTTATTACAGTTAATAATTAAGAGATATGAAGAAATTTAAATCAATATTAAAAAAATTATTTTTTAAAGAAATAAAATCAATTGATTGCGTAGATGAATCTGCTAGATATAAAATAAAGAACTCCGTTCATATCAATATATCTAACAGTTGGATAAGGATTTTAATCCTTTAATCCTCATTCAATTCTTTAGTAAATCTAAAAGCCCACTTTAACTTAAAGTGGGCTTTTAATGAAAAGGTTATTATTATTATTATTAAGCTTCTTGCTCTTGCGGTAAATTTCTTTTAGTATTTTCTTTTGAAAACCCAAATGATGCTTGGATGTTTGAGCCATCTTCATTGAACATTGTAGCTCCAGAACGATCTCCACTTGCTAAATTAATATCCAAAATTACACGGTAAATTACTATATCAATAAGTGCACTGCTATCATCATTTGATGCATTAACAGAGTAAGTAGTTGGCTCCATATCTGTCATAAAGTCAATATTAGCTTGAATCCCTAAAGGGTGAAGTGTAATATTTACTGGAGTTCCGTTGATAGATTTAAGCATAGCAATACCCACACTTTTTTCAAAATTCCAATTGTAATAATATTCAAATACTGGGTTATCTAATACTGGAGTTCCTTTTAATTGTTGATTTAACGTCAAACTAAATGTTGCTTGCGTTGGGACTTTCGAATTTATCATAATATAAATTGTTTTAATGAATAATTATTTTTCATGATAAAAGTAAAATATGCTTAGACCAGATTAAAGAGTATAATTCCTGATTTTATTTCATCATAAATTGCAGCGTTTACTAGTTGTTTTTAAGGGAAAACACCTAAAATTTTGGACAGATCACTTAAATATAAATAAGGAATAGGTATAATTCGAGGGCAGGAAACAGCCCAGCACACTAGAAGACAAGCGGTATGAGAATCTATTTATGTGTATTTAGATTATGTAATCCGTCTAATATTTACAATTTTATTCTACTAGAGCAAATTTTAAGAAAACAGTCTCTTAAAGAGACATTTTCGTTAAGTGTACAACTGTAATGAGTGATTTTTTCTTCCTTACCTACCTGACTTAATCTGGGATTTAGGTGTAAACTTTCTCTTTCTCTTTCTTTTCTAGCGATACAGTTGAATGGGATTCGTCTTGAGTAATTTTATAATTAGGACGAACAAACGCTAACCTAAGTGCCTCTTTTACTGATTGGCTTTTTCTTACATCATGAAAAATAGACACCCATTCATGAAAATTAAGCACAATTGGATTGAAAGAGTTAACGGACTCTGTAATTCCATAATTGGCCTGTTCTTCTTCTTGGTGAAATGTTCCAAATATTCTATCCCAAATGATAAAAGTTGATCCAAAATTTTTATCAATGTATTGAGGATTAACTCCATGATGTACTCGATGATGTGATGGCGTGGTAAAAATATATTCTATGGGAGCTGGGAGCTTTCGGATATATTCTGTGTGAATCCAAAATTGATAAAGCACTTCTATTTGGTGGCATATGAAAAATACTATTGGATCGAAACCCATAAGAGCAACAGGAATAAAAAATATGACCTTAATGTGTTGTGTCCAACTTAAACGAAAAGAAACCGACCAGTTGTATTTATCTGAATTGTGGTGAGTAACGTGAGTAGCCCAGAAGAAACGATTTTTATGACCTACATAATGAGCCACATACCTACAAAAATCAATAGCAATAATACATAACACATAAGACCACCATTCATTTGGAATGCTCCACGGAACAAGGTTGTAGAAAAAAATAATAATGCTAACAATCGTAATTTTTAATGCTGCTGACAATCCTATGTTAACCAATCCTATTACTGCTGCAGAAAGGGTATCGAGCTTATGGTAGTAGTCTTTTTTTTGGTAATAAGATAACCCCCATTCCAATAATACTAGAAGGACCATAGGCACTGCTGCGGCTTGAATAATATTTAATTCTGCAAGCTGTACTAAAAGTAATTCAATATCTATAGGATTCTCTCTCATTTAAAATAAACGTAAATTACAATGGAATCGTAAAGTAAGTCAATAAACCCCTACTAAAATAGAAATGTTAGTAACTAAATTAAACTTTGGAGCGCTAAAACCTATAATTAGTCTACAATAGGCAATGACATCATACGTTCGTTCAAAATTTCTTCTACGTCATTTAATTTAAAGCCTTTTGCTTTTAAAAGAATTAAATAGTGATACATTAAATCTGCTGCTTCATTTTTAAATAAATTAGCATCATTGTCTTTTGCTTCAATTACTAATTCGATGGCCTCCTCTCCCACTTTTTGAGCCACCTTATTAATTCCTCTTTTATACAATTGATTTGTATATGAATTTTCATCGTTATTATCAATTCGTTGATTTATGGTTGCTTCTAATTCATAGATAAACCCTTTTGAAGTTTCTTCTTTAAAACAAGAAGTAGATCCTGTGTGGCATGTTGGCCCTGCTGGAGTTGCTTTAATTAAGAGAGTGTCATTGTCACAATCTATTTGTATGTCGTTAACAGTTAAAAAGTTCCCTGACTCCTCTCCTTTTGTCCAAAGCCTGTTTTTACTTCGGCTAAAAAATGTTACACGTTGTTCTTTTTGAGTCTTTAAAAAAGCCTCTTCATTCATGTATCCCAACATTAACACTTGTAAGGTGTTGTTATTCTGAATAACTACTGGCACTAAACCATCACTGTTTTTATTAAAATCTATTGTCATATCTTTTATTTTTATAATTCGTTATTGCGAGTGTTTTGCGAAAGAAAAAGCGGGAAGCAATCTCGTTTTAAATGAGAAGATTGCTTCACTCCATTGCATTATGCTCGCAATTACGTTTTTTATCTTATTGCTATTTTTTGTTCTTTTAAATAATTCTTTAATTCGGGTATTGGTATTTCTCCATAGTGAAAAACACTTGCTGCCAAAGCTCCTGTAGCTTTTGTCATTTCAAAAACCCTTTTAAAGTGATCCTTTGATCCCGCTCCACCAGATGCTATTACTGGGATGTTTACTGCTGAGCTCACTTTATTAGTTATGTCTATTGCAAATCCAGCTTTTGTGCCATCGTTATTCATTGAAGTTAGTAATATTTCTCCAGCTCCTAATTGCTCAATTTGTTTAGCCCATTCAACCGTTTTTAACGATGTTATTGTTCTACCACCATGAGTAAAAACTTTCCATTCATTGTTTTCAAACTTAGTATCAATAGCAACTACAACACACTGACTACCAAACTGGTTTGCAATTTCCGTAATAAGTTCTGGTCTCTTTACTGCAGATGAATTTATACTTACTTTATCAGCTCCAGCTATTATCAATTTTTCGACATCATCTACAGAATTTATTCCTCCTCCAACGGTAAATGGAATATTAATCTCTTTAGCGATTTCATTTACCAAATTAACCAATGTTTTTCTATTCTCAACTGTTGCAGTAATATCTAAAAACACCAATTCATCAGCACCTTGTTTTACATAATTTTTGGCTAATTCAATTGGGTCTCCAGCATCTCTAATGGCTACAAAATTTATCCCTTTTACTGTCCTCCCATCTTTGATGTCTAAACAGGGTATTATTCTCTTTTTTAACATAGCTTTTGAATTTCTTTTAAAGTTATTTTCCCCTCGTATATGGCTTTTCCAAGGATGGCACCTTCACAACCTAATTCTATCAATTGATAGAGGTCATCCATACTGGAAACCCCACCACTTGCAATTAAATTAACCTTTGATTGGCTCATTATTTCTTTGTAAAGTTCGTTTGAAGTTCCGGCTAACATTCCATCTTTGGCAATATCGGTACAGATAACATTTTTAATTCCTTTGGATTCATATGCTGTGATAAAATCAACTACATCAATATCAGATGTATCCAACCAGCCGTTGGTTGAAATTTTTCTATTACTACAATCGGCTCCAAGTATAATTTTATCCGCCCCGTATTTATCTAACCATTCTAAAAATTGAGCTGAGTTATTTGCAGCGATACTTCCTCCAGTAATTTGTGAAGCACCACTGTTAAAAGCAATTTCAACATCCTTATCTGTTTTTATTCCTCCTCCAAAATCTACTATTAAATTTGTTTTTGAAGCAATGCTCTCCAATATCTTATAATTTACAATGTGTTTGGATTTTGCACCATCTAAATCAACCACGTGTAAATATTTGATTCCGTTGTCTTCAAATTCTTTGGCAACTTCTAAAGGATTTTCGTTGTAGATTATTTTGGTGTTATAATCTCCTTTAGAAAGCCTAACACAGTTGCCATCTATTATATCTATTGCTGGTATTATTCTCATCTTATTTATTTTTCACTAAAACTGTCAGTTCGAGTGGTTTTTGATTTTTATTCTCGATACATTTCGATTCTATCGAAACACTCGAACTAACAAAATCAAAAACTGTATCGAGAACAGCTTTTAAGTTTAAATTTATATCTCTATAAAGTTTTTAAGTATTTGCTCTCCAATATCAGCCGATTTTTCTGGGTGAAATTGTGTAGCATAAAAATTATCCTTTTGCATTGCAGCACTAAAGGGTTGTATATAATCGCAAACCGCTGTTGTTTGCTCATTAATTTCAGCATAATAACTGTGCACAAAATATACGTTGTCAATCGTTTTTAAGTTTTTAAAAAGAGTCCCATCTACTTTAGTAAAGCTATTCCAGCCCATGTGCGGAACAATATCTGTATTTGGAAATTTCTTTACTAAGGTGTTGTATATTCCTAAGCATTTAGTATTTCCTTCTTCAGAAAATTCACACATCAATTGCTGTCCTAAACAGATTCCGAGCATTGGATTTTTTATTGCCAAAATCGTTTTATCAAGCTTCTTTTCAATAAGGTATTTCATAGCAGAACTTGCTTCTCCTACGCCAGGAAATATTACTTTATCTGCTGTTAATATTTCCTTCGGTTCGTCTGTAATAATACTCTGACAACCCAATCGGGTTAAAGCATTCTGAACCGAACTTATGTTACCAGCGTTGTATTTTATTATTGCTATCATTTTATTTAATGTTTTAAATATCTTCAAACTGTCAGTTCGAGTGGCTTATGATTTTTGTTCTCGATACATCCGCCAACTGGCGTACACTCGAACTGACAAAATCAAAAGTTGTATCGAGAACAGAGTTTGATTTCAATCATATTGTACCCTTAGTACTTGGTATTGAATAATTATCTGTTATCGTTTTGGCCATTTTAATTGCTTTAGCAAAAGCTTTAAAAATCGCCTCAATTTTGTGGTGTTCATTGTCACCTTCTGCTTTAATATTTAAATTACACTTAGCCGTATCAGTAAAAGATTTAAAAAAGTGCATAAACATCTCTGTAGGCATCTCTCCTATCATCTCTCGCTTAAAATCAGCTTCCCAAACTAACCAAGGTCTTCCGCCAAAATCAATTCCTACCTGTGCTAAACATTCATCCATAGGCAACAAAAAACCATAACGTTCTATTCCTTTTTTTGATCCTAAAGCTTTTAAAAAAGCATCACCTAGGGTTAGTGCTACATCTTCTATTGTGTGGTGTTCATCAATTTCTAAATCTCCTTTAACTTCTACTTTCAAATCAATATTTCCGTGTTTAGAAATTTGTTCTAACATGTGGTCAAAAAAACCTAAACCAGTATTAAACTGCCCTTTTCCACTTCCATCAAGATTTAACCCAATGTAAATGTCAGTTTCTTTTGTTTTTCTACTGATATTAACCTTTCTCGGTTGTGATTTAAGGTATTTATAAATTTCGTTCCAATTAGTACTTGATAGTGTTGCTACTTTATTTTTCTCACCAATAAATATGCTTTTACTTTTTAAGTTTTGAGCCAATTCAATATCAGTAGCTCTATCACCAATTACATAGGAGTTTTCTAAATCATAATCGCCATAGATGTATTTATTTAATAGTCCTGTTCTTGGTTTCCTTGTTGGTGCATTATCGGCAGGAAAACTCTTATCTATCAAAATATCATTGAATTCAATGCCTTCATTTTTAAAGGCTTGAAGCATCTTATTGTGAGCTGGCCAAAATGTTTCCTCAGGAAATGAATCTGTTCCTAAACCATCTTGATTTGTTACCATTACCAACTCATAATCCAATTCGTTTACAATTTTTGCAAGCCCCTGAAATACTCCTGGATAGAATTCTAATTTTTCTAAACTATCCAATTGATAGTCAACGGGGGGCTCTATTACCAACGTTCCATCTCTATCTATAAATAATACTTTTTTCATGGTTAAATCTCTTTAATAGCGTTAATTAATACTTTGTTTTGTTCGGGCGTACCCACTGTAATTCTTAAACAGTTTTTTATTTCTGATGTTCTATTTCTTATTATTATTCCTTTTAATCTTAGCGTTGTAAATATTTTGTCCGAATCTTCAAATTCAACCAATAAGAAGTTTGCTTCCGAAGGATAAATCTTTATAACTGAAGAAATTGATGATAACGATTGTATAAGAGTAGTTCTTTCAATTTTTAATTTATTAATCTGATTAATAACTTTCGTTATGCCTTTTAAAACCTTCAAACCTCCCACCTGACTTAATGTATTTACATTATAGGGAGGTTTTATCTTATTAATAACATCAATAATTTGCTTACTTGCAAAGGCCATCCCTAACCGTAAACCTGCCAAGCCATAAGCTTTACTCATGGTTTGAAGAACTACAAGGTTTGGAACTTCATTAAGCAATGAAATAGCACTTGTCGTGTTTGAAAAATCAATATAAGCCTCATCTACGACTACTAATCCAGAGAATATAGCCGCTATTTCTTTAATGGCATCTAAAGAATAAATATTCCCCGTTGGGTTGTTAGGAGAACATATAAAAAGCAATCCTTTAGAATCAATTGCCTTTATTATCTCTTTGCTATCAGGAAGTTGAAAATCGGCAGTTAAATTTACTCTAACCGTTTCAACATTATTAATATTGGCAGAAACCTCATACATTCCGTAAGTTGGAGGAAATATATAAGACTTATCCTGCCCTGGCTCACAAAATGCTCGGAATAACAAATCTATCGCTTCATCACTTCCATTGCCGATAAAAATTTGATTTTCATCTACATTTTTAATCCTAGAAAGTGCTTTTTTCAACTCCGTTTGATAAGGATCAGGATAACGATTAACATCGGTTTCAAAAGGATTTTCATTGGCATCTAACCAAACACTAGCCTCCCCTTTAAACTCCTCTCTTGCAGAACTATACGGGATTAAGCTAAAGATATTCTTTCGGGTTATATTATCTACATTAAACATTTGTTATATCTTTTAATCTAACTGTTACGGCATTCTTGTGAGCATATAATTCCTCAGCTTCTGCCATTATTTCTATTGAAGGACCAATTGTTTTAAGCCCTTCTTTATTGATTTTTTGAAACGTTATTTTCTTTTGAAAACTTTCTAATGAAACACCACTATAATTTCTTGCATATCCGTTGGTGGGCAAAGTATGATTCGTACCACTGGCATAATCACCTGCACTTTCACAACTATAATTCCCTAGAAATACTGATCCAGCATTAACAATACTATCAATATAATCTGATGAACTATTAGAAGCTATAATTAGGTGTTCTGGTGCATAAAGATTACTAAATGCTATACATTCATCTATATTGTTCAAAAGTACTGCCTTGCTATTTAACAATGCTTTTTTAGCTATTTCAACCCTTGGTAATTCAACAAGTTGTTTATTTAATTCAATAAGTGTTCGGTTTAATAGGTTTTCATTATCGGTTAATAAAATCACTTGACTATCTTCTCCGTGCTCAGCTTGTGACAATAAATCGGCAGCAATGTATGCTGGATTACCAGTTTTATCAGCTATAATTAATACTTCGCTCGGACCAGCGGGCATATCTATAGCAATACCATTTTGTTGTACTAACTCTTTGGCTTTAGTTACAAATTGATTTCCTGGTCCAAAAATCTTATAAACTTGAGGGATTGTTTTTGTACCATACGCCATTGCAGCTATAGCTTGAGCTCCTCCTACTTTGTAAATTTTGTTTATTCCAATTAAATTGGCGGTATATAAAATTGCAGGGTTTATTTCTCCGGTTTCGTTGCAAGGAGTGCATAACACAATCTCTTTACAACTGGCCAGTTTTGCTGGAATACCTAGCATTAAAACTGTTGAGAATAATGGTGCTGAACCTCCAGGAATGTACAATCCTACTTTTTCAATACCAACAGATCTTCTCCAGCATTCTACACCAGAAGTGGTTTCTACAACCTCTTCTTCTACAAATTGAGAATTGTGAAACTTCTCAATATTTTGTTTAGCAATATTAATAGCTTGTTTTAACTCTTCTGAAACAAGTTTATTAGCGATTCTTATTTCTGTTTCTGTAACTAAAAACTCATTTAAATCGGCTTTATCAAACTTTTTGGCGTATGCTGTAAGGGCCTCATCTCCATTTTGTTTAACATTATCCAAAATAGATAGAACTGTTTGATTAAGGTCATTGTCATCTATTTTGGGGCGACTTGATAAAGCTTCCCAACTTTCTGTTTTTATCTTTTTAAATACTTCCATTACAATACCATTTTATCTATAGGAACAATTAAAATACCTTCTGCTCCAGCATTTTTTAATTCGTCTATTACATCCCAAAATTTAGTTTCATCAATTACACTGTGTAATGAACTCCATCCTTCTTCCGCCAAGGGTAGTATTGTTGGACTTTTTAATACAGGCAATATGTTGCTAACCGCTTCAATCTTATTATTTGGAAGATTCATTAAAACATATTTTGTATTCTTGGCTCTCAACACCGCCTGCATTCTAAATAAAAGTTTATCAAGAATTTCTTCTTGTTCTTCTTTTATTTGATTCGACTTGGCTAAAACAGCTTCAGACGTTAGAATGACCTGTGTTTCTTTTAAGCCATTCTTAAATAAAGTACTTCCAGAGCTTACTATATCACAAATTCCATCTGCTAAACCTATATTAGGAGCAATCTCTACAGAACCAGATATAGTGTGTATTTCCGAATTAATATTATTCTTTTTTAAGAAATTATTTAAAGTGTTTGGGTAGGAAGTCGCAATCTTTTTCCCTTCAAAATAATTTAAAGAGTTCTCCTCAACTTCTTTAGGAATAGCTAAGGATACTCTACACTTAGAAAAACCTAATTTTTCTACTATAGAAATTTGCTTCTCTTGTTCGATTAGTACGTTTTCTCCAATAATAGCAATATCTACAACACCATCTTCTAGGTATTGAGGAATATCAGAATTACGGAGATACAAAATTTCTAGTGGGAAATTTTGAACATCAACTTTTAATTGATCTTTTCCATTGTTAATGTCAATCCCGCACGACTTTAATAGTTTAAGGGAATCTTGATTTAATCTTCCGCTTTTTTGTACTGCAATTTTTAGTTTACTCATTTTTTTAAATTATAAGTCTGAGTAAACTTTAGAGCTGATTATAAAAAACAAAAAACCCGTCTGATTTACTCAGACGGGTTTTGAAATATCTTTAATTTACATATATCATCTCCTGCTCGCCTGAGGGCCAGTATGAAAATGATGGTGATGTAATTGTATAAAATTCATTTTTGTTTTTCTAAATCTGAAGCAAAACTACTAAAATTATTTTATAAAAATCTATTTGATTAGACGACAGGGTAAACTAATACTTTTTATTTTGCAAAATTAGACCTAAAAAGAGTAATTAATTGCGTGGTTTTTGTAGACTTTGGCATAAAATGATATTATAAATAGTGTGTTTAAAAGAAAACGGATTTACACAGTAATAAAATTGAAAAACTCTAATTATAACTATTTGGCAATGTTAAATTTCCTCATCAAAGTAAACTTTATAGTATTTCCTACCGTCAGCTTCTACGCATTTCTCAATCTTATTAGGGTCTCCATGAATGTATATATGAAAGTTCTTGTCTAACTTTAAAATCTTCTTAAACATTCTTGCTTGTTTTTTTACTGCTTGATTGTCAATTTCAAAATTATCTTCCATTTCAATATCATGGGTTTCTCTATAGCTATCATCAAACCCCCTAAATGAGTCTATCACTTCTTTATCTCCAAATACTTCTTGTTCAAATTCTTCTTTAGAAAATTCATCATTGGTTTTAAAATACTCCACCGATTTATTTAACAAATCAATCTTATCGGTTTTAGAAACTTCAAATTCGTTTTCAATTTGTTTGGAAATGAATTCCTTAGTCATTCCTAAAAACTCATTGGTTTGTTGGTATTCATTAGCTATTGGTTTTAATCCTAAGAAATCATCTTTCCAATATTGAGCGTCTGTGCCTCTATTTTGATTATCGAAAATTCTTACCGCATAACCTTGTTCTGGAATCGTATTGTAAATGATACATCCCTTCTCAATCTTTTTTAAATCAATTCCTTGTTTATGAAATATTTCAAAGTTTTCATTATTAGAATGGACTTCTAAAAAGTCATTTTTTACTTCTGTTTTAAATATTCCAATAGCATCTACATAGGCACCATCATATTCGCAATTCGAGAAAATACCGATATACAATTCACCATCTTTAATTTTTAAATGATTGGTCTGTTGATAGAGTTCTTGAGCTATTTTTTTAGAAAAATCATGAAGATCTCCATTATTTTTAAAGATTCCTTTTGCAAAATTATACACCTCATTAAAATCTAAGGATGAAGCATGGGTAAACGAATACTCCTCAAAAGATGTGGCAAACCGTTCAAAAAATGATTCTGTTATTATATCAGCCAATTCATCATCTATCTTTAATAAATCTTCTGATAGTATTAGGTTATGATCTAAAGTTTTGTTTCCAACAAAATGAAGAGAAATATCGTTTAAGCTTGTGTCCATTCAGCGAAAATAGGAAAGAATTAATCTAGTTTATTTATAAATTATTAACAAAATGATAGAGTTATCAAATTGTCTATAGCTGTATATTTGATTATTAAACATTAAGAAAAAAACATGAGTATTTTCAGAGTCATTTTAGCAATTATTTTTCCTCCGTTAGCTGTTTTAGGAAAGGGTTGTGGGTCAATAATTATTGTTTTCCTATTAACCTTGTGTGGCTGGGTTCCGGGAGTAGTTGCTGCTTTGATTATTTTAAATAAGGATTAGCATATTTAATCAGCTTCTCATTAGTCAAGCACTCATCTACACTTTCTAAGGTGAGTACAGCATAATATTCATTAACCTCTCTTTTAGCATACGTGAAAAGTAATGAAGTAAACTATCTCTTACTTCAAATATTTAGTATGAATTAGGTAAATAAAATTAAAAACAAAAACGAAACCATAAATATTCCAACAACAATGAGGTAACCTACCCAGCCATTGTCACCATTACCATGACTCCCCCAATGACCTGCTCTGTGTCTAGCTTTTCCTATAACAGTTGCTTCGGATCCTAAAGTAATATTTGGTGTTTTATCCATGTACTAAAGTTAAGAAAAAAAAATAAGAAATACTTTACTAAAAGAAACCTATCGTTAACTAACAGAAACAGTTAGTTAACTCATTTCACCTTTCTTCTCTTATTATTATCAAATAGTTTAGTATAAAAAATTAAACCATTGAATTTATCTAATAAACATAACACAATAATTTTCAGCAACTTATCGTTCATTATTTATTCAAAGTCATTACTTACTTAAACTACCTAAAACATGAAAAAATTACTGTCAATTGTTTCAGTTGCCCTTTTATTGAGTAGTATAACTGCTCAAAATGCAACAACATCAACCATTTATTTTAACCCTACCAAAGGTTTAGATGCAGAACATCAACAAAAACTAGCTGATGTTTACTGTAATATGAGTGATTTAAAATACCATTGTTTTAACTTGGTTAGTCAACAAGAAATGGGTGCTTACCCATCGGCTAAATTGCTAAAAATAACTAAAGCCAGAGCGAATAAAGTAATGGAATATTACAGAGATAAGCAGCAAATTGAAACTAAAAACATGTTTGTTCAATATGGAGGAGCTTATCCTACATTGTGGCTCCTAAAACCAAAATCATACTTTACTGCAAGCGGTAATATTACTTTAGACGAGAATGAAAAACAGTGTTATTCTTTTAATCCATCAACCCAAGAGATGATAAGCACCAATAGTGGAAACAAATTTCACTTTCCTAAAAATGCTTTTGAAACAATGAATGGTGCTATTGTAAGTAATAAAAATATTAGCATTTGTATTTGGGAGTTTGCAGATAAGAAATCGCTTGTTTATTCTGGTTTAACCACCGATGCTAATGGCAAAATGTTAGAAACTGCGGGGTCTTTCTTTATTGAAGCGAAATTAAACGGAGAGGATTTACGATTAAGAAAAAATGAAAGTTATACCATAGAAATGCGTTCTGAGAAATCTTTTCCGGATATGTTTACTTACTATGGTGGTAAAAAGGATGGAATTATTGATTGGGTAGTAAATAAAAAAGAGCCTGCATTGGCTAATTTCAATAATGAAATACCAAACGAAGAATATGAATTAGATGATGATGTTAAAATTGAATTTAATTCTGAAAATTATGATGCATGGAAAGGTGAAGATGTATATAGTGATGGTATTCTTGATAAACCATATTATGCAACTGAAGAACCAGTCAACTTTTATGAAATGACAGCGGGGAAATTAGGTTGGATTAATTGTGACCGCTTTTATGAGGTTAAAAAAACATCTCCATTAATTGTAAAAATTGACAGTGATAATAATATGGTAGTTCGATTAGTTTTTAGAGATATTAATTCGGTAATGCCAGCGTACGCTAATTCTAACCATAAAAATCAATATGAAGCTAGCGGAATACCAACGGGAGAAAAAGTACTCCTTCTCGCCTATTCTGTTAAAGATGAAAATGCTGTTTTTGGTTATAAAGAAATTACTATTGGAGAAAATAAAACAGAAAATATTACACTAAATAACTTAACTAAAACTAGATTTAAAAGTGCTGTTTCAGAACTGTTAAGTTATTAAGCTACTTTTTCATAGTATATTTTATTCTTATGTAAATAACTATTTAAATTATTAGCTTCTAAAGCATATTTCTTAATTTTATCTACATGATTTTTTCCTGAAACTTTATTAGAATATACAATCCCAACAATATCACCTTCTCTACTTTTATAATAAAGAGTGATACAATCTTCTTCTATTTTATAAGAAACCACCCCTCTCCTCCTTCCTGATTTACTTGAGTATGTAGTCATATTTGTAAATGATTAAAGTGTTATACCAAATTACTTTTAAAACACCCAACAATGTTTTTTGTATAATACCGAGAGATAACCAAAACCTGAGAATGAGTGTAACGAGATTATCAGGTATTTTGATTACAAAACGGTATTTTAAAAAAATACGTATTAGAATGACGAATAGTTGGTAAGCTTTTAAAAAAAACCAATTTTTATTTAAGGTCGTCTCTTTACTTTCTCTTAAACGTTAAACATTTCGGTAAAGAAATAATAAAACTTTCTTTGAAATTTATTCTGTTAATGAACCTAGTATGATGATCTTTAGAAAGAATTATTCTTTTTCTTAGGAGCTTTGCTTGTCTTTTTCGCTTTGGGGGCTTCTTCCCATATGTCGTCCAAATTGATTGTTCCTTTAATCTTAAAATCAGTTCTCCTATTTAATGCTCTCCCTTCAGGATTGTCAGATCCATCAGGTTTTTTGTTTGGTGCTATAGGCATAGTTTCACCATAACCTTGAGCAATTAAACGCTTTTTATTAATCCCTTTTAATACTAAGTATCGGACTACACTTTCCGCTCTTTTTTGAGAGAGTTTCATATTATAACTATCCGTTCCTTTACTATCTGTGTGAGATGAAATTTCCAGAACAATGTCGGGATTCTGAATTAACAAGGTATACAATGAAGTATCAATAGAGCTTTTAGAGTCCTCAGTTAACTTAGGGCTATTAAAATCATAAAGTATTCCTGTTAAAACAATTCTTCCTTTAGGTTTCTTTTTTAATTGAATTAATGATTGGATATTTTCAGACTTACTAATATTCTTTGTGCTAATTTCTTTACTTCCGTTTAAATAACCATCTTTTCTAATCTCAACGGTATAATCATAACCTTGCTCCAAACTCAAATTAAAACCGCAGGAATCAACGTTTATTTCTTTAGATAAAAATCTATCTTCAGTCTCCTTATTGTTGATGAATAAAAATATTTTATAATCAGTTAAACAATTCGAAGAATCGCTCACTTTACCCAATAAATTAATATCAATGTATTCTAATAATTTAAACTCATATATATCATCGCAACATGTAGGGTTTAATAAAGCTACTCCACCTTTCCGGTTAGAAACAATAAAACCTCCCTTATGATCAGGTCTATAGGTATAATCAAAATCATCAGCCGAAGAATTAATTTCTTTTTTAAGGTTTTGAGCGTCTTCCCATCTTGACTTCTCACCCTTTACCGAAAAAACATCCAACCCTCCTAATCCAATTTTACCGTCAGAACTAAAGAATAGTTGATGAGTTAAAATATCATAATAAGGTGTAAATTCTGTTCCAGGAGTATTTATTCTCGATCCTACATTTTTTGGTGTTGAGTACTTTTTCTTTTTTCGATGATACTCCGTATACCAAATGTCTAAACCACCTTTTCCTTTTGGTCGATCAGAAACGAAATAAAGAACTTCATGGTTTTTTTTAGACTCTCTACCAATGGATGGTTGAGTAGTTGTATAATTTGGCATATTTATCAATTCGTTCATTTTAACAGCTTCTTGCCATTCCTCACCTTTTTTATCTGAGTAATATAACTCACATATCACCTTGTTTTTCCAATTTTCATGACAAAGCGTAAAGTAGATTCTATTTCCTTTTTCGTTAATAGTTGCATTACCAACATGAGTGTTTTCAACATTAAAAGGACCTTTAAACTCACCTTTAGAAACCCATTTTTCTCCTTCTTTTTTTGCGATATATAATTTCCTTAATGGAATAGTCATGCTATCATGAACGGCAACATCATAATAATTAACCCCATTATCTTTTAACGAACCATAAATCATTGTGTTTTCATCTAAAACTACAGGAGAAAACTCTACATGAGGCTGGTTGATAGATGTATCTAAATGTGTAATTACAGCTGTATTGTTAGTGTCTTTAAGTGAAATGGCATAATCACAACTTAAAATACCAACCTTATTTAATTTTCTAAATTTCTTATCCTTAACATTTCTTAAAACCTTTTTACATTTTAAGAAATTCTCTTTTGCCTCTTTATATTTTTCTTGATTCATTTGCATTTGAGCCAAATAAAAAATACTAGTCGGGTAATCATCCAAGTGATCCGTTGTTACTTTTTGATACCACAACTCAGCCTGAATATAATTTCTTGTAGTTCTGTATAATTCGGCAACCTGAAAAGTAATGCTAATGTTATCTGGTTTTCGTTTTGCCCACTCTTCATAATAAAATAATGCGGTATAGGTATCTCCTAAACGCAAGGCATTTTTAGCCGTATTCTTTATCTCTTTAGCCGATTTCTCTTCTAATTCTGGTAATTTATTTTGAGAAAACAGTACCGTTGTAAACAGAAAAAAAGTTAGAATCATTAATGATTTCAACCAGAAGGTTTTTATATGGATATTAAGAGTGTTCATTAATACCTATCGCAAGGAATTGACAAGTTCTTAGGACTAAATAATGGACCTGTATAAATCAATGAAAATTCTAAGGTACTTTTTCGAGGAGAATAATCACTCAAGTCTGAAATATTAATATCATAACTAAAACCAATATCAAAACGATTGTAAGTTAATCCCACAATAGGGATTATAGCATCGTAATTTCTTCCAAAACCATCCCTATATAAAACTCCTGCATAAATGTTTTGAACTTTAGATGTTTTAAAATGGCGTTTAAAATTTACTCCTACCAATGTATTTTGAGCTTTAGTTGTCCACATGTACATCAATTTTGGTTCTATGGTAAATTTATCACTGATATCAATTATAGCTTCACTATGAAATACTTGTCGCATTTTTAAATTTTCTGGAGGAGAATCAAAAAAGGTATCTTTTGGGCGATTAACATGAAAGAATGAAATTCCAACTAAGGGTTTAAAACCTTTAAATGCTTTAGACCACGCAGCGCCTACATTTACATCTATAAAGTTTTGCGAATCTGTAAGCGTACTTTCTCCATTAGAAACAGTTGGATCAAATTCTCCAGTGGAATAAGTCCACTGATTAGGGAATGTTTGAGTAGTTAAATCGGTACTTTTTAAAACTATTCCAACCTGAGCACCCAACCTAAATTCATTGTATTTTATTTTTTTTTTATACGAACCTGAAACAAATATTTTATTGGTATTCATATTAAACCCCGCAAATTGATCATTAATAACAATAATTCCTGCATCAATCTCATCAGAGTAGAAATAGAATTTTCTATCTACCGCAATCATAGATGTGGTTATCGGTTTATTAATTTGCGACCACTGACTTCTATAATTTCCCGCAACTCTAAATTCTCCATCATAATAACCACCTAAAGCTGGGTTTAAATTAAGCTGGGCTGTATAAAATTGAGATAAATGAACATCTTGAGCAAAGAGTACTTTTCCTAATAATGTTAATAATAAAATGAAGATAAGCTTTCTCACTACCACATTTTAGGATTAGAAATTAAATAGGTATTAGCCATTTTCTTGTACTGTTCATAGGTAAAACCGCAGGCACATTCTTTTGGGTAATAAGACATCATGTTGCCAACAATAGGGTCATAAAAATCTCCGTTAGCATCTACTTTCATTGAAATAAATCGACAATTAGCATCTACGTAGGTTGCAACATTATCTCCTTTCACAAAAGGATCTCCTGGTGTATCACAAATCTGATCTCCAGCAGTTGTACAATTACTACCATCGGCTAATTCAATTCCAGAACCTTCAAAAGTGTGCGGCAAGCCAAAGAAGTGCCCCATTTCATGAGGTACTGTTTTTGATGTTGGAGTAAAACAAGCCGGTCCCTTTAAAATTACAATACCTCCATTATCCATTGACCCAATCCCTCCTAGACTAGCCACTCCACAAACCCCAGGGTCATCTACTGAAGTAACAAAAAACATATTTATTCTATTTGCTTCGTGGTATTTTATAATCATTTCGTCCCATTCAGGATCCCACGTTATATCATCATACTGAAAATTATCAATATAATTAAATTCACATATTTCAAATGAAACACATATTGGAGAGAAATAACGGTTTAAAGTATCTATTGCTTCTAAAATTTCAAGTTCAGTAACATTAGGTTGTTCCAAACTATCTCTTACAATATGTGCAATAATTGTAAACTTTTTATTTAAACATGGCAACGGTTCTCTAGGAGTAAAAGCATATGCATCTCCTACTGCCAATGAGAGTAAAATGGTAATAGGTAGTAAAAATCGTAATAATGGTAACATTGTTTAAGTTTATTTATTTTTACGAATGTACGATTTTTAAAAAAAAGAGATGAAATGGTTATAAAAATTTAAATCTTATTTTTGAAAGCTTAACTACTTTTACACTAAAGTAAATATATTGATGAAATGCTTTAAAATACTTATCCTAACGATTGTTGTACTTTTTTCTAAAAGTAGTTTCGCACAAACAGCAAATATTAACGAAGGTTGTTTCCCGTTAACTGTTCAATTTTCCGCACCAACTGGTATGGGAACTTGGTACTGGGATTTTAAAGATGGAGCAACATCCAATCTAGAAAACCCAAGCAACACTTTTATTGCAGCAGGCTCTTATATTGTAGAATTTAGAGCAACCGCTACGGGTCCAATCTTAGGAACTGTAATAATAGATGTTTATCCTAAGCCTGTAGCTCAATTTACCACAAACCTAACCCAAGGTTGCGCACCTTTAATAGTTAATTTTACAGATGCTACTATTTTAAACTCTGGAATAAATATTGTAAATTATACTTGGATTTTTGGTGATGGACAATCAGCAAGTGGTAATCCAATTTCTCATACTTATATACCTGAAGGCAACTATTCTGTTACACTTCAGTTAGGAACTAATTTAATATCGTGCGATGCGACTGATAATTATGTTAATTTAATATCATTAACAAACCCACCATCGCCAATTATTACCACCAATCCATCTCCAGCATCAGCATGTGTTGCTCCTTTAGGTGTAACATTTTCCGCCAATTCTTCAACAGCATCAGGAGCACCTTTAACTTATAATTGGAATTTTGGAAATTCCAATACATCAACTGTGGTTAATCCTCCAATTCAAAACTACTTAACTCAAGGTAATTTTTTAGTTTCATTAATGGTTACCGATACTAACGGATGTGCAAGATCAACTCAGTTAAATGTTGGTATTGGACAACCAACGGCAAACTTTGAAGCGTCTGATACTATTTGTTTGGGAATTCCAGACACTATGGTAAATCTATCTCCTTCAGGTAATTATTTATGGGATTTTGGACCGAATGCCACCCCAAGCTTATCAACACAAACCAATCCTATAGTAACTTTTAATACTACTGGTATTCATCCAATAAAACTTTCTATTTTAGGACCCTGCCCGCACGATACTACTATTAATATATTTGTTGAAGAAGCAAATGCTAATTTTATATCCTCACCAACCTATGCTTGTTATGATCCGTTGGTAGTTAATTTTACTCCCACCACAACAAGCGGAGCTACTTATCTATGGACTTTCCATGATGGGACTACATCTACCTTACAAAACCCAGCAGACACATTAATTGTATTAGATACAACTGAGTATTCTATTAATGGACCAAATATGGCTTTTAATTATTTTTTAACCACTTTAACTATTACAACAGCTGCAGGCTGTGTAGATAGTTATATGGTAATTGACACAATATATGAGCCAAATGCCCTGATGATACCCGATATTGTTGATGGGTGTTTACCGCTAACTGTTCAGTTTTCAGATTCGAGTAATTCAAATGAACCTATTGTAAATTGGGAATGGTTTTTTGGAGATGGTAATTCAGTTTCTGCAACTAATAACAATCCTCAGTCGCATACCTATACTAATATGGGGATTTATCACGCTTATTTAGTTATTACAAATTCAGCAGGTTGTGTTGATACTTCTTATAACACTACAATTAAAGTTGGTGATGTAATGATTCCTGATTTTTCAGTTGATTTAACGAGTGTTTGCCCTGGTGACTCTGTTGAGTTTACAGATTTAACACCTTCTCCTTTAGGAGATAGTATCGATACTTGGCATTATTCTACGGAAGCAGACAGGATGTTTAGTTGTTACCAAGAATCTGGTCCAAAATGGAGTTTTAATAATCAGACAGGCCCACAAAATGTAACTTTAACAGTAGGCTTTAACGGTTGTTTTTCTTCCATCACAAAATTGGGTTTAATAGATGTTAAAGGGCCTATTGCCGAAATTAACTACTTCCAAACTTGTGATTCTTCATTTAATATCAATTTTGCAGATAGTAGTCATAGTGCAACATCTATTTCTTGGGATTTTGGAGATGGTAATTCTTCTAATGTTTCTGACACCAATTATTTATATGCGGCAACTGGTGATTACACAGTTATTCTAGAAGCAATAAACGCTGGATCGGGCTGCCCCATTTCTTATGATACTTCTATTGTGAAAATACGTGATATACAGGCCAGTTTTGGATTTGATTCTTTAATTTGTCAGAATGTAGGAGCTCCTTTTAATGCCAGTTCTTCTCAAGACGTAAATGGCTTTTGCAACATGGGATATACATGGTCTTTTAGTGACCCAGGAACTCGACCAATAACCACAGGAAATGCTAATGAAAGCATTTCTTTCCCTGTAACAGGACAAAACCTAGTTACCTTGGTTGTTACAGATGTTAATGGTTGTAAAGATACTGCAAGTACTTTTGTTGAAGTATTTGGTATTAAGGCAGGTTTTTCAATTGATGATAATAGTATTTGTATTCCAACTTTGGTAACTTTTAGCGATTCAAGTACTTCTGACACCACAATTACTAATTGGCAATGGTCTTTTGGTGATGGTCAAAACTATACCGGACAAGATACCGCCCACACTTATACTGCAAACCAAACAAGTTTTATCGTTACTTTAAACATAACCAATGCTATTGGATGTACAGACCAGGTAACTAAAACTATTTCCGTTTATACTCCTTTTAGTACTGTTAACACCTCTCCTATCCTAACAAATATATGCAGCGGAGACTCTATAAGTTTTACTGCTACGGATTTTACTACTCAAGGATCTAATCTAATCTTTAATTGGGATTTTATGGATGGTAATACATCAGTAATTCAAAATCCAACACATAGTTTTAACAATGGAGGGAATTACCCAGTATCTTTAGTCTTTGAAGAAGTGAGCTCAGGCTGTAAAGATTCCTTAATTACAATTGTAAATGTTCAAGACTACCCTATAGCTTCTTACACTACTACTGATACATCTTCATTTAGATGCTTAACAAACCCTGTTGTTAATTTCCATGATTCAACTATATCAACATCTCCATATACGGTAACATGGATTTTTGGAGATGGCTCTATGCCTATTACAAACAATCCTAACCCTGTATGGGGCTACTCAACAAAAGGCACTTATAATGCACAATTAATAGCTGAAACTAGTTTTGGCTGTAAAGACACTTTTGAAAGGGAATTTGATATTATAGGTCCGGAAGGAACATTTTCTATAAGTGATAGTATGGTTTGTTTAAATGATTTAGTATTATTCACATTAAATACTGATACCGTAGATGTAGGAACATATACTTGGGATTTTTCTGATGGAACTGACACTACCGATGTAGACTCTATCAACCATGGATATAGTTATCATCCTTCATCAGGAAGTTTTTTAGCGAAACTAATTTTATATAATGCCGACAGTACTTGTTCTTCTACTGATGTTGCTACTATATTTGTTCAGCCAGTTATAGCTGATTTTGTTCGAAATTTGAATGATATTGATACTGCAATTTGTTTTGCTCCTTATCCCTTTTCTAATACTTCTGTAAATGCTAGTTCATATTTATGGGATTTTGGAGACGGGCAAACCTCTACGGTTAATCAACCAGTTACTCATAATTATACAACTCACGGAACCTATCAAGTAATCCTATCTATCCACAACAGTCAATTTGATTGTAGAGATACGATTATAAAAACAGTAATATTAGATTCATTGCCAGACATTACTATTAGCACTGATACGATATGTGCTGGAACTACTGGGCAGCTAAACACACTAAATCCAAATTTATTGTACTCTTATCTTTGGAATCCTGCAGCAATGGTTGTCAACCCTAATCAGCATAGTACTGCAACTCAAACATTAAGTACCACAACATTATTTACTGTTACTGTAAAAGATATATCAACAGTTTTACAATGTGAAAATACAGCAAGTGCAACACTTTATGTGATTGAAAAATTATTGTTAAACGATTTTGATACGCTCGTTGTAATGGGTGATACTGTT
Source organism: Flavobacteriales bacterium (assembly GCA_002401955.1). Classification (GTDB taxonomy): domain Bacteria; phylum Bacteroidota; class Bacteroidia; order Flavobacteriales_E; family Vicingaceae. The sequence continues at coordinate 39,160 of NVUQ01000084.1, read as the reverse complement.
TATTTACCATTAAGCTTTAATACCGACTTATACAATTTTACATGGACTCCAGAAGAAGGTTTAAGCTGTTTAGATTGTATACCTCCTTATATTAATCCTACTGAAGATATAATTTATCATTTAACAGTAAGCGATAAATTTGGTTGTTTTACTTCTGAAGCAGATTACGACATTAAAGTTCATCCAGAAACTTTTGTAAAATTACCCACTACTTTTACTCCAAATGGTGATGGAGTAAACGATATTATCTACCTTAAAGGTTGGGGAATTAAAGAGTTATTAGAATTTAAAATATTTAACCGTTGGGGAGAGCTTGTATTTGAAACCGAAGATATAAATGTTGGTTGGAATGGTTACTACAAAGGTGTATTACAAAACAACGATATTTATGTGTACAAAGTAATGGTTAAGAACTGGAAAGAGGAAGAACAAACTTTAGAAGGACACATCAATTTAATGAGATAATTCTTCACCATCTTCTCAAACTTATTGCAATTTTCTATTTAAGTTCTAAAAAAAGAAACAAATAAATCTTTTTTTCGTAGTAGCATGAATATAGGTGTTTAATTTCCTACAAAAGGTATACTAGAAATATTTGTTTTAATCATGAAATCCTCAAAAACGAGTTCGTTTTTAACTAATGATATAAAATCTGAAATTGATTGTGAATTAATTTTAGATGAAGCATACAATATAAGACATAGTGATTTAGCTCTTGCTTTTAAAATGGCTGAAAAGGGTATTAAATGGGCTAAAGCCGGCAACTACTCAAGTTCATTAATTGGAGCTAAAGCCTTATTATCTTTACTACATGCACTAAAAGGAAATCTTAAAACTGCTACTAATTTAATTGACCAATTACTATTAAAAAAAAAAGGAGTAAATGATAAACATTTAGCAAGACTTTACTACTCCTCTGCTTTGGTATTACGAAGAATTGGAGAATCTTATAAATCGTTAACTTGTTATCGGCAGTCGAATTACTATTATAATGTAATTCTTGACTATAACGGTATTGCTATGACCAACAATGCAATTGCATTGTGGCATATCGAAAATGAAGAATTTTTTGAAGCATCTAATTTACTTAAAGAAATTATTAGTTCTTTTTATTTAGTAGATAACAAGTATATTATTTCTACTACCTATCTTTATATGGCAATATGTCATAAAAATGTTGGAGAACATACAAAAGCAACAAGAATTTTAATAGATGCTTTAAAAATAAAAAAATCGATTAAAGATATTTCAGGATTAGCAGGCATCTATCACTTACTATTTCAATTAGCTAAAATTCAAAACAATAATTATTACACTAATTTATATTTTAAAGAATGTGCTTCTTTAATTGATACCACCAATGATTACTTTATTAAAATAAGAATTGGAAAAATTATAATACAACACTCTAAAGAGGTAAAACCTGAGCTTTATATTGAAACTCTACTAAGTACTGAAAAATTGGTTACAAAATATAGGGCCAAAGATTTTGCACTCTACATTTATAAAGAATTAAGTGATTGGTATGAGCAAAATAAAGATTTGGCTTCAGCATTAATTTTTCAAAAAAAACTTAATACCGTTGCAATTAAAAAAAACAAACAAAAGTCAGCTGTAACAGCTGAATTAAGTGGGGTTCTAAATCAATTAAATAAAGAGAAAGAAATAAACGAAGTTTTAGAAAGTCATAACAAAGAATTAATAAAATCTGATAAAGAAAAAGAAGAATTAATTAGCGAAATTAATCATCGTGTTCGTAACAATCTTCAGGTAGTTATGAGCTTAATTAAATATTCTAAACCTGCTATTACTTCCTATAAAAAAAACAATTCTATAAATGCAAAATTGCTAGAACGAGTTAATATAATTTCTTTAGCCCACAATCATATTACTTCAGCTGACAACAGAAATGAATTTGATCTTAAAAATTATTTACAGGATATTGTAAATTATTATAAAAATGACAATGAGTTTAATTATTCCTATGAGGTTAATATAAAATCAAGTGTTAACATAAAATCTTTAGATACCTGTATTCCTATAGGGTTTATAGTTTATGAAGCTTTATCTAATAGTGTTGAACATGGTTTTGAATTTAGTAAAAAGAAAACAAATCGAATAGATATTGAAATATCAACCATTTCTGGTGTTAATAAACTAACCATTAATGATAATGGTGTTGGTTTTGATATTGAAAAAGTAGATAAAGATGATTTTGGCGGATTTGGTTTGATAGACACTTTTACATTACAACTGGATGGGAAACTCTCTATAGATGGTGAAAATGGAGGGCGAACTACTGTTCTTTTTTAATTGAATTAAGTGCTTTTTCAACCATTAACTTACTGTAAGCATTCAATTTTTGATGAGTTGGCATCCATCCCATTAAAAACCGAGTAAAATCTGCCCATGCGATTGAATAAAGGGCACGCCATTCTTGTTCTAACTTATTAGAGATTGATTCGATTCCTTTTATATTTAAAGCACTTTTTAGTTCTAAGAAATAAAAATCTAATAACTCACTTTCATAAACTTCACATTCATTTTCTGTTAAACAGCTTCCTAAAAGATAAGCTACATCTTTCATTCCACAACCTCCACCAACATATTGAAAATCAACAGCAGCAACGTTTAACATATCTTCAGAAAAACAAAAATTGGCCACTTTAGCATCTCCATGCACCAAGGTTTGAAATTTAGAATTACTCAGTATTTCATCAATTTCAGAAGCCACTTGCTTTAAAGGAGTATCATTCATCGTTGCAAACTCATCGGGTCTAGTTGCTAAATGCCAATAAGTTCCTGACCCCCATAATCCTTCAGGCTTTATATTTAAAAATGTTGCATGAAAATTTGCTAACCATTTTAAACAGATTTTAACTTCATCTTTTGTTAAATCAGATTTACGAACGGGAAATCCCGCTGCATCTAAATCTTCTAAAACAATAACTTGTTCCTCCCCTATATTTTCTGTGCCATAACATTTAGGAATTCTACAATCATCATTACATAAGTCAGAAAAACTTTTGTACCATTCCGTTTCTACTTGATAAGATTTTACTTTTCGTTGATGAGAAACAGCTGTATTCCAACCTCTTGGGTGATTAGTTTGATTAGGGTAAATGATATTCTTAACGATCACAGTATTAAGATTACTTCCTGTTAAAGCATATCTTGAAATATTACCATAACCACTCCAAAGTGTTTGAATATGCTCAATTTCCTCAGCATTTGTTGCTTTAGTAATGTTTAATATAGTTTGTTTGATGCTGGACATTCAGGAGTAAAAATAGAACATTTATTAGAGCTATTACAACACCCCTCTAATTTTGTAACAACCCACCTTTTTTTTATTGACAAATCAATACTATTGATTTTTATCTTAATATCAAACCTCCAAGGATGGGAACACTTAGTCAAATAAATTGGACAAAATTGTCTCCCCTTTAAAGGCAGAAGTTAAAACTCACAGACTCTTACTTAATTCCCCCTTCGGGGGTAAGGGGGCTTATCATATTCCTAAACCCTTCAGAATTAACCCAATGCTTCTCTTCAGTATTTTTAACAATATTGGAAAAACGAATAGTAAAATCAGATTGAATACCGTGCTGTTCTGTAAACCTTAACACCTCTTCAAAACTCTTAAACATACTTGTATAAAATGAATCTTGTTTTATTGGTTTTTCAGCACAATATTCTTGAGCCACTTCAATATTAAATAACATTACATCTGCAACAACAAAAGCATCTACACCCAACTGAATATAATGTTTAATGATTTTTTGTGCTACCGATCTTCTTGTTTTTGGTTTACGCGTATTTAAAGGAAAGTATTCTTTTGATATCTTAAACTTAGCATCATCTAAGAGTTTTTCTTCTTTAGGGTTAAATACAAAGTTGTAATAGGTTTTAACGGGTTTAAATCGAGTATATAAGTCAAGCACTTGCTCTTGCAATTGCTTTTTAGTGAGTTCGTTTAAATATGATTTTAACGCTCTCTTACTCATTACTTCCCTCCTTTTTTCCTTCCTCTATTTACGTTTTTATCTCCTCTAGTTTTAGCTTTTTTAAACTTGGTTTTAATTTCTCTTTTATAAGAGCCACCTAAGTTCACCTTACTATTCTTAGCACTCTTTTCATGGAAACTTTCCCCACGCTCTTCTTGCTTAGTGTTTCTATTGTAGTTTTTAGATTCACCTTCTTCAGGTCTTTCTTCTGGTGTTAATTCTACCGATTGTTCTACATCTCTTGGAAAAGGAATTTGCTTAATTTTTAAACCCATTAACTTTTCAATACCTTCTTTATGCTCACGCTCTTCTTTGGTGAAAAACAAAATGGTTTTACCCTCTTCTTCCGCCCTACCAGTTCTACCAATACGATGCATATAGTTTTCTGGAAAGTTGGGTGTATCAAAATTAATTACATGTGATATTTTATCTAAATCTAACCCACGAGCCATTACATCGGTAGAAACTAAAACTCTATTCTTTCCATTATCAAATTGCTCAATAGAACGAATTCTATAGTTCTGAGATTTATTAGAATGAATTACTCCCATTTCGTCACTAAACTCTTCTTCCAAAACAGCAAACAATCTATCGGCACTTTTTTTATTGGCTACAAACACCAAAACCTTACTAAACTCTTCTTTATCTTGTAAAAGATGCCCTAATAAGTTAACCTTAGTGTAGAAGTTTTTTACCTGATAACAGGTTTGAGCAATATTATCTAATGGTGTTCCACTTAAAGCTATGGCTACTTTTTCTGGTTGAAAGAAAAAACTGTCAATTAAAGCATCAATCTCATCAGTCATTGTAGCAGAAAACATGATGTTCTGCCTACGTTCTGGTAATAATTCAAAAATATTGGTAAGCTGAAACCTAAAACCAAGATCAAGCATTACATCAACTTCATCAATAACTAGTTTTTTAATCCCTTTTAGTTTTAAAGCTCTAGTCATAGCTAAATCATACAGCCTTCCAGGTGTTGCAACAACAATATCACAACCTTGTAAAACAGCTTGTCTCTGCATATTAATGTTTGCACCACCGTACACTCCAATAGTTCTAACATTCATATAGCTTGCATAGCTATTAATATTCTCAACAACTTGTATTACCAACTCCCTTGTAGGAACCAGGACCAATATTCGTGGGTTCAATTGTTTAGAGAACTTAAGCTCATCTAAAAGAGGCAACATGTAAGCAAAGGTCTTACCTGTTCCGGTTTGTGCAATACCAACAATATCTTTACCTGAAAGAATAATATTAAACGATGCTTCTTGAATTGGGGTTGGATTTTTAAATCCTAAATCTTCAATAGCAAAATTAAGTTGCTTAGATAAACCGAATTTTTCGAATGTACTCATAGTTGCGTTGTTGTTATAAGCGAAAAGTCCGAAGACAGAAGGTTTTCTTCTAGCTTCGGACTTCTAACTTCAAGCAGTTAAATATACTGCTCTTATTATATTTTTTGCACCTTTACAGCGTTCATTCCTTTTAAACCTTGTTCTAATTCAAAAGTAACTTTATTACCTTCTTCAATAGAATCGATTAATTGACTAACGTGTACAAAATATTTTTCTTGGTTTCTGGTATTGATAATAAATCCAAACCCTTTAGAAGTATCAAAGAAATCAACTCTCCCTTCTAATGGACCGTTATATTCATCTGAAGCTTCTTTCTTAGGAATACCTATTTCAATATCACTTGCCTTAATTTTAGTCTTTTTAACAGTTGGGTCTGGCGGAGTATCAGTTATATTACCAAACTCATCAACATAAGCCATCATATTATCCAAACCACCACCGGCAGAATTATCTCTCCTTTCTGATGCTTTCTTTTTCTTATCTTCACGTTTTTTTAAACGTTTTTTCTCTTTTTCTTTCTTATTAAATGATTGTTGCGACTTAGCCATTATACTGAAATGATGTTTTAATTCGATGCAAAGGTAATATTCCTAAAGTAGTTAACGAAATAATGAGACTAATTATTTTAGAATCATGACAGTTCGATTGTTTTTTGTCAGAAAAAATGCATCGATAAATAATGATATAATGCTAAATATAAAATTCTTTCAGAATTTCACTCAAACTAACATGTTCTTCATTAATTGTTAAAAACATGAATAAGTTATTCTTATCTCATTAATCAAAATCTCGTATTTTGCTCTTCCTATTGATAAGCAATGAAAGTCTGTATAGCCGAAAAACCAAGTGTTGCGAGAGAAATTGCTACTATTTTAGGAGCAAATACTAAACGTGATGGGTATTATGAAGGGAATGGTTATGCCGTTACTTATACATTTGGGCATTTATGCACCCTTTTAGAACCTCACGACTATAAACCTCAATGGAAAAGTTGGAATTTGAACAACCTACCCATGCTACCAGACAAGTTTAAAACCAAGGTAACCAAGAATGGAGGAATTCAAAAACAGTTTAAAATTGTAAAAAAGTTATTCGGACAAGCAAGTTTGGTTATTAATTGTGGGGATGCTGGAACAGAAGGGGAATTAATTCAACGCTGGGTAATTGATCAGGCAGGATATAAAGGCGAAGTGCAACGTTTATGGATTTCCTCTTTAACAGCCGAAGCGATTAAAGAGGGTTTTGAAAACCTAAAACCATCTTCAGATTACGATAATTTATACTATGCAGGATTTTCAAGAGCTATTGGCGATTGGTTATTAGGAATGAATGCTACTCGTTTATACACTTTAAAACACGGTGGCTATAAACAAATGCTGTCTATAGGAAGGGTTCAAACCCCTACGCTAGCTATGGTGGTTAATCGTTTTAAAGAAATAGAGAGCTTTAAGCCTCAACCCTTTTGGGAATTACAAACACTTTATCGTGATACTCTTTTTAACTGCGAAGAAGGTCGTTTTTTAAATAAAGATGAAGGACAAACGTTAGCTGACAAAGTAAAAGAAAGTGATTTTGAAATTGTTTCTGTTACTAAAAAGAAAGGAAAAGAATATGCTCCAAAACTGTTTGATTTAACAGGGTTACAGGTTTATTGTAATACTAAGTTTGGTTATTCGGCAGATGAAACCTTAAAAACTGTTCAAAAATTATACGAGCAAAAAGTGGTGACTTACCCAAGAGTAGATACTACATTTTTACCTAACGATGTTTATCCTAAAGTACACGGAATTTTAAGCCAACTATCAGAATACAGTACTTTAACACAGCCTCTTTTAGGAAAAAAAATAAGGAAATCAAGCAAGGTCTTTAATGATAAAAAGGTAACCGATCACCATGCTATCATTCCTACAGGGCAACAAAGTTATTTAGATGCTCATCATCAAAAAGTGTATGATATAATTACAAAGCGTTTTATTGCTGTATTTTATGATGATTGTGATGTAGACAACACTGCTGTTATTGGTAAGGCTGATGAAGTTACCTTTAGAACTACAGGAAAAGTAATTGTAAACAAAGGTTGGAGAGTTGTATTTGATGCTTCGGCTCCTATTGGTGAGCAAAAAGAAGACAATGTTTTACCTGCTTTTGAAAAAGGAGAGAAAGGACCACACCAACCTTCTTTTTTAGAAAAGGAAACTAAACCACCCAAAATGTTTACAGAAGCAACCTTGTTAAGAGCAATGGAAACTGCTGGAAAACAAGTTGATGATGACGAGTTGCGTGATTTGATGAAGGATAATGGTATTGGAAGACCTTCTACTCGAGCAAATATTATTGAGACTTTATTTAGAAGAAAATATGTTGTTCGGAAGAAGAAGTTATTGGTTCCAACTTCTACTGGAATAGCATTGATTGATACCATACAAAACAAAATGTTAACTTCAGCTGAGTTAACGGGAACATGGGAGAAGCAGTTAAAAGAGATTGAGCAAGGAAAGTATAAAGCGGCTACTTTTATTAGAAATATGAAGCAGATGGTTGATGCGTTGGTTTATGAAGTAAGGATGGAAGATAGAGCTAATATCTCACATACACCTACAGCTAAAACTCCTACAAAAAAGGCCACTAAAAAAAGTACTGGAATAGCTTCTGAAAAATGCCCTAAATGTAAACAAGGAACTATCCTTAAAGGAAAAACGGTTTATGGCTGTAGCCAATTTAAGGAGGGATGTACATTCAGAATGCCTTTTGCTTTTATGGGGAAAAAAGTGTCCGAAAAACAACTGATTCGGTTAATTAAAAAAGGAAGTACCGTTAATTTAAAAGGCTTTAAAACCGACAAAGGAAAATCTGATGGTACAATTGTATTTAATGAGCAATTTGAATTTATTTTGAAAGGGGCTGCTTCCAAAGAAAAAGCTGGTTCTACTGATGTTATGAGTTGTCCAAAATGCAAGAAAGGAAACATCATAAAAGGGAAGACAGCTTACGGTTGCAGTGCTTATAAAACAGGTTGTGATTTTAAATTTTTGTTTGAAAATATTAGAACAAAATCGGCAGGACAAAAACTAACTAAAGAATTAGTTTACAAAATAATAAGTAACATTAATTGATGTAATTATGAAGAAGTATATTACTATAACAATCCTTGTATTTTCGATTGTTTCTTGTTCTAAAGATAAAGATATTGAAGATAAACCTGTCCCAATTTCTGTTGAGTCCCCAGCATTTTCCTCTAGCTGTGTTCCAACACCTTCTTTTTCATTTACTATAGCAGATGAAATAGCTGACACAGCTATGCAAGATTCAGTTCTTTTTTCTTCAAATGGAGGACCAGGAGGTTTTCCCACTTATTATTATCATCTAGTTGTCACTGCTAATAATGATGGTGTTAATGATATTTTAGATCTTGAACGTGTTAATTTTGGTCATATATATCCAGACTCAAGCTTTTTAATCATAAAAGATTCCTGCAATGTTATAATTTATGATAGTAAATTCTCGTCTTCTGGAATAATTTTTCCTCCTAATAAATACGCAAGTTGGAATGGAAACTATGCTCCAAATACTTTGTCATATTCAGAACCAGCTAAAATAAATCCAGAAGGATGGTATGATTTTGAATTTTTAGTATACACAAACAATTCTAGTGTTGCCTCAATATTACCTGGAAGTGTACAATTAACTCGTCACTAAATAAAAAAGAATATTTTTATTTAGTGACTAATTCTAAAGAAATACATAAACACTTTATGATTTACAAACCTTACGGTTATTTAAGTCAGTTTGTAAATAATGGACCTAAGAAAAACTCTAAAAAACTGTTAGGAGAATTGGGTAATTTCCCTAAAGGAATTATGGCTATTGGGCGTTTAGATGAAAAGTCTGAAGGTTTATTATTGCTTACCACAGATGGAAAAGTAAGTAATCACATCCGAAGCAATAAGGTTGAAAAAGAGTATTACGCACAGGTAGATGGTATCATTACAGATGAAGCGATAGAAATGCTTAAGAAAGGTGTTGAAATTGGTTTTGATGGTAAAAAGTATATGACTCAACCTTGCGAAGTAAAGCTACTCTCTCCCGCTCCAACACTACCAGAACGAGGTAGAAAAATTAGAGATGAAAGACATGGACCAACCTCATGGGTTAGCATTACTTTACGTGAAGGGAAATTTAGACAAGTACGCAAAATGACTTCGGCTGTTGGCTTTCCTACCCTACGTTTGGTTAGGGTTAGAATTGGAGAGTTGTTGTTGGGAGAAATGGAGATTGGAGAGGTTAAAATTATTGATTTATAATCTCTAAAACCCCCACTTCTTAGTTTCTAATTGAGATTCTACTCTATTTTCTATAGAGTTATTTAATTCTGGATAAAAATCTATGCCTGTTAATGTTTCTATAGTGTTTACTGGTACAACATAATCTTTTAATTCTCCAACTGCACCAACATGAGGCAACAAAAACCCTATGGTCTTTACCTTATCCCCATCAAATCTTAATACTGTTTTATAATAATAGCCTGGTATAGTTATATTTTTTGATGATATTGTTCCAAGATTATTAATAAATACAGGCCCGGTTACTACATATATCTTTTTATGTTCTGTTGCTTTTTCTCTTACCCACTCCTCTAATTGTAGCCATATACCTCTATTAAAAGTTGGTAATTGCGGACTAATATTAGACATTAAAAAAGATTCTCTATTTGCCAATTCAGACATGTTATTATCTGCTGAAGGTGATAAATGTCCTTTATCAAAACCCGTTGAAGCATAATCTTTTTTAATTGCTGTTTTTGTAGTAATATTTTTATCACCAACAAAACAATTACAGCGTGGTAAAGTTGTATCTACTTCAACATCGCTTAATTCATATGCTACCCAATCGGCCTGCTCATGTTCTTCGTTATAAGATAACGTAAACTGAGTATATGCAACTATTTGATTGTTGCCTACTTTCGCTGGCAAGTAATTAAAGTCTTGCGCTATTAGGCTAAAACTAATTAAGGATAGTGTTATAATTAAGTATGCTCTTTTCATGTTAATAATTAAAAAAAGTATAAACTTTTTCTATAGTAGATTATATGCGTAGACTAACTACTTACCAAATCAATTAACAAAAATTGATTCTGGATCAGATTGAAGAGTCTCAAATCCATCACTATATTTCAAAGAAATTGTGTAGATGTAGCTCTGTGATTGAGATACATTATCGAATATATAATAATACCCATCACTAGAGGATGCCCCTACACTTCTTAGAACGCCATTCCTATAAATACGAAAAGTGTAATTCGTTCCATCCATTAAATCAACATATTCGGGTATTATTTCCCAAACTACAGCAACTTCGGTTAAATTGTTATTTGTAATACCAAGTCGATGAATCCTTACAGGGACCATCATCTCCCATTCTTCATGAGGGTTTGCTTCCAAACCTACATCTACAAGCTTATTTTTAGTACATGAAGATAAACTGCTTATCAATACCAATATCATCAAATAAATAAAATATAATCTCATAATATTAAAAGTTATAAGTTAAAATAACCGAATTAAACCCATTACACTCTTGATAATTAAGATTAAGGTTGGATAGTAATGTCTTTGGTTGGTAAGTAGGATTTACTAATTTATTAGACTTCTTAATAAAATACCAACTAACAATAGCACCAACAGCGATAGTTCCATAAGTAATTACTTTAGCTTGATTTAAGCTACTTAAGCTATTCTCATAAGCCTCTTTATTACCAGTAAATGAATTTCGATAATCTTCAATATCATCTAGGTATACAGCATCATTATACCCTTTCTGAGCATCAACAGCTCTATTATAATATCTCTCTGTCTCATCGCTATACTTTTTCTGTCTTTTTAAATTAAATACAGTCAACCCAATAAATATAGGTGCTGGGATATACCGCAATGCAAAACGTTTCAGTCTATACCTTTTCCTATCTTGTTTATACTTTATATATTCAGATTCAAAATTAAGCCCCTTAATTATCCTGATATTACTATCTGGAACTATAGTAAGTTTTTGCTCATAAAATCGTCTTTTAGGAGCCCAAATTTTCAACATATAATCTCCAGGTTTAACTTTAATAGGCACATTACTTTTAAGAAGAATTGTATCTAGCCTAATTATAGCTGTACTAGGATTTGTAATAATTCTAACACTTCCATCTTGACTATAACTATCAATAGAATTTGTAATTATACTAATGAACATTAGCAACTTAAAAAGGTTAATTCTATTCTTCATCCGACTAATTTACAGAAAATTCTTTCTGACATAAATTATTGATAATTTTCTTAAACTCATTTTTACTATTCATAACATTTAACATCGTATTAATAAAACCTAAGTACTATTGATCCAAATGTAAATCTTTTATATAATATGCCGTTCCGTTTAAAATAATTTTAACCTCAGCAACTGTACTACTGTTTGTTGACCATGACGGCATATTTTTAAATTCGAAAAACTTACCAAATCCAGGAGATAACTCAGTGGAACTAGAACTTTGATAACAATTAGCACCATTTATTACCTGCAACCATTCCATAGAATATGAAGCCGCAAACGCCCCGGCTTGATTAACAACCTCTATACCTATATCAGTACTAGAGTGAGATAACGCATTTATACTGTAAGAAACCCCATTATTTGAAATCGTGGTTTGTGCAGATACTGATGTACAAGAATTTGAAGTTTCACCTCCTCCACTTGAAGTACTCCCTGTATTTACCGTAGAATAAGAACCAGCTTGATAAGGCTTAACCTCTTCCTCTTCTTTAGAACAACCACAAAATATAAGTAATATTAACAGTATAGTAAGCGTATTTTTTTGATAAGACATTGTTGTTTTTTTATTTTTTTTAAAAGTAATGATAATTAATTACGCAATCTATATAATAAAAAAACAAAGATTATTCTCTACCTTTGAATTTTACTTAAAAATGGCATTTAACATTGTTTTAATAGAACCAGAAATACCTAATAATACAGGCAATATTGGTAGATTAAGCTTAGCCACAGGTAGTAATTTACATTTGGTAAAACCATTTGGTTTTGAGATTGATGATACCCGCTTAAAACGTGCTGGCTTAGATTATTGGAAACACATCAACTTGTTTACTTATGATAGTATAGCTGATTTCTACGAAAAGAATCCTAATGCTAAAATGACTTACTTTTCTAGCCATGGTGAAAAATCGCATTGGGATATGGAATATAAAGACGAACTCTTTTTAGTCTTTGGGAAGGAATCTAAAGGCTTACCACAAAGCATTACAGATCAGAATAAACAAAATACTTATAAAATACCTTTATACAGCGAGCACATCAGAAGTTTAAACTTGGCTAATGCAGTTAGCGTTGTTGTTTATGAGGGGTTGAGACAGGCAAGTAAGTCATTGCGATGAATGAAACATAGTGTAATGAAGAAGCAATCTCAATTTAAATAATAAGATTGCTTCATTCTATTTTGTTTGCACTTCAATAAGCTCAGTGTAACAAAATTAAAATTCGCAATGACGACATCATATTCCGATAAAAAATCGAAATACTCGAACTCACAATGATTACTTTTGCAACTTGAAAACTTCTAAAAAACACCCAAAAACAAAATCTAACTTACATCCTAAAAGTAAGCACAGAGAACGTTATAATTTTGAAAAGCTAATTAAAATACATACTGAACTAGCTGAATTTGTTAAGAAGAATGATTACGGAGATGAATCTATAGACTTTTTTAACCCAAAAGCTATTACTGCTTTAAACACTGCTCTATTAAAACATTTTTATGATATTAAGTTTTGGGAAATTCCTGAAAACTATCTCTGCCCTCCTATTCCTGGTCGAGCAGATTACATACATCATGCAGCACAATTATTAGGAGAAAGTAATTATGGTAAAGCACCTATCGGGAATCATGTAAAATGCCTAGATGTTGGTGTTGGTGCCAATTGTATTTATCCAATTATTGGAAATAATGAATACGATTGGTCTTTTATTGGTTCTGATATTGATGAAAAAGCAATTGAGAATGCTCAAGAAATAGTTAATCAAAACAACAGTTTAAAAGGAAATGTTGAATTTAGGCTTCAAGCTAAATCTAAAGACGTTTTTTACGGAGTTATTTCTAAAGATGAGCAAATAGATATAACAATTTGCAACCCTCCTTTTCATGCTTCGGCAGAAGAAGCTGCTGCTGGAACTGAACGAAAAATAAAAAACTTAAAGGGTAAAAGAGACCTTGCTCCAGTTAAGAATTTTGGTGGTCAAAATACCGAACTCTGGTGTGAGGGTGGTGAAAATAAGTTTGTAAGAAATATGGTGAGAGAAAGTAAGAAGTTTGCTTCTTCTTGTTTTTGGTTTACCACTTTAGTTTCTAAACAAAGTAACTTAAAGAGTATTTACAAATCATTAGAAAATGAAAAAGCTATTGAGGTAAAAACAATAGCTATGGGACAAGGAAATAAAACAAGTAGAATTGTTGCTTGGACTTTTTTAACTCCATCAGAGCAAAAAGAATGGAGAGAAACGAGATGGAAGAAAAGTTAAATATGTCATACCGAGCACAGCCGAGGTATCTTTTTACTTTTTAGTACTATTTTCAAAAGATTCCTCTGTTTCGCTACGCTACAATCGGAATGACAAAAAAATGATTAACACTCAGAAACAGCGACTGACACAGCTAATCCACCTTCAGAAGTTTCTTTAAACTTATCACTCATTGCGGCAGCAGTTTCTTTCATGGTTTTTATAACTTGGTCTAACGTTACTTTAGCTGCCTCTGGGTTTCCTGCTAATGCAATTTGTGAAGCTGTAATCGCTTTCATTGCCCCCATTGTATTTCTTTCAATACATGGCACTTGAACCAATCCCATAATAGGATCGCAAGTTAATCCTAAGTGGTGTTCCATTGCAATTTCTGCAGCTTGCAATACTTGTTTAGAAGAACCTCCCATACAATAGGTTAACCCTGCTGCTGCCATAGCAGAAGATACTCCAATCTCTGCCTGACAACCACCTAAAGCAGCAGAAATGGTTGATCCTTTTTTAAATAAAGAACCGATTTCTCCTGCAACTAAAATGAATTTTTTAATAACATCCTCTTTTGTTTCGCAAAAGCATAGCATATAAAGCAATACTGCAGGAATAACACCTGCTGCACCATTAGTTGGAGCAGTAACAATTCTACCAAAAGATGCATTTTCTTCATTTACAGCTAATGCAAAACAACTCACCCATTTAGTAACGTTAGAAAATGAATTGTCGCAAGTTTTTATTGCCTCTATCCATTCATCTGCTGTTGTATATTGTTTATCTCCTATTAAATCTCCATTAATATTACAGGCTCTTCTAATAACATTTAATCCGCCAGGTAAAATCCCATCCTTATGACAGCCATTGTAAATAGAATCTTTCATTGCTAACCACAATTCAGTAATAGAATCATTAATCTCTTTTTCAGATTGAAGCACTAACTCATTTTGATAAACAACATCATAAATATCAATCTTTTTCATTTCCATATGTTTTAACAAGTCTTTTTCGCTTGCTATTGGAAATGGAAAAACTAGAGTATCCTTTATTGATTCTTTTTTATTTTCTTGAACAACAAAGCCTCCCCCTATTGAATAGTAGGTTTCATTAATACTAGAATCATCTTTGTATTGAGCAATTAAACTCATTCCGTTAGGATGAAATGGTAATTTTTCTTGAAGGAACTCTATGTCGGTTATTGGATCAAAATCTATAATTTGAGTTCCATTAACATTCAGTCTTTTGTTAACTTTAATTTCTTCAATGTATCTGTCAATTTTATTAACAGCAATTGTTTTTACCCCATAACCTGACAAACCTAACAGAATAGCTATATCTGTACCATGCCCTTTACCAGTTTTAGATAAAGAACCATAAAGTTTAACTTGAATAGAAACAAGTTCTTTTATATTGATTTTTTCTAAAAACTGTTGCGCAGCAACCCAAGGTCCCATAGTATGAGAACTTGATGGACCTACTCCAATTTTAAAAATATCAAAAACACTAATCTGTTCCATTTAAACTCTAAATTTTCGAGTGCAAATATCAAAAATATGTAACAATAATTTACATTTATAAAATAATAAATATGATCGCCCAAATTATCTATTTTTGGGAATCTTTAAAAATATTTTATGAAACTATTATTATCAAGCAATTCAACACTTCACAAAGAACCTTATTTACAATTTTGCAAGGAAGATATTAATCTCTTTTTAGCAGAAAATAATGCTAAGAAGGTTGTTTTTATTC
The DNA here is from genome assembly GCA_002401955.1 of Flavobacteriales bacterium. Lineage (GTDB taxonomy): Bacteria > Bacteroidota > Bacteroidia > Flavobacteriales_E > Vicingaceae. The sequence goes on along the minus strand of NVUQ01000084.1, from coordinate 23,484 downwards.
CTTTTGCAGCTGTTACTTTTTCTTATGATCAATATTTAGAAAATGTACAAAACGGATTGGATAATAATGAAATAGAAATAACAAGTATTCATCAATATGAAGATAAAATAAATGCTATAAAAGATGCTGATGCAATTATGGTTGGCGGAGGAAACTCTTTTAAATTGTTAAATGAAGTTTATGAAAATGAGTTATTAAATTGCATTCAAGAAGTTGTTAAAAAAGGAACACCTTACATTGGCTGGAGTGCTGGATCAAACTTGGCTTGTCCAACTGTTAAAACGACTAATGATATGCCAATAATTTGTCCGCCTTCTTTTAATGCGTTAAACCTAGTTCCTTTTCAAATTAACCCACATTATATACATGGAAACCCTCCGGGGCATAATGGCGAAACTAGAGAACAAAGATTATTGGAGTTTTTAGAGGTTAACCCCACTATTTCTGTAATTGGCTTAAGAGAAGGAACAATGCTTGAAATTAATGGTAATAATATTAAATTAATTGGAAATCGAGACGCCAGAATTTTTATACACCAACAAGATTTTTATGAATTAAATTCTAGTGATGATTTTAGTTCTTTTTTAAACTAAAAATACTTGCTGTCTAAATACTGTTGCATTTCAATAATTAAAATATCCTTTAATTCCTTAAAAGAGGTTTTATTTAAGGTGTGATCTATTTCTGATGCAACTAAGTTCATAAAATCTTCATGAAACTTATTAGCTTTTTCATTACCATCATAAATAATCGCTCTAATTACATCTCTATCAGATTTAACAATTAAATTTTTGTATTTATAAATCTCATCCAATTCAAATAAAACTCCTCGTTTATCTATTGTTTCCATAATGCTTTAGTAAAAGTAAATAATACTCGAATTTAGTAAAATATTTAATACCCTGCCTATTTTAAATCTTAATTTTGAGTTCTGATATGGATAATTTAGATTATAAAAAAGTAAATAAAGAATCTTGGAACAATAAAACAGATGTGCATATTGATTCTGATTTTTATGACAACGAAAGCTTTATAGCGGGTAGAAACTCATTAAATTCTATTGAGTTAAATTTATTGGGAGATGTCTCAGGAAAATCAATATTACACTTGCAATGCCATTTTGGTCAGGACACTATTTCTTTAACTCGATCGGGAGCAAAGGCAACAGGTGTTGATCTTTCGGATAAAGCAATTAAAAGAGCGCAAGAATTAGCTATTAAAACAAATAGTAACGCTCAATTTATTTGTAGTGATGTGTATGATTTACCCAAGCATTTAAACGAGCAATTTGATATTGTTTATACGAGTTATGGAACCATTGGCTGGTTACCCGACATAAATAAATGGGCGAATATTGTTTCTCAATTTTTAAAGCCAAATGGAAAATTTGTGTTTGTAGAGTTTCACCCAGTAATGTGGATGTTTGATGATGATTTTAAGAACATAAAATATCGTTATTTTAACTCCTCTCCCATTTTAGAAACTGAAGAAGGGACTTATGCAGAAACAGAAGCCGATTTAAAACTAGATACTGTTTCATGGAATCATTCTTTAGGAGAAGTAACAAACAGTTTGATTAATAAAGGTTTAGAAATAAATATTTTAAATGAATATGACTATTCACCGTATAATTGTTTTAGCAATATGATTGAAGTGGCTCCTAATCAATTTAGAATAGCACATTTAGACAATAAAATACCTATGGTTTATGGTATAGTAGCAACAAAACAATAATTAATACTAAACCTATGCCTCACTTTGTACTAGATTGTTCTCAGAATATTACAGAACTAGTAAGTCCATCTAAAATAATGGAAACCGTGCACGCTAAAGCAGTTTCTTCTAATTTGTTTGATGAGAAAAACATTAAGGTTAGAATTAATTCATTCGAAAACTATTTGACTTACAACACTCAAGATGATTTTATTCATGTGTTTGCAAATATTATGGAAGGGAGAAATACTGAGCAGAAAAAGCTATTATCAAAAAATATTATTGAGGCATTAAACAATCTTTTTCCTAAAGTACCAGTTATTTCTATTAACATTAGAGATTTTGAAAAAAGTACTTATTGTAATAAATCTATGGTTTAGTTTATGAAACCAGAACTAATTATTTGTAGCACTCCCGAGCATTTTAGTTTAGCAAAAAAGCTAACTCAAGATTATATGGATTGGTTGGGCGAAGATTTGTTTTATCAAGGAATTGAAAAAGAGTTTGACATTTTTCATAAAATGTATAACAAACCAACTGGCTGTTTTATTTATGTTATGATCAATAACGAAATTGCTGGCGGTGTTGGTTTACGATATTTGGAAGAAGGTATTTGTGAAATGAAACGATTATTCGTCTATGGTAACTTTAGAGGTCATCAACTAGGCAAAATTCTAAGTAATGAACTTATTAATATCAGTAAAAATTTAGGCTATAAAAAAATGCGTTTAGATACTATCCCAAAACTAAAAAATGCTATAGATTTATATCGTGAGTTAGGGTTTTATGAAATTCCTAAATATTATAACAATCCAGATAAAAGTGTCGTATACTTTGAGATAGAGTTATAAACCCATTATCAAAAACTAACTGTTAATATCATAGTTTGATTATATCATAATCAAACTATTTTCTTTTTACTTTTGTTCAAAATGAGATTAATTTTAATAACACTATGCGCTTTAACATTAAATGTTAGTGCTTTTGAACACAAAGAAGACACTCTTACTAAAAAAAAAGGTGACAACCTTTACATAAAAGCAAGGCCGAAAAAACCATCAGGTCCCTTAATGGTAACCAGTCTTAATTCTTTTGTAGATTCTATAAATAGTACTATTCCAGACAGCATGCCTTTCTATGATTGGATTACAAATGACATTCATCAAAAAAAATTCAATTTCGGAGATATTAAAGATACCATAACTATTAGCTTGAATGATAGCAATGATCACTATACCCCACCAGTTGAAGGAAAAATTACTTCTGAATTTGGTAAACGAAGGTCGCGTTATCATTATGGAACTGATATTGATTTAAATACGGGAGATAAAGTTCGTTCCGCTTTTAATGGAAGGGTTAGAATTTCAACTTACAGCAAAACTTATGGTCACGTAGTAGTTGTTCGCCATAACAATGGCTTAGAAACTCTATATGCTCATCTTTCAAAACGAAAAGTAAAAGTAGACTCTATACTTACCTCAGGAACTGTTATTGGTTTAGGCGGAAATACAGGAAGGTCTTATGGGAGCCACCTGCATTTTGAAGTACGTTATTTTGATGAAGCATTAGACCCAAGAGATTTAATATCTTTTGAGGGAGGGTGTACTCATTTTGATACATTGGCTATTTCTCAATGCAATTTTATGTACCGAGAAGAACTTAAGTTAATGAGTGCTATCAAATACCACAGGATACGAAGTGGTAATACTTTAGGGCATATTGCTAGAAAATACGGAACAACCATCAATAAACTTTGTCGTTTAAATGGTATTTCGCGAAACAAGATCCTTAGAATTGGTCAGCGTTTGAGAGTTAGATAATTTATATCTATTTAGATTCTCTAATCATAAACCATAACACATCTTTATCACTATAATTTTCCCATATATGGTAAATCTTAAAACCATAGCGTTCATAAATCACTTTATTCCGTTTAACAGATGTTTCTAAAACAATTGGTAACTGCTCATCTGCTGACAACTGGTAGAGATAATCTTTTAACTCAAAACCAGCTTTATCGCCCCCCTTTTCTACACCAAAAAACCAAAAATAAAAATGTTCTCCTTGATATCGATGCTTCTTTAGATAGGTTTGCCGCTTTAATGTTTCTACTACCCTAGAAAATGGAATAGATAATGCAAAACGAATTTCATAATAAATCTCTTTAAGACTAAATATTTTTAAACTAGAGCGATAAAAGAAAGCCACTCCCATTTTGTTGTCTGAAATAAAAGCTCCATTACGGTTTAACGATTTGATAAAAGCAAATTCAGCCATACGCTCAATTTTTTTTTTTCTATTACCCGTATTCCCCACAACATTATTAACACTCATGTTATCATCAAACGTTGTTGATAAAATGCGTACAGAAGTAAATTTATCCTTTAATGTTGCCAAATACATTGCACGAATATAGATGATTATAGCTACATTTAACGTTTATCTATAACAATTAATAATCTATGAGAAATATAATAATTATCATCGTTTTTTTAGTGCCAACATTAGTTTTTAGCCAGGGAAAAGGATCTAAAAAAATTATCAATACTGACAGTCTAAACTATAATGAGGAGTATTATGTAATGAAGAAAAATCCTGGAGTGAAGCATGGAGATTATTTTAAGAAAACCAAAAGAAACAACATTGCTTTTGAAAAGGGTGCTTACAAAAACGGTAAACGTGATGGTAAATGGATCATTAAACTAAAAAGCAACTCTCGAATTTACTCAACAGGTAATTATATAGCAGGAAAAAAGACAGGGCAATGGACTTATTACTATGATGCGAAAGTAGATCAGATTTACGATCACAGTGTTAATAAAGTTGTTACTTCTAAACGTGAAGAAGATCAATTGGATTATATAGGCGGAAGAACTCTTATTCACACGTTTATTGATAAAAACCTTATTTACAACGAAAGTGCTAAAAAGCGAGGTATTAGAGGTAAAGTTCTTCTATCATTTGATGTAAATATAGAAGGGGAAATAAAAAATGTTATAGTAACCAAAGGTGTACACGATTTATTAGATGTTGAAGCTTTGCGTTTAGTTCGATTAATTCCTTCACATTGGATATTGCCTCTCAAGGCTGGGTTTCCTATTCGTGGATCTTTTGTTTACGAAATTAGTTTTGGATAAAAAGATTATTTATTGATAAAAGTAAATTTTATGAAAAAAAAATTATTGATTACAATCATTTCTGTATTTACCTCAAACATAGTTTTCGGCCAAGAAAAAGTAGAACAGCTTGATAAATTGATGGGACTCTATAATGAATATGGACAATTTAACGGCTCTGTTTTGGTCTCTGAAAACGGAAAAGTTATTTATAAAAAAGGCTTTGGTATGGCTAACATGGAATGGGATATTCCTAATGAAGCCAATACGAAACATCGTTTAGGTTCTATTAGCAAGCAGTTTACTGGCATGTTAATTATGCAGTTGGTAGAGGCTGGAAAATTAAAATTAGATGTGCCAATTACTACTTACTTAACAGATTATCCTAAAGAAACTGGAAACACAATAACTCTCCACCATTTATTAACCCACTCTTCTGGCATACCTAACTACACTTCGTTTAAAGATTTTAGAGCTATTCAACGAGATTATTATAGTCCAACAGAATTTGTAAAAACTTTTGCAGACTCTACCTTAAATTTTAAGCCTGGGGAAAAGTTTTCTTATAGTAATTCTGGATATTTTTTATTGGGTGTAATTATAGAAAAAGTAACTGGAAAAACTTATGAGGAAGTCTTGCAGGATCAAATATTAACACCTCTAAATATGACTAATTCTGGTTTTGATCATCATAGTACTATATTAAAAAATAGAGCTACTGGTTATGAAAAATATGGTAGCACCTATATTAATGCACCTTTTCTTGATATGGCATTACCCTATGCTGCTGGTGCTTTATATTCTACTGTAGAAGATCTTTATCTTTGGGATCAAGCACTATACACCAATCAATTACTAACTAAAGAAAATATGGAATTGGTATTTACAGGTTATCTAAATGGTTATGGATATGGTTGGGGTATTGGCAAACAGCTTATGGGCAACAATAGTGATAGTTCAATCGTAAATGAACATCAAGGAGGAGTAAATGGTTTTCATACAATAATATCACGAAACACAACAGATAACAATCTTGTAGTTTTATTAAACAATACTGGAGGTGCAGCTCTAAACGAAATGAAAGATGCTATTTATGGTATTTTATATGGTACAGACTATAAAATGCCTACAAAATCATTAGCAACGGAACTAATGAATATCATTCTGAAAAATGGAATTCAATCTGGAGTTGACCAATTCAATAGTTTAAAAAAATCAGAAATTTATTCGTTGAATGAAAATGATATGAATACTGTTGGTTACCAGTTTTTACAAGATGGTAAAGTGAAAGAAGCAATATCTATTTTTAAGTTAAATACAGAAGAATTCGCTACTTCTGCAAATACTTATGATAGTTTAGGTGAAGCATATTTAAAGGCCGGGAACTATAAATTGGCCATTAAAAATTATAAAAAAACACTAGAGTTAAATTCTGAAAATCCTAATGCTATCGAGGTATTAAAAAAATTAGAGGCTAAATAGTTAAAATTCATTAGATAATTTATATCTATTTAGATTTTCTAATCATAAACCATAATACATGTTTATCACTATAATTATCCCATATATGGTAAGTCTTAAAACCATAGCGTTCATAAATTACTTTATTCCGCTTAACAGATGTTTCTAAAACAATTGGCAGCTGCTCTTCTTCTGACAAATTATATAAATAATCTTTTAATTCAAATCCAGCTTTATCACCTCCTTTTTCTACGCCAAAAAACCAAAAGTAAAAATGTTCACCTTGATATCGTTGTTTCTTTAAATATGCCTGACGATTTAATGTTTCAATCACTTTGGAAATTGGAATAGATAACGCAAAACGTATTTCGTAAAAAATCTCTTTTAAACTAAACACTTTTAAACTAGATCGATAGAAAAAAGCTACTCCCTTTCTATTTTTAGATATAAAAGCACCATTACGATTAAGCGATTTTATAAAAACGAATTCAGCCATTCGTTCAATTTTCTTTCTCCTATTGCTCTTACTTCCAATAATATTGTTAACACTTGGATTAGCATCAAATGTTGTAGCAATAATTCGCACGGAATCTATTTTATCCTTAATTGTTGCTAAATACATAAGATTAGCCCAATTTATATCACTCAAACTCCACTACTAAATCATCTTGCTCTACCATTACGCCACCATGTAAGTGTATTGTTTTTATTTTACCATCAAATGGTGCAGTAACAGTACTTTCCATTTTCATAGCTTCAATAATAAACAGAGGGGCATTCTTCTTAATGGTATCACCAGATTTTACTGAAACAGAGCTTAAACTTCCTTGTAGAGGCGCTCCTATTTCATTTTCTAATTCAGCTTTTTTATGAGCTACTTTGTCGGTTTTTATACTTTTATCTTTAATCTCAATCACACGAGTAGTGCCATTAAACATAAAGAATACTGACCGTATTCCGTCCTCATTAGCATCGGTTACATACAATAGCTTCACCAAAATAGATTGTCCATTACCTAGTTTAATGTTGATTTCTTCATTATTGGATAGTCCAAAAAAGAAAGCTTTAGTTGGTAAAGGAAATAAATCACCGTATTTCTCAAAATCGGCATAATAATCCTTAAATACTTTAGGGTATAGTTTATAACTCAAAAAGTCTAACTCATCACAATGTTTGCTAAATTCCTTTTGAAAAACTTTAAATTCTTGTTCAAAATCAATTGGTTCTAAGTGCTCATTTGGTTTATTGGTATAAGGTTTTTCGTTCTTTAACACCATCTTACTAATGTCTTCTGGGAATCCTCCATAAGCCTGTCCTAAATCACCTCTAAACAATGCTTTTACAGAATCAGGAAACGATAACTCATGGCCTTTTTCACGCACATCATTTACAGTTAAATCATTAGATGTTAGAAACATAGCCATATCACCCACTACTTTACTTGAAGGTGTTACTTTTATTAAGTCTCCAAACAAATGGTTTACTTCTCTATAGTTTTCTTTAATGGTTTCAAACTTGTGTTCTAACCCCAAACCTCGTGCTTGTGGACGTAAATTAGAATATTGTCCGCCAGGAATTTCATGGTCAAATATTTGAGCAGTTCCTGTTTTCAATCCCGATTCAAAAGGATAATAGACCTCTCTTACAGCTTCCCAATAGTTAGAAAAATCGTTTAAAGATTTAATATTCATTGGTCTTTCACGCTCTGTACCTTCTAACATCTTTACCACAGAGTTAAAATTTGGTTGCGATGTTAAACCACTCATTGATGCTAAAGAAACATCCATAATATCTACCCCTGCTTCCACAGCCTTCATATAGGTGGCCACTTGTAAACCTGAGGTATCGTGCGTATGTAAGTGAATTGGAATATCTAATTCATCTTTCAATTTAGAAATCAATACTTCAGCAGAATATGGTTTTAATAATCCAGCCATATCTTTAATAGCAAGGATATGAATTCCTTCATCTCTTAATCGTTTAGCCAAATCCACATAATAATCTAAGGTGTATTTGGTTTGGTTTGGGTCTAAAATATCTCCAGTATAACAAATACAACCTTCTGCAATAGAATTAGTACGTTCTTTTACCGCTTTAATACTGGTTTTCATTCCGTCTAACCAGTTTAAGGAATCAAATATTCGAAATACATCTACCCCATTTTCAGCACTTTTCTCAATAAAACGCTCAATCAAATTATCTGGATAAGCGGTATATCCAACAGCATTAGAACCTCTAATTAGCATTTGTAACAGTGTGTTAGGCATATGCTCTCTAAACAGCTGTAAACGTTTCCAAGGTGATTCTTTTAAGAAACGGTAGGCAACATCAAAAGTAGCTCCTCCCCACACCTCCATAGAGAATACTTGCGGATTTTCTTTTACAAAACGATCAGCAACATTTAACATATCTAATGTTCTCATTCTTGTTGCCAATAAAGATTGATGAGCATCTCTAAATGTCGTATCAGTATAATGAATTTGCTTATCTGCTCTTATGATCTGTGCAAATTTTTCTGGACCATGTTTGTCTAATAATTGTTTTGTACCATCAGGGAATGGAGCAAAACGATCAAAATCAGGCAAAACAGGCTCTATAAATACTTTGGTTTTATCCACAAATTTCACATCAGGATTACCATTAACTATAGTTTCTCCTAAATAGTTTAGGAGTTTTGTTCCTCTATCTCTAGATCTTCTAAATTCAAAAAGCTCTGGATGATTTTCTATAAACTGAACCGTTGCATTTCCGTTGGTAAATGTTTCGTTGGTAATTACATTTTGTAAAAACGCAATATTTGTTTTTACTCCTCTTATTCTAAATTCAGTTAATGCTCTATTTAATCGCTGTGAAGCTCCTTTTAATGTTCTTCCTGATGCACTAACTTTACAAAGCATTGAATCGAAGAATGGGCTAATTTTGGTTCCAGGCGAGGAACTACCTTCATCTAAACGAATACCGAATCCTGCCGCATTTCTATAAGCGATAATAGTTCCATAATCAGGGGTAAAATCTGTAGCTGGATCTTCTGTTGTAATTCTACATTGAATAGCAAACCCACTACACTTAATATCTTCCTGACTTTTAATAAATATTTGAGGATGAGATAATGGTCGGCCCGTAGCAATAACAATTTGTGAACGAACAATATCAATGCTTGTTATTTCTTCAGTTATCGTGTGTTCAACTTGTATACGTGGATTTACCTCAATAAAATATATATTCTCTTCTTTATCTACCAAAAACTCTACGGTACCTACATTACTGTAGTTAACGTGTTTACAAATAGCTAAAGCGTATTTATACAAGGCATCTTTTGTTTCTTGTTTAATGGATGAACAAGGTGCAATCTCTACCACTTTTTGAAACCTACGTTGTACCGAACAATCCCTTTCATATAAATGAACCATATTTCCATGTTCATCTGCCATTATTTGAACCTCTATGTGCTTTGGATTTTCTACGTACTTCTCAATAAACATAGTATCATCACCAAAAGCTCTCAAAGCTTCATTGGCTCCTTCGGTAAACGCCTTACTAATTTCTTCTACATTTCTAACCACTCTCATTCCTCGTCCACCACCACCAGAAGCAGCTTTTAACATTACAGGAAAACCAATTCTTGTAGCTTCTTCTTCTGCAATTTTAACCGTTGTAACATCTTGGTTGTTATCTTCAATTACAGGAACATTTGTCTCTATAGCAATCTTTTTAGCAGCTACTTTATCACCCAACATTGCCATGGCTTCTGGAGTTGGACCAACAAACTTTATTCCCGCTTCCTTACATTTTGTAGCAAACTCTACATTCTCTGATAAAAATCCATAACCAGGATGTATCGCATCAACACCTTTTATTTTTGCCAAATTTACAATAGCATCAATATCTAAATATGGTTTTAAAGCTTCTTCATCTTTACCTATTTGGTAAGATTCATCAGCTTTATACTTATGTAATGCATAGCGATCTTCATTCGTAAAAATTGCCACTGTTCTAATGCCCAGCTCAGATGCTGCACGTAAAACCCTAATAGCAATTTCGCCTCTATTTGCTACTAATAACTTCTTAATTTCCAAATGATCAGAATGCTTTTTCATCACTTATTTTAATGTTTTTTTAGTTAGTTTTAATTTTCGACAAATGTAACTAATATTCAGTTTTACAAGATTAATACTTCGACTAAATATCAATAATAATTAGTCTTATACCAATTTAATTTCAAAACACCTAACAATGGTTTTTGTATAATTCCGATAGATAATGAAAGCCTGAGAATAAGTGTAACGAAATTATCGGGCATTTTGATTACAAATCGGTATAACTTATATTTTAACAAAAAATGTCACTTCGAGTGAAATTCTGTAAGAATTTTGTATCGAGAAGCATTTTTTAAAAGAATTTTTTGTTCTCGATACAACTTTTCTTCGAAAAGTCACTCGAACTGACAAATTCTCTCCTTAAATTTTATAGTGCGTTTGCCCTGAGCACAAGTCGGTATTATTTATTTGTTTAATAATTATCTTATCTTTTGTTTACATTTGCTAATAACAAAAATAAACTATTCATGCATAATAAAATTACTTTATCTCAAATTTTAGGTATTAAGCACCCTATCATATTAGCCCCAATGTTTCTAGTAAGTAATGTAAAAATGCTTGTAGAAGCAAATAAAGCTGGTATTACTGGTTGCGTACCTGCTCTAAATTATAGAACTATAGAAGATTTTGAAGCAGCATTAAAAGAACTTAAAGAAAAATGTGATGGTCCTTTTGGGATTAATCTGATTGTGAATAAGTCTAACATACTTTATAAAAAACAACTTAAAGTTTGCTGCGATTACAAAGTAGATTATATCATTACATCTTTAGGCTCTCCTGAAGAAACCATTAAAATGGCTAAAAAGGCTGGTGTATTAGTTTTTTGTGATGTAGTTAATTTAGCATATGCTAAAAAAGTTGAAGCTTTAGGGGCTGATGCTTTAATTGCTGTTAACAAAGAAGCTGGGGGTCATTTTGGACCTATGAGTTACGAAGAATTAATTCCTTTACTCACAAAAAATTGTAATATTCCTGTAATTTCTGCTGGCGGAGTTGGTAATAAACAAGAGCTAGATAAAATGTTAGCCTTAGGGGCTGCAGGGGCTTCTATTGGTAGTATATTTATTGCTACTACAGAAAGTGATGTATCACAAGAATACAAAGAGGCTTGCGTTAGTTTCGGAGCCAAGGACATTACTGTAACCAACAAGCTTTCTGGTTCTAATTGCACGGTAATAAACACGCCTTATGTGCAAGAAATTGGTACACAACAAAATGGTTTGGAAAAGTTTTTAAGCAAGAACAAACGTTTTAAAAAGTGGTACAAAGCATTTTCTTTTTGGAAAGGAATGAAAAAACTTAATAAAGCGGCATTTAGTGCAACCTACAAAACAGTGTGGTGTGCTGGTCCTTCTATAGAACACGTAAAAGCAATTAAACCTGTTTCCGAAATAGTTAAAACATTAGTAAATGGATAAAGACAAGCTTTTTAAAAAGATAAAATGGCAACTTTTTCTTTTAGGAAGGTTTAAAATTCCCATGCTTGGATATACAGCTCCTAAATTAATAGAACTCAATAATAATAAAGCTAAAGTTAAAATTAAGCTCAAAAGAAGAACTAAAAACCACTTAAACTCCATGTATTTTGGTGCTTTAGCTGTTGGTGCTGATGTTGCTGGAGGTATTCATGCTTTTTACTTTGCCAATATGCATAATAAAAAAGTTTCTTTTGCATTTAAAGGTATGAGTTGTGAATTTATTAAACGAGCAGAATCTGATTGTACTTTTATTTCAGAAGATGGAAAAAAAGTTGAGGCTGCTATTTTAAAATCTATCGCTACAGGAGATAGAGTAAATGAAACAACAAAAGTAGAAGTGTATAATGCAGAAAACGAATTGGTTGCTACTTTCGAAATGATTGTTTCTGTTAAATGTAAATGATTAATAATATACCTTACTCAACCCTTCATCATATTTTATTGAGTTTTTTGATGAATACCTATTATACGTTAAAAACGTATCCGTATCAATTATAAACTCATTCTGTGTTTCAGCAACCTGAACATTAGTAGAAATTTCCTCCGGAATAAGATTATTGATAAAGAAAACTACAATCATTGCTGCTGCCACCTTATAAACAGGTAACTTATAGTTTACCATTTTAATTAGAACATTCTCAGTCTTTAGTTCTGGAACAATTAAATCTTCAGCCATCAAAACCGGCTGCTCATCAAAATAAGCAGCTGTCTCCAAAATAGTATTCCTAAATTCAGCGTACTCATCACTAGAAACTTCAGTTAAAACAAACTGCTGTTGTTCTTTGGTTAATTCAGAGAAATCATATTTCTCAATTAATTCATGTAAACTATAATCGTTTTTCATAACTCTTCTTTTTTTATATATTTTGACAACTCTTTTGTTGCATAAAACAACTGAGATCTAACCGTACCTTCAGGACATTCTAAAACCTCACCCATTTCTTTAATAGACATTTTAAACTTATACCTTAGAATAATACTATTCTTATGTGATGGTTTCAAATAAGCTAAAGCCTCATTCATATCAAAGCCATCAACCCTAGAGGTTTCTAATGATGATTTGGAATCATGAATTACAAACTCGTTATACTTGTTTTCTGTAGTATTTTTTCGATATTCATTTTTATACATATTACTGGCAACACTATAAAACCAAGATTTAAAACTCTTATTAATGTCAAATGCACTTGGTTTCTCTACCAATTTCAAAAACAAATCTTGAGTGAAATCTTTCGCTTTTTCTCTATCCCTATTAAACGAGTAATAAAAGAACTCCAGCATTTTATTGGAATAGCGCCCAAACAACTCATTCATTGCTTTTTGCTTATCACCAACATCTTGCTGAAGAACCTTCACTAACATCTCGTCACTGTATCCTTTTTCAATCAAATCAGTTTATTTTGAAAAATGTTTAGCAATAAATGTTTTATACTCTTCTAAATGATCACCATCAAGTCTATTAGCAATTATGAGTGCTAATTCACGCATTTCTAACATTTTAGTAACATCTCCACTTAATTTGTAGTGATCATAAAGACAACTAAGTCCATGAATATAATTTGCATTATTAGAAGTAGCATCATAGCTATCGTTTGAAAACTGAACTTTAATATAATCTAAAAGATATTTGTTGTCAAAATTATTTTTCAATTCGGCTAGATTATCAATGTTTTCTTCAGAATATTCTAAAGCTAACCCAATCATATACAATTTATCTTCAAAATCCTTTTTTAGTGATTCATGACACCCTAAACCGAAATAAAGAGGCAAATCTTTTGATTTATTAGCAATAATATAATCAATCATTTCTTTCATGTTTTTCTCACTAAAATCCTTTCCGTAATCTTTATTAAACTGTTTAATATTTAACTTTTTAAAAGCGGAATTCCTATATTCAATTTCGTGTACCATTAAAGGAATATTAATAATCGTTACATCTTCTCTAACCCCTAAAGCATCCTGCAACATTATTGGAGCAAAAAAATCATTATCTCCATAACTAAAGATTATACTGTTCTCTTTCAAGCTAGAAAGAACATTAAAGTTATAATTCAGTAAGTTTTCAGAAAAGTCATTCGATTTAAACCATTTCTTATTAAATTCTTTACGCTTCACTTCATTTCCTGTTAATTCGTAATGAGCAATAAAATCATCATAAATTTCATAAAAATTAGGATTAATCGCATAAGCCTTTTCTAATAAGTGGAATTTCTCACTTCTATCTATACTATTATAAAACTTCAGATAATAAGCCATAAAAGTTTTAGGAATATTGACCTCTATCTGTTTAATAATTTCCTTTCCTTCTAAAAGGTGGTTCGCCTCTTTAATCCATTCTTCATTTTGTTGCCAGCTTAATTCAGGACTATGCTCATCATTATACGTTAACTTGGCAAATCGATTGGCTTTAAATAGGTTAAACCAAGCATTTTCATCTTTTTTATTCAATTTTAGTTCCTCTTTCCAAAGTTTTGCTTGCTCCACATAAAATTGATGCGTTTTGTACTCTTTTAATATTAACGGAACCTCTTCTGCTTTTGAAACTGTTTTTATGTTGTTATTTTTCGAACTAAACGAAAAAATTGCAATAAGAATAAGACTTGTTATTAAGCCTAAAATGTAATTTTTCATAATTTATATTTTTAAGTATTTATATTAAAGATTGTATGATCATCTACTACAATTACACGGTAAAGTAGATAATGTTCAAAATCTGACTATTTTTTTTATGATTAATTATGAAAGTCGAAGTGTTTTTTCTCTAAAAGCCATATATTTACTATGTATAGAGATACCTATGATTTTTTTTAAAAAATATTGTTTATTAGGATTGACAGTTGGTTTTCTAACTATTTTTAACTCTAATTTAAAATCCCAAAATAATGCTGGTAAGTTTAAACTAGAAATTACCAAAGCAAAAATTGGAGTTAATATTGGTCCTTACCGAGGGAGAACACCCGAAACAGACGGACCTTTTAATCAAGGAATTGCAGGTTTTTCACAAATTTATTTTCCTTTTCAGTTAGCCGCAGATTACCGTAAAAACTTTAATGATTCTATTATTACAAATGAATATAACAATAGAGTTTTTTTAATAAGACCTTCAGTTCTTTTTCATTATGTAGATAATGGTAGTATGATTTTTGGAGTTGGAACTCAACTCAGTTTTTTAATATGGAGTGAATTTTACTTTGAATATCAAATTTCTGGTGTTTATTTAGAGGCCAACAAAAAAGGAGAGCCTGATTTACATGATGGTTTTAATTTGCATCATATTGTATCTATAAGTAAACCTATTAGCAGACACTTTTCTTTAGCCACAAGCTATGTTCATATGTCTGGAGCAGGGTTAGGCAGCGGAATAGTTTCTAATCAAGATGTTATTACACTTGGTATTAAGTGGAACTTGTAGACTTCTTAATCTTAACATATTTATCAGAAACCCATCCAGAATATTTTGATGTTTTAATCTGATACCAATCTTTTTCAGCACTTATTATTTTAATTTTTTTTCCATTTTTTAACTGTCCAACTACTTTAGCATCTTTAGAAGGTTCTTTTCTAATATTCAATAATGTTTTAACAGTTACAACTCCTTTTTTACTTTTCTTTTTACTCGCTACCTCTTCTGTTTTAGATTCTTCTTCAATTGTAATACCTTTTTCAATTATCTGATAAACAGGCTTACCATCCTTAACAGCTTTTAATATTTGCTTTCTGTTGGCTCTAGTTTCAGTATAAGAAACATGAACCCAGTCAGGGTTTTTATCGGTTCCAAATTCCCAAATTAGTTGGTCAAAATCTAAGTTATCTTTTATATAATCAAACAATTGTTTATTGGTAACGCCATTAGTTGCATCAATATCTATAGCTTCTCCACTACAGTGCTGAGAGGTTCTACTTCCTCCTATTGCTTTATTTAAAGCGGCACTTCTAAAAAAAGAATTAACACGTATTGGTTGATCAAAATGAGCTCTTAAAGGTTCAAACACTTCTTTTGATAAGAGTTTCATAGCTTTCAATTGAACTTCATCTGGTTCATTCCTCATTCTTCTACGCGTTGCTGTATTACTATGAGTTCCTTCTTTATAACTAATGTGTTTACTAATTTTTATAACTGCCATGTCTGTTTTTTTATAGACTTTAAAAATAATAATCAATTCTATAATTTCGTTTATCAGAGTCTTTATTATTTTTACATTATGTTAAAAAATGCTTCTATTTTTTTCTGTTTACTTAGTTTACTTGCTTGTCAGGAAGAAAAACCTGCACCTGTCATTCATAAATCTCCTGTAAAAAAGAAAGTAATTAAAGAACCTGTTAAAAAGGTCTATTTCGAAAAAATTACTAACACTAATGTTGTGGAGCGTTTAACAACTTATGGAAAAGAAAATCCTGAAACCTTAATAGATATTTATACTACTAAAGGAAAAATGAGAATTAGATTATTTAAAGATACTCCTTTACACAGAGCTAATTTTATCCTTTTAGCTAAAAGTGGGTACTTTAAACATGCATTATTTTCGAGAGTAGCTAAAAAATTTATGGCCCAATGTGGTGGTTCTTATGATGATTTACAAAGAGAGATACAAGATACTATTGGTTCTTATACCATTCCTCCAGAAATGAGTCACCATCATTTTCATAAAAAAGGAGCCGTTGCTGCAGCAAGGAGCTATCATAATAATCCAAATAAAAGATCATCGTGTGATGAATTTTATTTTGTTGAAGGGCTAAAGTTTAGTGACATTTCTTTAGATCATTATGAGGATGAGAATAAATACACTTTTACTGAAACCCAACGTAATTATTACAATAATAATCCTGGTGCAGCCCATATAGATGGTGAACATACTGTTTTTGGACAAATCATAAAAGGATTTAGTACTGTACCTAAACTCACCCATGTAGATACAGATTCTCAAGATTGGCCTATAAATGACATTTATATCGATTCTGTTATCATAATTAAATAATAATCGTATCCCTTAGATTTTGAAGAGTTTAAGCTATCCATTATATTTGCATAAAATTATACACGATGAGATTAGGTCAATTAGCAAGACAGTTAGAAATTAAACCAGAAAAAATTGTTTCTTTTTTAGAAAAAGATAAGAGTATTACTATTAAATCTCACCCTAATTCTAAAGTAGAAGATGACTTAATTGAAGTTATTACTACTCATTTTAAGCCTGTTGCAAAAGAAGAAATTGTAGAGGTTCAAGAAGAAAAAGTTACAGCTAAAGAAACAAAAGAAGAAGCCGTTGAAGCTGTTAAAGAAGCTCCTGCTCCTGTAGAACACATAGAAACAGTTAAAGCTGTTCCTGCTCAAGAATTAAAAATTATCGGGAAGATTGACCTTCCAAATAAAAAAGATATACAAGTAGAAGTTGATGGTGTTGTTTATGACCAAGAAACTTTAGACGAAAAAAAGAAAGAAGAACAAAAAGCTGAAAGAGAAAGAAAAGCAATTGAAAAAGAAGCTAAAAGAGAAGAAGACGAAGAAAAAAGAAGAATTGCTAGAGAAAAAAGAGAAATTGAAGCTGAGCGACAAGCAATGCTTAAGACTGAAAAAAACAACTTATTAAGTAAGGAAGAGGAAAAAAAGAAAGCAATAATCTTAAAATCCCAACAAGAAAGAGAAGAAAAACTAGAGGCTAAAAGGAAAGAAAAACAAGCCGCACATTATGCTCAGCAAGTTACGACAACATCTACTGTTAAAAAGAAGAAAAAAACTGTAGCTAAATCTACTCCAGAAGTAGCAACAGAAACTATAACACAAACTGAAACCCCTGAAGTAAAAGTTGAAGAAGTTAGAGAAACAAGCATTTACAAGAGGTTTATTAAGTGGCTGAACACTTAGTTTTTAACACAGTTCTTTCTGTACGATGTTTTATCAAAAAAATGTCAATTCGAATGATTTTAGGCAGAAAATAGTATCGAGAATAACTTTTTTACACCAATTTTTATGTTCTCGATACAGTAACCTTTCAGAATGCCACTCGAACTGACAAAATTAACAACACCCCCTAATACATTTAAAATATCTAAACATCAATTTTCAATTTATTTAATCTATTGTAATTTCATAACTCATTTATAAAGAGCTTATGTCAACTATCTGAAAAGAGCACTTTGATTTCTTAAACAAACTAAAAAAGAACAATAACAGAGATTGGTTTAATCTAGATGCATTTTTTATTTAACTATTCTACCTACAGGGTATCTATTATGGGTATTTTCATAATGATTCGATCGCTTATAAATATAAAGCAATTGCTGATTGCGACTCTTAGCAAATTCAGGTTCTTCTTTTTTCTTTCTCTCAAAATCAGATTTTAATACTGGCATCCATAATAACATTTCCTTAGCGGTTTCTTCAAAAGAAAAAGATGAAAACCACTCCTTTTGTTGCAAAATACCATCAAAGAAATTCCAAGCAAAAAATGAATCCATTCCTTGAGGTTCAAGAGTTTCTATAATGTACCTATTACTCGATTGATTGGTGTAAATAACATAATCTCCTTTAAAATACTTCACTTCCATTTCTTCTTTGTCTACTAAAACTCCATAATGTAAATAATGGCCTTCATAAGGATTCTTTACTGTTTTATAATCTTTCACATAATACATTTCAACATTAATTACAGTATCTCTCTCTAGTCTTTTCATTTCTATCTTATTCCATTTCAATCTATCTATTACTTTTGAATATGCTTGTGGAACAATGTATGCTATTGGCTTCTTAACAACTACTGTTGGTTTAAATTTATAGTAATAGTTAATCTCTTTTGTATATTTCTTATCATGGTTATAAATAAGGTATGTTGAACCTTCGCCAAAACTACTTTTGTGTTGTTCTGTTTCATATCCTTTAAAATTAATTTTCTTAAAAATTGTAGTGTCTAATTTCCATGCTAATTCAAAATTAGTTTGGGTTTTAATTTCTTCTATCGCTTTATTCCTTACAGATTTTAATTCAATATTATTTTCATTCATCCAGTTTAATGTGCTAATAAAAAATTCATAAGTATGCTCTACCCTTTGGGTATATGACTTATATTTTAAAGCTTCTGTAACAAAACCAATTGTATTAAATAGCGTTGTGTATCCTGTAGAGTATCTAGGAGTTTCTAAATAATCTTTAATTCCATTTTCTAAATTTCCTTTGTAACTATATACGTAGGGTATTATTTCTTTATTCTTCTTTTCCATATCAGTATATAAATATGGAAGCATATCTTTTCTAAGATAACCCCTTAATTGAGGAGTTAATTTATCTGGCTGTGTTGCTATAAGGCTCATAGCATATTGAAAGTCGGCTCCATTAGTTGTATGTGCATCAATAAAAACATCAGGGTTACATAAATGAAACAGCTTAGTAAAGGCTTCAGCATTTTTGGTATCACATTTTATAAAATCTCTATTTAAGTCTCTATTTTGAGCATTCCCTCTAAAGCCATACTCTTCAGGTCCATTTTGATTTGCTCTACTACAACAACTTCTATTTAATCCTCCGCCAACATTATAGAATGGTACAATACAAATAATTGTATTTTTAAGTAAGTTTTTATAGGATTTATTAGATAATAGATCCTTAGCTAATTTAATACTTGCATCAACACCGCATGGCTCTCCAGGATGAATCGCATTATTTATTAATAAAACTCCTTTGTTTTTGTTTTGCTCTGATTTAAAGTCAAAATCTTTATTACTAGAAATTACAAATAGCTTAATTGGTTTTCCAATATCGCTCTCTCCCATGATTTCAATATTAGCTTCCTCATATTTCTCAGCCATTTTATTATAAATTTCATGAGCTTCATCATAAGTATAAGTCTTGTTTTCTAAATATTTGTATTCAGACTGCGAATAAGAATTAATAGATGAAGATAATAAGGCAAAGAAAAAGATATAATATTTCATTATGTTGGTATTTTGCCATCAAAAATAAAGTAAAAAATGTAATTTCATAGTTCATTTAAATATTCAAAATAGATGTCTACTATCTCAAAAGAAAACTTTGATTTCTTAAACAAACTAAAAAAGAACAATAACAGAGATTGGTTTAACGAGAATAAGGATATTTATCTCAATCATCACCAAAATACTATTGATTTTGCTGATCAAGTTCTAATAGAACTTAGTAAACACGATAACATAGAAACTCCAACAGGTAAAAAGAGTCTATATAGAATTTATAGAGATGTGCGTTTTAAAAAAGATAAAACGCCTTATAAAACATATTGGTCTGGAGGCTTCAAAAGAGCTACAAAAGAATTAAGAGGTGGATATTATTTCCATATACAACAAGGAAAATCTATGGTTGGTGGAGGCTTTTGGGCGCCAGATAAAGAAGATTTACTAAGAATACGAGAAGATATTGCTTTTGATGCTCAACCATTAAGAAAAATAATAAACAGTAAATCATTTAAAGATACTTTTGGAACTTTACATGGCGAACAATTAAAAACCTGCCCTAAAGGATTTGACAAAGAACATCCTGATTTAGATTTATTACGCTACAAACAATTTACAGTTTTTAAAAATTTTACAGACCAAGAAGTGTTAAGTCCTAATTTTACGAAGCAAGTGAGTGACACTTTTAAAAAAATGCGACCCTTTTTCGATTATATGAGTGAAAGTGTTACTACTGATGCTAATGGAGAATCTTTAATTTAGACATAGTAGAAGTTAATCTTATTATTTTATACCCTCTACAACTAATTTAAGAGGCTATTTTTTTATTTAAAATTTCATTAATTGTTCTTATTAACAACTTACTTTCAATCGGTTTATGTAGATAAGCACTAACATGTCTTTCGTAGAATGTTTTAACAAAACTATCTTTAGGTGTACCTGTAATTACCATTATTGGTATGTCTTTTAGTTTTTGATCATAAATCATATCATTTATTAAATCAGCACCATTTTTACCGGGGAGGTAAATATCAATGATAGCTAAATCTATTGTATTTTCATTTAATATCTCCCATGCTTTTCCAATGGTACTAGCAAGAAACAAATTAGGCTTTTCAAAATTTTCTTTTAATTGATAGCACCTAATAGCTCTTTCGAATTCTGAATCATCTACTATTAATATATTATTATTCATATGTTTAAGTTTAGTTAGTATAAACTTCAACACTTTTAAGAACTATTTCAACAGTTAAACCCCGTATTTTAATAATGAATATATGATGTTAATACGTAATGTTACGTTGAATGAACTACTCAATTATAATTTTAGCCATCCGACCATCCCTTCCTGTTAACCAACCCGTTTCTCCACTCATAACACAACTATAATAAGCATCATCTGTAATGTGTTTCCAATTGTTTCCTTTATCGTAAGATACACCCACTCCATTTCTACCAGTACAAATAAGTATTCCATCATTATTATGTGTTACACACGACATATAGCCAGTAGGTGGGTTTTGAGGAAGTTTCCAAGTTAACCCTCCATCAGAAGTAACAGCACAACTTCCTTCAACGCTTGCTGAATCTAAATAGTTACCACCAACTAAGACTCCATTTTTTTCATCCATAAAAATTAAAGAATAAATACCAGAAGCATCTCCTTTTCTCATTGGTGTATTCGCAGCTATCCAGTTTTTTCCTCTATTATGAGATATGTAAAGTCGAGCCTCTTTACTTCCTCCTGTACCTATATAAACAGTGCTATCTCCAACACATTGAATTCCTGTTCCGCTAGCAGCAAAGCCGGCTTCTCCTCTAATAATTTGGGGTAATTCTATCGATTCTAATTTCCCCCATGAGCTTCCGCCATCTGAAGTTGTTATAATATAAAGTTGATTGTTAATTGGATCACTAAAAGCTATTCCATTTTTATTATCCCAAAAATCCATCCCATCAAAGAAGATCCCATTTTGATGATTTTCATAAACTAACTCCCATGTTTTACTTCCATCTTGGGTTTTATAAATTTCACACCCATTTCCAGAACTCATGATTATAGCTTCTTTATCATTAAAAGCATGAATATCTCTAAAGTCTAAATGAGACCAAGATGTATCTTGATATTTTATCCAATCCTTATTGTTACTTGTATGTAAAACAACACCATTGGTTCCACTTACCCACGAAACTTGCTCATTAACACTATATAAACCTCTCATTGAAGCGTCAGCAATTGTTTTTATAGGGGTTATTGTAATTTCTTTCTCAGCGCATGAGGAAAGAATAAAAATAGAGAGAACTATTAGTAGTTGTGATTTCATCGAATAAATTTAAAAAACTTCATTAAAAATAGGTTTAATTTGCAGAATTATATTCTAAATGGATCAAAGTAAATTTTATAAAGCTATAAAAAACGTAACAACACCTTTACCAGGATGCACTCCTGAAAGGTTAACTTATAAATTAACGGTTAAAAAAAAATACGAGGGTTTATCCATTGTTAATTTTTTTATGCAAGCAGTCCCCCGCTCTACTCCTGAAATATGGCTAAATAAAATTAAGAACGACAACTTAAAAATCAATAACAAAACGATAACTAAAGATTATCTTGTAAAAGCTGGAGAAGTTACCTCACATCAAACAGAGCCTAAAACAGAACCTTCTGTTAGTGCTGCTATTCAATTAATTTATGAAGATGAGAGTATTATTGTAATTAACAAACCATCTCCTCTTCCTGTTCATGCTTCTGGTAGATTTTTTAGAAACACTCTAATCTCAATTCTAGCACTAGCATTTCCTAATAATACTTTTAAACTCTTGCATAGAATTGATGCGAATACCACAGGTTTAGTTGTTTTGGCTAAAAATAAGGTAGCAGCCAATTTTATTCAACGACAATTCGAAAACAAAACCATCAAAAAAGTATACATCGCTTTGGCAGAAGGCATTATTGAAGAAAACTATCTAAACCTACAACAATCTATTGGTACTGAAGTATTAGTTGGTGGAGCACGGAAAATAGATGATACAGGTAAAATCGCTCAAACAGAAATACAAGTGTTAGAGAGACGAGAAAACGAAACGCTTCTTAAAGTAACTCCTTTAACAGGTAGAACGAATCAAATAAGATTGCATTTGGCAGAATTAGGGCATCCAATAGTTGGTGATATTGGACATAAAGATCAAAGCTATTTTAAAAACCATCCTTTTACTTATGATACCGACAGTCTGTTTTTACATGCTCATCAAATAACAATTATGCATCCTACATCAAAAGAAGAGATGACTTTTGTTGCACCTATTCCTGAGAAGTTTACTCTCTAATTATCATTCTGTACGATGTTTCATTCCCGATTTATCGGGAGAATAAAATGAAGTGATGAATCTTTTGTGTTTAATACAGTAATACCATTGTTGGGTGTTTTGAAATTAAATTGGTATAACTATTCTCCCATTGAGGGGAGATTAAGAGGGGTGTTTTGTCATTCTCTATACTACGTCATTGCGAGTGTTTTGCGAAAGCAAAAGCGGGAAGCAATCTCATTCATAATAACCTTTTTCATTTTTTTCATTGGTAAAAAACAATTATTCTCTGAGCCTATAATGGTATTTGGATGGAGATGGGCATTCAAGGATTTGGTGTGCGGATTGAAACGAAACCTTAGTAAGATTGGGAAGTGCTGAGCTTGCCTCAGT
>NVUQ01000083.1 GCA_002401955.1 Flavobacteriales bacterium | reverse complement strand
AATGGATTTTATTTACCACTCCCTTTTACTACAATCATAACTGTATATATAAGAATTTTAAAATCTACCAATAACGACATGTTTTCAATGTAAATGATATCAAATTTTAATCGTTCTATCATTTGATCAACATTTTCTGCATAACCATATTTTACTTGACCCCAAGAGGTAATTCCTGGACGTACTTTAAGTAAATGATTATAGTGTGGTGCTGTTTTAGTAATCTGATCGATAAAAAATTGTCGTTCAGGTCGTGGTCCAACCAAACTCATATCTCCCTTTAACACGTTGTAAAACTGAGGCATTTCATCCAAGCGAACTTTTCTCATAAACTTACCAAAACCAGTAATTCTACTGTCTGTACCACTAGATAATGCAGGCCCATCTTTTTCAGCATCGGTGAGCATTGATCTAAATTTATAAATGGTAAATGGCTTACCATGTATTCCTATTCTTTCTTGCGAGAAAAAAGCTCCTCCTTTAGAGTTTGTTATCACAATAAAAGCAGTTATCAGATATAAAGGTGAAAGCAAAACAAGTACAATAATCGAGGTTAAAACATCTATTATTCGTTTTACTGACTGCTGCCATACAGGCATTATATTTTTGGTAATTACAATAAGTGGTGTACCAAAAATAGAACTCATTTTTACTGACCCTGAAAGGATATCATACATATCAGGAATCACATTAATTACCACTTTTAATCCTTCTAATTCGGTAATAATACTCCCTAAACTATCGTGTTCTGATGATTCTACAGCAATAATTACTTCTTCTATCTGATTTTTTTCTATCGTAGCTCTTAAACCCACACAATTACCAAAATGAGGTAAATAGTCATCTAACAAATAACTATCTGATTTTTTTACGTGAGTAAAACCTATTAAACGATGTCCTGTAGAATATTTTTGATTAGTAATTTCTTTGTATAAACTTAATGCATTTTCGTTAGAGCCTATAATCAACGTATTAAACCCAATTTTTCTGTTTTTTATTCTTATTCCTGTGCTTGTTGTTAAAATAAGTCTAAACAGTTCTGTTAACGTAAAATGGAGTGTAAATAATACGATGTAAGACTTATAGTAAAAAGTATAGGATGCAATTTCGTCATCTAACAATAACACAAAAAACAGCACCAATGTTCCAATAATTGATATCAATAATGTTTGTCCAAATTCTTTTAATCGTGATCTTCTATAAATACTATTGTAATTTCCTATTGCAAAATAGATAACAACCCAAAATATTGGAATAAAAAGTAAGGCATAGTAAAAATTAGTATCGAATGATATTGGCACATCATACCCAAACTTAAGAGGTTCTAGGTACATTTTTCTGTAAACAAAAAACAACGCCCAAGCAACAACTGCTGCAATTACATCTAATGTAATGTATTTTAAAACTTGTAGTTTTTTATTCATCCTTTTTTAGCCTCAAAAATGAACCAATTTTAAATTATCGAGATAGATTTCTGGGTTATTTGTTAAGAAAAGTGCACTTACTTCTTTTATTCCAAAAAACACTTTCAATTCAGATGATTGAGGGGCAGTATTAATTATACCTGCAAGGTCAACATAGCATTTTCTCCAAGTAGTTGCTGTATTTAATGTAAACCATGAATACTGTCCAGAATCGGTGTAAATCCCCACTAAAACAGGCTCATTTGTTTTTAAATCTAACTCTAAAAAAACAGGTGTAGCATTTCTTGGGACACCTGTTAATCCAACAGTTGTTGCTTCAAAAAAGTCCATACTATTTTCTAAATAAACTTGACCAGCATAAACTCCTTCTTTTACATCTACAGATTGTTTATTAATAACGGTATCGCTATCTGAGTGATATAAAAAAGATAAACTTGCATTTTCAAAATCTTCTAACCAACTAAATGTTGCACTTGTTGCATAAGAAACTACTGCGTTAATTTCTATCGTTTCTCCTGCCACTAAATTAAGTTGTTCTACATGAGGGTCGTAAAATGGATATCTTACTCCTCTAGGTTGATCTAAAGTAAAATCTATTATCCCTGCAAATACTTTAACTGTTACATTTCCTTCTTTTAATACAGGAAACTTTGCTGGCAATTCATAAACTCCCACCAAATCATCATTAATATAAACCCAAGCATCAGTTATTTTAGATGATGCTGATCCTTCTGTAGCATAATCTGTTGTTAGGGTAATTTGATTAATAGAAATATAGGTAGGCACTTGTGCTTCATAGTCCTCTTTAGAACATGAAAAGAATATTACTCCTATTAGAAATAATAAGTTATAAAGTTTTATGTTGTGCAACATAGTATAAATATATCCGTTTAACGGATTCTTAATAAAATTATTGTGCAAATGTATTAATCTTAGATTAATGAGGTAGCAATTTGTAATTTTTCTGCAACTTGATATGCTGCATCTAACATTACACCCCCATCATGAATACCAACTTTTGGCGTAGTATTGTTTATTATCGCTTGTGCAAACTCCTCCAACTCTGTTTTTAGAGGGTTTCCTTTATCAATTTTTAAATTTCTTGAACAAATTTCTGTCTTCCCATTCTTTTTCAAAGAAATTAAACTTGTTTCTTGAGCTAAATAATCTATTTTAATGTGTGCATCTCTTTGATAAAATTTAGATATCCGTTCATTTTTCAATGAAATCCTGCTTGCCGTTAAATTAGCAACACATCCATTATCAAACTCTACTACAGCATTTACAATATCCGGTGTATTACCAATAACTTCAACTCCTTTAGCCCTAATACTTTTGATGTTTGAATTCACTACGCTTAATATGATATCCAAATCATGACTCATCAAATCCATTACTACAGGAATATTAGCCGTTTTAGGATCAAACTCTATCATACGATGTGTTTCGATAAAGGTAGGGTTAGAAATGTATGGCAAAGCAGCTATAAAAGCAGGGTTAAATCGTTCTACATGACCAACTTGAACTTTAACATTGGCTTCTTCTGCCAACTCTAATAATTGTTTAGCTTCATCAACTGTATTGGTAACAGGCTTCTCTATAAAAACATGTTTAGAGTTTTTAATGGCATTTACCGCATAATCAAAATGAGAAATAGAAGGTTTTACAATATCTACAACATCAACACTATTAATTAACTCTTCGTAATCATTAAATGATTTTACATTTAATGATGATGCTACTTTATCCTTATAACTCTGATTAGAATCATAAAACCCCACTAACTCAAAATCGCTAATTCCTTTTAGCAACTTAATGTGAGATTCACCAAGACTCCCAGCTCCTATTACACCAATTTTTAACATTATGTAGCAAACATACATGAATGTTTATACGGCTTTTAGAATGAAATAAATTCTTATTAACACACTAAGTTTAATAATAAGCTTTAAAAAGAGACTAAAAATGTGGTTTAATCTTACTTAATTTGCTCTAGATTAAATAATAATGATAGATACATACAGACATAAAGGTTTAAGAAAAAAATTAGCTCAAGTTATAGCTAAAAAAGGTATTAAAAACAGCCAAGTACTTACTGCTATTGAAACAATACCACGTCATTTATTTATTCCTGATAATGCCTTACATAAATATGCTTACGATGACAAACCTTTCCCTATTGGTGCTGGGCAAACTATTTCTCAACCATATACAGTCGCTTTTCAAACTGAACTACTTGAATTAAAATCAAGAGAAAAAGTGCTAGAAATTGGTACAGGTTCTGGTTACCAAACTGCTGTTTTGTTAGAAATGGGTGTAAAAGTATTTTCCATAGAAAGGCAAAAAGCCTTATTTGATAGAACAAAAGAACTGTTACCTCAGCTAGGTTACATCTCTAAACTATTTTATGGTGACGGTTATAAGGGATTACCAAGTTTTGCTCCTTTCGATAAAATAATTGTTACTGCTGGCGCTCCATACATTCCTGAAGATTTACTAAATCAACTAAAAGTTGGAGGGATATTGATAATTCCTGTTGATGAAGGTGAAAGTCAACGAATGAAAAAAATAGTAAAACTATCAGACAAAAAGTTTGAAACGGAAGATTTAGGGCTATTTAGATTTGTTCCGCTATTAAAAGAAAAAGGAAGAGATTAGACTCTTTTTTTTCTGTATTGTTCTACTACGCTGTTTGCTCATCTTACAAATTAAACCCCTTTAATTATTTATTAACTTTACCGTTCTTATGAGTAGGTATTTTTTAGAACTAAAATATGACGGAACCAATTATCATGGTTGGCAAGTGCAACAAAATGCCAATTCTGTTCAGGCAGAAATAAACAAAGCTTTATCTACCCTTTTACAAGCCGAAATTATGGTTACTGGTGCTGGAAGAACGGATACTGGTGTACACGCCAAACAACTTTATGCTCATTTTGATACAACAGTTAATTTTGAAATGGATAAAATTCATTTTAAACTCAACAACTTTTTACCTGATGATATTTCTTGTGCATCAATAACCAAAGTTAAGGATGATGCTCATGCTAGATTTGATGCAACAGCTAGAACTTATGAATATTGGATAACCCCTAATAAAAATCCTTTTCTATCTAATAAAGCATATCATTTTCCACATACTTTAGATATCGATTTAATGAATAAAGCTGGTGAAGAAACCTTAAAACATACCGATTTTTCTTGTTTTAGTAAAAGTAATACAGATACGTTTACTAATGATTGTAACATTACTATTGCTCATTGGGACGTAAAAAACGATTGTTTGGTTTTTACCATTACCGCTAATCGTTTTTTAAGAAATATGGTTAGGGCCATAGTAGGAACTATGCTAGACATTGGTCAGCAAAGAATTAAAATTGGAGATCTTAAACGTATTATTAATTCTAAAGACAGAAGTAAAGCAGGGACATCTGCTCCTGCTCATGGATTATATTTAATTGATGTAAAATATCCGAAAGAAATTTTAAAGCTAAAAAAATAGAATGTCTTTATGATTGAACATAAATCTCTCCAACATAATTTCATTCCCACATTTTCACTAAAATCAAGAATACAATTTCATAACTTTACATACTTTAAAACTTTATACTTTAAAGACTCAACAATAAATGTCTAAAAATGTAGCAGGAAAAGCATTTGATTTCTCTTTGTTTAGAAGGGTGATGACTTATGTAAAACCTTATAATAAAACTTTTTACATAACAGCTTCACTTACCATGTTTTTAGCGATAATTTCATTGGTAAGACCAATATTAATACAAATAGCAGTCGATAAGTTTATCATAGGAAATGAGTCAAAAGGCTTTCCATTTATAAGTGACTTTATTAATTTATTTACATTTGAATATAAAAGTGACGGCTTACTTTTTATTACTCAATTACTTATTGGTGCTTTAATCATTGAAGCTATACTTCAATATTTTTTTACTTTATTAGGGAACTTATTAGGTCAAAATGTAATTAAAGATTTAAGAAATGAAACCTTTAAACATGTTATCAATTTTAAATTAAAATACTTTGACAATACGCCAATCGGAAAGCTAATAACCAATACTGTTACAGATATTGAAAGAATAGCTGAAATGTTTTCTAGTGGGATTTTATTAATTATTAGTGATTTGCTTAAAATATTTGCTGTTATTTTTTGCATGATATACATCAACTGGGATTTAACCTTAATCACATTAATTCCAATTCCATTCTTAATTGTAGCTACATTAATTTTTAAAGAAATAATTAAAAAAGCTTACCAAGAAATTGCTAAACAAACTG
Source organism: Flavobacteriales bacterium (assembly GCA_002401955.1). Lineage (GTDB taxonomy): Bacteria > Bacteroidota > Bacteroidia > Flavobacteriales_E > Vicingaceae. The sequence continues at coordinate 62,763 of NVUQ01000083.1, read as the reverse complement.
GCAAATTAAACACCTTTGTTCAAGAGCACATTACTGGGATGTCTATCATTCAGCTATTTAATAGGGAAGAAGTAGAAATGGAAGCTTTTTCTGAAATCAATAAAAAACACAGAACAGCTCATATTAAAACCGTTTGGGCCTATTCCATTTTTTTTCCTGTTGTTGAGATATTGTCTGCAACATCAATTGCTTTGTTAGTATGGTACGGTTTGGGTGAAGTGGCAGAAAATCATGCAACAGCGGGAGAAATATTTTCTTTCACCTTATTTATTCATATGCTTTATCGCCCTATTAGGCAATTGGCTGAACGATTTAACACCTTACAGCTGGGTATGGTAAGTTCTGAACGTGTTTTTAAAGTCTTAGATACTGTTTCGTCAATCAAAAATAACGGAACAAACAGCACTTCAAATCTTAAAGGAAATATTGAATTTAAGAATGTTTGGTTTGCTTATAACAATGAAGAATGGGTATTAAAAAATGTCTCATTTAAAATTAAACAAGGTGAAAGCTTAGCAATTGTTGGTGCTACTGGAGCAGGAAAATCTTCTATTATTAATTTATTAGGAAGATATTATGAGATTGATAAAGGTGAAATTTTCATTGATAACGTTAACATAAACGAAATAGAACTTCAAGAACTTAGAGAGTATATGTCTATTGTTTTACAGGATGTTTTTCTGTTTTCCGATAGCATATTAAACAACATTACTTTATACAGTGAGAGCATTACAGAAAAGCAAGTTATTGAGGCGGCAAAAGAAGTAGGAGCGCATGAATTTATCTCAAAACTTCCTGGCGACTATCAATATAATGTTAAAGAACGAGGAACCATGCTATCGGTTGGTCAGCGGCAACTCATTTCATTTATAAGAGCGTATGTTCATCAACCTCAAGTATTAATTTTAGATGAAGCTACCTCTTCTATAGATAGTGGGTCTGAAGAGTTAATTAAACATGCTACCAGTGTGCTTACAAAAGGTAGAACAGCTATTATTGTAGCCCATCGTTTATCTACTATTAAGAATGCTGATAAAATTATAGTAATTGATAAAGGAGAAATTGTAGAGGAAGGAAGCCATACTGAACTGGTTAACAAAGGTGGTTACTACAAAAAACTGTACGATTATCAATTTAAAAGTCAGCAAAAACAATATAGTTGATAAAATAGAGTTTCTCTAAATTACTTACTTTTACGAGCTATGCGAAAAATTGCACCTATACTCATTTTACTTTCTATTATTATTTCTACATTTTCTTGTAGAAAAGATAGTATTGAGACATCAGAGTCTGTTACTTTAAATTTTTCTTTAGATACTGTTCTATTCGATACTGTTTTTGCTACTTTCGGATCAACAACTAAACGACTAAAAATATACAATCCAAGTAACAAAAGAGTTAATATTTCTAGTATTTCTGTTGGAAATGGGGCCAATTCTCAATTTAGAATTAATGTTGATGGTATTTCAGGAAACTCTCACTCTAACATAGAAATTGACGGTAAAGACAGCTTATTCATTTTTGCAGAAGTAACTATCGACCCTAACAATGCACTATCTCCTTTTGTTGCTACTGATAAAATTAATTTTATAACCAATGGAAACAGCCAAAGTGTTGATTTAGTTGCTTGGGGACAAAATGCTCATTATTATGTAGCCAACCAATTAGCTAACGGAATACCTGTTGTTTATCTAGATAGAGGAACTTCTCCAGGACCTTTAGATTCTACGTGGATAAATGATAAGCCTTATGTTATTTATGGAGGATACTTGACGTTAGATAGTGATGATAAATTAAAAATTGATCCTGGAGTTAAAGTTCACATGCACAACAACTCAGGAATTTGGGTTTATGAAAATGGTAATATTCAAGTAAATGGAACGCAAACAGACCCCGTTGTTTTTCAAGGAACACGATTAGAATACGCTTGGCAAGATATTCCTGGGCAATGGGACAGAATTTGGATTAATCAAGGAACTATTGGTAATGATAACGTGTTTAATTATGCTGTTATTAAAAATGGTTTTATAGGCATACAAGCTGAAACTAATCCTTTTAATGCCCCAGCTATATTTGATGCTAGTTCTACCAACGCTTTACGATTAAACAATTGCAAAATTCATAACAATTCTGCAATTGGAATATTAGCTACCAATTATAAAATAACAGATACTAACTCGGTAATTACCAACTCAGGGCAATACAATCTTTTAGTTAAAGGTGGGGGAGATTATCGTTTTAACCATACTACGTTTGCCAATTATTTTAGTGGCAGACAAACCTCTTCTGTTCTTTTACAAAATGCTTATGTACATTCAACTGGTGTAACTGTAATAAATGATATTGATACTGCTCTTTTCTCCAATTGTATTATTCATGGAGATCAAGATGTTGAATTTACTGCTGATGCAATTGGTAGTGGCACAATCAAATACTTTCTAGATCATTGTTTACTTAAAACTACTAACAGTACTGCTGGTGTACGATACAATAATATTGTCTTAAACCCTGCCAATGAAACTTTCGTTGATAAATCAATTCACGATTATCATTTAGCACCAAGCTCTCAAGCAATTAATGCTGGAAACAACACTCTTGGAGTTCTTCTAGATCATGACGGGGTTACAAGGAACAATCCTCCTGATATTGGGGCATACGAAAATTAAGAGTCTTTCTAAAATAAAAAATCCTGCAATGAGCAGGATTTTTTATTTGTTATATTTTTAATCTCCTTAACGAAACCTTACACTATGCCCTCTAGAGGCATTAGCACCTAAGTCCATCTTATAACCTAACATTACTTCAAAACCACCATTACCACTAGATGCAGCACTTAAACCAGATAAGTTAAAGTCGTAACTTATAGCAGCTGTTACACCAGTCCAGTTAAATCGGGCAACTACATACATTGCATCTCCATACCTTAAATAAGGTCCGAAAGAAACATACATGATGTTTTTATAATTAGTAAATGTTGTACTCTTTTGTAAGAAGTATTTTAATTCTGTTCCGATATCAAAATATTGGTTTGCACCTTGTCTTACAAAAACAAAATTAGGTGTAAGTGCAAAATCTCCTTCAGTCATTCCTATTTCACCACCTCCATGTAAAGTGTATTTTCTCATTAATTTACTTTCTGTATTAAATCCAATATTTGGAGAATTTGCATGAAACATAGATAGGCCTGCAAAAAACCTATTTTTTGCATCTGGTGCGTAATACCAGTGAAATCCAGTAGAAACATCTAAAGCGCTTACTGAAGAAACAGTTAAATCACCAAGATTAGCAGGTAAAACAGTTTGGTCAAATTCATATTCATTCCATTGATTATCCCATGTTAAATTACTATAAGCAATACTTCTTTGAATTGTTCCTCCTTGAAACCCAAGAGATATAAAATGGTTGTTATGTCCTCCACTTACATCCAAATGGTAAGCCAATGATAATGCAACGTTAGTAGTCGACATTCTAGAGTCTCCAGCAGCATCCTTAAAGAAGTTTAGCCCAAAACCAAACATTCCTCCCTGCATTTTCTTTACCACAGGCATATCTATGGATGCTGCCATGGTTGAATATGATTTTGATACAGCCCCCCATTGACTTCTGTAATTCATTATTGCTCGTAAATCTCCATCAAAAATACCCGCATTAGCGGGGTTTAATGTTAATGGTGATGAGAAAAATTGCGAAAAATGTACATCTTGTTGTCCAAATAAATTTGAACTAAAAAGTACTGCTAACACGATTATTAATTTTGTCTTTTGCATAATTCTACCTCCTCTTAAATTACTTGATTAATGTTACGTTACCTTTCAACTCTCCTTGGCTTCCATCTATGAATTTAACTTTCACATAGTAAACAAACACTCCTGGGTTTAATTCTTTTTCATTGTGTTTTCCATCCCAACCTTGATCTATATCATCACTTTCAAATACTTTTTGTCCGTACCTATTGTAAATCGTAAAGATTAATGATTCGATTACTATTTTTCCTTTTACGTATAATATGTTATTAACCGAACTGTTTGGTGCAAATGCACTCGGAACACCTATGTTAAATACCATATCAACATTTACAATCACATTATCCGAAACAACACAACCATATTCATCTGTGTAAGTAACAGTGTAGGTTGTTGTTTCCATAGGTACTATTACTGTAGAATTTTGGCTTGATGGACTTGTTAAATAAGTAGTCGGTGTCCAATCAAATACCCCTAAAGAAGTGTTAACAAGAGCTCCTCCTGTATCAATTACTGTAGCATAAACATATCCATTCATTCCAATATTAATAGTCGTATCGATTCCTGTATAAATAGTAGGATTTGGATGAACTAATATCGTTTGTGATTTGGAAGAACTACCATAAGCGTTAGTTGCTACTACTGTTACAGTAAAACTTCCTAGGGTATCATTCCAACATACATTTATTACATCAGAAATATTAGTACTTTCATAAGTACTATCTATTCCTCCTTCAAAAGTCCAATACAATGAATCCGGAATACCTCCTAAACTATCATCATAGGTAAATTCTATACAGTTATTCACACAAATTTCGCCATCAGCATCATTCATTGTTATTGCTGCTATTGGCGGATCACAATCTGTTACTGTAAGTAAACTCGTCATCATAATACTATCAGCACCATATTGATTCGTTACTGTTAACGAAACATTATAAGTTCCTGCAGTATCATAACATATCGATCCTGGATTAGCTCCTGTTGCTGTTGCTGGTATTCCTCCTTGGAACGACCATGAATAAGCTGTAGGAGTTCCTAAACTTAAATCGTTAAATGTGATACAATTCCCTTTACAGAATGTTGTTTGTGATGGTGAGAAGTTAGCTGTTGGAGAACAATCATTTACTGTTATAGTTACAGATGTGATATCAGTTGTTGATCCATTTGAAGCAGTTAGCTCTACAATATAAGTGCCAGGCGTATTATAAAATACAATATGTGGTCCTTGTCCTAAAATTGAAGAAGGGACTGCTCCTCCTAAAGAAGTTGAATCAAAATCCCACAGCCATATTGTTACACCTCCAGTAGAAGCATCTGTAAATACAATAGAATCTCCTGCACAAATTGTTGTACTACTAGTTGTAAAAATTGAAGTAACACATATATCAACATTAACACTTAACGTTAAACTGTCTTGACAAACCCCTGCTGGAGTTAAATATTGAATATTATAAGTACTTCCTCCTATTTCATTTGTAATTGCTCCAGTTATAGAATCTATCGTTGATCCATCTAATGGATCTGGATTAAAGCTAAACGTTCCTCCTGGTGTAGTTGGAGTTCCTGCCACCCCTCCTGATCCTGCACAAAAATCTGCATAAGTAAAAGTTGGATCATCCGTTGTAGTTACTGCAACAATGACATCAGCTGTATCGCTTCCACACGGTGGTGTTCCTGCAACAATATACTGATATGTTCCTGCAGGATCAACAGCTGGATTAAACACTCCTGTTCCTGATGCTAAAGCTGGAGTCCATATTCCTGTAGGATCTGCTCCAACAAGTAAAGTAAACAAATCAACAGGTGGAGTTGTAACACACATTGAAACAGTTGTATCGGTTCCTGCATTCGGAGTTGAACTTACCGACACAACTACTTCTGCAGTATCATCAGGACATGGTGCTGTTCCGGTAACAATATACTGATATGTTCCTGCAGGATCAACAGCTGGATTAAACACTCCTGTTCCTGATGCTAATGCTGGAGACCATAACCCTGTAGGGTCTGCTCCCACAAGCAATGTAAACAAATCAGTTGTTCCGGCAGATAAACAAGTTGATAACGTGTTATTTGTTCCGGCAGATGCTGATGGATTTATAGTTATTACTACATCTGCAGTATCATCTGCACATGGTGCTGTTCCTGAAATGATATATTGATATGTTCCTGCTGTATTAGTTAATGGATCAAATGTTCCTTGATCTCCACCTGTTAATACTGATGGACCTATCCATGTACCACCTAAATCTGCCACCCCTAATAAAGTATATAAATCAGTTGTTCCAGCAGTTGAGCAAGTCAATAACGTATTACCTGTTCCTGCAGAACCTTGACTACTAACAGTTACTCCAAAATAAGCTGTATCAGCCGGACAAGATATTCCAGAAACTATATAAGTAAATGCATATGTAGCTGCTGTTAATCCATTAGCATCAAATATTCCTGTAGCTACAGTAAACTGTCCACTAGCAGTTATTTCTGCCCAAACACCTACTGCAGAGTTACCTGATAATAATGTATTTAAATCTACTGTACTCCCTACTGTATTACATATTACAGTTGTTGAATCATTTAATCCAGCTGCAGGAGATTGTTCCCAAGTAACTGGTGTTCCAGGTGATACTTGTAAACATCCATCAGTAGGGTCTACGAAAACACCTAAACTATCTCCTACTACTGCAGAGATATAATAAGTTACTCCATAAGTTAATGGTGGTGATGAAAAGCCAAAAGTAGGAGCAATTAAATTTGTATCCAAAACAGTTCCTAAAGTAGCTGTATTGTTAGTATGTAAAACATACATAATGTTATCATTAGGATCAAATATATGATCTCCATTATGAGTTGCTATAGCCATATCTGTTTCACACAAATTAAGAGCTGTAAGATTCATCGTTCCAGCATCAGTAATACAAATACATACTTTAACACCACTCACATTAACTGGTCCACAACCATTAGCATCATCTACATCAAAATCATATGCAGTACCACTTGGTATTAGATTACTAGTCCATATAGTACCTACAAAAGCGCCTCCAATTGCTCCTGGTAAATTTTCTGTAACCGTATAAGGCCCACCTGTTCCACCGGAGACATCAAAAGATACAGTATAATGTGTGTTAGCAACATTACATATTTCTAACACGTTAGAAATAGTTGGGGCTGTAGTAATTGTAACTGTAAAATCTGCTGTATCATTAGCACATGGTGTTGTGCTTGCTACATAATAGATAAAGGTATATGCTCCTGTAACAAGTGCATTACCATCAAATATTCCAGTTCCTGGTGTAAATTGTCCACTAGCTGTTGTTTCTGCCCATGTTCCAGCAACTGTATTTCCTGATAACAATGTATTTAAATCTAAAGTTGCTCCAGTATTACACAATGTAGCTGTTAAATCATCTGCTCCCGCAGATTCGGGAGCTAAAACTGTAACTGTAAAGTCTGCTGTATCATTTACACAAGGCGTATTTCCTGCTACATAGTAAATAAATGTATAAGCTCCAGGTATTAATCCATTTGCATCAAATATTCCAGTTCCTACAGTAAACTGTCCACTAACAGTTGTTTCTGCCCATGTTCCAGCAATTGTATTTCCTGCTAACACTGTATTTAAATCCAATGTATTTCCTGGTGTATTACATAAAGTAAGAGTTAAATCATCTCCACCAGCAGTTTCTGGAGCTACGATAATAATTTCAACTGTATCTACAGTTGTACAACCTGTTCCTGTAATTGTCCAAGTAAATTGATTCGTACCTGTTGCTAAACCTGTAACTCCACTTCCAAAGGCTGTAGGAGTAGTTACTGTACCAGCCCCAGATAATAATGCCCACACTCCAGTATCAGGAGCAGGATCATTTCCTGCAAGGGTTGCAGTAGTTGCTCCACACAAAGTTTGATCGTTACCAGCCAAGGCCGCTGTTCCTGTTCCTACAATAATTGTTACAAAATCAGTGCTACATCCTCCTGCATTACAAGTTTCTAAACTTGCAAAATAAGTACCAACGTTATAAACGTGTGCTGGAGGATTTGGAGCTGTAGAAAATGTTCCATCTCCAAAATTCCACAACCAAGAGGTAACTGGATCAGGCACTCCTAAAGTATTATCCGTAAAAGTTATCGTAAGAGGATCACAACCAGTTGAATCGGTAACATTCAGATCAGCAACTGGAGGTATAATAGAACAATCAACAATTTCTACAAAATCAGTTTTTGTTATCTCTCCTATACATCCAGGACCTGTTGTTCCAACCCTAATGTTATCTATACCTAAAAGAAACCGATCAGTAGAATTATTTACAAATGCTATGAATACCGTTTGTCCAGTATAAGCTGCCAAAGAAACACTTCTTGTTGTTCTAAATGAATTTTCAGCCGTAGTAGAGTATAACAATGTACTATAATTCGCAACGTTTGCAGGTAATTGAGTAGTGGAAATTCTCACCTCATAACCATCAGGGAAATTCACATTATAAGCTTCCGCATCCCAAGTTAACATTTGGTTAGCAGGTAAAGCACCAATCCCTGTTGTCAACATCCAATCATCAGCTGTTTCACCTGCATTTAAATGCCAAGAAGCACTTGTAGCTTCAGAACTTCCATCCCCATCAAAATTTATCGGCAACCAAGATGTCGCATTACCACCGACAAAACCAAGTCCTGCTAACGCTGCATTTGGAGCAAAAGGATCATTACTAAATCGCTGGTAACCAGCGGGCCAACCTCCTTCAAAATCTTCTAAATAGAAAGTATCAACAGCTTGATAACTAGTTGATGTTACTGTTAGTGTTGTATAGTATAAACCTGGGGCAGCATATACATGATTAGTTGTAGAGTTACTTCCTGAAGAAGCAACTGTTCCATCTCCAAAATCCCAATTATAATCTTGATAACCTGAAGTATTAGCATTAAAATCTACACCTGGTGCTCCCATACAAATTGGGTTAGGCTGTACTTTTGTAAATTCTGCATCTGGTGTAGGCATAAAATTATATGGTATAATCCATGATGTGGTATCTGCCCTACCACAATCGTTTATCGCTGTAATGGTAACTATTTCAGGGCCAGCCGTGGTATAAGTTCTATTGATAGAACTTAAAGGTGATGTTGTATTAATTACCGTTCCATCAGAAGCAAATGTATATGACATACCAACTAAGGCAGATCCAGCATAATCATGATAATAAACCGTATCAAAAATTGTTACATAAGTAGTATCACAAACCACATTTTCAGTAAAACCTGTAACAACTGGTAAGGGGTTGTATTCTCCTAACATAGGTATGATATCCACATCTCCATCATATCCATAAGCAGGCATTAATTTTTCATAACCAGAACCACTTGTAAAAATATTGTTTGAGCTATCCGCCTCACCTTGTGGACCACATGCTGGAGGCCCTGTATGATCACAAGTAGTCATTACGACTAACTCATCAGTAGCATCACCAGCAAACATTTCTACACCAACATGAAAATACCCTGTTGTAGGTGTTAAAGGTGTAAATAAAGGAATCCAAAATTCATTGTAAAATCCTGCACCAGGCACTCCTAATTGAGTTGGAGAAATCCCTCCTCTACCACCTAATAAAGCTCCAGGCTGGCCGTTACCATCATCATCATAAACCATTACTTGAAAAGTAATGTCATCATCAGCATCTACTAAGCTACCTAATCCTACTCGAACAGCTCCAACTGTTGTTACTCCTAAGTTTGGTGTCTGGTATCCTTCATAAACTCCTTTTGCATCAGTAAAATTGACTAAGTTTATCGCATCAGGAATACCTGTCATATTATCTGTTGCGCTTAAGCCGTAAGTAGTTATAGTTGTTGCAGGTGTTATCCATTGAAAATCCAAGGTATCGCAATCTCCAGAAGGAGGACAAACATTAATATAGCTTGTTTTAACCTCTGTATCATTTCCATTAGAACTTGTTACAGTTAAGGTAACTTCATAATCTAAACAAGTTGCTGATCCTAAAATATCATAAACTACAGGTGGTGGATTTGGCGAAGTGGTAGAATTATATGTTGCTGGAGTTACTGTTCCTGCTTGACCAGCAGCGTTAAAATCCCATGACCAACTTGTAATAATTGCATTTGGCTGAGATAAATCCGTAAAGGTAACTGTACTAGGAGACTGCCAAGTAGTTGGTGAACCAACAAAATCAGCAACAGGTGGCTGGGTTCCACATATTCCTCCACCATAAGATGTCCAACTTTGAAGGTATGAGTTAACCATACAATGTGATCTTGAACTTTGTTGATTAGTAAACTGAGTTGAACAAAATGAATAAGACATATGATTGTTTACTGGTGCATTGTTCCAAGGACCAGAATCACATGCTCCATTTGGATTACTACTTGTAGAGCAGTTGTAAGTGTAGGTATCATGAGGATTAGTATCTGAACACCAATCTCCTTCTTGATCTCCCTCTGTGTTATACGGACCTCCAAATGGAGTAGCTGCTCCAGAAGTATTACTAGAACCGTTCACATTTCTTACTCTTTCATAACAACTAGAACATTGAGATCTTTCATCTACTCCTGCAAAAGTGTGTTCCAATCCAAATGTGTGTCCCATTTCATGCGCCAAGGTATGTCCTGCGGCATTACAATTTCCTTTATTTAATACAATTCCACCTCTATAGTTCGTTCCTCCCATTGGATCATAAGGAAAACGAGCATAACCTCCAGCAGTCATATCGCCAACAACATAGATATTAATTAATTCTGAAGGTCGTTGGTTATACTGGGTTTTCAAAGAAACCTCTTCTGTATTTGAATCATGAAAATAATTGGTTACATCTTCATTCCATTCTGCAGAATCTTCACAAAAAATCATATTATGAGCTGCATAATCAGCATTTAAAGTTGTCATCATAGCAGTAATCATTGCCTGATCAATATTTGTACTTGTGCCTCCATTCAGCATAACGTGCCATCTTAACATAAAATATTTTGTTATGGTAGATGCTGCATCTCTATTTGCAGGATCATCACAAGGAACGGTAAAAGAACAGGCTGCATTTTTGTTACTAGCACCTTTAACTATATAAGGCCTTGGGGTTGCACAAACATTTGTAACCTTAGGGTTGCCTGAAGTTCTAAACTCAATTTCATATCCATCTGGTGATAATAATTTACCATTAGGACTTAATTGTAAGTTTCTTGGGTCTATCGTAACTGTAGCTTCTTGATTAATTACAGTTGTTTTAGCAACAGTTATTCCAGAATTATTAAACGGATATCCTATATTTTGTAAGGAGGTAGTGTTGCTCGTTTTTTTCTTAGGTAAAAATGGGGTTATCTGATAAGATCCTGCCAATTGACTTGTAGAAACCATGTCTGTTTTATTCTCCACATAATTAGTTTGTGTTTTATAATTAGGAATTACTTTACCACTAATTTTGGTAACAGTATTACCAGAAGAACCTCCTTGGTTTTGAGCAAATGTTGTTAAAGAAATTAAAACTGAAAAAGCAATAGAAATGTAAGATTTCATAATTTTTATTTGTAGGGTATTTTTTAATAGCTCCCAAAATACTCTTATTAACAGTTAAATCCAAATTTCAAAAAGGATAAATTGCATTTTTACACGAGCACAGGATAGGTTCAAAACCTAACACAGTAGGCGGGAAGCACTGTTTTTAAGACTCGAGCAGTAGACGAAAAAAGCTTTCTAAAGGATGCATTAAAAAGTAATATTTTTTATGAACTTATTGATTCAACCTTAAAAGAAATTGAATAGTATCCACTCCATCTGCGTAATCATTTAATCTAGGAGATTGGGCTCCTCCGAATTCTAATGTATTTAACTGACTGTTTTTACTGGATACAACACACTGTAACTCATCTTTTTGCTCATCAAGTTGATTTTTTAGTTCATCTATAGAATTATAAAATTCATAATTTAATACTCCTACAGGAGATACCAAACTCTCTTCTTCTTTTAGTAATAGAAATCCATTGTCTAACAACTGATTACATCCCATCAAGTAAACAGCTTTATTATAATCATAGTTATTCGCATATTTATTGTTCTGAGTAACATCCTGAAATTCATCAATAATAGATTCAAAAAAAGTATCTATTCGGTATCCTTTAGGAAAATATAACTTAGAAACACTTCTACAGCCTAATCCATAATATTGAAAGATATCTTTTCCTAAATGTTTTATCTCTTCTACCCCATCTTTATCATCAATAACAGCAACAGAATTTCTGTTTTTCCTTATGACATGAGGGTATTTTCCGAAATATTGCTCAAAATAACGTGCTGTATTGTTACTTCCCGTGGCGATAACTGCATCAAAATTTTCTAATCGCTCCACAAAAGAAATCTTATTTTTAAATAATGGTTCAATGGATATTAATATTTCTCCTACTTTTTGTATTAAAGTATTGTCTCCCGAAGCTAATTTTGCTTGAATTTTGTTTCCAGAAATCAATATACAAAGCATATCATGAAAACCAACCATAGGAATATTTCCTGCCATAATAACACCAATGGTTTTATCAGAATAATCTTTAATTTGATATTTTGAAAGCCATTCTTTTAAATTTTCTTCTGATAATGAGTTGCCAATTTCAGTAACTGAATTGATTACATTCTCCTTATCAAACCAGCCATTGTATGCTTTTTGTCTCAGAATTAACGCTTCAAAATTATCGTAATATTCATTATTAAGATTTGTAAGTGATTCGTTTTTTACTCCAGTTTTAAACTGTTTTAAAAATAATCCTAATTGAACAAATCCTTTTATTCTTTTTTCTAAACTCATTTAAGTATATTTGTAGGCGAAATTACGAACATTAAATATTTTAAAGTAATGGCAATTATAATAACTGATGAATGTATAAATTGTGGAGCATGTGAACCAGAATGCCCAAATAATGCAATTTACGAAGGTGGTGACGAATGGAGAATGAGCGATGGAACAGATGTTTCTGGTGATTTTAAATTAATGGATGGTTCTAGTGTTGGTGCTGATGCTACTCAGGAACCTGTAAGTTTAGATTTCTATTATATATCTCCTGATAAATGTACAGAGTGTAAAGGTTTTCATGATGAGCCTCAATGTGCTGCAGTTTGCCCTGTAGATTGTTGTGTGGATGATGAAGATGTTAGAGAATCTGACGAAGAATTATTAGCGAAAAAAGATAAAATGCACCTTTAATAGTTGCATTGATACAATATTAGTATTGAAAAACCGTGTATAGTTTTGTACACGGTTTTTTTTACGGGCAATGCCCGCTTATTATTAATTTTATTGTCATTTTGAACGATGATTTTTTCGGAAATTTATTTTCGTCAAAAATAAAGTGAAGAATCTATTTTAAATAAAAACATATTGAATAATTCTAAATACATACTCTTTTTACTTCTTTTAGTTAACTCTTTTGTTTTTGCCCAAAAAACTGAAGCAAACTTCACTAAAGAAATTAAATTACTCAATTCGCTTACCCAAGATATTCTTGACGCAGAATCGGATAGCATTAGACACACTGCTAACAGTACTTACAAAGGGGTTCTTAAAGAAATAATAGGGAACAAAAAATCTTTTGATTACAAATTTGATGAGCTAATTAAAATTAGCATTTTAAAAGAAAATGACTTGAAAATTTACAATTGGGTACTTCCATTAACGGATGGAACTTATGAATACTTCGCTTTTTTACAAATCAGAAAATCAAAAGAAGAATTTCGTATTGTTGAGTTAACGGATAAATCTGAAAGCATAAAAACACCTGAAAATAAAATTTTAACTGCTAAAAACTGGTATGGTGCTTTATATTATAAAATAATACACAACAAAAGCCTTGGAAAAAATTACTACACAGTTTTAGGATGGGATGGCAACAATAACCTAACCAACAAAAAAATTATTGACGTAATTAATGTTTCTAAAAATGGGATGATAAAGTTTGGTGCACCGATCTTTAAAACAACTAAAAAAACTAAAAAGCGTGTCATTTTTGAATATTCTGAAAGTTCTGTAATGTCATTAAAACACCATGATAACATGAATAAAATTGTTTTTGATTACCTAGTACCCGCCAGCTCTAAATTAAAAGGAATTTATGAATATTACGGACCTTCTCTAAATCGATTTGATGCATTTTATCTAGAAAAAAAGAAATGGATTTATGAGGTAGATATTGAAATTGAACTTGATCGTAATATCAAAGATAATTTTTGGAAAGATCCTAAGGAGAAGTGATTAATCTACAGTATAAAACCCCTTAATATAACTATACTTTGGTTCTAATATCCAATTACCTTTTTTATCGATAACACCCCATTTATTATTTTTTCGAACTGCGGCATATCCATTATTAAAATGAGTAGCTATACCAAATTCTCGTTTAGTTGCCCAGTTACCATCACTATCAAGATAACCAGATTTTGCATTTCCCATTGTTGCTGTTTCTGGGCACATACCATCAGAAAAACGTTTATTATCTCTTGAATTCTCAAACCTTTTAACTTTACCATCGATATTTAAATAACACCACCCTTTTCCATCGTGAATTTTTGCCAAACCACTTACAAGATCAAAATCCTTTGCTGCATTTAAAATTGGTTCAACTTTCCAACTACCATCTTTCTTAAGAAATCCAACCTTCCCTCCTTTCTCCATTCTTGCCCAAGCAACTCCTCCTTTAAAATATCCAACTGCCAAGTATATTGGTTCAATAACAATATTCCCTTCACCATTAACAAAACCCCACAAACCATTTCGTTCAATTGGTGCCAAACCTTCTGAAAACTTCTTTATATAAGAAACTTTTTTCTTATGGTTATTAATCACCTTCTGTTCAACTCCATTTTTATCAATAATAAAAAAACCTTCTTTTTTTCTAACGGCAGCATAACCACTATTAAAATCTGTAATATATTTATATATAGCCGGAACAACCAATTTCCCTTCCTTATTTAAAAAACCCCAAGCACTTGAAACTTTAACCCCCAACAATCCTTCACTAAATTCTCTACAATCTAAAAGGTTTCTTTTAATATAATTTCTCAAATGAAAAACCTCGCCTTTAGTATCAACAAATTGAAACTTCCCAACTTTTGCCATACCATTTTTAAATGGTTTTGCTACACCAAATTTTTTCTCTACCAACACCTCTCCTTTTAAATTCATGACTCCCCACAATCCATTATCTCTATACATTAGTAATGTCTCCTGCCCAAAAGAAACAGAAGTTAAAATTATTAATGCGACAAGTAATGTTGATTTGATTTTCATAGTTGTAAGATTTGAATTTAAAAGTAATAAAAAAATCCTGCGAATGCAGGATTTTAATTTCATCTATATATTGTCTAATTAATCACCCTCCTTTTTTAGAAGGCATTGAAGTTTGTCCTCCACCTTTTACTGCTCTTGTTTTTGGAGCAGCTTTTCTAGCTACTGGCTTTTTTGGAGCAGCTTTCTTTGGTTTGGCAATCTTTTTTTCCTCTCCATCTTTCTTGGTTTCTTCCTCTTCTTTTTCAGGAATCAATAATCCTTTTTCTGCCAATAAATTAAACCATTGAAACAACTTTTTTAAATCAGAATTGTAAACTCTATCCTCATCGTAGTTTTCTACCACATCTTTCATGTAGCTTCTTAACGCTTCTGGTTTTTCTTTATGATTAACTGCAGCTTTACCTCCTGTTTTTTTATATATCTTATCATATATTTCTGCCAAAGGCATATCACCATCATTAGTATAGATACTAATATCGCTTAATGCACTCACTTTATCTGTTGCATGAACAGGTGCTCTTTTTCCATCAAGTAATGACTCTACAACTAAACCATTCTTAATTTGAGAAAGTACTTTGTATAATCCGGGCTTTCCGGTAACTGAAATAATTGATTCTAAATTCATATATCATTTTTATGAATAACAAATGTAGCAAAAAATAGACTTAAATTAAGATTATTTTATCAAGCTGTTTAGGAATTTTCTAAATACTTAAAAACTTTAGGTATAGAATTGACAATATCACTTGCAATTAGAGCATTGATTCCAACATTTTTCTTTGCCAAATCACCAGAAAGTCCATGTATATAAACGCCCAATATGGCAGCATATATAGGAGTATAACTTTGTGCAAGTAAACTTGTTATTATTCCTGTTAACACATCACCACTTCCTGCAGTGGCCATACCTGCATTACCTGTAGAATTAAAATAAACAGTTCCATCAGGAACGGCAATTGAAGTATTAGCACCCTTTAAAACAATAATGATGTTATTTTTTATGGCTGCCTGCTGTTGTTTTTCTAATCGTTCTTCATCATTACTCCACTTACCAAAAAGGCGTTCAAATTCTTTTGGATGTGGAGTTAGAACACTCATGGCAGGAAGAAACGATAGCCAAGTTGGATTCTCCGAAAGTATATTTAGTGCATCTGCATCAATTACCAAAGGGCTACTTGAATTTTGAATTAGCAATTTAAGAACATTACTTGTTTCTTGTTCTATACCCAAACCTGGCCCTATTCCTACACAATTATAAGTGCTAATATCAGATAAATGAGCGATAACATCTTCAGATTCATCAACAATACACATTGCTTCTGGAACAGCTGTTTGCATTATGTTTAATCCATTTTTAGGGAGCTGAACCGTTAGTAATCCTACGCCCGCCCTCAAACAAGCTCTAGCTGCTAAAATCTCTGCACCCATTTTACCAGTACTCCCAGCAATTAATAAGGCATGACCAAAAGTTCCTTTGTGAGAAAATTTACTTCTTATTTTTAAGATTTTCTTTACAAATGCCTCGGTAACAAAATGATAACTGGTTTCTACAGTGCGTAAATAATCTAAATGCAAGCCAATATCTAAAATTTGGAAATAACCAACAAATTTGAAATTTTCTGGAAAAAGCATTGTTAATTTTGGTTGCTGAAAAGTAAGCGTATAATTAGCATGTACAATGTTCTCCACTTTACTATTCTTATTTGCTTCACTAAACAAACCTGAGGGTATATCTATGGCAACAACATCTGATTTATGTTTATTTATTTTATAAACAATATCGGCAACATAACCACTAATTGGTCTCGATAAACCAGAGCCAAAAATAGCATCAATAACAACTGAATGTGAATCTATGGAAAATTCAATATCCTGTTCTGTTAAATATTTAAGGTTAATACTTTTAGATTTTAACCTATTTAAATTAACCTTAAAATCTTCTGTATAATTGTTAGAAAATTGAACTATATATATAGTAACATTATACCCTTTTTGAATTAAGTATCGACCTATAACTAAGCCATCTCCTCCATTGTTCCCTATGCCAGAAAATATTACAACTGGTTTTGATGTTTCATATTTATCTGTCAGCCAATCAACACATTTCTGAGAAGCCCTTTCCATTAAATCAATAGACTTTATTGGTTCATTTTGGATAGTATAAGCATCTGCACCTCTTGTCTGTTTTGTTGTTAAAATTTTCATTGATTATGAAATTAACTTTATTATAAAGTTAATAACAACTACGCTAACTACAAAAATGAAATTATATTTAAGCCATACAGCTCCATTTTTAAATTTTAAAACAAGGTGTGCAATTAAAAAGAGAACCATTATTATAATAGGTATAAGAGCTGGGTAGTAATAAAAGCTTTCAACTAAATTTCCTTTAAGCAGCTCTAAAAATGATCGTTGTATTCCACAACCAAAGCAATCGAATCCAAAATACTTCTTGTAAGGACAAGCAAGCATGTTGTTTTCTAGCCAATTGAGTAGATTCATTATAAAATGAGAGAATGATTAAATGTTACAATGATTGAATAAAAAGTTAATCTACAGGAATTGGTTCATCTCTTACAAACTTTCCATCCTTAAAGATCTTAATCTTTATCAAATTTCCTTCATCATCATACTCATACATTTCACCATCCATTAAACGGTAATCCTTAAAAACACCATCTTTTGCTAGCTTTCTATCTTTATTATACGTTTTGTACTCTCCATTACCATCCCAAAAGCCACCAAGGTCTAAATATTCATACTCAGCAACATTAATAACTTTCACATCGCTTTCTAACTCTCTATATCGTTTTCGAGCATTTACTATATAAATACTACTTTGATAATCAAACATTATTTTCTTGTAAAATTCAGTTGCTTTTTTCTTATCCTTCAATTGGTTATCGTACAACAATGCTAGATTATAAATGGCATCATCAGCCAAAATATCATAAGAATAATTTTTAACGATATCAGTTAAATTATTAACAGCTTCATTGTACTTTTTTTGCTTGTAATTAATTTGGTAACGTTTATATAAAATATCATCAGCAATGGTATGATTTGGGAAAGCCAACTTTAATGAATCAAGCATCCACATGGCTTCTTCATTTTTATTTTGAAAAGCTAACATATCGGCCGTAGCATACATTAACAATGGTGCTTCTGTGGTGTCTATTCCAATGTTATCTGTAATTAAAACAGATAATTGCATGGCATCATTGGCTATTAATTTAGATGTTGATGCTTTTAATACATCTAATTGAGCTTTTGCCCAAGAAAAATCTCCAGTATAAAAAGATATTTTCGCATTTTTAAATTTTGCTTGCTCTCCTAATCGGTCATATTTATAAGCTTTTTCAACTTGAGAATATAATAATGAAGCTTCCCAAATTTCTCCTGTAAACAACAAAACATCTGCTAATTCAATTTTGTTTTTAGCTTTATCGTGCGATTTTAATCTAGGTATCGCTATTATTTCGTTTAATATTTCGATTGCTCCTTCTGTATCGTGTAAATAAAATGCTTTTAAATGAGCCAATCCATTTAACAAAGAAGCGGTAGAGGCTGTTCTACCAAGTTCATTAATTGTTGATTTGTATGTTTTTTCTAAGTTCAATAAATCCTCTTGAGTATAGCTACTCGAATTAACTATTTTTTGATTGTAAACATCTACCAAAGCCATTTTACTACTGATGTAATAGTAATTATCAGCTCCTTTAGCAATTATATATTCATAACATTTAATGGCAGCTTCGTAAGATGAATTTGCTAAGCTTAATTTAGCTAAACTCACTATTCTTTTACCTTGCTCTTTTTGTCTTTTATCCAATGATTTTGCTTGAATAAAAGCTCCTTTAAAGTTTTTTTCTTGAATATAAACCCAAATCAACATTTCAGAAAACACTTTTCTACTTGCATCTTTTTGAACCCTCCTAATCAATAATGATTTTAACAAAGCTTTATCTTCCCCACTTTCATCATTAAAAAATGTTGTTTGTAAAGCGTTTTGTACGCTCTGAATATAAGATTCTTGATACACTAAAAGATTTAAATATTCTTCTAACATTGCTTCTGTATTACCTTGAGCGTGGTAAACCTGAGCTAATTCAAAATTAAAAGGATAAGTTCCTTTTAAGAGTCTTCGTCCTTTTTCATAAGTTTGAATAGCATAATCGGTTTCCTTATATTTTAAATAACCGTTTGCTAAATCTATTACTTGTTGATTACTTGGCGATAACAATTTCAATGCTTTATCATAAGCTTGCTTGCTTTTGGATTCTTGATTAGATATTTTATAAAGATTACCTAAGTCCGTATAAAAATCTAATTGAAAAGGATTGCGTTTAATCTGGCGTTTAATCAATTTTTCAGCATTCTTATATTCCTCTAATTCTATTAAACAATTTAATAGCCTTATGTAATATGCTGGAGATTTAGTTTTATCAAATACTTTTTGGTAATAGACAACAGCCTTGTCATACTCTTTGTTAGAATAATATTGATCTGCAAGTTTACTGTCTGTATTTTTTTGAGCTAATAAACCTGATGAAGCGCATACAACAAGAACAATTATAAATAGTATTTTAAAGAAATTATTCATTATCAGATGCTCTCAGTTTTCTTCTTTCTATGATTTCTAATAATTCTGGTCTATCTGATTTTAATTTCTCTATAGCAAGATCTATATTTCCAACCACTTTATTTATTTGATTGTTTAAAACCATAAGTTGTTCTTGTTCCATCGCATAATGAGTTTTAAAATCTTTTTTATTCATTAAGTCATTTTCTAAATCTTGTTTTAAATTAGTTAACTGATTCTTAGAAAAATTTATTTGCTTGATAAACTCAGGATAATTCTTCATTAAGTTATGTATCTTTTTTTTATTTCCTAAAACATCATCCAACCTAAAAGCTTCTTCTCTATTTACAGTATCAATGTATTGATTAAGCATTGCTATATCTTTATCCATTTGTCTTTTAGCATCAAAAACCACAGAAGTATCAACAGATAATAATGATTTTTCAGTTTCTTCAACAATAGAAATTAAAGCATTAACTTCTCCTATTTCTTTTTCGTTAGGATTACTACAAGAAATAACGCCTAATCCAATAACGATTATAAGTAAAATGTATTTTTTCATGTGTTATAAATTAAATCTATCAAATAATTAACCAGTAACAGTCTGTTAGTTTATGATATCAAAACCAGTATATGGGATTAATACTTCTGGTATTTTTATTCCTTCTTCGGTTTGGTTATTTTCTAATAAAGCTGCCAATATCCTTGGTAACGCCAAAGCACTTCCGTTTAGTGTATGTACCAATTGTGTTTTACCATTACCATCTTTGTATCTACATTTTAATCTATTAGCTTGGAAAGTTTCAAAATTAGAAACTGAACTTACTTCTAACCATTTTTTTTGTGCTGTAGAATAAACTTCTAAATCAAAAGTTAATGCAGAAGCGAAACTTAAATCTCCACCACACAATTTTAAAACTCGATATGGTAATTCTAATTTATTCAATAATCCCTTAACGTGATCTACCATTGTATCCAATGTTTCATACGATTTATCAGGATGTTGAATTTGAACAATCTCTACTTTATCAAACTGATGTAAACGATTCAATCCTCTAACATCACTTCCATAAGAACCAGCCTCTCTTCTAAAACATGGTGTATAGCCTGTATTTTTAATCGGAAAGTCTTTTTCTTTTAAGATAACATCTCTATAAATATTTGTAATTGGCACCTCAGCAGTAGGTATCATATACAAATCATCTGCAGGCATATAATACATTTGCCCTTCTTTATCTGGCAACTGACCTGTTCCATATGCAGAAGCTTCATTTACCATTAAAGGAGGGATTACTTCTTCGTAACCATTTTCTACTGCCTGATCTAAGAAAAAGCTAATCAACGCTCTTTGTAATCTTGCTCCTTTCCCTTTATATATTGGAAAACCAGCTCCAGTTACTTTAACTCCTAATTCAAAATCAATAAGATTGTATTTCTTAGCCAATTCCCAATGTGGTAATGCATTATCATGTAAAACTGGAATAACTCCTTCTTCAAAAATGGTTTCATTATCAGCATCACTATTGCCGTGTGGCACAATTTCATTAGGAACGTTAGGTACCTGGTAAAGCAAACTCTTTAAATCTTCTGCTATTTTGTTTTGCCCCTCTTTTAATGCAACGCCACTTTCTTTAAGTGCTTTTGTCTGCTCTTTTATTTGTGTAGCTTCTTCTTGCTTACCTTCTTTAAAAAGCTGCCCTATTTCTTTTGCAAGCTTATTTCCTTCTGCTAACTGAGCATCTAATTTTTGCTGAGTAGTTTTTCTTTCATCATCTAATTTTATTATTTGATTAATGATTTCTTCTCCTTCAAAATTTCTTTTTTTAAAACGCTCTATAATCGTTTTTTTATGCTCTCTGATATATGTTGTTTGTAACATTTAAGTCTTAAATTTTAAATCTCTTTTTACAAAAATACTGATTAGTGATTTATAAAAACAAAAACTCCTGTACCTAAAGTTTAGATACAGGAGTAATTTATACTGTTGTAAATAAATCTTATTACGCAGTTATTGGATCAACTGAAACGTAAGATTTATTATTTTTCTTTTTTCTAAAACTAACTATTCCATCAGTTAATGCAAATAAAGTATGGTCTTTACCAACTCCTACATTTACACCTGGATTGTGTTTAGTTCCTCTTTGACGAACAATAATATTACCTGCAATTGCAGCTTGTCCACCATAAATTTTTATTCCTAATCGTTTCGATTCTGATTCTCTACCATTTTTCGAACTACCGGCTCCTTTCTTATGTGCCATAATGTTATAATTTTATCCAACCACTAACGATTGGGATGTTTATACTTTAATTAACTAGCTCCCAAATCAATTTTGGGATAATTCCACTTACATTATTTTATTAAAAATAATGAGTGTCATTACTTAGCTGAATCGTCAGCCTTATTAGTTGTTTTCTTAGCCGCTGGCTTTTTAGCTGCTGGCTTTTTAACTGCTGCTTTTGGTGCTGCTTTTTTAGCTACTGGAGCTTTAGTTGCTGGAGCTTTAGCTTCCGCCTTTGGGGCAGTTGCTTTAGTTTCAGCTTTAGGCTCTGCTTTTTTAGCAGCTGGTTTAGCACTACCTTTTTCAGCTATTGCTTCAATTTGGATTTTTGTTAAATACTGACGGTGTCCGTTTTTAACTTTATATCCTTTTCTTCTTTTCTTTTTAAACACGATAACTTTATCGTCTTTAAGGTGTTCTAATATCTTTGCAGATACATTTGCACCTGTTATAACTGGGGCGCCTACATTTACTTTTCCTTTGTTATCGATTAAAAGAACATTATCAAAAGAAACTTTACTTCCTTCTTTTCCTTCTAAACGATGCACAAAAAGCTGTTGGTCTTTTTCAACTTTAAATTGTTGCCCTGCTATTTCTACAATTGCGTACATTATTTATATTTTTTGATTTTTACCGGCTGCAAATTTATTACTTTTTTTTTAAATATCCAGCTTTATTATTTAGAATATTAAAAAGTTAAGCTGATTCCGAAACTTGGCATCAATGGTAATTGATATACTTTATCGGCTGTAACCCTATCTATAAAGAATAAATTATCTCTATTATAAGCATTGGTAGCTCCTAAATTAGCTTCTAAAATAGAATTTTTACCTAATACAAATTTCCTTTTAATACTAATATCTAAACGATGGTAATAAGGCAATCTTCCTTTGTTTAATTCTGCAAATTCAATTTTTAACTCGCCATTAGAAGTTGTGTAATCTCCTGTACCATCATAACCTTCATAAAATCCTTGTGTTTGAGTAAAAGGAAATCCTGATGCTAAATTCCAACGTGTATTAAACGCCCAGTTTCTATCCTTCCCAAAAGTATATGCTACAACAAGGTTAACATTATGTCTTCTATCAAATACAGGAGCATATTCTTGGACACCATCCCAACGAGTAACTTTACCAATAGAATAAACTGTCCAAACATTTAAACGTGTAGATGAGTATTTTAAAACAACATCAACTCCATAAGCTTTTCCAGTTTCTACGATAAATTCTTTTTTCTCAACATCAGGTTTGTTTAGTGCTGCATCATCATTTTCATCAAAAATTTGATTTCTATTGGTATTTGTTAATTGCTTAAAATCTTTAAGATACCCTTCTATGTTTAAGTTAAACCTACGTGATAAATCATACTCAAAACCAACGATATAATGGTTTGCTTTTTGTAATTTATGATTTATTGGTCTCGTAGTTCCATCTTGCTCAGTAAACTCTTCTTGTAAATTATCTGGACCTGATAAGAACCCATAAAATAAGTTAACAATATCTCTATCAGAATTAGCACTAATTAAGTTCTGAGAATACATTCCTGCAGCAATTTTAGTTCTAAATTTACTAGTTATATTATATTTAAACCCTAAACGTGGTTCTGGCGAAAAAGTAGATAATGATGCATAATATTGCATTCTCACACTTGGTTCTATCACCATTTTACCTACATTAATTCTGTATGTCATAAATCCAGATAATTCCGTAGTATTTTCTTCTTGAACTATTTTTGTTCCTATAGTATTCACAAATTGAAAATTGGTTTTAAATCCAAGCATTTCAAATCCATACTTAAATTGATTATCACCAGAAAATGTAGTAAAATCCATTCCCACATTAAATCCATTTATTAAGCTAGATCGAGGTTGATTATCTGCTTCTTGTAGTTCTATCTTATAATTTGAAAATGCTACAACTCCTTCTATTAAAGTTTTAGATGTACTTGGAATTAAAATAAAATTTACCCCTCCTCCTCCTGATTTCCAGTTTAATTTTGAAACATCAGAGTAGTTAACTGCATCTCTAAAATTAAATCCAAACACACTAAACTTGTTTCCATTATCTCCATTAAATGAAATTTTACCATAAAGATCAGTAAAACCATAAGGCAAACCTAAAGTATCAACACCTCTTGCATTTTCTGAACTTAATCCTTGAAAATAAGGTTTATACATTTCTGAAGATTGTTCTAAATAAGAATGCTTACCTGACACAACAAACGTTATCCCACCCTTTCCTTCTTTCGCTTTTTTGATAGGTCCTTCTAACATTAGTTTTGAACTAAAGGTACTTGCTGAAAGCTTTCCTCTTAACCTTTTCTTATCTCCATCTCTGTAGGTAATGTCCATAATTGATGAAATTCTACCACCATACTCAGCATTAAAACCACCTGTATAAACATCTGCACTACGCATGATATCTGTATCAAAAACAGAAAAGAGCCCAATAGAGTGAAAAGGATTATATACAATCATCCCGTCTAATAATACTTTATTTTGAACTGGCGAACCACCTCTAATGTACAGTTGACCACCTTGATCTCCTGTAAAGGTAACTCCTGGAAGCACCTGTAAATATTGTGCTAAATCGGGATCTCCACCAATAGCTGGTATTGAGTTAATTTCTTTTGGTGTAACCTTAGTTACCGACATCTTAACTTGTGTTTTCGCCTCTTGTGCTTGTGCCGAAACTATAAATGTTTTCATCATTCTAGACCCTTCTTTAATGTTCAAGTTTTTAGATATAATCTCATTTCCTTTTATAGATACCTTAACTTCAACAGAGTCAAAACCTAAAGAAGTAACCATTAGAGTATACGATCCTGCAGGAATTTTAGTAATAGAATAAAAACCATTTACATCTGTTGCAGCACCCATTGTAGTTCCTTTTAAAAACACAGTTGCACCAATTTCTGCTTCTCCTGTTTTATCATTGTAGATAAACCCTCTTACAATACCTTTTTGAGCTATTGTATTTACACTAAGCATTAGTGTGAAAAAAATCAGTAAAAAGCCGTTTAATTTTAATCTATTCATCATTTTATTATTTAAGCGAGCAAAGGTATAAAAATACTTTAAATGTTAAGGTGTCAAATATAGCTATTAAGTATATTTATATCACTACCGTTTATCCGTTATATAAACCGATTATTAAACGATTTAATTACTCATCTCTTTTTTGATTTTTTTCTAAAGAGGTTAAACAAACTTTTCCAAAACTCTTTATTGGTATCATACTGTTCTTTGTATGATAAACCAAGTCCTTGGGTGTATGGACTACTGGTTTCTTCTAATGAAAATTGATTGGAATTATTAAATGCTTTCACTCTTAATTTCCCATCTTTGGTTATCTTATATTCTATAGATATATCTCCAATTAAATTGTTGGTATTTTGAGCTTCATTAGAAACATTTTCTCTATCAGATAATCCAAAATTACCATCTAAAATTAATCTATCATTAAATAATTGAGTTGATAATGCCAACTCTAATTCTCGATTAGACAGTTCATCTCCTGGACGATAATTTACTCCAATATCAAAATCATTGCTAATTCGAGATAACAAGTTACTTAATTGATTTGATAGTAATTCACTTGAAGTTGTTGACCCAACTCCAGTTCGACCATATGCTGACTCAGCACCTGGAGGGGGGAGAAATGAATTTAAAACCAATAAGGAAAAAACTTGCCTATTTAATTCTTGTATGTTTTCTTCTTTATCACTCACATACAAAACACTTCGCACTTTACCTTTAGTATCTTCATCTGCTGTAGGTAAAGCAATATCAAAACTAATATCGGGCGCCATCATAGAGTTTCTCATGTTTAACTTCAAATCAACAGGAATTCTTTTCTTATAGATATCATTGGTATCAATATTTGCTAGTAAATCATATAGCCTTGCTCTTAAACGATATATAGCTGTTAAATTTACTTCTGCATCATAAGGGCTTCCATTCCATGAAATGGTTCCACCCTCTTCTAAATCAAATCTTTTATTAATTACATTTTGTAGCGTAAATAAATAATCTCCATCTTTAACAAGGTAGTTTCCATACATGTTTAAATCACCATCTCTATTAATTTCAAGATTTATATTCCCATCACCTCTACTCCTCATCACATCTCCAATTTGCTCATCAAAAATTAATCTAACCTGTGCCTCTGGTGTAATCTCTAAATCAAAATTCATTTCAATGTTAGATAGATCTACCTCTTCTTCAACTACAATATCAGTGGTATCATGAGATATAAACTCAATAAAATTATTTTCTACCAAATCTACCTCATCTGTTAATGGAATATTGAGTGTAGTGTTTTTTTCTGTTTTCACCTTAACATCTATGGTTAATTGTTTGTTATAGCTACTAATATCAACTAAGCCTGTTGCATAAGCTTTTCCATAATAAAGACTGTTATCTTTTTCTCTAGTATTTAGTGCTAAAAAATTATTCACATCTAGTCCCACATCAATACTCCAATCAGAAAACCATTCATGATAAACGGTTCCATTGGCTATAGCCACATTGTTTTTTTCATCTAAAAACGCCACATTATCAAAGCTTATCATATCTGGAGTTATGTTAATCTTACATAAGTTGGTTTTGTAATGTGTGTTTAAGTAGTTTACAGTAAACTCTGTTCCAGTTAATGTTAAGCTTCCATTTAGTTTAGGCTTTTTAAATGTTCCTGTTAATGAAACATTCGCATTTGCTTTTCCATCAATCCCACTTAAAAACTCTTTGGTATAAGCATCAAACATACTCAACTCTGTTTGATATAATTCCAATGATAAATCGAGGTTTTCATCTTCTTTATTGGGATAATAATACCCTTTAAAACTAATTGTTTCTTGATATTCTTCATAAAATCTCCCCACCAATTTTAATGATTCGCTTTCAGGAGTCCATATTGACTGTAAACTTCCTTTACCAATAAGTTGATCGTTTACTCTAAACTTTTCAAACTCAAGATCCGAGGTAAAAATATATTCACCATGTTCTTTTTTAACTGATGCAACACCATCCACAATACCTTCTAAACTGATCACTTTTTCTGGTATTAATCGTTTAAAAGTTAATAGGTTTAAATTCTTAAAAAGTACATCTAACTGATCATTTGGACTCTCCGATAGTTTTCCATCCACTAAAACACTTTGTGTTTCAGAATAAATAGTTAATCCTTTTACTAAAAATGAACCAGTATCACTCTTAATCTCATTATAAGATTTAACTTTCCATAAAGTATCAGAAACATAAGCGTAAGAATCTATCAATTTGTTAGATACTTGATTATAACCGTTAAAGACCGTGGAAACCGTAATATTTGCTTCATTTCTTGAAACATCCCCCTCATTTTTCCATTTTACATTGGTTAATATGGAGTCTTTTTCTGTTACACTTATAATGCTGAAATTATCAATATATAAACTATCGTTTTGATAAATTTTAACTACATCAACAATAATATTTAAGTCGGTTTCATTGGCCTGAACATTAACATTAAATTTACGAATTTCTGTACCATAAGCATCTATAAATGGAGAATTACCTGTAATAGATAAGTTCTGCTTTTTAGAATCATAATCTCCATAAATTGTGGTATGATCACTCATCTTAATCCCGCCAAACAAAAGCTTAGATAATAATTCACTATTATGAAGTTCAACATTAAAATCAATATCATTTGGAAGGTTTATTATTTTATGAGTTTCATCAATTTGTGATGGAATATATCTAGTGAAAAATTGGGTAACATATCTGCTTATTTCTTTAAACTGAAATTCTCCCTCTAATTCTGCATCAAGCAAATCTGATTTTACAACAATTTTTCTTTTTTCATTATTAAAAATTGAACTTATTAGAACATTTTCGACTTTAATGGAGTCTAATTTATCATTATAACGAGAATTAGTAAATTCAACATCTCCAACCAAATCATCTATATTTTTTCCTATAAGATTCACTTTAAGTTGTGTCGAAAATCTGGTTTTTAATTTTTTCTTACTCTTAACCAAGTTAAGCTTTGCGAGTTTTGCATTTTCGATATTAGACACAAAATTAATTACAGGGATTTTTTTACTAAAATCTATATTACCATCAAAATCAAAAGAAATGTTTTCATCCTGAACAGCTAAAAATCCTGAAAAAATTTGATCTTTAAAATTTCCTTTCACCTCCACATTATTGTATTCATACTCTTTTATTACTATTTGTTCAATTTTGCCTGTTAATGTTGCATCTAATTCTTTCTTAGAAAACCCCACTCCATCAACATTTAAATTCATAGTAATATCTCCTAAATCTTTTCTCATTTCTGCAAACCTTCCCAAATCGAAATGGTCAGAAACTATCTGTCCTTTATAATGTGGCAATCCATCTTTTAGTTTTAATGAAACATCTGTTTTTAAGCTTCCTAAACTAGTTTTAAGTGTACCGTAAGTAACAAAATCGTGATAAAATCCAGTAAAATTCCCTTTATACCTTATTGTTCCTAAATGCCTAAAATTATCTGGTAGAGTTATAAATGTTCCTTTTGAAAAAGGATATGTTGGTATAGATTCTAATTTTTCTTTAGTAGTAATTAATTCTTTTACTTTGATATACATAAACATATCATCTGAATTTGGCAAACCAGATATATCCGCATTCCCTTTAAATCGAGTACCATCATCTAACAAAATGGCGAGCTTTCTTCCTTTTAAATTGTTAATCGTTCCTTTAACTTCACCTTCAAGAGTTAATGATTTATGTAACCCTTTTAGAGTTGGAGCAAAATAATAGATGTCATTAAAACTAACTTTACTTGTATTAAAAAAAGATTGAATGTTAACATCGTAAATAAAGTTAGATAGTCCTTTATAATTCTTAGTTAAAAAGGTGACATTACCATCTATATCTGAATTGGGCGTCTTTATCTTAAGATATTGTGTAATAATTCCTGAGGGGCTAACATTAATTTCAGTGGTTAATTTATCTATTTCAAAACCACTTTGCTCT
This sequence comes from Flavobacteriales bacterium, assembly GCA_002401955.1. Classification (GTDB taxonomy): domain Bacteria; phylum Bacteroidota; class Bacteroidia; order Flavobacteriales_E; family Vicingaceae. Next base: position 33,889 of record NVUQ01000083.1, on the reverse strand, counting down.
GCTAAGCTTAAATGGTCAATTTTACAATCTACACCTTTATTTATTAGCTTAATTTTACTTAATGATAAATCTAAACCTGTAATTGAAATGTGTTTATAATCTACTCCTTCAGCTATTTTTTCAAAATTACTATTGTCATAATCAAATCTGGTGTTATTCAATACTACATTATTCATAGCAAACAACCACTTACTTTTTGTGGTATCCTTTACAGCAAAATAATTGATAATAAAACTAAGGTTAGTTCCTTTCTCGTTTTTATGTTTCTGGAGATTAAAAAATGTGTTGGTCAACTCCACCTTATTCAATAGAATTTTTTTCTTTTTGTAAGAAAACTCTTTAATATCTACTTCTAATCGTTTTGCATACAACAGTGTATCTTGATGTAAATCTTCAATATATAAATCATTAATAATAACAGCGTTAAATAACGAAACATCAATACTCCCTACTGTAATTTTAGTATCTAACTTCTTAGCTAATGAACTTAAAAATTGCCTAACTAATGTGGTTTGAAAAGAGGAATTGTATGAAGCCAAAGAGCCCAATCCTGCTATAATAAACAGAAACAATAATAAGGCAATTAATATTTTCTTTCTTTTTTTAATAGCTTTGCTTCTTAATTAACTAATCTGGCAAAATTAAGCTTAATGCAGCAATCTCCCATAATTATTTTAGGTATTGAATCATCTTGTGATGATACTTCTGCAGCAATTATCAAAGACGGCAAAATTCTTGCCAATATAATAGCTAATCAAAGCGTACATGAAGCTTATGGAGGAGTAGTTCCAGAATTAGCTTCAAGGGCACACCAGCAAAACATTATACCCGTAGTGGATCAAGCTATAAAAGAAGCTGGAATTACTAAAGAAGAGATTACTGCAATAGCTTTTACCAATGGACCAGGATTATTGGGTTCGTTATTGGTTGGAAGCTCTTTTTCTAAAGCTTTTGCTCTAGCTATGAACATTCCACTTATAGAGGTAAATCATATGCATGGACATATTTTAGCCCATTTTATTAAAGAAAAAGATGGTGCAAAAAACCAACCTAACTTCCCATTCCTCTGCTTAACAGTAAGTGGCGGACATACACAAATTGTAAAAATTACCAATTATTTTAAAATGAAAGTTTTGGGTGAAACCATTGACGATGCTGCTGGAGAAGCATTTGATAAAGTTGCAAAAATGTTGAGCTTACCCTATCCTGGAGGTCCAGTTTTAGATAAAAAAGCACAATTAGGAAACCCAAATAAATACCAATTTACACATCCGAAAGTGCCTGGTTTAAATTATAGCTTTAGTGGTTTAAAAACTTCTGTTCTTTATTTTTTGAAAAAAGAATTAAAACAAAACGAAAATTTCATAGTAGAAAACATTAATGACATTTGTGCTTCTGTTCAAAAAACTATTGTGGACATTCTAATGATAGAACTTAAAAAAGCAATAAAAGAAACCGATATAAAAGAAATTGCCATTGCTGGAGGGGTTTCTGCCAATTCTGAACTAAGAAAAAGACTGGCTTCTTTTAGTGCAGCTTACAACGTTTACATTCCAAAATTTGAGTACTGTACAGATAATGCTGCCATGATAGCTATAACTGGTTATTACAAATATTTAAATCAAGATTTTACTACCCAAGACATTGCTCCTAGTGCTAGAATGAAAGTGTGATTATTATTTCGAAAGCGTTTTTTGAGTAACAGCTATTTGATTCAATTTATGAATTATCCTTTGTGTATACTCTAATGTATATCTATCTAGTCTAACCGTATCATTCGTTAATATTAATAATGAAGATGTTTTTTCTTGGGCTGAAATCCTGTTTCCTATTCTAAACAATCTTTTTACTTTATCAACACTTATTCTTTCGTGCCTAGAATGCACTTTTATTTGCCCTTTATTTGATTCTATTCTTATCATATAATTCTTAATTGCTTTAAATTCATTGAACTAATTTCCATTGACACTCATAATTTAAACTGCATAATAACCGCTTGCTAATTACTGAAATTCCTCAATCTGAAAAATATTTATTAACTTTCTTAAGGTAAAGGTCTTTTGATTACATGCCCAACTATATCAGAGATAACTACTGTAGCAAGCTTATCATCTACTGAAAATAGTTTAACATTTAACCCCCTCTTTGTATGATTAAGATAAACCCTCAACAACTACAATTTTAACATATTTAACCACTATAGAATTTTGAGCTTTAATGGGGCTAAAAGAGATTAGTTAGGTTTCGGCAAAAAAGACAAATAAATGTAGTCTCATGATTTTAACAGTTTTTATTTTCAGTTTCAAAACTATTTTAATACCATAGATATAACAAGTAGAATTAGAGCATAGACTTATAGACTAAAGCTTCCAAAACTGAAATTATTTATGAATTATCACCACTAAAATCATTCCTAATCATACAGAAATATCAATAAAACAAACAGTTCTAGAGTTTTAATTGTAAGTTTTTAATGTTTTTTAATAAAAAAAATAATTGAAAGTCTACTGCAATAATTATAAAAACGATAAAATATAGAAGGTCTAAAACAAAAAATAACCTGTTAATTTCACAAAACCAATATTAAATGCGCGTTTTAATTCTATAATACCAAGTTTAACAATGCTTTACAAAACGTTATAAATTCTATAATCTAACTTAGATATTGAAACTCAACCCTATCTAACAACCTAACAAATGATTAGTCTATTCTTTGTATACACAGAATATTGTGGGTATTTTACATCATTATATGAATTACTTAAACGTTAACACATAAACTCGATTAATTAGTGTAAATATGAAACGATCTGAACATCTTTTTCAATTAATAAAATCGCTATCGAAATCGGAAAAACGAAGTTTCAAACTTTTTGCCAACCGACATACTATTGGTGATAAAAATAATTACATCGAGTTATTTGATGCTATAGAAAAACAAACTGTTTATGATGAATCTTTACTTGTTAAAAAAATAAAAGATCAAAAGCTAGTTAATAATATTTCATCCATTAAAGTTCAATTGTACAATCTTATTCTTAAAAATTTAAGACAATACAATCCTAGCAATAAAACAACTTACCATTTACGAATGCAAATGGATTATATCGATATTCTTTTTGAAAAAGGATTATATATCCAATGTAAAAAAATCCTTAAAAAAGCTCAAGAAGTTGCTCGTAAAACTCAGCAATATATAATGATTGATTCTTTATCGATATATGAATATGAAATAGCCCTTAAAGAAGCAAATTATAGTGATATTCAGAATTACATTGATGTTACATTTCCTGAAGTAAAACGAATTAGAAAAACTAATGAGATGCTTGCTGAATACGAATATTTAATGGCTAGTATTAAAATACTTGTTTTAGAAAGTAATCGATTTGGGTTTGCCATAGACAAATCTAAATTTGAAGAACTGGTAAAACATGAATATTTGTCTGAAGACCCATCCTCACAACCTTATAGATGTCAAATAGATTACCACATTGTTTGGGGATATTACCATTACGTAATGTACGACAAGAAAAAAACTTATTTTCATAGAAAACGAGTTTTAGAAATAATGGAAGAAAACCCTATAGATATTATAGAATACCCAGGTGATTGGATTTATAACGCTCGAATGCTTTTAATTGCCCTTGGTCATTTTAAAATGTATGATGAATTTGAAATAGAACAAAAAAAAATAAAACAATTTATTGATGAAGTTTCGGAAGTTAAAAAGACCCAAAACTTAAACGCTCAAATTTACAATACGATTTACAATGCTCAACTCGACTTAGATATTGATAGAGGCCTTTTTAAACATTCAGCAGTTTACGCTGCAGAAGCTCAAGAACATTTTAAAACTTATGAAGACCAAGTAGATTTAAACTCAAGAATGGTACTCTACTTTAATTTTAGTTATGCCTATTTTGGTAATGGTGAATACCAAAAATCGCTAAAATGGATTAATGAACTCATCAATAATAATTATGGCAATGTTAGAATGGATTTACAATGTATGGCAAGAATAATGAACATTGCGATACATTATGAATTAGGAAACCATGATTTTATTTCATCTTTAGTAAGGTCGACTAACCGTTTCTTAACAAAAGTTGAACGGAAATTTAAAGTGGAAACTTCGTTTATAAAGTTTGCCAATAAAAACCTACAAGACCCTTATGATTTAGATTTAAAACCTGCCTTTGAGAAAGAAATTAATACATTAATCCAACTTACAAAGGACCCTTTCGAAAAAAGAACCATAGAATATTTCGACCTAATTAGCTGGTTAAAAACTAAAACAGAAAACAGAACGATGGAAGATATTAAGAGTGAAATGGTTACTAAAGAAAAAATTAGTGGCGGTATAATGTAAAATAATTATCCTCCTACGCTTCTTTTAATCTCATTCAATTTCATTAATGCTTCTACGGGAGTTAATGTATTGATATCAATGTTAATCAGCTCTTCTTTTATTTGTTCTAAAATAGGATCATCTAATTGAAAAAAGCTTAATTGCATATCATCAACATCAATTTCGGTTTTCACTTTTTTTGCAGAGTTACTACCTACATGAGAATTCTCTAATTGTTTTAGTACTTCATTTGCTCTAGCTATCATTTTGTTAGGCATTCCAGCCATTTTAGCTACATGTATTCCAAAACTATGATTACTGCCTCCTTGCACTAATTTCCTTAAGAAAATAATTTTATTTTTTATCTCTTTAACCGAGACATTATAATTCTTAATTCGCTTAAACACATTCGTCATATCATTTAGCTCATGATAATGTGTAGCAAACAATGTTTTTGCTTTTGCTTTTGGGTGTTCATGCAAATATTCTGCTATACTCCACGCGATAGAAATACCATCATAAGTACTTGTTCCTCTACCAATCTCATCTAACAGTATTAAGCACCTATCAGAAAGGTTATTTAAAATACTAGCTGTTTCGTTCATTTCTACCATAAAGGTAGATTCTCCCTGAGAAATATTATCTGAAGCTCCTACTCTAGTAAATATCTTATCTACAATGCCAATTTTAGCATTTTTTGCAGGTACAAAACATCCAATTTGAGCCATCAAAGTAATTAACGCTGTTTGTCTTAATAAAGCAGATTTTCCACTCATATTAGGCCCCGTAATCATAATAATTTGCTGCGTGCTATCATCCAAATAAACATCATTAGCTACATATTCATCTCCTATTGCTAATTGTTGTTCGATAACTGGATGTCTGCCATCTTTGATATCAATAACTTTAGAATCGTTTATTTCAGGTCTGATATAATGATGTTCGTTTGCTAAAGTTGAAAATGACAACAAACAATCCAATTGAGCAATTAAAGCAGCATTTAATTGTATGGGCACAATATAATCAGCCAATTCTAAAACCAAATTGTTGAAAATTTGCGTTTCTAACTGAAGAATTTTTTCATCAGCTCCTAATATTTTAGATTCATACTCTTTAAGCTCTTCAGTAATGTATCGTTCTGCTTGTGTTAATGTTTGCTTCCTGTGCCAATCCTCTGGCACTTTATCTTTATGTGTATTTCTTATTTCAATGTAATAACCAAACACATTATTAAAACCAATCTTTAAACTAGGAATTCCTGTGTTTTCAATTTCTCTCTCCTGAATTGCCACTAAAGCATCTTTACCAGAGTTTAAAATTTGACGTAAATCATCTAGTTCTTTTGAAACACCATCTTTAACTACATTCCCTTTTTGAACTGCAACTGGTGGATCATCTTGAATAATAGATGCTATCTTCTCTTTAATAAGCTCGCAAGGGTTTAATCGCTCACCAATTTTATTAAGTGCTTCATTTTTTGATGAACTACAAAGATTTTTGACTGGCTCTATAACTGTTAATGCTCTTTTTAATTGAACAACTTCTCTTGGGTTTATCCTAGCTGTAGCTACTTTAGAAATTAATCTTTCTAAATCTCCTACTTCATTTATATTGGATGATACATCTCTTGATAATTCATCATTACTTACAAATTCACTTACAGCATCTAATCGATCATTAATTGGCTGAATATCCTTTAAAGGCAATGCCACCCATCTTTTAAGCAATCTAGATCCCATTGGAGAAATGGTGTGATCTAAAACATCTATTAATGTTTTTGCATTCTCATGCGGAGAATATATTAGTTCTAGATTACGAATTGTAAAACGATCTAACCAAACATATCTGTCTTCCTCAATTCTAGAGACAGTTGTAATGTGTTTCGTTTTATTATGTTGTGTATCCGATAAATAATGTAAAGCAGCACCGGCAGCACAAATTGCACAATCTAAATCATCTATACCATAACCTTTTAGGCTACTGGTATCAAATTGCTTTTGAAGAATTTCATTTCCAAAGTCTTCGGTAAAAGCCCAATCATCTAAACAAAAAGTATAATACTGATTTCCAAAATTTTCAGCAAATTGTTTTTGCTTATTTCGCTGAAATAAAACTTCTGTTGGCTTAAAGCCAGATAATAATTTATCAATGTATTCTATACTTCCTTCTCCAACTAAAAACTCACCCGTAGAAACATCTAAAAAAGCAACTCCACATTTATTTTTATCGAAATGGACTGCAGCCAAAAAATTATTGGATTTATGATCGAGTATCTGATCATTCAACGTAACACCAGGAGTAACTAATTCCGTTACACCTCTTTTTACAATCTTCTTCTCTTTACTTGGAGCCTCAAGCTGATCGCAAATAGCAACTCTTAACCCTGACCTTACCAACTTTGGTAAATAAGTATTTAACGAATGATATGGAAAACCTGCTAACTCTAACTTAGAACCACCATTATTACGAGCGGTTAATGTAATTCCTAAAATATTAGCAGCCTTAATGGCATCCTGTCCAAAAGTTTCATAAAAATCACCCACTCTAAATAACAACATTGCATCAGGATATTTAGCCTTAATACCATTGTATTGCTTCATTAAAGGAGTTTCTTTATCTTTTATTTTAGCCAAAACTGAATTAGAAATTAGTGATTAAAGATTGATAATTTAAGCTTCTCACAAACTTAAATGAATACTGAAAAATAACGCTAAATTTCAGGAATTAGTTATAAACAGAAACAACAAGATTGTTAATATAGTCTAACTGTATTAACCACAAAGAATCTCAAAGTTTTATGCAAAGGGAACGAAAACTCTTTAATTCTTAAGAATGAAAAATAATTACAATTATTTTCTCTTCGAATTCTTAAATTATTTACGGTGATATCGATTAATACATTACAAATTTCTAATATCAAATTTTGTAATTTCGTCCTAGAAAATAATTATTGAATCATCAATTTCTAATTATAAATTAGTAAAATGAACAGAAAGTTAAAAAACGAAGAACTCAATCGCATTTCAGTTGATGAGTTTAAATCGGCTAAAAAAACGCCTATTATTATTGTTTTAGACAACATAAGAAGTTTAAACAATATTGGGTCTGTTTTTAGAACTGCTGATGCTTTTATCATAGAAGCTGTTTACTTATGTGGAATAACCGCCCAACCACCACACCGAGAAATACAAAAAACTGCATTAGGAGCTACAGAAACAGTTGAATGGAAATATTTTAATTCTACTACTGAAGCTATTACTCAATTAAAAAATAATAACTACAAAATTGCGGCTATTGAGCAAGCGAAAAATAGTACAATGCTTAATAATTTTGATTTAGATAAAGATGGACAACTAGCCGTTATTTTTGGAAATGAAGTAAAAGGTGTGGAACAATCTGCTATAGATTTAAGTGATGTGGTAATTGAAATTCCTCAATATGGAACTAAGCACTCATTAAATATTTCTGTTAGTTGTGGAGTCGTTATTTGGGATTTGTTTCAAAAAAGTAGACAGTAGACAAAAACTAATTGATGATTTTGTTACTCCATATACATTTTAACTTCATCTACATCAAATAAATCTCCAAACCATTTCTTTTTTATCACACCATCTTCCAAATAAACAATAGCAGGAAGTCTACCTCCACTATATCTAAAAAATTTATCTCCTTTAATCCATATTATAGGAAATTTAGAATCTGATTTATCCAAGAATTCATTTAGACTACCATCTGTTTTAGCTCCAACAACATAGTAAAGGTTATTTACATCTTGAGCATTTCCAATAGAAGCGAATATTCTTGATGCATTCAAACAATGAGAACAAGAATTACTAAAAAACGCTACTATTTTATTTCCTTTGGAAAAATCTACTTTTTGATTTGATTGATATAACGCTGGAAACCCAGAGAAATCTACTTTTTCATTAACTTCAATTCCCTGCAAATTATGCAAGCCTACACGGTTCAATAAAAAGGTAGAAGTAAAAGCCAAAACTAAAAATAATATTGGCAAATATAAAAACACCCCCCGATTATGATAGCGTCTTTTAATAAATAATAGGAATAGAATTAAAACTACATTTTTAAGAATAGATTCAAAAGGAGTCATTTCTAAAAAACTCCCAAAACAACCACAATCTACATTATTACCGACAGTTACCAACAAAAATATCAGATAAGCTGAAAATACGCCTAATGAAGTTAAAGCTAACTTATAAATAACATCTTTAAACCAACTATCAAAAACAATTGATAAACCTATGAATATTTCAAATCCAATAATAAATCTTGCTAAAAATGGAGCAAACAAAAAATTTGATACTCCTAAATCAACAAAAATGATTTCAAAAGGTTCTATCGGATACAACTTAGCTAGCCCAGAAAGGATAAAAGTTAATCCAACAATAATTCTTAATAAGTGATTTAGTACTATCATGACAAAAAAAAAGCTACCCGAAGGTAGCTTTTTTAATCTTTAATAAGATTAAACTGTTTTACAAGATCCATCTACACCAGACGCGGTATAAACATCATTTGCTGCTTTACAATCATCTTCTGATACATCATCAGTAGTTGTTGACGTTCCTGCAACTGTACACTCACATCCACTTTTACTACAAGATGTAAATGCTAATCCACCTACAACTATTGCAAATAATAATACTTTTTTCATAATTCTTTGTTTATTTAGTTAATAATAAGGTGCAATATATAATTTTTTTTTTACAATAACCAATCTACTAAAGGATATTTTAATCTTTATAGATTATTTTATTTCACAAGAAACCCCTCCAGTCTGTGCAAAATCACATGCTTCACTCAAAGTAACAGGTTCTGCTTCTTCTTCATTAATTGTCACCCCATTATCGCAAACACATTCTTCATCACTAGCACAAGATGTAAAAGTTATTGAAACAACCATTATAACAGTAAAATATAATATTTTTTTCATAATTCTTATTTTTTAATTTATTCAAATCTATATAAAAAAAGGCTTCCCGAAGTAATTCGGGAAGCCTTTTTTTATCGTTAAATATTTTTCTATTAGTTAACTGCAGATTGGAAATCAGCGTTATCTCTAGATTTAATAAACTCTGCATCTGTCTTAGCTTTTGCTTTTAGAGAAGCATCTTTAGATGTTGCAGATTTTAAATTGTTAATCAACATGTCATTATCACCACTTCTTGCACCAGCAACTGCCTTTAAATAATAAGACAATGCTTCATCTTTATCATCTGAACCATCAATAACTGATCCTATTGAATTATCTCCATTTAACATTTTCGCTAAAGCAGCGTTAAATGAATTTACTCCAGAATAGTTTGAAGATGCTGAAACATAATCACCTTGAATAATGTTTATAATTCCTTTGTTTTGAGCTACTTCTTTACCAGCTCCTGAAGCATTGTTGTAATATTCCATTGCTCCAGCTAAATCACCATTTAATCTTGCAATAACGCCTAAATTATTTTGAATGATAGCATTATTTGCAGAAAGTCCGTTAGCTTTATCAAACTCAGTTTTAGCATCAGCTAATTTATTTTGAGAAACATAAATGAATCCAACATTGTTTGGTCCTCTCCAATCACCAGAGTGAATAGAAGAAACACTTTTATAAATAGACTCTTTCTTAGCAACATCATCATACAGTGTAGCTGCATAAAGCATTTGCTCAACATCTAATGAATCAATTTTAGTATCAACTAAAGCTTTAATTTCATCATCAGTTAAATTATGGTGCTTCATTACTAGGTTACATTGAGATCTTCTTAATAAAGGCAATACTTTTTTATTTACTTCAACATAAGTAGCCGCTAAATTTTTAATTTCTTTTTCTCTCGTCTCTCCGTCTTTGTACGTTTCTAAAACTCTAATAATTAATTCTTTATCAGCTATATCAGAAGCTTGCATTAGAGTTTTAAATCCAGCCCAATCTTCACCTTTACCTGTAGCAGTAGAAAAACCTTCTGGAATTTCAACTTTAGCTCTCTTTAATAAAGTCTCTAACGCTTTAGCAGCTGAAGCAGCTCTTTCGTTAGCCAAATTCTCATTCTTGCTTAACTCGCCTTCTGGAGAAGCATAAGCACCAATAGTTAAAGCATTGAACTCCATCTTCACATCTTCGTTCCATCCTTTCAATTTAGATTTTAACTCTTTAATGTCTGCATCATTCATTTCGCTTCCTCTAACAGTAGAGTTACTTACTAAATAATGAAGTTCAACATTGTTATCTTCTAAGGTAAATTTTACAAATTTATCTGCAGCAGCAATTGCTTTATCAGAAGACATTACCAATTTAGGAGTAATGATAGTTCCATCAGCAACTTTTCTAGGGTCTAAATCTTTTGTTTTATCCTTGTATTCACCTGTTATTCTTAACTCAACAATTGCATCTTCCATACCTTCTTTATAGGCAATCTTAGCAGCATGAGAAAAACTCCCTCCTGATTCGTACTTAATCGTTGTTCCTTCAGCTTCAGAAACTTCTCCTTTTAACTTTAAAGGCTCAAATGTTTCTGAATTTCCTCCGTAAACCAATACTGGAGTAATCGTTGCAGACACCTTCTTATTAAAATATTTTTCAGGAAAACTTCCAGAAAATGTAATTGCTATAGTATCACCATGCATTTCAACTGGATTAGGAGCAAGTTCGTAATTTACTTCCCCTTGTCTTTTAATCATTTTGTTTAATGGGTTACAAGCCATTAATACAATAGAAGCTACAGCTATTAACGATAATAATTTTGAATTTCGATTTCTCATATTTATAGAGTTATTCTTTTAAAAATCTATTTATAGTTACTTTTTTCAACTGCAATGATAGTAATTAGTTTTTACATTTAAAAAACTATTTTCGTATATCTACAACATTTAATCTAAACATTTGAATACCTGCAACTTGTCATTACATATGTTTTTTAGCTCCTCTATTGTTTTATCTAGTAAAGGATGCCTAAAACTAGGGATAATATCTGCCAAAGGAAAAAGTACAAAATTTCTTTTATGAACATAAGGATGTGGAATAGTTAAATTTGAATCGTCAATAATTTCATCCTCATAAAACAAAATATCAATATCAATAACTCTTTCCTCCCATTTTTCTTTCCTAACTCTTCCTAATTCAGACTCTACATCCAAACATATTTGCAACACTTCCTGCGGATTTAAATTAGTACTAAAAAGTACAACTTGATTTAAAAAATCTGCTTGGTTTTCAACTCCCCAGGCTTTTGTTTTATATATAGGAGAAACCACATCAAGCTTTCCTAAGCTATTGGTTAAAAGTTTAATCGATTTTATAAATATTGATTTAACATCACCCATATTACCCCCTAAAGATAATACCACCATATTACTCCGTTTATCCATTTCTGTAACCATTGGTGTATTTCTTAAATATTCTATTAGAGAGTAAAGCTATTTTTGTATTTGTAAAATAACTAAACTTATGTAAATGAAACAATTTTTTAAATTTATGTTCGCAAGTGCTTTGGGTACTTTCGTATCAATTACACTTTCAGGCATATTCCTTATCTTCATCTTTTTTGCAATGTTAACTGGCTTTACAACCTCGACTCTTTCTTCATTAGCAGAAAGCAATGAGAAAGTAGAAAAAGTAGAAAACAACTCTCTTCTCCGCTTAACTCTTAACAAACCAATTACTGACAGAAGCTCTGAAAATCCTTTTGAAAATTTTAATTTCAGTACTATGGAATCTCAAAATGGTTTAGGGCTAGATAAAATTTTAAGATCAATAGAACAAGCCAAAACTGACGACAAAATAAAAGGTATCTATTTAGATTTAACGTATATCCCCGCAGGAATGGCTACTCTTGAAGAGCTAAGAGCTGCTCTTATTGATTTTAAAAAATCTAAAAAATGGATTATTAGCTATTCTGAAATATACACTCAAGGTACCTATTACATTGCTTCTGTTGCTGACAAAATTTATGTTAATCCTGCAGGAATAGTTGAGCACAGAGGTTTATCTTCGGAACTAATGTTTTTTAAAAATGCCTTAGAAAAACTAGATGTTGAAATGCAAATTATCCGTCATGGTAAATTTAAAAGTGCTGTGGAACCTTATATGTTAGAAAAAATGAGTGATGCCAATAGAGAACAAATGGAACTCATTTTGAATACAGCATGGAGTAGCATGACTAAAGAAGTCTCTAAAAGCAGAGGGATTAGTGTCGCAAAACTAAATGAGTTAGCAGATAACATGACCATCCAGGATGCCCAAATTGCGAAAGATGAAGGTTTGGTGGATGAGCTATTTTATAAAGATGAGTTATTGGCTGAACTTAGAAAAAAATTAGAAATTGATAGCGATGATGATATCAATTCTATAAGTATAGAAAAATATGCTTCAACTTTGAAAAAGAAGAACAAGAAAAAACAGGAAGACAAAGAAAATGCTAAAAATCAAATTGCTATAATCTATGCTGCTGGAGAAATTCGTAGTGGGAAAAGCAAGGGAGACATAATGGGTTCTGAAACTATGTCTAAAGCAATTAGAGAAGCACGTTTAGACAGTAATGTAAAAGCAATTGTTTTAAGGGTTAACTCTCCAGGAGGAAACGCTTTAGCCTCTAATGTAATATGGAGAGAAGTTGTTTTGGCAAAAAAAGCGAAACCAGTAATTGTATCTATGGGTAATGTTGCCGCAAGTGGAGGTTATTATATTGCTTGTGCAGCTGATAAAATTGTAGCAGATGAGAAAACAATTACAGGTTCTATTGGTGTATATGGCGTTATTCCCAATGCTCAAGGATTAATGAACAATAAATTAGGAATTACTTTTGATCGAGTTCAAACGAATAAACATTCTGGATTGATGTCGGTGTTTAAACCTTTAACTGCCGAAGAAAGAGACATCATACAAATTGGTGTTGAGAAAGTTTATACCGATTTTATTACCAAAGTTGCTGATGGTAGAGGTATGACTAAAGAACAAGTAGATTCAATTGGCCAAGGAAGAGTATGGATGGGATTAGATGCTTTAAAAATAGGATTAGTTGATGAAATTGGAGGAATGGATAGGGCTATTGAAATTGCCCAAAAATCTGCAAAACTAGATACTTACGATTTAGTTAGCTATCCTAAACTAGAAGACCCTTTTGAAAAACTATTAGAAAAACTAACACTTAATATAGAAACAAGAGTTTTAAATAATGCCCTTGGTAACGAACACAAATACTACAAAAAATTACAAAGCGTAACTCAACAATCTGGAATTATGGCTCGTATGGCTTTTGATATTGAAATACACTAAAAGTTAAAAAAAATGTTAAAAAAAGGAGTTGAGTTTCAACTCCTTTTTTTATTTCTACTTTTGTTTTATTCAGTTATGAAACTATTTTACACACCAGATATAACCAACGAAAAAAGCTACACTTTAAGTGAAAGTGAATCCAAACATGCTGTACGGGTTCTTCGATTAAAAGAAGATGACTCGCTTACGTTGATTGATGGAAGAGGAACATTTTATAACGCCCTTATTGTAAATGACAACCCAAAAAAATGTGAAGTTGAAATTTCAAAAACCACCAAAGAAAACAACACTAAGCCTTATTTACATATTGCCATAGCTCCAACAAAAAACAACGACAGAACTGAATGGTTTATAGAAAAATGCACCGAAATTGGCATCAATCAAATTACACCAGTGTTATGCAAACATTCCGAACGTAAAAACATTAAGTTGGAACGCTTTGTTAAAACTGCTGTTTCTGCGATGAAACAATCATTAAAAGCTTCATTACCTAAAATAAATGATTTAACTAGTTTTAACAAAATTGTTAACCATCCTTTTGAAGGAAAAAAGTACATTGCACATTGTTATGATGAAAATCAATTACACTTTAAATCTATTTATAAAAAAGGAGAAAATAGCTTAGTTTTAATTGGACCAGAAGGTGATTTTAGTAAAGAGGAAGTGAAACTTGCAATAGAAAAAGGATTTGTTCCAATAACTTTCGGGGAAAGTCGTTTAAGAACTGAAACTGCTGGAATTGTAGCTTGTACTACGTTTAATTTAATAAATGAATAAAGTTTTAAGTATACTATTAATAGTGTTTAGTTTGAGTGTTTTTGGTCAAACAGCCAGCTACCAAATAGCCTTGTTAAAATATAATGGTGGTGGCGATTGGTACGCTAATCTAGAAACATCTTTACCTAATTTAATCTCTTATTGCAACAAAAATTTAAACACCAACATTAACGAAGAACAAGCCATTGTAGAAATTGGGAGCTCCGAAATATTTAACCATCCGTTTGTACACATTACCGGACACGGAAATATTATTTTAAATGGAGATGAAGTTGAAAATTTGAGAAACTATTTAATTGGAGGTGGATTTTTACACATTTCTGATAATTATGGAATGGATAAATTTTTAAGACCACAAATGAAAAAAGTTTTTCCGGAGTTAGAGTTCGTTGAACTGCCTTACTCCCATCCCATTTACCATCAGAAATATAATTTTAATAATGGATTACCAAAGATACATGAACACAATGATAAACCACCACAAGGTTTTGGTTTAATATATGAAGGACGTTTGGTTTGTTTTTATGATGCTGAATGCGATTTAGGTGATGGCTGGGAAGATCAGGAAGTTCACAATGATTCACAGGAAAACAGAACTAAAGCACTAAAGATGGGAGCCAATATTATTCAATACGCTTTTTCAGAATAATTCATCAATTCTTTTAATAAAAATATGAAACCCTACATGACCATGCTGCTATGCGGCATAATTTCTCTTAATGTTTATTCTCAAGAAAAAGATACTAGCTTCAGCCTATGTGAAGATGTCAGCACATGGCCCTATTACCATCCAGAGTTAAAGCACAAAGGAGGTTTTTGGGTAATAAAAGAACATTTTAAATCATCATATCCAACCACCAAAATGCAAGTTTTTAAAAAAAATTCTGGAATCATTACAGTTAGATTTAAAGTAAATTGCAAAGGCGAAACCGGTGAATTCTCATTAATCCAGTATGACTTAGACTATCAAAAAACAACTTTAAATAAAATAATAACAGATTATTTTTTAACTAAAACAAAAGAATTGAAAGACTGGATTCCTCCAAAAAATGAAGAGGGAAAAATAGTAAATAGCCACAAGTTTTTTTCTTTCAGGTTAATAAATGGCGAATTAATTGAAATACTTCCAAAATAATAATTTCAAATAAATGCAAAAAACAATTCTTACATCTTTACTCCTTATTCTATTTTTTTCGTGTACCTCTGCACAAAAACAAAACGAATCTAATGTTCAATCTGAAAAGCACGACCTTACAAGCTACCTACATAAGTTAGACTCTATAGATGTTGACATCAGTAATGACACCACTCTTTTTGAAATAGGATACCAAAACCTATATTTTGGAAAAAACGAACGTGGAAACGCTCTTATTGAATACGCTTTAGCCAAGAGAAATACTGTTGCAGCAGAAGAATATCGTCATTGGTCTGTTCAAAACACAAAAAATGGAGACTATGGTAAAGCAATAGAGCTACTGGAAAAATCTCTAAAACTAGAACCAAGAGAAGTAAGTGCGTACTATGGTTGGGTGGCACTTTATTATTATCGTGATTATGAAAGAGCCCTAACAATATTAGAACAGCATGATGCTTACACGCCAGATTTTTCTGATGCACCTATGGGAGAAGATGTTCATTACCTGAAAGGATTAGCACACATGCAATTAGAACATTATCAAATAGCAATTGATGAATTTAACATGTACATTAATAATTTAGCTTCAACGCATGGTGAAGATTTTGTTGATGTTTACACTTTTGTACAAAAAGGAAGGTGTTTAGATAAATTAGGAGAATACAATGAAGCAATTAAAGCTTATGAGAAAGCCATTAAATATCACGAAAATTGTACTGAGGCATATTATTTTATGGGATTAACGCAAATTAAGCTAAATGAAAAAGACAATGCATGCAACAACTTAAATAAAGCATCATCAATAATGAAAACAGGCTATAAAAGTTCCGATAATTATGTAGAATATTTTCATGAAATTTACCCAAAACAAATTGAGTTAAGTATTTTAGAACACTGTAATTAGTAATAGTGAGCAATGAATGAAAAAGCTTTTATTGAAGCCAATAAGAACAAATCAGTTTCAGAACTGGCTTTGTTACTCAGCAAAAAACCTGAATTAGATTCACCCTTTATTTTAGCTCAAATTAACGGCATCCAAAAAGCAAAAAATAAGCTTCCTGAATTTTACAACAACCCTGATATTGTTTACCCTATTAAACTCTCTATGGAACAATGTTCTTCTGAACAGACAGCCATATACAAAACCTCCCTTTTCCGTAATTCTGGACTTGATCCAGAATCTTCTATTATAGACCTCACTGGTGGCTTTGGAATTGACTGCTTTTATTTTGCCAAAAAATTTAAGCAAGTAACCTATGTGGAACAAAACAAAGAATTGTTTGATTTAGTAAAAAGCAATTTCAACAACTTAAAAACTGATAATATTGAGTTAGTAAATGCTCCTGCTGAGGAGTTTTTACAATCTACCAATAAAAAGGCAGATGCAGTTTACATTGACCCGAGTCGAAGAAATGAAAACCAACGTGTTTTTAAGCTAGATGAATGTACACCAAACATTATTGAATTAGCTCCAGCCATCTTCAACATAGCTGATAAAATTTTAGTGAAAACTGCTCCTTTATTAGATATTAAACAAAGTTTAAAAGACCTAACTAACGTTACAAAGGTTTGGGTAGTTTCTGTAGATCACGACTGTAAAGAAGTACTCTACCTAATGGAAAAAGATGTAAATATTGAACCTAAAATTAATACGATTAACCTTACCAAAATCAATCAAACTTTTAGTTTTGATTATGTAGAAGAACGCACTGCTACTGTGAATTACTCAGAACCGTTACAATTTTTGTACGAACCCAATGCATCTATTCTAAAAGCTGGTGCATTTAATAGCATTTGTAATAAATATGAAGTGAAAAAATTAGCACCCAATACGCACCTCTATACTTCTGAAAAACCAATTGAAAATTTTCCTGGAAGGAGATTTAAGATAAATCACATTCTCTCTTATTCTCCAAAAGAATTTAAAAAACTAGGAATATCAAAAGCCAATGTAAGTTGTCGTAATTTTAAAGATAAGCCTGAACAAATCAAAAAGAAATTAAAATTGAAAGATGGAGGAGAAGCCTATCTTTTTGCAACCACAGATTTAAATAGTAAACCTATTTTAATTATTTGCGTAAAGTAAGCATGGCATTCGCAGCAAATATGATAGCTAGTCTAAAATTAAACAATAGACGAAAATCAGTTCACAATCCTTTTTCAAAGGATAAAAAAGAATATTCAAAAGGGACTCCAATCCAATCTAAAGAATATACTCAATTCGAAAAAGACCTTTTACTAAAAGAGTTAAAAGAAAACCGAGAATTAGAAAAAAAACAGCACATTTATAAGATAATTATTTCTTTAGGACTTACCATTATTGTAATATCCACCATCGTCTCCATAATAAAACTCACTTTTTTCTAACCGTAAGTTTACTTTCTCTTTAAATTCGATTACTTTCGTCAATCTAAGATATAACTCATGGTACACGGAACGCACAACGCAGAGGCAGACGAAAGAAATGCCAACATTAAAATATTTATCAATGGTGAATTATTAGCAAGAGATGATGCCAAAATTTCTGTTTTTGATAGTGGATATTTAGTTGGAGATGGAATTTGGGAAGCCCTACGCTTACACAACGACAAATTGGTGTTTTTAGATTTACACCTTAACCGCATGTGGGAAGCAGCCGCGTCTGTTGGTATGAAATTACCATTTACCAAAGAAGAATTGACAGAAATGTTATGGACAACCATTAAGGCTAACGATATGCACGACAATGTACACGTGAGAACAATGATTACTCGAGGCATTAAAAAAACGCCCTCTCAAGATCCGCGATTAACCATTTCTGGTCCTAATGTGGTGATTATTGCCGAACACAAAAAAGCATCTAAGGAAAGTCAAGAAAAAGGAATTACGCTTTTTACTTCAACCATAAGAAGAGGCTCTCCAGATTATTTAGACCCTCGTTTAAACTGTCATAGTAAATTACACGAAGTGCAAGCTTTAGTTCAAGCTATAGAAGCTGGTGCAGATGAAGCTCTGATGTTAGATGCAAATGGATTTGTTTCTACTTGTAATGCAACTAATTTCTTTATCATAAAAAACAATGAAGTATGGACCTCAACTGGTCAGTATTGTATGAATGGGATTACCAGAGCAAAAGTAATTGAGGCTTGCGAAAAGAATAACATTGTGTGTAGACAAAAGAACTTTTCATTATACGATGTTTATGGCGCTGATGAAGCTTTTGTAACGGGAACTTTTGGCGGCTTAACTCCAGTTACTAAGATAGACGGACGAGTAATCGGGAGCCAAAACTATGGAGACTTTACGAGGAAGTTAAGTGGATTATATCACGATTTAATTGAGGAGGAAATCAATAAATAATGAAATCTAAAGATGGCATAACGCGTATTTGTTTATGGGCTGGTCCACGAAACATTTCTACTACACTCATGTATTCTTTTGCTCAACGAGCTGATACAGGCATTTTTGACGAACCTTTGTATGCGCATTACCTCAGCAACACCAATGCAGATGAGTATCATCCTGGAGCAGAAGATGTAATTGCATCACAAGAAAATGATGGTAAGAAAGTAGTAGAAACGATAATGGGAAAACAGGATAAACCAGTTGTTTTTTTCAAAAACATGACGCATCATCTCTTAGATTTAGATCGCACATTTATGAAAGATGTGGTAAACGTAATCTTAACACGTGACCCTAAAGAAATGATCCCCTCTTTTGCTAAAGTAATTAACAATCCAACCATTGATGATATAGGTTATAGATTGCACACTGAACTAATAGGGTATTTTGAAAAAGAAAACATCAAATATGTGGTGCTAGATTCAAAGAAAATACTCTTAAATCCAGAAAAAGTATTACGTCAGTTTTGTGATATTATTGGAATTAATTTTGACAAAAACATGCTAAATTGGGAGGCTGGCCCAAGAAAGGAAGATGGTAGTTGGGCAAAATATTGGTATGATAATGTACACCGATCAACAGGTTACAATCCATACAAAACCAAAAATGAACCATTTCCAGAAAATTTAATACCTCTCTTAAAAGAGTGTGAACCTCATTACAATAAAATAGTTGAAAAAGCTATTGGTTAGAATTTACTAAGCACTTATTATTTTCCCATTTTCCTTTTATTTCTTCTAAAGAAATAACGTTGCCTTCGCAATCTAAAAAATTATCTTTTTCATCTTTTTTAACGATTTTACACCTTCCCTCTTTTACCGCATTTATAACATCCTTTTTAAAATCCAAAACACTATTCTGTTTACCAATTTCAATTCCAACATCGTTGTTAAATAAATCCATATCAGAACTAATTTTATCAGGAATTACACCATCTTCCAATTTCCTTTTTTTGTAGTCTTTATAATTTCCTTTTTCGTGCGATTTCCCAAGACTCTTAGCTCTTCTCCAACCAATTTCAAAAGTTAGATTAGCCATCCAAAAAGCATGTCTAAAAGCATCTACTTGATTACCATTACCCAATCCTTTCAACAACTTTTCTTGTTTTACACTTTTTGTTACAGACCTTGCCTCTTCAGTAATTTTCAATGCTTTCTTAGCTACAAATGGATGCCACATTACCCAACATTTTTCTGGAGCACTCAATGTCTTAAATTTTTTCCACTTAGAATCTTGAGAAAATAAAAGCGAACTAAAAGAAAACAGAAGTATAAAAAAAACGACTTTAAATCTCATTTTTAAAACAGTTAAAAAATGTGTTAATAAACAGCCAAAATACTTATATAAATGGTATGAAAAATAGATTTTTTAAGCTATTTTTGTGACTTTCGTAGAAACAAGACTTAAAAGGAATTTAAGATATATATGGCGCAAGTTGAATTAATAATGCCTAAGATGGGCGAAAGTGTTGCTGAAGCAACGATTACAAGCTGGTTAAAGGAGGTTGGAGATACTATTGAAGCTGATGAATCTGTAGTAGAAATTGCAACCGACAAGGTTGATTCTGAAGTACCCTCTACTGCTGAAGGTGTTTTAATTAAAAAGTTATTTAACGAAGGTGATGTTGTTCAAGTAGGACAAGCAATTGCTATTATTGGTGCTGAAGGAGAGGCTGCTGTAGAAGTATCGAAAGAAACTTCAAACCAAGAAGCTTCTATAGCTGAAGTTGTAACACCAATATTAGAAACAGCATCAGTTGCAAATGTTGTTGCGGCTGAAAAAATTGGAAAAACATCTGATACTGGTAAATTTTACTCTCCGCTAGTTAGAAGTATTGCCGAAAAAGAAGGAGTTTCTGTAAGTGAACTTGAAGCTATAAACGGCTCAGGAAAAGATGGAAGAGTTACAAAAAAAGACATTATAAATTACTTGCCAAACAGAACACAAGAAGTTGCTGCCGAGCCAGTTTCTACGAATGGCACTGCTAAACCACAAGTAAAATCTGAACGATCAAAACCAGTTCCAGTTGTTTCCTCTATGGGAGGCGATGAGATTATTGAAATGGATAGAATGAGAAAACTCATTGCTAACCACATGGTAATGTCAAAACAAACATCTCCACACGTAACATCTTATGTTGAGGCCGATATGACCAACATTGTAAACTGGAGGAATAAAGTTAAAAATGAATTTTTAGCTAGAGAAAATGAAAAAATCACGTTTACACCTATCATTATGGAAGCAATTGTGAAGGCAATTAAAGATTTCCCGATGATTAATGTTTCTGTTGATGGTGATAATATTATTAAAAGAAAAAACATTAACCTAGGAATGGCTACCGCTTTACCAAGTGGCAATTTAATTGTTCCAGTAATAAAAAATGCAGACCAATTAAATCTGGTTGGCATGACAAAAGCTGTTAATGATTTAGCCAATAGAGCAAGAAATAATCAGCTTAGTCCTGATGATATTTCTGGAGGAACATACACCGTTACAAATGTTGGTTCTTTTGGAAACGTTATGGGAACACCCATTATCAATCAACCTCAAGTTGCGATAATGGCTATAGGAGCAATACAAAAAAAACCTGCTGTAATAGAAACTCCTACTGGAGATGCTATTGCAATAAGACATAAAATGTTTTTATCACATGCTTACGATCACAGAGTTGTTGATGGTGCTTTAGGAGGTATGTTTGTAAGAAAAGTAGCTGATTATTTAGAAGAATTTGATGTTAATCGAGAAATTTAAACTAATTAGCAGATCTCATTATTAATTGATATAATTTGATATAAAGCACAAATAAAATATATTTGTAACTATTATATATACAGGAGGATTAAACTCATGAAAAAAATAGCCCTAATAATAACTTTCAGTATTGCATTAATGAATCTTAATGCCCAAGAAAGTTTTAACGAAAGATTTACAGAGGCAAATATGCTAATGGAAGAAAATCAGTATAATGTAGCTCTGAAAATTTGGTTAGAATTACAAACTGAACAACCAACGAATTTTAATGTTAATTATAAAGTGGGGCTTTGCTACATTCACTCTGCAAACGACAAAAAGAAAGCATTACCATACTTAGTTACTGCTGTTCAAAACTCAACAAATAATTACGATCCTTTTTCTTTTTCAGAAAAAAGTTCTCCAAACGAATCTTACTTTTATCTAGCAAGAGCTTACCATATTAATTACGAGCTAGATAATGCAATGTTAAACTATAATTCTTTCAAAGAAAAAATAACAAAAAAACATTATCTATTTAACGATATTAACCATCACATAGAGCAATGTAAAAATGCTAAAATTGCTGTAGCCAATCCCATTAAAATTAAAGTTAGTAACATGGGAACATCAATTAATTCAGCTCAAGCTGACTATAGCCCAGTATTGGCTGTTGATGAATCTACTATGTATTTTACATCTCGTAGAACTAGAAAAGACAGTTCAAATTATTACATCAAAGACATTGAAGACGGAAAACATTATGAAGACATCTATGTTGCTCACAATTATGATGGAGCATGGTCTGAACCTGAATTATTAGGAATTAATACAGAAGGACATGAGGCTGTGCTAAACATTAGCGTTGATGGTCAATCTCTTTTTCTATATAAGGATGGAGATCTTTGCATTAGTAACTTAGAAGATGGAGAATGGTCAACACCTTTCAAATTAGGTTCTGATATTAATTCAGAATCAAGAGAAACACATGTTCATGTTTCTCCTGATGGAAATTTCTTGTATTTTGTTAGTGATAGAAAAAAAGGGCTTGGAGGTCAAGATATTTACATGTGTAAAAAATTACCAAATGGATACTGGGCAAAGGCTCAAAATGTGGGCCCTGCAATAAATACACCTTATGATGAAGATGGTATTTTTATCCATCCAGATGGAAAAACAATGTATTTTAGTTCTAAAGGTCACAACAGTATCGGTGGTTACGATATATTTTCTTCTGTGATGGATGATGCTGGAAATTGGTCTAAACCAGTAAACTTAGGATATCCTGTAAACTCTACTGATGACGATGTATTTTTTGTTACATCTGCTGATGGAAAAAGAGGTTATTACTCTTCTTTTCAAGAAAAAGGATACGGAGAAAAAGATATCTATAAAATATCTTTAGAAGATGCTAGCGCAAAGCCATTAACACTTTTAACAGGTTATCTTAAAGTAATAGGCAGAGAATTACCAGAGGATGCATTAATACTTGTTACTGATAATGAATCTGGAGATATGGTAGGAAAGTATGTGCCTAGAAAAAAGGATGGAAAATTCAGTATTATCTTAACTCCTGGAAATGATTATCATATTGTTTACTCTGCTGCTGAATTTAAGCAGGAAGAAGATTTATACATTCCACCAATATCTGCTTACCAAGAAATTAACAGAGGTATTGATTTAGACAATGTTGTGTTTGGAACTCCTGGAGATACAGCTACCCAAGACAATACTTTAGCACAGAATAACAGTAATCAAAACAATAACAACAGTGAATTAGAAAAATTAAAAGGAATTAACACTGGGCTTAATGCTCAAATTATCGATTTGAAAAAACAATTGGCAACAAAATCAAGTACTAATACAGCTAACACAGATGATAAAAGAGTTGCCGCTTTAGAATCAATTATTACTGACCTTAAAAAGCAACTCAACGACTGCTCTTCGGCTAATGTAGAAAATCCAAACACAAATAATGTAAATACGAATTATATTGCTAGCGGAAATGTTATCGCTTCTTATCAAGAGTATTTTAATTACAATATTAAAAGTATCAATACTTCAAATTCTAAATACGAAGAGATGCTTAACAAGGCTCTTCAACAGTCTAAATCAGCAGGAAAAGTTACGGTAGAAATTGAGTCTAGTGCTTCTCATGTTCCGACCAAAACTTTTCGAAACAATACAAATTTAGCTTCTAAAAGAGCTAACGATGCTAAAGATAAAATCATTTCATCTTTAGTTGAAAAAGGAATTAATAGAGATAACATTATTGTTACCAATGTTAACTCTAGTGTTGGTGGCCCAAAATATAATAGTGATTTTAACAATACTAGTGTTTATGAAAAATATCAGTACGTTATTATTAAGATAAGGTAATTAAAAAATTAAGCACATTTATGAATTCAATTTCTAAAATAACTGTACTATCCATTGTATTATTAATCTTTGGGAGTTCTGTCGTGGCAGAAAAAGTTTCTAGTGAAGAAAGAAAGTTATATAAAAAGGCAAAGAAGTTTTTAGTAAAAGAAAATTACATCGAAGCAAAAGATAACTATACTAAATTAGTAACTCTTGCTCCAAATAATGATTTGTATAATTTTGAAGCAGGTTTAAGTTATTATTTCTCAGATGTTCAAAGAACTAAATCTATTTCTTATTTTGAAACGGCATTAAAAAATTCTAAAGAAGATACAATTCCAGAATTAAAATATTACTTAGGTAGAGCTTATCACCTTAACAGTGAATTTGAAAAATCTAAAACTACTTTAAAGGAATTTATCCCTGCAATTAAACTTCATAAAGCCGGACAAAGGTTATTAAAAGAAACTAATTACAGAATTAGTCTTAATGATAATGGTATCAAATTCGATGGTGAAAAAGATAATAATGTTAAAATCATAAATCTTGGATCAAACATTAACACAGTAGATAGAGAATACGCTCCTGTTTACCGAAAAAATGATAATGTTTTATTATTTACTTCTAGAAGAAAACAAAATAAAGGAAAAACTGCGTATGACTTATTACCTTATGAAGATATTTATGCTGCTAAAAAAACTGACGAAACAACATGGTCTTTAATTAATGACAAAAATGAGTTAAGTAAATATTTACCTGCCAATTTTAATTCTAAAAAGCACGATGCGGGTGTTATTTATTCAATAGATGGTAATACATTATATACCTACAAAAAGGATAGACTTTGGAAATCTGAACTAGAAAATGGAAAATGGTCTTCATTAGAAAAATTAGATGATAACATAAATGAAAGTGAACTTAATGTCCCAAGTATTTCTGTCTCACAAGATGGGAAAATAATGTATTTTGTAGCTACAAAAAAAGATGGTTTTGGTGGTAAGGATATTTATAAATGTAACAGAAAAGAAGGTGGAGGCTGGTCTGATCCTGAAATATTAGGAACAGAAATAAACACAGAATTTGATGAAGACGGTCCATTCTTATCTAGTGATGGTAATACATTCTATTTCTCATCAAAAGGACATGGTGGTATCGGTGGTTACGATATATATAAATGTGAAATGGTGGATGGAAAACCAACAGCACCTATAAATCTTGGTATTCCTCTTAACTCTCCAGGTGATGATATTTACATTGTTATGGAAGATAACAATGAAATTGGATTTTTCTCATCAGATAGAGAAGGAACTCTTGGAGGTATGGATATTTTTTCTTTTGATGTATCTTGTCCAAACATAGAGAACACAGAAATTAGAGGTATCGTTTACAATAAAAACACGAAAGCAACTGTAGAAAGTGAATTAGCTCTTTTAAATATTGAAAAAAACGAAATAGTAAATGAAACTAAATCTTTAGCAAGTAATGGTAAATTTTTAATGGTAGCGGCACCAGAAAACAATTATAAATTAACTGTTGATGCTGTTGGTTTTAACCCTCAGACAATTAACATCACACTTCCTAGGCAATGTGAATTCTATCCATTATTTAGTGAAATTGCTTTAGAAAACATTAAAAAAGGTGATGATAATTATCAAGTTGTTACATTACGAAACTCTTATTTTAATACAAAAGATGCTGTTGCCAAAGCACAAAAAGAAGGATCTATTAATACATCATCAGTAGAAAATGAAGTTCCTTTTAACAGCAATGTTTCTGATAAAGATTTTGAACATGATAAATTATTAATGGCTTTAACTAGAACAATTGATACAGATAATACTGAATTAAGTTATTTAATTATTAGTGATACAATAAAAGTTGAAGTTCCTGATACAGCTGATTTAATTACATTTTATGAAGAGTTATTCGGGTATAATATAAATGAAATAAATACTACTAATTCTAATTATATAGCAATGATTAACAGTGCTGCTACATTAATACAATTAAATGGAAAAGTTTATATTGATATCGAGTCTAGTGCATCTAAAGTTCCAACTAAAACACATAAAACTAATATCAAATTAGCATCGTTAAGGGGTGATCAAGCTAGAGATTATATTATTAAATCATTAGTAGAAAAAGGAATTAGTGAAGATAAGATTGTTGTAAACAAAATTAACTCAATGGTAAGTGGTCCTAGATATAGAGGAGATTACAAAAATCCTAAAAAGTATCATAAATACCAATATGTTAAGATTAATATAAAGTAACAGCTTAAGTTTGGTATTAATCTTGCAACTTAGTTAATCAAAATTTTATTTTTGAGAATTACTAAAATATTCATACTAATTATACTCTCAATATTTTTGATGAGTCCTTGTTTTGCGCAACGAGCAATACCAGAGGATGCTAAAGAACACTTTAAATTTGGAAATTACATTGATGCATTAAAAGTTTATGTAAAGTTAATGGAGAAAGACCCTAAAAATGAGGAGTATCCATACAAAGCGGGATTATGTATTTTATTTACCGAAAGAGATAAAGCTAATGCCGTTAAATACCTAGAAAAAGCTGCTGAACGAAATGCTGACGAAGATGTGTATTATTATTTAGGTAAAGCCTACCATTACAATTTAATGTTTGATAAAGCTATAGATGCTTTTAACAAATACATTACCCAAGGGCCAGGAACCAAAATACACAAAGTAGATAGAGAGCTTGAGATTGTAAGAAATGCACAAAAACTACTGCAATCTCCTATTGATGTTAGTTTTGAAAACGCAGGAAAAAATATTAACTCTGAATATCCTGACTACTACCCTTTTGTTACTCCTAACGAATCGTTTATGATATTTACTACTCGTAGAAAAAGTGGTGTTAGAGAATTTGATGGTTACTATCCTTCAGCAATTAACTATAGCAGTGTGGTTAATGGTGAATTTAGCATTGCTAAAAAAGGTAACTCTATGATTAATTCTACTTATGATGATCAAGCCGTAGGATTGTCTTATAACGCTGATAAACTTTACATCTATTTTGATGACATTAAAAGTAAAGGAGATATTTATGAAGCAGATATTAAAGACTTTAAGTTTAAGAAGAAAGTAAAAATGGGAGCCAATGTTAACTCTAAAGGGTTTGAAAGTGCAGCGAGTATTTCTGCAGATGGAAATACTTTATTTTTTGCTAGTCATAGAGAAGGAGGATTAGGTGGGAAAGACATTTATATGACACGTAAATTACCTAATGGTGAATGGGCCTTACCCCAAAACTTAGGAGAAAACATCAATACAAAATATGACGAAAATTTTCCGAACTTATTTTATGATGGAACAACTCTTTATTTCTCTTCAAAAGGACATAACACTATGGGAGGTTATGATTATTTTAAATCTACTTGGGATCCTGAAACAAATAAATGGAGTAAAGCTGAAAATATTGGCTACCCATTAAATACAACTAGAGATGATATTTGCATCTCATTTACAGAAGATAAAAGACATGCTTACATTTCAGCATGGAGAAAAGACAGTAAAGGTTTTCAAGACATTTATAAAGTAACTTTTAATGAGATAGATGCTAGGGAAACTATCATCAAATCTAAAATTTTAGAAATGGGATCTACAGAGCCTATTAAAGACGCTTTTGTAATCATAACCAACAACAGAACTCAAGAAGAAAGACATTACACTCCAAGTCAAAAAAATGGAGGATTATTAATAACGCTTTTACCTGGAAGCTATACCGTAATGATTGATGCTCCAGGATATGCTCCTCTAGATGAAAATCTAGTGATTAAAGGAAAAAGTGATTTTATTCCTTTTATGACTAAAGAATTTACTGTTACAAAATAAATATATCATATATCCATGAACTTAAAATTGACCAAACCTCTTGCTTTTTTTGATCTAGAAACAACTGGTTTAAACATTGCTACTGATAGAATTGTAGAAATTTCTATTGTTAAAATTATGCCTAATGGCGACAAAGAAATTAAAACTAAACTGATCAACCCTACCATTCCTATTTCTAAAGAATCTGTTGCAATTCATGGGATTAAAGATGATGATGTTAAAGAAAAAGCCACTTTTAAAGAGGTAGCCAATGAGCTAAATGACTTTATTAATGATTGTGATTTGGCAGGATATAACTCTAATAGGTTTGATATTCCATTATTAGCTGAAGAATTTTTAAGAGCAGGAATTAATTTTGATGTTGCAAGTAGAAAATTAGTTGATGTGCAAAACATTTTCCATAAAAAGGAACAACGTACATTAGTAGCTGCTTACAAATTTTACTGTGATAAAGATTTAACAAATGCACACAGTGCTGAAGCCGACACTACAGCTACTTATGAAATTTTAGAAGCTCAGATTGCTAAATATGATGATATAAAAAGTGATACTGATTTTTTAAGTGAGTTCTCTCAAATGACCAAAAATGTAGATCTACTGGGAAGGTTCATTTACAACGATAAAAATATAGCCATTTTTAATTTTGGAAAACACAAAGGAAAACCCGTTACTGAAGTTTTAGAAAAAGAACCTGGCTACTATGGTTGGATGATGAATGGTGACTTTCCTTTATACACTAAAAAAGTTTTAAAAGAGATTAAATCAACTATAAAACCAGCATCAAAACCAGTCAAAAAAACAAATTACAAACCGAAACCTGAAACTAAAAAGCAGGAAAAAAAAGATCCTAGTGCTGCCAATTTAGAAATGCTTAAAAACAAATTCAATTCTTAGGCTTAGGGTATGAAGATTATTTGTATTGGTAGAAATTATGCAGAGCATGCTAAAGAGCTGAATAATGATGTACCTACTGAACCAGTCTTTTTTTTAAAACCAGAGACAGCTTTACTTCCTAAAAACAACCCTTTTGTTTATCCTAGTTTCTCTAAAAATGTACAACACGAAGTTGAAATTGTAATTAAGATAAACCGATTAGGTAAACATATTGAAGAAAAGTATGCACATAAGTATTACAACGAAATTGGTATTGGTGTAGATTTTACAGCTCGAGACATCCAACAAGAATGTAAAGAAAAAGGATTACCTTGGGAAAAAGCTAAAGCATTTGATGGCTCTGCTCCCACAAGTAAATTTGTAAACATAAACCTATTTGAAGACCTCAATAACCTTAACTTTAGTATTCAGGTAAACCGAGAAAACAGACAGCAAGGAAATACCAAAGATATGCTGTTTAACTTTAACCAAATTGTGGCTTATGTTTCTAAATTCTTCACCTTAAAAATTGGTGACCTTATATTTACTGGAACTCCAGCAGGAGTTGGTCCAGTTCAAATAAACGATAAAGTAGAATGTTTTATCGAGAATAAAAAACTCTTGAGTTTTAATGTTAAGTAATACCAATTTAATTTCAAAACACCCAACAATGTTTTTTGTATAATGCCGATAGATAATCAAAGCCAGAGAATAAGTGTAGCGAAATTATCGGGCATTTTGATTACAAATCGGTATAATTTAGATTTCGTTAAAACTTAAAGCCATTTTTCTCAATAATTTCTCATGTTGAGCTTTCTTTTCTAAAATCGTCCATGATACAATTTGATAATAAGTATTCTTGCCTTTTATTGCCGTGTAACAATAATAAATATCAATACCTTCTATTTCACCTTCTATTCCAATCTGCTTAGCAGATAACCCATTAATTCTAATATCAATAACGTCTGATTCTTTAACGTTTTCTAACTCCATAACACAGCCATTTATTACCAAATTAAAGTAACCATCTAAATCAAACCCATAATCTTCTTTTAAATCATTTTCCTCTATTAAAGTTTCGAACTCAGTAATATCTTCATCTATTACAATTACATATAACTCATTAAACAAGTTTTGATATTGTAATGCTGCATCATCATTCAAATCGCTAGCTATACTCATATTTAAAGGGATTTTCATAGTAAATTTCCCTTCAACAACAACATCTTCATTTTGTCTTCCAACACCACAAGAACTTAGTATTAAAATTGCTATCGATATTAAAAACCCATTTTTCATACTTGTAATTTTCAAAAAAGCCTCTTAAAAATAATTTTAAGAGGCTTTTTTATTTATAAATTATTCTTTTTAGTTATTCCCTAAAATTAAAGGCAATCCATCTTTACCACCTACTACAACTACTTTAGTATTTGGAGATTTAGCTAATTCTAAAGTTGCCTCTATCCCTTTTTCTTTTAAGATATTTGCTGATAACGAAGCATTTAAGATTCTATTTGCTTCTGCTTTACCTTTTGCTTCAATCATTACTTTTTCTGCTTCTTTCTGAGCTTTTTGTAGCTTAAACTCATATTCTAATGATTCTTGTTCTTGCTTTAATTTCCCTTCAATTGCTTCTTTAATTTTAGATGGTAATGTAACATCATTTACCAAAACTTCATTTACTATTATATACTCTGATTTTACCTTTTTACTTACTTCTTCTAAAATTTCATTTTGAATAATGTCCCTTTTACTAGAGTACAATTGTTCTGGTGTATATCTACCAAAAACACTTCGTGCTGAAGCTTCTATTGCTGGCTTTAAAATATCCGTGATATAGTGCTGTCCTTTTTCTTGATGTAATCTTCCAAGGTTGGCTACGTCAGGTTTAAACCATACCGTACCATCCACCTTTACCTCTAGTCCATTTACAGATAAAACTCTCATTTCAGCCGAAATAGATTGTTGCCTTACCTTATAAATAAATAAATTATTCCATGGTGCAATAATATGAAATCCTTCTCCATAGGTGTTTTCTATATCTACCCCATTACTAAAAGTTTTAAATAAAACTCCCGACTCTCCTGCTCCAACAGTAACTGAACTTTTCCATAAAGTCACAATTATAATTAAACTTAAAAGTACTGTTACAATCATTTTACCACCGTTCTTAGGGAACTCAGGCATATCCATTTGTTGATAATCACTCATTATATTTTATTTTTAAATTAAGTCCTAAAAGTATCAATTCTTATTGGATATTTTACGGTCAATTCTTTGTATTAACTCCCAACTAATCAATTATTCATATTTAATAACTTATTATACGTATGCCCACTTTTTAATAATAAAACATCTTTTTTAGTACTCTATAAGGGAAAACAGATAAAGAAGATTCGAGTATTTTACAGGATTAATATCCAATAAATCTAGTTTTTAGTAATAAAATATCTGGCATTTAGTAGAAAAACTCTCTTTTCTACTACTAAAGAGTAAATTCTATTTTTTTAAACACCTTTTGGTATTGAATGTTTTGTTGTAAAAGCATATCAGTAAAACAGACTAGCTCGTCATAGCCCATGATTTCATTTTTATTTAAAATTTTCTCATTATTTTCTATCATTTTAATTAAAAGTTCAGCTTCATCTTGATTTAGTTTAATTACAAATGAGTTGATAACCATAAGATTTCAGTTTTGTGATTCTTTATAATGATTCTAAATGTAAAAATGAATTGTTAAACTTAATGGGAGTTGTACAACTTTTTGACCCAAAAAGGGGGGATTTAGGGGTTATTACCTCCTTAAAACTAAGTGTATTTACTTAGTTTATGTACGCATAAAGGATAGAAAATATTATTTCTATTAAATTTATTGGTAACCAATCGTAAGCTAACTCAATAAAATTAGGAAATTCTTTTTATACCTAATCATTCTTCACTAGATAATAACTTACATGTGTTAAAAATTCCATTTTAGGTTTTAATTTTTAAATTTTTGAAGTAATTCAATTGCTTCAGATAATTAAAATGAGAAACATGTTCTGTTTTTCTAAGTGCATTAATTCCTTTATCTTCTATCATAATTGAAGAACGCAAACGTTTATCTTTTTTATTTTCAGACAAACATACATTACAATTACAAGCAATATTACTTACTGAACATTAAGTTCTTAAAAATGAAACCGCAACCCCTTTAATGTTATGCCATCTATCAAATTTCTATCATTATATGATGTATGGCACAATGGTCCAATATGGTTTTTATTTACCCTCGAGCGGTTTTATATTTTTTGTTAGTCTTACTCGCCAGTAATTCCAGTTGATCTACCGAACCAGAAAAATCTATCTTTTGTAGCAGTTTAAGTAAATTTAAATTCTGTTTCAATAACTTTTCTGTAAACAATATAAATTCTTCTTCTGAAAAAACATCATCCATCATCAAAATTTCTGTCTCTAATAGAGTAAGAAGATTAGCTATTTCTTGTTGTTCCAAATGAATGATAAATCGTGTCATAATTAATTATATTTTTATATTATCAAAAACACATCTAGTATTTTCATTAAATGTAATCTTTTTTCACTTAATGAAAGTTTTTAATCTGATTTTTATTGAAGATTAATATTTTAACGTATATTTTTTTATATACGTACTTTTGCTTTTATAAATAGAATATCATATAAAATGTTGAACGAGCACCTATTAAAAAATATAAGAAAGGCTAGAATCTTAAAAGAGTTCAAACAAAAAGATATTGCAGAAAAACTCAACATTTCAATTCCGACTTACTCTAGGTTTGAAAACGGTATTACTAAAGCCGATTACAATTTCATTAAAGAAGTTTGCTCCATTCTAGATCTTGATTTTTATAAATTAGAAAATAATCCTGCTGACAGTTTTAACGAAGATAGTGAGACCTATAATATTACTCCGCCTATTGTCGATAAAAACTACATAGAAATAAGTAATCAACTTAAAACACTTCTTGCCCTATTAGAAAAACAACAGCAAACCAACGTTGTAATTTTAAAAAAATTAAAACTTTTAACATCAAAAAAATCTTAAACTAATTATTTAGTTTTAATCAATCGTTAACTATTTAAAATGAATCGGATGGTTATTAATATTACAGTTCACCTTACTATTCATCACAAAGGAATCCATTCTGTTGTCATAATTTAGACTGTAAATTCCATTCTTAAGATTAGAAACATCTAGTTTATCTCCGAATCCTGATTTAACGATGTTACTTTGGCTATCGTAAATTTCAAATAACGTTTTACTTGTAAAATATATTTCTGTTTTAGCTTTTTTAAGGCTAAAAGAAATTTCACCAACTGTAGAAATAAATCTTGAAACTTGAGAGTATCTTGGTTTACCAGAGTAATCAATTTGTTTAACTCTAAATTTGTTATTACCAGAGTGAGGAGTAATTTTAAATTGGTAGTTGTTTTTAACAGTTATTCCTTTTCCGTCAACTTCACCAACCTTAACCCATTTGTTCCATCGGAATTGTTCAACAATAAAGGTTAATTTACTGGTTTCCTTAGTAGTTGTCCAATCAAAAGTTCCATCTTTAGAAATTTTCATGGCAACAATTTCAAAAGTACTTTTTGCCTTTAATACCGCTGGATTTAAAACTCTAGGGGTGCAATCATCTTTATACTTAATTTTTACAATAACTGGATCTCCAACTTTCAACTTAAAGTTCTCGAAATCAATCTCAAAAGGACTCGAGTTAATTTCATCAGTAATTACTTCTCCGTTAATGCTTACTTCAAACGTACAAAATCCAACACCGCTACTAGAAATTGGATTTAGAACATATAGGTTTTTACCTTGGTAATGCCCCTCTAAAACAATAATTCCAGTTGCATTAACCTGTATTATGCAAAGCGTAATGAGTAGCGTCAATAATAATTTTTTCATAGTAATTGTAGTTATAATATTCATTAAATAATTTTCTATAAATGTAACCTATTTTCACTTAATGCAACTTTAACAGCTGTTTTATTTATTAAATATTTCGTTTTGGGGTATTATACAAAAAACTTTGTTGGGTGTTTTGAAAATAAAAGAATTTCTTGAAACGATCATCCCCGAAGCAGAGCTTTCGAGGTATTTCGATCGTTTCATTTTAACCTAAAGGTCA
>NVUQ01000082.1 GCA_002401955.1 Flavobacteriales bacterium | reverse complement strand
GCATAAGAGTAACTAGCAGTACCATCTGAACCCTGAGCAGTAGCATCACCATCCGTAAATCCATTACAAGAAGGATTATTACTGGCTGTAATGGTTACATCAAGTACAACAGGTTCTTCCACAGTAACAGGAATAGTTGCAGGACATCCATTGGCATCAGTAACTGTTACATTATATGTTCCAGCACTTAAACCAGTAGCAGGATTAGTAATAGCAACAGTATTTGGCACAGCATCTTCCCATAAATAAGAAATATATGTAGGAGCATTAACCGTAGCCGAACCAGTAGCATCCCCATTACAAAGCACGCTATCCGTAAAAGCAGTAGGTGTAGGCATAGGATAAACAGTGATATTCATTGTAGCGGTATCAGCACAAGTACCATTAGTTACTATTACAGTTACAGTATAAGTTCCTGGTGCAGCGTAAGTATGGGTTTTTGTGTGTGCACCATTTCCGCTCCAAGTACCACCGTTAGCATCACCATAATCCCAAATATACTGTGGAACCCCAGGGCCAATGCTGTTCGGATTAGTACTCCCTGTAGCATCAAAATTAAAACTATTACCAGTTAAACATTGATTTAATTCTTGATCTAGATCTGCTACAATGGTTGGTCCAGCAGTAACAATAATATTATTGGTGGCAGTACAGCCATAGAAATCTATTACATTAACGATATAATTACCTGGAGCTAATCCAGTAGCAGTTTGTGTAGTTTGTGCAACAGAAATTGTGTTCCAAGAATACGTTATCGGAGCAGTCATTCCATTTGTTGTAGCAGTAGCAGTTCCATCATTAGCACCATCACAAGTTTCGGCTGTCATAGACATGGTTGGAACAAGAGCTGGTGAAACCGTAACAATAATAGTGTCAAAAACACTACATCCACTACACCCATCGTCCCACTCTACATAATAAGTCGTATTAGCAGCAGGTGAAGCAATAGGATTAGCCACATTGGTTGCACTTAACCCAGTTGCTGGAGTCCAAGTGAAAGTTCCTGCACCAGGACATTCAGATGTTCCAACAGCATTTAATTGAATATTACCTCCGATACAAACGTTTAAATCTATTCCTGCTTCTACATCATTTACATGTAAAGTAATATTTTCTGAGACAGTACAGGTAGGATCCAAAGGATCAAATGAGCTTACTGTATAAGTGGTAGTAGCCATTAATCCTGTAACTGTTGGATTAGCAATGTTTGGATTTGACAGGTTGTTTGTAGGTGTCCATACATAATCAAATGTAGTTAGTATTGGAGTGATTGGACAACTTCTAAATCTTGTATTTGGTCTGTTCCCGCTCATGGTAAATGCAGTTAATGTACAACCACTAGAATTGTCGGCATAATCATATATGGCTGAATTATACCCTGTTGCTGTTTTAAATACGATGTCGTTAGAAGTATATGCAGTATTGTCAAAACAAATCTCTACAACTATACTTGATACACCATCCCATTCATAATCGGTTGTAAATAGATGATTATTCCAACCAAGAACTGGGCTGTAATTGATAGGCCCTAAAACGGTTGTTAATCCTCCAAAGGCAGCAGCAGTGTTATATGAGACAGCAGGATTACATCCTATTTTAACAGTATAGTTACTATATATTAATGTTCCAGCAATAGATGATACGTTAAAAGATATCCTGTCTATATTTCCTGCGACCATACCTGTAGCTAACAATTCTGCAGCTGGATAAATCATTTGAATTCTATTATCATGATAAAACCCAGCATAAGGAGAAGGGTAACTTCCAGTTAACGTTCCTGTTCCAATCGTATAATTAGCGTTTGGACCAGCACAAGGTAATGATGCTGCAGTACAGCCTGGTGGTGGCGGTGGATTATTTAATGTTAATAAAGCATCTAATTGCGAATTGTCACCAGGACACAAAAGTGTGTCAGTAGCAGTGGCTGTTAATGTCCCAGGGAATTCAACGGTTACAGTTACTGTATCTGGGACTACTGGACAACTGCCGACTGTAGTTCCTGTTAAGATATATTGAGTTGTTACAGTTGGTGAAGCAATAGGATTAGCGATGTTAGGATTGCTTAGACCGGTTGCTGGAGACCAACTATAACTGGTTCCTCCTGAGGCATCTAATTGGACTGACCCTGAACAAATGACATAATCGGGCCCCGCATAGAGTCCATTTAAAATTTGAAATTGAACAGGCATTGATGTTGTACCAACAATTGGACAAGCATCATCTTGAACATTAAAAGTTACAGTTTGACCACTATATCCAGGTTGGGCAGTCCAACAGAAAGTTCCTGTAATAGGGTTTGTTCCTGTTGTTGTAAATGTTGCTCCCGGCATTAATGTTGTTCCGTCAGTTGTTAAAGTTAATGTGTTAGCTCCATTTGGATCCGTAAAAACGACATCAAAACAAACACTTTCTCCCATACACATACCAACACTTGTTGGTCCAWATTGAGTTCCAGTACCACTAAAGTTTGTTATTCCTCCTGCGGGAGGAAGTGGAGGATTGTTCGTACAGGCTATTACCTCTATTTGAAAATCATGTATAATACTAGATATTAAGTTTCCTGAGACATCATAAGACTCAATGATTACTACTACAACAAAATTCCCTGTGGTTGGCTGGTTAAAAGTCATACATCCTGTTTGTGAATCTAATACGAAACCTTGTAAAGGCGAAGCTGCAGTATAAGGAGGGTTGTATGCAATAGCAACCCCTCCAAGTACCATAGCAGCTGTCATTTGATAATAAGTACTATCCGCATCAGGGTCAGCAATTGTTAAACAATAAGTGTTGTTTTGTCCAGCACACATATAAGGAATTGGAGTTGAAGTTACCTGAGGACCATTGTTGCAAGGAGCTGTTAAGGTATTCATAACATTGTGAACATGCATATCGTTCCATGCACCACCAGCTGTATTTGAATTTGCATCCCTACAGCAATTGTAATAGTCTATTGTCCAACTGTCGCAATCTGCTGGTAAGCAAATGGTTGTTTCATAATAAGCTAACCAGGCACCAGGAACTGTTCCTCCAGGAACACATGT
>NVUQ01000081.1 GCA_002401955.1 Flavobacteriales bacterium | reverse complement strand
AGTTCCTGCTACTAAATTCCCTGCGATAGAATCTGCATCTGCATTGCTCCATAAATAGGTGTATGGTAAGGTTCCTCCTAATGGGGTAACTACTCCTTCACCATCTGCTCCTCCATTACAGCTTACATCGGTTTGAGATAATGTTGCTGTTAATAATGTTGGTTGTGTAATTGTTACGCCTCCTACTTCTGTACATCCATTGGCATCTGTTACTGTTACTGTATAGCTTCCTGAACTTACATTATCTGCTATGGAATCGGTATCTGCATTGTTCCATAAATAACTATATCCTGGGCTACCTCCTGATGGGGTTACTACTCCTTCGCCATCTGTTCCTCCATTACAACTTACATTACTTTGTGTAAAGCTTAGTGATAATATTGTTGGTTCGTTTATCGTAATTGAATCTGTTACTATACATCCGAGTGTGTCTGTTACTGTTACATAATAGGTTCCTGCTGCTAAGCCATTAATACTATCATTAACATTTGCTACGGGGCTCCATAAATAACTGTAGGGTGTTGTTCCTCCTGATGCTGTTACTTCTCCACTTCCTAAATTATCTCCAAAACAAGGGTTATCTATTGATGTAGTTATTGCTGTTAATGGTGCTAATGGTTCGGTTATTACTATGGTATCTAAATCTGTACAGCCTAAACTGTCTGTTGTTGTTACTGTATAGGTTCCTGCTATTAAATTAGTTTCGGTAGCATTAATTCCACCTGTTGACCATAAATAACTGTATGGTGTTGTTCCTCCTGATGTAGATACGGTTGCACTTCCATCAGATCCTCCATTACAACTTACATTTACTGAATTATTAATGTTAGATACTAACTGACTTGGTTCTGTTACTGTGGTATTGGCTATTGATGTACAGCCATTACTATCTGTTACTGTTACTGAATAAGGTCCTGCAAAAACATTATCTGCTATGGAATCAGTATCTGCATTACTCCATAAATAAGTGTATGGTAGGGTTCCTCCTAATGGAATAACAACTACTTCTCCATCACTTCCTCCTGTACAGCTTACTTCGCTTTGAGTTAAACTTAAGGATAAACCTGCTGCGGGTTGTGTTAGTGTAATAGAATCAATGGCTGAACAATT
The DNA here is from genome assembly GCA_002401955.1 of Flavobacteriales bacterium. Classification (GTDB taxonomy): domain Bacteria; phylum Bacteroidota; class Bacteroidia; order Flavobacteriales_E; family Vicingaceae. Next base: position 1,942 of record NVUQ01000081.1, on the reverse strand, counting down.
ATTATCATCAGTAATTGTTACAATATAGGTACCTGCAACTAAACCTGTTAATGAATCTGCTCCTTGTCCATTAGACCAATTATAAATATAATTAGGAGTACCACCTCCAACAATTGCCTGTGCTATTCCATCATTTCCTCCAAAACAACTAATGTTAGCTCCAATTACATTCAAATTTATTGGTGTAGGCTCAATAATAGTAGCAACATCTACTAACTGACATCCATTGCTATCTGTTAATGTTAAGGTATAAGCTCCTGCTATTAATGAATCAGAAATACTACCTGTGTCTCCATTTCCAGACCAACTGTAAAAATATGGTGTTGTTCCACCAGAAACAAATGCTTCAATGCTTCCATCATTTCCAGCATTACATAAAACATTGGTAGTAATCAAAGCTGATTGTAAAGAATCTGGTTCTTCAATCTCTACTGTAACAAAATCTTGACAACCAACAAAGTCTGTTACTTGCAATACATAAGTTCCTGCAATTAAATTTGAATCAACAGAATCCGTAACTGATGTAGCTATCCATAAATAATCTAATGGTGCTGTTCCTCCTGTTGCACTTGCAACAATAACACCGTTTGAATCACCATAACAAGTCGTATGATAAATAGAATCTACACTTATTGTAGGGCTTATGGTACTACCCACATTTACAATTGAGCTATCTGTACAGCCAACTGCATCTGTAACAATAAATGTATAACTTCCTGAAGCTATACCTAACACATCAAGTGATGTTTGTCCACCTGGCAGCCAATAATAAGTATATCCTGGGGTACCTCCACTTACTGTAGCATGTATTTCTCCATTAGCAACACCACAGGTAGATGTTACAGTGGAAGAGCTACTAATGATTCTTGTTGGTTCAGTTATCGTAACAGAATCAGTTTCGGTACAACCATTCGTATCTGTTACTAAAACTGTATAGGTTCCTATTGAAAGGTTAAATACAGAATCACCAACATTTGGAATAGGACTCCATAAATAACTATATGGCGCTGTTCCTCCTGTAGGAGTAACAATTGCAGTACCTTCGTTAGCCCCAAAACAAGTGTTTTGAATGGCTGACATTCCAAGCGATAGTGAAAAAGCAGGTTCTGTAATTACAATGGTATCTAAATCTGTACAACCTAAACTATCTGTTGTAGTTACTGTGTAAGTTCCTGCTGAAACATTATTAATACTTGGTGTTGTATCTCCTGTTGACCATAAATAACTGTATGGTGTTGTTCCTCCTGATGTAGATACGGTTGCACTTCCATCAGATCCTCCATTACAACTTACATTTACTGAATTATTAATATTAGATACTAACTGACTTGGTTCTGTTACTGTGGTATTGGCTATTGATGTACAGCCATTACTATCTGTTACTGTTACTGAATAAGGTCCTGCAACAACATTATCGGCTATGGAATCAGTATCTGCATTACTCCATAAATAAGTGTATGGTAGGGTTCCTCCTAATGGAATAACAACTACTTCTCCGTCACTTCCTCCTGCACAGCTTACTTCGCTTTGAGTTAAACTGGTTGTTAATAATGTAGGTTCATTAATTATGGTTGTGATTGAATCGATACATCCTAGAGCATCAGTTACAATAACAGTATATGTTCCTGCTACTAAACCTAAAGCTGTTGAATCAGACCCTCCTGATGGAGACCAAGAATAGGTGTAATTTGTTGTTCCTCCTGTTACATGAACAGTTGATGATCCTGTATTTCCTCCAAAACATAAAACATCTAAATCGGTTGTAGTTAACGCTAAAATCAATGGTTCTGTAATAATTATTGAATCAATAAATACACATCCTAAGCCATCGGTTACTGTAAGGATATATGTTCCTGCTGTTAAACCTGTATTTAATGAATCGGTATCTCCATTACTCCATGAGTAAATATAAGGCAAGGTTCCTCCTGTTACAATTACTGAT
>NVUQ01000012.1 GCA_002401955.1 Flavobacteriales bacterium | reverse complement strand
CTATTATTTCCATTCTTCTAAAAATATTTGAAATTCTTAACTTTAACTCTTCTGGGTTAAACGGTTTAACCATATAATCATCTGCCCTCCTCTTTAAACATTCTATTCTTTCTTTACTGTTTTCTTTAGCTGACAAAACAATAAGAGAAATATTATTAAAGAAGTTGCTTGACTTTATATTATCAATAAAATCAATTCCATTCATTTTAGGCATACTTAAATCAGAGATAATCATATCAGGAACATTTCCTTCTTGCATATACAACAATGCATCATGTCCATCTTCTTTAGATTCAACCTCATATTTCTCTTTCAAAATATGTTCCAACAACATTCTTATGCTTGGGTCATCATCAATAATTAAAATTTTCTTGTTCATCACTTTGATTAATTTTAGATGTACCATAAAATTTGATGCCGAACTACTTAATAGGCTGAAAAAGTGATACTTACATCTTTCAAACTTGTAATTGACCGATGATTTTATTCCCATTTCAAGAGTTGTATTCTCATTTTTGGAAATTTCAAGTTCTACTATAATATTCATATTTTGATGTGAACCAAAACTAGTTAATTCTTGCACTATCAAATATGTCAATTATTTGAACAGGATGAATCAGTATAAGAACTTAATTGCCATCACTAACTATACGTAATATAGTTCAGCAAATTTCCCTAGGTAGACTTTAGAAACTTAGCTGAATGAAACTATAAATTGTCAAATATTTTTCACCCTCAGTGCGTTTATTTTTAATTCTTGGAAAGATTTTGATATTTGTTAATGTATATCAGATAGATATAATTACAGGCGTAAAACAGAAGTAAAGCAATGAAAAACAACCTCAGAAGTATCTCTATAACATTGCATGATTACGAGATACAATCAATGTGAAAATCTAAATATATGCCACATAGCAATTATGTATACCCAATTGTTTTTTGCTTATTAACCACAGACTAACTTATGAACCGCGACATTAATATCTCTCGAATCGTAAATAAAAAAAGTTGTTATTGACCTTACCGTTTTTCATCAAATATTTTTCAATAACACCCTCCTTCTTGACAGGTAGAATTCACTAATGGTGAGTACTTAGCATATTACCCCCCTACACATCTTACCTTATGATTAATATGCATAACACAATAAGGAAAAAGAAACCTATATTAATAACCAATCCCGTCCTAAATAAAATTCAAGATAAAGCAAAGGCATTGAATTTGTTATAAAAAGAGATTAAAACACTCATAAATTAAAAAGCACCCCCTGAGAGGGAATATTTGGTGGTTTTTCTTTTTTCAAAAACGGCTCATCAAGCCATTTTTGAAGGTCAATTTTCACAAAAAGATTTATTCTAAGAAAAGCTACTAAATTTGATAAATACCAATTGTACTTTGCTATTATCTTCAGATATTTTAATACTAAAATTGTAATTAAAGCGGTCCAAATCTGTATCATAACAGCATTTTTACTTGTGCCTATAAACGATTTTATATGAAGCAACTGTTTGATGTCTCGAAAGAAAATTTCGATGTCCCATCTGCTTTTATAAAGCTCACTTATCGTGTTACATGACCATTTTAGGTGATTTGTGATAAGCTCTATTACTTGTTTGTTCTTTTCGTCCCAAAGTGCTATTCTTCTTAACTTTTTGGGGTATTTCGCTTTTGTTTTTCCTGTTAATTCTATTATTTCATCTTTTAAGATGTGATGATGTCTATTTTCAGGTAGCTCATTTTCTTTTACAACAGTGAATTTTAGGTTTTCTTTATGTCTAACAACAAAAAACACATTGTTGCTGTCCCAAATGTTTAACAAATAAAAGTCATTGTAAAATCTATCTGCAACTATCACACTCATGGCTATTAAGGGTATATCGTAAGCACCTTTATTATCAGCAGTTTTACCATCTGTAATATTAACATAGGCTGGAAGGTTTCCGTCAAAATCAAGTAAAGTATGGAGCTTTACCGCTCCCTTTTTTGTCTTGTATTTTGCCCAATCAAATAATGATAAACACAAACTTATTGTACTTGCATCCAGTAAAAATATTTTAGACTTTATTTTGAATTTAACTTGTTTAAAACCGTCTTGCTGTCCTAATTGTTTTTGCAACGCATAATAGTAGTCTCTAAATAACTCCCAGTTTCTATGTTTGTTCTGATAGCCTAAGTTTGATTTGGTTGGAGGATGTACATTTCCTAAATGATTTAAATTACCAGTTATAGAACGCAACCCGTTACTTATATCACGTAATGATTGACTTTTTGCAAAATGACAAAATAGCATGGAGGTTAAGTGTGACCAACTATCAAATCCTTTTTCATATTTATCTGTTTGATGCGATTTTACTAACTTATTGAAAATTGAACGATCTAATTTTTGAATTATTTGACCAAATAATGTTATGTTTGACATAGAGAGTGGAATTGGGTTCGCAACTCAAAGTTAATTTGAGATACTTTAATTTGCACTCTCTATTTTTTTTATTTCTCAAATCATTTAGGACGGGATTGGAAATTATTATTATATTCATTTATAATACTTTTCATCTTTTCTTGTAAAGATGATACTACAAACACTAATAACATTCAGGATATTGATAAAGTAAAAAAAACTGAATTTGAAAATAATAACGATTCAGAATCAATAACTATCCATCAAGAAGAAAAAGAATTTCAAAAAGCTACTCTTGACCTTTTAGGAAAAACCTTTGTTATAATCAAAGGAAAAAAGGAAAATGGAAGGTTTATCGAAGAGAAATATGCTTACACACTAAAAGATACATCTCTTTTAAATTCTTTTCGTGAAGAACTACTAAATGGATTTAACTCTGATTACTCATGCTTTGAAAATGACTCTTATTATCTTTATACAAGGTTTTTCTATAAAAGAGAGTTTTATATCAAAAAAACAAGACTTTCTGATACAACGTCAATTATTCATCAAAGTTTTCAATATAGATTTGACATTCCAGATAGCACATGGAATTACTATTTTGAAAAATTCAAAAAAATTGGAATTGTAAACTTTAAAACAGATATACGTAAGAATGGAAAAAAAGCACTTAATTATATAAATGCAAAAAATATCGATATAATTGCGAGTAAAAACCGTGAATGGATTCAATTTGAAGGCTCTTTTGAAATTAAAATTTCAGCCAAAGCAGACTCAATTAAGAATATGGAAGTGTTAGTAAGAAAAAAATTAGAATCTAATTTTCATATATCAAAATATAGAATTAAGCGTGGCACTCATAGCATTATTATGAATGAAGAATCTCAAGTTTTCAAAATATACTGTGATAAAGACGTATACAATAAAATTAATTTCTTTGATATAAAGGAGGAATGGTCTAAGGCAAAGAACATATCCTTTAAAGTTCTTTGTCATAAAAAAGATTCTCTCTTTCTCAGTAAACTAATTGATTAATTACACACCAATTACTCTTCTAGAACCTTGATTTCAGATTCTCTTGAAAAATCATCAAACAACAAAGCCTCTTAAAAATATTCAAGAGGCCTTCTAGTTTTCATATCAATAAGATTCCACACTTCATTTTTCTACCAAATAAATTTGATGAAAAATATCGTTCTGAATGACGAAAATCAGCTATACCAAACTAGCTAACTGCTCTTCTAACACTTTAATCTTAGCTTCAGCATCCGCTTTTTTCTTTTGCTCTGCAGCAACTACTTGCTCTGGTGCTCCAGCAACAAAACGTTCGTTAGAAAGCTTCTTATTTACAATATTTAGTGAACCTTTAGCATATTCTAAATCAGCTTTAATTTTTTCTAACTCAGCTTCAACATCAACATTTCCTTCCATCGGAATAAAATATTCATTCGATTTTACTACAAAAGAAAAAGCTCCTTCAACCTTATCATCAACGTAAGTTAAATCTGATAAGTTAGTCAACTTAGAAATGATAGTATCTAATGAATCATTAATGGCTTCGTTCTTCTTCACCATTAATGCTATCTGGTCTTTATTAGGGATATTCTTAGACTTACGTAAGGTTCTAATTTCAGAAATTACATTGTTCGTATATTCAAAGTCTTTTAATAAGGTGCTGTTTACTTCTCCCGCTTTTGGGAAATCTAACATCATAATCGCTTCACCTGCTTTTCTTTCTTCCATATTTTGCCATAACTCTTCCGTTACAAATGGCATAAAAGGATGCAACATTTTAAGTAGCTGCTCAAAATAAGCTATCGTTGTTTTGAGAGTAGCAGCATCAATTGGTTGTTGGTAAGCAGGTTTAACACACTCCAAATAAGAAGAACAGAAGTCGTTCCAAACCAATTTATAAGTACTCATTAAAGAATCAGACAATCTGTATTTTGAGAAATTATCGTTTACAGAAATCAAGGTCTCACTCATTTTTGATTCAAACCATTCAATAGCAATTCTTGAACTTTCTGGTTGTTCTAAACTTTCATCTACTTCCCATCCTTTAACTAATCTAAAGGCATTCCACATCTTAGTAGAAAACTTACTTCCTTGTTCTAATAAAGATTCATCAAATAACAAATCGTTACCAGCAGCAGCACAACTTAACATTCCAAAACGAACGCTATCAGCTCCATATTGGTCTATTAAACCTAAAGCATCAGGAGAGTTCCCTAATGATTTACTCATTTTTCTACGTTGCTTATCTCTTACCATACCGGTAAAATAAACATCCTTAAAAGGTTGTTCATTTTTAAACTCGTAGCCTGCAAAAACCATACGTGCAACCCAAAAGAAAATAATATCCCAACCTGTTACTAAAACATTTGTTGGATAATAATAATCGATTTCAGTCTTGTCTTCTCCAAATCCATCAAAAACAGAAATTGGCCATAACCAAGAAGAAAACCAAGTATCTAAAACATCTTCATCTTGTCTTAAATCTGAAAGTTGTAAATCAGCGTTACCAGATTCCTTTCTTGCCATTTCTAACGCTTCTTCTTTCGTTTCTGCAATAACATAATCATTGGCTTCATTATAGTAATAAGCAGGAATTTGTTGCCCCCACCATAACTGACGAGAGATTGGCCATTCTCTAATATTATCTAACCAATGTTTATAGGTGTTCTTGTATTTTGAAGGGTAAAACTGAATGCTATCATTCATTACATTTTCCAATGCAGGTTTAACAATTTCATCCATCTTAACATACCATTGTAAAGACAACTTTGGCTCTACAACTGTATCTGGATTTCTTTCAGAATAACCAACATTATTGGTCATTTCTTCTTCTTTAATTAAAAGGCCTTCTTCTTTTAATAGTTTCGCTACTTTCTTACGAACCACAAAACGATCTTCTCCAACAAAAACTTGTCCTGCTTCACTTATCGTTCCATCATCATTAAAAGTGTCTATAATTTCTAAATTATGACGTTTTCCAATTTCGTAATCATTGGTATCATGAGCAGGTGTTACTTTTAACATTCCTGTTCCAAATTCTAAATCAATATAATCATCTACAATAATTGGTACTTCACGGTTAACCATAGGAACGATTACTTTCTTACCATGTAAATGTGTGTAACGTTCATCTTTAGGATGTACACAAATTGCAGCATCGCCCATTATTGTTTCTGGACGAGTAGTTGCTATCGTTATATATTCATCACTATCAACTAACTTATAGTTTACATGATATAATTTTGATTGTACATCTTTACGAATTACTTCTTCGTTAGATAAAGTTGTTTGTGCTTTGGGATCCCAGTTTACAATTTTCCAATCCTTATAGATATACCCTTTCTTATTTAACTCAACAAAAGATTTAATTACCGCATCTGATAATTTAGGCTCCATTGTAAATCGGGTTCTATTCCAATCGCAACTTGCTCCTAACCTTTTTAATTGATTTAATATAATCCCTCCATACTTATCTTTCCACTCAAAAGCATGTTCCAAAAACTTCTCTCTACCAATATCGTGCTTACTTATTCCCTGTTCTCTTAAAAGATTTACAACTTTAGATTCTGTAGCAATAGATGCATGATCAGTTCCAGGAACCCAACATGCATTGTATCCCATCATCCTTGCTCTTCTGGTTAATACATCTTGTATTGTAATATTCAACATGTGTCCCATATGCAATACACCCGTAACGTTAGGAGGTGGCATTACGATAGTATAGGCTTCTCTTTCATCCGGTTTAGAGCTAAAAAAGTCATTTTCCATCCAGTATTCGTACCATTTATTTTCTATGGATTGTGGATTGTATTTACTATCTATATTCATGTTGAATCTTTTAAAAATAAGTTTGCAAAGATAAATAAGATATTTTGAAGATTATTCATAAAAAGAAACAAGTTAAAACACTTATTCTCTGCCTAATTCTATTGAAGTTTATTTTTTTATTTATAAAACACCCCCCCATCGAATTATTTATTGCGTGTATATAAGTGAAACCAAATAATAATCTAAAAACTAATAATATGAAAACTCTTAACAAATTTAAATTCTTACTTGTAGCTTTAATTAGCTTATCAAGTTTCGGCATGGCAAATGCACAATGTCAGGCTTCATATACTTATACCGATAATGGGGCTGGAAATTTCTCTTTTACAAACACTTCTGTAGGTAATTTCTTATCTTACTCTTGGACTTTTGGGGATGGGAACAGCTCAAACACAAATAACGCTCAGCATCAGTTCACAACCAATGGTAATTATGCTGTTTGTCTAACAATTTTTGATTCAATTAATCAATGTACTGATACTTATTGCGATAGTATCTGGGTTACTGGATCTGGAACACCTTGTAATATTACTGCTAGTTTTAATTTTATCGATAATGGAGGGGGAAATTATTCTTTTAATAACAACTCTACTGGTAGTGGAACTGATTCTTATTGGTATTTTGGAGATGGTGGAAGCTCTAATTCTACAAGTCCGTCCCATACATTTGCTGCAAATGGGATCTATACAATACAACTATATATAGCAGACCCTCTAGATTCTAACTGCTACGACTATGTCGTTCAAACAATCAATGTATCAGGCGTATCTAACCCTGTGCCATGTCAGGCTGGGTTTGTTATATTTCCTGATAGTTCTGTAAGTGGAAATGTGATTGTCATTAATAGCTCTACAGGAAACAATTTAACATATTTTTGGGATTTTGGTGATGGAAACACATCTACTCTTGCCTATCCTAATTATACATATTCTACAAATGGTCCTTTTCAAATTTGTTTAACTGTTAGCAACGGTAATGGTTGTACAAGTACTTATTGTGACTCTATCAATTCTGGAGGTATCGTACTAAAACAAAGCGGCTTTACCATTAACATTCAAGCTCCAGCACTAACAGATATTAAAAATGAAATTGATTTAATTTCAGAATTGAATACTTATCCAAATCCAGTTAAAAACAATTTAACCATAGAATTAAATTTAACTGAAAATACTCAAATTGAAATTGTTGCCACAGATTTAATCGGAAATATTGTAGCAAAAATCATCAATGAATCTATGACTATTGGTATAAATACCATTCAATGGAATGTGAATAACCTACCTAATGGTGTATATTTACTAAATATAAAATCTAATAACTCAATCAAAACAAAGAAATTAGTTATTAATAAATAATAATTTTAAGAATGTAATATGACTGCACTTTGAAGTAACATTTCAGGGTGCAGTTTTTGTGCCTTATGCTAGAAATAAGTACCCAACTCATAAAGAAAGTTGAGAAAAAAGAACGTAAAGCTCAGATAGAGCTATACCGACTGTGCTTTAATGATTTAATGAGCATTGCTAGCAGGTACAATAAAAACGAAGAAGATTCTGCATTATTAGTTAATAATTGCTTCTTAAAAATAATTGATAATCTTAATAAATACAATAGTTCTAAACCTTTTCAGGCTTGGATAAGGCGGATTGCAATTAATGAAGTAATTGATGATTATAGAAAAAATAAAAAGAGAAAAGAATTATTTGTAGATACTGAAAATATAGAATCGAATGAGGGTCAATCCTTCAGTGAAATTGATCATAAAATTGAAGCAGAAGAGCTTAATAATATGTTATTTGAATTGCCGAAGGCTACAAGAACAGTATTTAGCTTAATTGCAATTGATGGGTATTCGCATAAAGAAATAGCTAAACAATTAAATATATCATTAGAAACATCTAAATGGCATATGAAAGAAGCTAGAAAAAGGTTAAAAATTATGTTAATTCAAAAACAACAAAAAAGTGATGTTTGAAAACGACATAGATAAATTATTTAAAGACAAACTTTCTAATAGAGAGTTTGAAATTAAGGATAGCTATATTGCTAATCTTGAGAAATCTTTAGATGCTCAAAAAATATATAGAAGAAGATTCTTAATTACAATCTTTTTATTGGTTCTTTTAGCATCATTTATTATAGGTTATTACGCTTTAAATTATGGAAATGAATCTCTTTCTAATAAACCTAACAGTGAAGTTGAGTTAGATATTGAAATTGTTTCTGACAACAACACAGAAAAGACACTCAACAATATTAATAAGTATGATGAAAATACTTCTGAATTAGTAACTCAAAAAAATAGTAATGACACACCATTGATGAGTCGTTATAACAAACCCCATATAAATGAAAAAATAAAAGGAGATATTAACAACAAGGTAAATCAACTATCTAGAATAGAAAAAAATATTGCAAGCAATAAAAAAAATCTAAAAGATGATCAATTAACCTCATCTAATATAATCTCAACAATTTCGCCAGAAAAAAGAATAAACAAACCATTAAACACTGAAGATAAGGAGCTTAATCAAAAAGATATTAAGCTAAATTCGACTGCTAATTTAGGTCAATTAATAGACGATAAAAATGTATCTTTATCTAACGTAAATGATAAAGAAAAAACAGACGATATAGAACCTTCTTCAAATTTTGAATCTAAAACAACCGATTCTAATGAAAGTTCTAACAATGAGTCTAAAGAAATTGAGAATCAAAACAATAAAATAAACACTGAAAAAGGAGCTTTACTTCATGAGGATTCTATCCAAAACGAACTCAATGATAATGATGAAATGAATTCTGAGAATATACCCTCTACAAATACTAAGAAGGATACTAGTTTAGTGCTTAAAAATGACGGTACAATAACAAAAAATGCATCCGACCCATCTATTATCGAAACAACAGACACACTTAATGTAGATAGTTTAAACATGGATAATTTAAATGTCGAAAACAAAGATTCTACTAGCAAGGATAACTCCACTATTAATGATAAAACTAATTACAAGAAATGGAATGTATCTTTATATACAGGACCAACAATGATTAGTAAAACAACTTCTAGTAATGTTTCTGATAATTACCTAAACAAAAGAGATGCGGAAGAAAAAAATATTACAACCATTAACTATGGAATAGAGGCTAGTTACTTTTTTACTAAAAACATTAACCTTTCAACCGGATTAAACTATCTTACTTATGGCGAGAATATCAACTATTCTGAAGTTATCAATTCAACAAATAATAGTATTATAACTTCTTATAATCAGACCATTACATTTGATTCTATACTAGGTTTTGATACAACTTACACCCCTGTATATACAAATCAAATAGTTAATGAGACCATTATAGATAGTCAAACAAATAAAAACAGATATTCCTATCTTCATATTCCTTTTATGATTGGATATAAAGTTCAATTAAATAAAATAGGAATAAATGTTAAAGTGGGTGGTTCGTTAGCATTTTTAATACGAAAAAATGGTGAGCATTTAAATACTGAAATGACTGGTATTGAAACAGCTGACATGAAAAATATGATTTATAATATCGTAACTTCCTCAAAATTTAGCTACCCTATTAAAAAAATAGACTTATTTATAGAACCTAGGTATCAATTTAAAGCTTCTAATTTTCTTAATAATTCTTTAGTAAATCAAAAATACTCATCACTTGGAGTTAATATAGGCGCTAGCATAAAATTCTAAATCTTATTTCCATTCATAAAGCTAGCCTACTATAACTTGTTAAATAACTGTTATTGAGAAGTTAAGCATTTGTTAATTAACATTTATGTAACAATCCTAGAAATAGCTTTGATCTTTATTAATCAAATAACTAAATCTATTATGAAAAAAGTAATCTTAACATTAAACATTATTTTAATTGGAATTCTAGCAACTGCTCAAGAAGTATCAATCAAAAATCTGAACCAAGCAAAAATTGAATTTGAAACAGAAATTATTGACTATGGAACTATCGAACAAAACGCAAACGGTATTAGAGAATTTAAATTTACAAATGTTGGGAACGCTCCGTTAATAATTTCTAATGTTCAAAAATCTTGTGGATGTACCGTTCCAACTTGGCCAAAAGAACCTATTAAACCAGGTAAAAGTTCAACTATTAAAGTAAAATATGCCACAGATCGAATTGGTATTATTAACAAGTCGGTAACAATAATTTCTAATGCCGAAAGAGGTTCTATCGTATTACGAATAAAAGGAAAAGTAATTACACCTCAAACAACTCCATTAGCTCAAGAAAAAGGAAAATAAATAGCTAAACAAGTTGGCACAGTATTGGTAAATCATACACAACTTTGGATTGTTAAAGAAGTGTTAACAGGAAAGTTAAACAATAATTAATCGGTATATTTGTACTGTTATAGAAAATTAAACTAATTAATCATGAAAAAAGTATTATTAACATTTGGCTTATTAGCTTTTGTTGCTGTTGGTGTTAACGCACAAACAACTACTACTCCTGCTGCTAAGGTAGAAGTTCAGAACCCTAATGCTCCTACCATGACTTTCGAGTCAGAAGTAGTTGATTACGGGACAATTGAACAAGGTGCTGACGGAGTAAGAGAATTTGTATTCACAAACAATGGTAAAGAACCGTTGATAATTTCTAACGCTAGAGGTAGTTGTGGATGTACTGTACCAACTTGGCCAAAAGAGCCAATTAAGCCGGGCGAAAGTTCAGTAATCAAAGTTAAATATGACACTAAGAGATTAGGTGCTATTAACAAATCGGTTACAATTACTTCTAATGCTGCTACTCCAACTAAAGTAGTTAGAATTAAAGGTAAAATTATTGCACCACAAACTTCTCCAGTTAAAGAAGCTGCAGGAACTCCGGTTGCAAATTAAAATATAGGTTATTGATACAATGAAAAGTTATCTTTTCAAAATCAATTTAAGCTTGCTACTTTTATTAGTAGCAAGCTTTTCTTTTGCTCAATCATCTGATGAACTAAGCTTTGAAAAAACGACTCAGAAATTTATGAAAGTGGATGAAGGGCATCAAATTACACTCACTTACAATTTTACTTATACTGGACAAGTTGATTTAAAAATTACTCCACCCAAAGTAGATTGCTCTTGCACTGAAGTCGTTTTGCCAGAGAACTACATTAAACCAAACAGCACTAATTCCATCAAAATAGAATTTAACACTGCTGATAAAATTGGTTGGCAAGAAAGAGATGTTGTACTTCATTTCACTTCCGATTTAATGGATTCTCGAACCATTGAAAAAAAGTTAACTTTTAAAGGAATGGTTAAAGCAAGCAAAGCAACAAAAGCTGCTTATAAAGCCAATAAAAAGAAGCGGTAATTCCATCCTTCTTTATTAACTTCGCAAAAAATAAAATTTTAGCGATGCCAGAATTATCAAATAGAGGTTTTGAAATGCCAGAATCACCAATTAGAAAATTGGTGCCTTATGCGGAAGCCGCAAAAAAGAAAGGAAGAACTGTTTACCATTTAAACATTGGTCAACCAGATATCGAAACTCCTGAAGTTGCCTTAAATGCAATTAAAAATATAGATAGAAAAGTTATAGAATATAGTCATTCTGCTGGTTTTGAATCCTACAGAAAAGGTTTAGCCGATTATTATAACAAATTTGAACTAGGAGTTTCTTTCGAAGATATTTTAATAACAACTGGTGGTTCTGAAGCTTTATTATTTGCTTTTAACTCCTGTTTAAACGAAGGTGATGAAGTAATTATACCAGAACCTTTTTATGCTAACTATAATGGTTTTGCAAAAACATGTGGAATAAATGTAACACCTGTTACTGCTGATATAAAAAATGGGTTTGCCCTGCCTCCTATTTCAGATTTTGAAAAACTTATTACTCCAAAAACAAAAGCCATACTGATTTGTAATCCTGGAAACCCAACAGGATATTTATACTCTAAAGAGGAATTAGAAACATTAAAAGAAATTGTTTTAAAACATAACTTGTTTTTATTTGCTGATGAAGTATATAGAGAATTTTGTTATGATGGCAAAAAACACACGTCAGTATTAGAATTAGAAGGGTTAGAGAACAATGTTATTGTTATCGATTCTGTTTCTAAACGTTACAGTATGTGTGGAGCAAGAATTGGAGCCTTAATTTCTAAAAATACTGAGATTATAAGTACAGCTTTAAAATATGCTCAAGCAAGACTGAGCCCACCAACATTAGCTCAAATTGCTGCTGAAGCTGCTCTACAAACACCTAAAAGTTATTTTGATGATGTTACTACAGAATATGTAAAAAGAAGAGATCTCGTAATTGAAGGATTAAATGCTATTGATGGTGTTGTTTGTCCTAACCCTGGTGGAGCATTTTATGCAGTAGCTCAACTACCTGTAGAAGATTCTGAAGAATTTTGCCAATGGTTATTAGAAGAGTTTGAATACAATAACCAAACAGTAATGCTTGCTCCTGCTGGTGGTTTTTATGCAACTAAAGGCTTAGGAAAAAATGAAGTTAGACTTGCTTATGTTTTAAACATAGAATCTCTTAAAAATGCTATTGAATGCTTAAAAAAAGCATTAGAAATATACCCTAAAAGAACTACTTCAGAAATTAAACAAATGGCTCAATAGACAATTTTGAACTTACTTATACAACGATAAAACTCCTTTAATCATGGATTAAAGGAGTTTTATCGTTAATAACTTTGTTAATAAGGTGTTTACTACTTGTTGAAAATGACTACTTCTATCGGCTAGCTTTGTAGAAACCAATGGTATTACCCATGTTTAAGATATTTGGTAAGAAAAAAATAAAAGAGGACATCGTTGCCAATGTCTTTATCAATTCTATTTTAAATACAATTGATAAAGGTTTTCCTGAAATAGTAGGAATTATTAATGATGCTCCTGAATTTACTACTTCACCAAACATTCATGTAAATGATGATGATCAATTTGCATTAATCGTTTTTGCTGCAAACATATCTTATATTTCTGGACATTTACACGATTCTACTGATGATAGAATTACCAAGCTTATTTTTTCTAAGTTAAGTAATGTTTTTGGTTGTGATCAAGATCAGCTAGAAAAAACAATTAAAGAATATCAATGTTATTTAATGAAGGTAAATCATCCTTCAAAAAATATGCACTATGCAATGTCTAAAGGAATTTTTGGGAAATATCAGCTCAATAATTTTCAGGATGACTATTTTAAAAACATGAAAAGTCCAAATCCTATGTTTTTAAAAAGATTAGATGAAGCTATGGATAATTTTATTTGGAATTGGGATGCTTTTAATCAAAAGCATCAAATCGTTTAGCCTTCTTCTTCGATTTTATTAAATACACAAGGTTTATTATTGCTATTGCTACGTTTGTAACTATTATAGGAATAGAAAATCCTAAAAACACTCCATAAGCAACAAAAAGAGAGCATCCAACAATATTTATCATTCTCAACTTCTCAACATCTCTCATTAAAAAAGATAGTAAAACGACTAACGAGGCTAAATAACCAATTATTTCTGTAAACGAAAAATATTCCATTTTAGTTTAAGTTAAATTGTTTATTTGCCATATCACAAATGGCATCACCTATGGCCAAACAGGCTGTTGCTGCAGGAGATGGTGCATTTAATACATGAATACTTTTATCTTTATATTCAATTCTAAAATCATCACGTGTATCACCTTGTTCATTCAAAAGCATTGCTCTCACACCTGCTCCACCAGGTTTAATATCATCCATTTCCAAATCAGGAATCATACGTTGAAGTGTTTTTAAAAATAACTTTTTAGAAAAAGCTCTACGATACTCATCAACAGCAAAACCAAAGTTATTAAACAGTAATTTCCAAGTTCCTTTATAACTTAAAGCATCGGCAGTATCCTTTAAATTAAAATCTGTTTTTTTATACCCCTCTCTTTTAAATGTAAAAACGGCATTTGGTCCGCATTCAATATCTCCATTAACCATCCGAGTAAAATGAACTCCTAAAAAAGGAAAGGCAGGATTTGGAACTGGGTAAATCAGATTTTTGACCTTATGTTTGGCTTGTGCAGTCAACTCATAATAATCACCTCTAAAACCAACCACTTTTTCTTTTAATGCTACTTTATCCTTCTTAGCCAATCGATCTGCTTGTAAACCACCGCAAAATATCATGTACTTGGTCCAATATTTATTTTTTGAAGTAATGACTTCTGTGGTTTCCTGTCCATTTTCAAATGACAAAACTTCCTCTCCCAAAACAATTTTACTTTCCGATTGTTTTGCCGAAACTAATTCTGCCAACTTCTCTGTAGTTCCTCTATAATCAATTATCCCTGTGCAAGGAACCCATATCCCTCCAATACTTTTAACATGAGGTTCTATATCTCTTAATTGGTCTCCTGTAATTTTTTCAATTCCTTCAGTACCGTTTGCTAAACCATTTTCAAAAATTTTATTCATAAATGGCAATTCACTCTCTTCAACTGCTGCTACAACTTTACCACAAACATCATGTTTAATTTTATGCTCTTGAGCAAATTTCACCAACTGATGTCTTCCGTCAACACAAGTTTTCGCTTTATAAGAACCAGGTTTGTAATACAAACCAGAATGAATCACTCCTGAATTATTTCCTGTTTGATGATTCGCTAAATAATTCTCTTTTTCTATTAATAGAATTTTAAGATTAGGGTGCTTGAGCTGTATTTTATAAGCAGTTGCAGCACCTACAATTCCTCCTCCAACAATAGTTATATCGTAAATCTTTTTGTTTTGCAAAGCCAATTTATTTTAACGTAAAATTAAGATTATTAAACAACAATAAAATTTTACTTTACGCTTGATTTTACTATGAAAAAGCCTAAAACAATCTACTTGTAGAAAGCTTCAGAACTTAGCACAAGGAACAAAAAACCTTCTGCTTCTTCTTTTTTTCTTTTTACTAGCTATTTCATAAATCAAAGAAATTTCGTGCGAGCCAGCAGAATTAGCAGCTAAACGAGAAACAGTAACATCATAACTGTAACCGATATTTAAATTATAATCGATTACTTTATAACCTAAAATAATAGCTAGCGCATCGTTATTTAAAACCCCTTCGTAAGATTTTATGGCTGGTATGCCTCTGTACCAAACACCAAATGTAAAAGGCTCTCTGGTATAATATAATCCTAAATCTAGTTGGTCAAATTTTTGTTGTGCTTTATAATGTAAGGCCACATTAAAAAATGAAGTATTTAATGTTTTTCTTCCCCCTTCAGATAAATCAAATTTATAACCTCCATGTGCCGAAAACTTCATAAACAAAGGGCTTTCATCATTTGTAAGCGATTGATTAGGCTCATTAATATGATTGAAAGAAACTCCTGCCCAGAATTTTTCTGCATAAACCAAAAACCCTGCAGTAATATCCATGTAACTTACGTTATCTATCTCAATATCATCGGTAGTAAAGCTGCTTCCACCTCGTGCTAATTGATCGTTAAATATCAATTTAGAAAAATCTATACTTCTTGTAATGTAATTAAATTTTAACCCTGGCTGAATAAATATCTTCTTATCTATTTGAAAATGATATGAATAAAGCAAACCAATTTCGGTACTACCTAAACCACCTGTTCCTGCTTTTTCTTTAGCAAAAAGTAAGCCGATACCACTATTAAATTCAGCTAAATTATAATCGTAAGCAAAGGTGTAATTTACAAAATGACCTGGTATTGCTGCCCACTGATTACGGTAATTGGTAGCAAAACGATGCTCTACAGTTGCTCCAGTAAATGCTGGATTTAAATAAAGTGGAGCCGCATTAAATTGAGTAAACTGCATATCTTGAGACTTGCCACCAAGAGAGATTGAAAGCATACTTAAAATCAGTATAACTTTCAGTTTATTTATCACTTCCCCCCTTCTTTTCTAAAATAAATTCAAATCGTTCATCATTGTTTATATCAAATTCTAACTCAGATGTGTAAGAATAATAGCCCTTAGATTCTATAATAATGTTATATGAGTTTTCTGGATTAACCAACATAATAAATTTCCCTGTGTTATCATTTGACTTATAAATACCTTTTACCTTTTTCGATTCATTTTCTATTAAAGTAACTTTTGCAGAAAGGGGGTCTTTTCCTTTTTTAGTTTTTATGATTGCTTTTAGCACATGCTGTATTACATTTTCATCTTTCAATACTACCCTATAAATATCTTGCCCTCCAAAACCACCTTCACGAGAAGATGAATAATAACCAACCTTTCCGGTAGCAGAAAGCACAAAGAATATATCATCTTGCACCGTATTAATTGGATACTTTAAATTTTCTGGCATAGTCCATTTTCTTTTTTCATAAATGGTTTTAAACACATCATATCCGCCCATATTTTGATGCCCTTTAGAACTAAAATAAAGCGTTTTTTTATCTGTATGAATAAATGGAGCATCTTCATCATAAGATGTATTTACTATAGGTCCTAAATTAATGGCTTTACTCCATTTTCCATTCGGTAAACGCAATACTTTATATATATCTTTCCCTCCAAAACCTCCAGGCCTATCGCTCGAAAAATAAAGTACTTTATCATCTAAAGTAATACACGCACTGGTTTCAATGTGTTCAGAATTAATATTTGAACCTAATTTATATGGTGCTTCCCAATCATCTAAACCCATTCTACTTTCATACAAATCTCCTGTTATCAAATCTTCCGAAGGCTTAAAAAGGAATAATATTTGTCCATCTGCTGAAAGACCTACACACGCATCGTTGGTTTCAGTATTAATTCCTCCTCCCAAAATTTTTGGAGCCACCCAAGTGTTATTTATTTTAGTGGTAATATATACATCCTCAAAAGGCACACCGTTAGGATCTACCTTTCCACCAGTATTTCCCGGTCTTCGAGTAGTAAATAACATCATTTTTTCATCTGCTGATATTAAAGGAACATATTCCTGATACTTAGTATTTATCTCTTCTCCCATATTTTGAATCAGAACATTCCTTCCGTTGAGAATTGCCTCCTGGGCATACTTTGTTTTCTCAATCAATCTATTTGTCTCTTCATTTGTTACCTCTTTATCTCCAGAAATTAATTTATATGCATTGTAATAATTTAATGCCTTTTTAAATTTCATATTGATGTGTGCAATGGATGCTTTATATCTAAACAACTCTAAACTAGTAGCACTACTGGATTTCAGGAAATTTTCTTGGGCTTCTTTGTAATTTCTTACGTTATAATTACAAACACCCATATTAAAATTTAACTCTTTATCTTCTCCATTCTCCTTATATAACTCATTGTACATTTTCAGTGCACCATAATAATCACCTATATCGTATTTTTTATTTGCGCTATTTAATGATTTCTTGAAATCTTTAGATTGCTCCTGTGCGAATGCCGTAATAACAAACATTCCAAAAACTATAACTATTATATATCTCATTCTAATTATCTTAGTAATGTTACGTCACCTGTAAAGGATTCTGACCTGCCATCTATATATGTTACATTTATTTTATAAATATAAACATCTTGCTTACTTAATTCATTTCTATAATAACCATCCCACCCTATATTAATATCTGAGCTTATAAAAAGTAATTCTCCCCATTTGTTAAAAATGTTCAATTCATATTCATCTGCACCAGTTACTATCGGATGAAACACATCATTATCTGTATCTCCAAGAGCAAAAGCTCCACCATTTCCTCCACCAGCAATTGGTGTAAAGGCATTAGGAATTAATATCTCTCCTTTCGATAAAGCTTCAACAGCTGCATTTAATGTAAATGTATCTATACAATTGTTTGGTGTTGAAGCTATTAATGTAATATCATAAACACCCGTTTGTGTATAAAAATGCTGCGGAAATTCATCTGTTGAAGTATTTCCATCACCAAAATTCCATAAATAAGATGAAGCAAAATTAGAAAGATTAAACAGTAATATTGGCTCATTTGGAATAAAAATGGTTGTTGGAGTGACTGTAAAAAATGCATTTGGAATTTGATACACCTCAATAATTAATTGCTGTGTTTGAACATCTTGCCCTCCAGAGCCAAAAACTGTTAATGTTACCGTATAAATTCCTGGTGCATAATATATATATGATGGTTGAAACTGAGTTGATACTCCACCATCACCAAAATCCCATAAATAAGTATCCGCATATTGTGAGTTATTGGCAAACTGTACATCTAAAGGTCTACAACCTTGTGCTGGGCCCTGAAAATTAGCCACAGGAATTGGTGCTATAATCGTTATCATTTCCACAGCAGTATCAGCACAATTCACATTACTTACAATTAACTGAATAGGGTATATTCCCCAGGTTGAATACGCATGGTTTGTTGGGTTTTGTGCGTTTGAAAATGTAGTATCACCAAAATCCCAATTATACTGCCACGTACCTAATGAAGAAGTATTAGTTACAGCAACTGTTGTACTAGGATATGTTTGAATTGTTGGGAAAGGTGTAAACGAAGCTATTGGTGTAGCAAAAACAGTAATTAATTGCTGAATAGTATCAAAACAACCAAATACCGATTCTATTATTAAAGTAGCTGTATAGTTTACATCAATTGTAGTTAGGTTTGTATATTGATGTGTAGGATGTTGCGTATTATCTAGTGGTGAACCATCTCCAAAATCCCAAATATAATTTACAGCTCCTACAGAACCATCAACAAAACTTACATCAAAAGGACTACATCCTGCAGTATCTGAATTAAATAAAGCTGTTACTTTTGGATAAACATCTATGTTCTGAAATGCGGTATCCTTACACCCTCTAGTGGTTTCTGCAACCAACATAATTAGATAAGTTTGCTGAACTCCGGTTGTATTTGTATAGGTATATCCAAAATTAGAAACCAAGGTGTCAAATGTAGCTCCATTCCCCATATCCCAATGATATAATGAACCCCCAGTAGAACTATTTGTTATATTGATAGGATGAGGATGACATCCTGCTAAGCTATCTACTGTAAATTGCGCTGTAGGATTAGGAAAAACTAACACTTGTCCGTAAGTTGTATCAACACAATTAAATGGTGAAGTAGCAATTAACTGTATTGTATAAGTAACATCATTTGTTGTTGAATTTATATAAGTGTGATTTGGTGTTGGACCAGTTCCAAAATTCCCATCACCAAAATCCCATTGATATTGTACGGCTCCAATTACTGATGGAAAAATAACATTTATTGGGCTACATCCAGAATCAGGATTCGTACTAAACCCAAATTGTGGTTCAGGATAAACTAACACACTATCAATAATTGTATCTGTACAACCATTAGCACTCATAGCAATTAATGTAACAAAATTGTTATCAATAAACTGTGTTAAATTGTTATAAGTATGTGATGGATTTATAGAATTGTCCAAAGGTGTTCCATCTCCAAAACTCCAAGTATAACTAACTGCTCCTGCAGAATTATTGGTAAAATTGACAATTAAAGGAGCACAATCTAAAGTTGCATTATTGGTAAATGATGCAACAGGGTTTGGATAAACTGTAACTGTTTGAAAAGTAGTATCTACGCATCCAAAAAGAGTAGAAGAAATCAATCTTATTGTAAAAGTGGTGTCTATCCCAAAATTATTAATGTAAGTATGTGTTGGATTTGTAGCGTTAGATGTAGTTCCATCTCCAAAATCCCAAGAAAAATTTACAGCATTAGCAGATGATGTATTGGTGAAATTAACCCCTAAAGGAGAACAACCTGCATTGGTGCTAGGATTAAAATTAGCAGTGGGAGCCGTTTCTATTGTAACTATTATGGTATCTGAAGCAGAACAAAACGCAGTACTTACATTAAGTACAACATTAACTGGACCTGTTATTGTGTAAATATGAGTTGGATTTTGCTGAGTACTTGAGTTTCCATCTCCAAAATCCCACCCCCAAGTAATAATAGGATCACCTGGAAAACTAGTAGATTGATCAAAAAATGAAGCTAGCTCATTTTGGCAAACACTTGTTGGCATAAAAGCTGGAACAGGCGATTGAAACACATCTATTTGTTGTGTTAAATTATGAATACACCCGTTAGCACTTATTACATCTAATTGAACATTATAATTTCCTGGAGCATTATAAAATTGAGCTGGTGGGTTAGGTAAATTGCTAAAGTTTCCATTATCAAAATCCCATTGCCAAGCTACTACATCTACTGATGAAAAGTCAGTATAATTAACAGTCATACTATCACAACCATTGTTATTATCAAAATTAAAATTAGCTACAGGACTTGGCAACACATGAATAGGGATACTAGCTGTATCGGTACAACTTGCTGTACCTCCAGCTATAAAAACAGCCAATTGAATTACATAATCTCCCGTAAAGTTATAGGTATAAGAAGTACCTCCTCCCCCCATATTTTGCCAACCTGTTCCATCACCAAAATTCCATGAATAAGAATTTGCTCCACCTCCAGACAAGTTATTAAAAGTAACTGTTTCTCCCTCACAAATTGTGTCTTTACTAATAGTTAAAGCAGCGGTTGGTGGAGCAACAATTTGTATGGTAATGTAAGCTGTATCTAATCCACAAAAACTACTGTCTATTAACATTGCATTATAAGTTCCTATTCCTGGGTACTCCATAGTTAATGGCAAAGTTGGTGGCCAAGCACTCCAATTTAAGATAGAATCATATCCTAACCCCCAATAATCTCCTAAATTCCAATACTCATAACGTTGAGCTATATTACCTTGAGCAAAGCAATTTCTATTGGTAGTATTTTGCAATGTAACTGTAGTATCTGGATAACATAATAATGTAGCCGAAGCGGTAATTGCAGCGTCATCAATGTCCCAAATTCTAATAGGATTAAAAGTAGCTATACTTGGTCCTCCTTGTAGCGTATTACAAATGTTTTCAGCAGTAAGAGTTACTTGGGTTACGCAATTTACGGTTCCTTGTAAATAAAGATGTGATAATGTTTGTCCTAAATTGGTACTGTTAAATGTTTGTATGGGAGAACCATCACCAAAATCCCAAGTAAAAATAGTGTTTGTAGAAACATCTGTAGAGGAATTCGTGAAATCTAAGCTTCCTGGAGCACAAGTACTTGTTAGCCCTCCAAAAGGTATTTGAATAGAAGCGTTTGATGGTTCTTCCATAATAACAGTTCCAGTTACCACACACGGAACATCAGGCAATGTAATTGTTACTGTATAATTAGCTATAGTTGCCGTATAATTGTGTGCAATAGCAGTAGTAACTGGCCATCCATTACCTACAGTAAATGCAGAACCATCTCCCCAATCTATGGTATAATTTCCAATGGTTAAATCAGCTATTAAATTTAAGTTAAAATCGGTTCCAAAACAGCTAACCCACTGCGGTGTTCCTGTAAGTATTCCTTGAGAATCATAAAACTGTGGGCATTGTGCAAAAGACACCTTACTTCCTACAAAAAGGATTAACGTAAGAATTAAGAAAATTTTATGCTTTTTTAACATCCTTAAATTTACGTAAAAATGCAAAAAAAGGTACAGAAAACTTAGTATTTTCTATAAATAATCAAACGAACTTTAGTATCAGCTAATTATTATTATCTACCTTTACTTTTATCATTTTTAACACTTTTATTTTATGAAATTTCGACTACGATCAATTCAAAAAAAATTACTTTTAATACTCTTCTTATTACCCGCACTTATAGCTCAAGCAGCTATTGGCTACGAAGTTTCTGCACCAGAACCACATACCCATTATTACAATGTAAAAATGAGGGTTACCGATTATGAAAAAGATTATTTTGATATTCAAATGCCAGTTTGGTCACCTGGTTCTTATTTAGTTAGAGAATTTGCAAAAAATGTTGAAGGTCTTACGGCAACTTTTAATAAAAAGATGCTTAGATCTGAAAAAATAAACAAAAACACATGGCGTATTTATGCTGAAAAAGCAAACAATGTTGTTATTAACTATAAGGTTTATGCTTTTGAATTAAGTGTTCGTACCAGTTTTGTAGATGCTTCGCACGCATATTTTAATGGAACAAGTATGTTTATGTACATTAACGAACTAAAAAAAGAACCTCACAATTTAACCATTATCCCTTTTAAAGATTGGAAAAAAGTAAGTACTTCTTTACCTAAAATAGAAGGTAAAGGTTTTCAATACCAAGCACCTAATTATGATATTTTAGTTGATTCTCCTGTAGAAATTGGAAATCAAGATATATTTGATTTTACTGCTTCTGGAGTTCTTCATCATGTTGCCATGTATGGAAAAGGGAATTACGATGTTGAAAAATTGAAAATTGATATGGGTAAAATCGTTGAAGCTTGTACTGATGTTTTTGGTGAGAATCCAAATAAAGAATACACTTTCATCATACATAACCTAACCAATGGTAGTGGTGGATTAGAGCACTTAAGTTCTACAACATTACAAGTTAACAGGTGGACTTATGAAGGTAATAAATACAAAGGTTTTTTAAGTTTAGTTGCTCATGAGTATTTCCATTTATGGAATGTAAAACGAGTTAGACCAGTTGAATTAGGTCCGTTTGATTATAACAGTGAAAACTATACTAGCCTTTTATGGGTAATGGAAGGATTTACTAGTTATTATGATGAATTACTATTGTATAGAGCAGGAATTTATACTGAAAAAGAGATTATTAGAAAATTTCAAGGATCGGTTAGTAATATTGAAAACCAACCTGGAAATAAAGTTCAGCCAGTTGCTCATTCAAGTTTTGATGCTTGGATAAAAGCATACCGACCTAATGAAAATAGTTACAATACTACTATTTCTTACTACTCTAAAGGAAGTGTTGTTGCCAACATGTTAGATTTAATGATTATCAAGAATACTAAAGGAAAAAAGAACTTAGACAATGTAATGCAGTATCTCTATAGTGAGTTTTACAAAAAACAAGACAGAGGTTTTACAAGTGCTGAAATGAAAAGTACTTTAGAAAAAGTTTCTGGATTAAAAATGGATGACTTTTTTGAGAAATATATCAACGGAACTCAAACTTTCGATTATTCTACTGTATTTGGTTATGCTGGTTTAAGTGTTGAAACTGCTGTAAATAAAGATCCTAGTTTAGGTATTTCAGAATCAAACAATAAAATTAGAAGAGTAAACAGAGGTTCTTCAGCCTATGTTGGTGGCTTAAACGTAAATGATGAAATATTAGCTATTGATGGATATAGAGTTCATGGAAATATTCGTGATTTTATTGATGCTAAAAAAGTAGGAGATATTGTTTCTCTATTAATTAGTCGAGATAATATTATTCAAACCATGAGTTTTCCTCTTTTAGAAAAAGGAACTACCAGCTACTTTATCTTTAACGATACTGATAAGAAAAACAATGTTCACCAAAAATGGCTATCACAAAAATGATTACATCTTTAATTGTTGCTGTTGCTGAAAATAATGTAATTGGTAAGGATAATGATTTGATTTGGCGCTTACCAAATGACATGAAATTCTTTAGAACAACAACTTTAAATCATCATATTATAACTGGACGAAAAAATTACATTTCTATTCCCGAGAAATACCGACCATTAGCCAATAGAACCAATATTGTTTTAACTAGACAATCTGATTTTACTGAAGAAGGCTGTATTGTTTCTCATTCTTTAGAAGATGCTATTACTTACGCTAGAGAAAACAATGAAACTGAACTTTTCATTATTGGTGGCGGTCAGATATATAAAGAAGCCTTAGAAAAAGACTTAATCGATAGAATGTATGTTACTCATGTACACCAAGCCTTTGATGGCGATACTTTCTTCCCTGAAATTGATACTAATAAATGGAAAAATATTTCGGAAACAAATAATCCGGCTGATGAAAAACACCAATACCCTTATTCTTTTACCGTTTACGAAAAACTAAAATAACAGATTATGCTTACAATAAATCCAAAGGAAATTGAAGTTCCTAAACTACACCATTATTTATTAGGTGCAGTTGGACCAAGACCAATTGCTTTTGCTAGTACAATTGATGCTAATGGAATTGCAAACTTAAGTCCTTTCAGTTTTTTTAATGTTTTTAGTGCTAATCCTCCTATTATGATTTTTTCTCCTGCTCGAAGTGGTAGGACTGGAGCCACTAAAAACACCTTGGATAATGTAAAAGAAATAAAAGAAGTAGTAATTAATGTAGTGAATCATGATATTGTTCAACAAATGTCATTATCGAGTTCTCCTTATGATTCTTCGATTGATGAGTTTGTAAAATCTGGTTTAACACCGATTCCTTCAGAAGAAATAAGACCTTTTAGAGTTAAAGAATCTCCAGTACAATTTGAATGTAAAGTAAATGAGATTGTTGAATTAGGTCAAAACGGTGGCGCAGGAAATCTAGTAATTTGTGAAGTTGTAAAAATTCACATTAACGAAGCTGTGCTTGATGATAAAGGTATGATAGATCAACATAAAATTGATTTGGTTAGTCGTATGGGAGGAAACTGGTATTGTAGAGCTGACAAAAACTCTATGTTTGAAATTCAAAAACCAATTATGACTATTGGTATTGGTGTAGATCAAATACCTGAAAACATCAGAAATAGCACTATTTTATCTGGAAACGATTTAGGTCTTTTAGGAAGTATAGAAGAAATTCCTGATGGTTCTTCAAATGATTCTTCAACTCATCAAGAAGCAAAGAAATTATTAGCTGAAGGTAAAGTAAAGGAAGCTTGGGAAGTTTTATTAAGATGAATACCTTAAAAAAAATATGGATTAGAGTTCTAATTAGCTTTCTTTTAGGTGGATTTTTATCTGAATTAGTATACTTAGCAACAGACATAAACTCTCCTACACTTTCTAATTTTATTTTTTTTACTACTGGAATTTTTTCGTTTATTATACTAACTGTAATTGTTTCAATTCATTCAAGAAAAACTAAAAATGCCTTTGGTGAAAGAATCAGGAAAAACTCACAAAAAAATATAAAGAATCAATAAGTGAGCTTTACTGATAAATATACCAAAGCATTTAAATACCTCTTACCTGCTCCGTTTACCATTGCCATTGGTTTAACAATGCTAACTTTTTGCATTGCCTTTTTTGCTACTCGACCAGAAACAGAAAGTTTTTCTGGTTATTCTATTCAACTCTTAAAATACTGGGAAGAAGGGCTTTGGTCTTCGGGATTGTTAGTGTTTGCAATACAAATGATGTTAATGCTTGTTTTAGGGCACGTTTTAGCACTTACTAAGCCTGTAAATTACATTATTAACCTTGCGGTAAGATCTTGTAACAACACTGCTAAAGCGGCAGCATTGGTAACTTTACTAACTGTTATGGTTAGTTTGTTTAATTGGGGTTTAGGATTAATATTTGGAGCAATATTCGCAAGAAAAGTAGCTGAACATGCAACCCAATTAAAACTTAAAATTAATTATCCTCTTATTGGTGCTGCTGGCTATTCAGGTTTAATGGTTTGGCACGGAGGGTTATCGGGCTCATCTTTAGCAAAAGTTGCAGAACCTGGTCATTTAAAACAAATGATGATAGGGATTTTACCAGAAAATGAGATTGCTTTACTTCCCGAAAAAATCTCTTATTGGGAAACTGTTGGTTCTAACATGAATTTATTTGTAATGGCTTTGCTTATTATTATTCTGCCTCTAGCAATGTATTGGATAGGAAAAAGAGCCACTTCTACTTTAATTAACATTTCTAGTAATGAAGAAAAACAAGAAATAAAGTTAATTGAAGGTGCTGAAAAATTAGATCATTCTCTACTATTTTCTTTGTTTTTTGGTGGCGTTCTATTGTTCTATATCGGTTATAAAGTAGTGATAGATTACAATTATGATTTACTCCTTTTCTTTAACCCAAACAACATTAACTTATTGTTATTCTCTTTAGCAATTATTCTTCATAAAAACTTTTACAATTTTTTAAAAGCTATTGATAAAGCCATTGGTGGAGCTTCAGGAATATTAATTCAGTTTCCTTTGTATTTTGGGATTATGGGAATAATGAAAAGCTCTGGCTTAGTTACCGATATTTCGGCATTTTTTGTCCAAATTTCTAATGAAACTACTTACCCTCTTTTTACTTTTTTAAGTGCAGGTTTGGTTAACATTTTTGTGCCAAGTGGTGGCGGACAATGGGCTGTTCAAGGTCCAATAATTGTGCAGGCTGCAAATGATTTAGGTATTTCATTACCAAAAAGCATTATGGCATTGGCTTATGGTGACCAGTTAACTAATATGCTTCAACCTTTTTGGGCTTTACCTCTTTTAGGAATTACGGGGCTTAAAGCAAAAGAAATTTTGCCTTATACTTTATTCTTAATGTTAATTGGAACTGTTATTTACATCACAGGTTTATTACTTTTTTAATTCTAAAATCCTATGAAAGAACCATTGTGAGTTCAAGGATTTTTTATATTAAAATTGCACCCAACAATGTTTTTCAACTACTATCCTAATATAAAGAAATACGTAATTTGTGTTAAGGATATAATATTTAGATGAGGATGCATAAAAAGGCATCAGGCATTTTATTTTTTGAAACGGCATCTCCCGATATTTCATCGGGAATAAAGCGTACAGCCTGTTAAAACACCCAAAAAGAAAAATTTATACGGAAGGCATATCATCAACAGCTTTAGAATCTAGCGCATCTCTAATTCCATTACCAACCAAAACAAAAGCCAACACCATTAATATAATTGCAATACCTGGCAATATTGCTAAATATGCTTTTCCGGTAATGATATAACCTTTGTGCTCTGCAATAATTTTACCCCAAGTTGCTTGTGGTGGTTGAGCCCCAATTCCTAAGAAACTTAATCCTGCTTCAATAAGAATTGCTGCCGCAAAATTAATAGCCGAAATTACAATTACAGGCCCTAATACATTTGGAATAATATGCTTAAATATGATTCTAACATTGGTAAATCCTAAGGCTTTTCCTGCTTCAACAAACTCTTTTTCTCGCAGGCTTAACATTTGCCCTCTTACCACTCTGGCTACTTCTACCCACATGGTTAAACCAACAGCTATAAAAACTTGCCATGTTCCTTTACCTAATGCCATTGTAATTGCAATAACCAATAATAGTGTAGGAATAGACCACACCACATTAATAAACCACATTACCAAATCATCTAACCAGCCTCTAAAATAACCTGATAAAGCTCCTAAAGTAATTCCGATTACTAGGGATATAAATACGGATATAAATCCTACAAATAAAGAAATCCAAGTACCAGCCATTAGCCTACTTAACAAATCTCTTCCATACTTATCGGTTCCTAATATGTATTTTCTTGAAACAATGCAATCTTCTTTTATCGTTGCCACTAAATCAGTAATGGCAATATGCTGCTTTCCTCCATCTATAGTATAAAAATCTAAATATCCTTCTGACTCTGTTACTTCGTTATGATCTAATGCGTAAACAATATCAGCTAGATTATACTTTAATATTTGTCCATTATTAATATTCGCCCCAGTATATTTTTCTATAATAAGATTATAACCTTCAAAACTGTAATCGTAAATAGGCACCGTGGTAAAATCATTATCTACCCCTACACTTATGTACTCAAAAACACCAATTTCTTTTTGTTTTTGATTTTTCTTCACTTTAAGTATATCAACAGAAAAACCAGGTTTTTTAGTAGTAATTTCTAGTATTTGATCATTAGATTGAGGAGTGCCATCAGGCCTAACTATAGGACCAAGAAAAGCAACTAATATTGCAAGAAAAATAATAGAAAGACCAAATAAAGAAAGTTTATTCTTTTTTAATCTGTGCCATGCAATTTGCGATAGCGATTTTGATGATATGTCTTTTACTTTATTATCCATTAAACTCTCTTCCTTTCCAATTATACTTAGTAGTGATTGATGCAATCCATACTACAATAATATATATTGGATATATTAATTGAACAGGAATAAAATATAACAATGCTTTATTTCTATCATAGAAACAAGCAACCAAAAATAGCAATATAAAATCAATAAGCCATTTAGTTAGGAATAAGATTATGAGTATTAATCTATATTTTTCGACCAATGGTATTACAACACAGATAAATAGCAATAAGATGTTCTGAATTAATACAATTGAGCTAAAAAACAGCAATAATTTACTCGAATAATATTTTGCTTTTGAAGACCATCTTAATCGTTGATTAAAAAATCCTGACAATGTTTTTTCTGCAGGTGTTTCTACAATAAAATCTTTTGCTAATAAGCCTGTAATTTTTTTATTACTTGATTTAAATTTTTCTAGCAGAAATACATCATCTCCTGATGGAGTATTAAATGTATCAAAACCACCTACATATTTATAGGTACTTTTTAAATAGGATAAATTGGCAGCATTATTTAAAATCGGTTTTTGATAATGTAAGGTTCCAAATTCAATTCCTTGTATTGCTAGCATATCTAATGTTTGAAACCAATATAAAAAACCGTTTCCCTTTTCAAAAATGATAGGTCCTAATAACATATCAACTCCATCATTTATGTGTAATGAAGTATTTTTTAGCCAATTTTCAGGTAAAATGCAATCTGCATCTGTTGTTGCTATTAAATTATATTTAGATTTCTCTATTCCAAGTTTTAACGCTTCTTTTTTAGATGTTTTATCTGAAAGAGCGTACAAACTAATTTGTAATATTGAGCCTTTAATAAAATCATTAACAAACTTTTCAGTGTTATCCGTTGAATGATCGTTGATGATTATTACTTCAACATTACTAGTGTTATAATTCTGATTTTGAATCGATTGCAAACACTTTTCTATATTTATCTCTTCATTCCTTACTGGAATAATGATTGAAATATTTTGTTCATCAACCGTTTCTCTATTTTGAAAGCCTATTTTCTTAATCTTAATAAACCCAATTATCACCCATACAATAGCGCAAAAATATATAGTTGTAATAAGAGCTAATATGATAATTAGATAACTCAATTTTCTTTGATGATTTTCAACTCTTTTAAATTAATTAAACCCATTAATGCGGGTAATGCCACATTAATTAACCAAAGCGTGATTGAAGCTAATATAATATTTACATCCATATCTGAAACTGTTCCAAATACAAATAAAGCGACTGACCCTCTAACTCCTATTTCAGAAATTATAATGGTAGGTATAAATGAAGCAATCATAAAACATACTGGGATTAAAAAAACATCGTTTAGTGATTGTAAAGAAATATCAAATGCTTTTAATACCAAATAAAATTGCACCGAAAAAACAATATACCTAAGTAAACTAATAAAAAGCATGTTTAAAAGTTCTACACTAGAAAAATCAGACAAGGCTTTAAAAAATTCTTTTTCGGCTAAAAACTTAATCTTATTAAAGATAAAATCGAGTTTATTTACTTTAAAATAGACTAAGAACAAAAGCAACACTCCTGTAAGTAAAAAGGTACTCCAAACTGTTATATCAATTGTTTCAATAAAATAATGTTGTGTAAAAAATAATCCTATAGCTCCTAAAAATAAAGTGATTAACAGCTGACTAAAACTTGCAACTCCTGTTTTTAATGTTATTTCTTTAAACGATTTTTTGTTTAATAATAATGCTCTTGCAGGAATTTCTCCTATTCGATTAGGAGTTAACAATCCCATAGTAATACCTGTAATCGTTAATTTAAAAGCTTTTAATACAGTAATTTTCTGAATATCACGAACAGCATATTGCCACTTTATAGCTTCTAAACCCCAATTGACAAACAACAATAAAAATGCAACAACTAGTAAGCTGTAATTAATTTCTGCATTATTAATTTTTTGAAACCCAATTAAAAAATTATCTTTCAATTTAATATAGATAAAACAAATCGCAAATACACCAATGAGATTTCTGAGTAGTAAATTGATATATTTGTATAACTTATTGTTTTTCAAAAACTGCCTATTTATAGTTAATACGTTTAAGCTTTATTATTGTGACTAAAGATAAAATAATATTAGGAATTGATCCTGGCACAAATATAATGGGTTATGGTATTCTTCAAATAAAAAACAATAAAATGAGCTTAATTGCTATGGGTTCAATAGAATTGAATAAACTAGAAAACCATGCTCTAAAACTAAAAAAAATTTTTGAACGAACTCAATACCTAATCAACGAGTACAAACCTGATGAATTTGCCATTGAAGCTCCTTTTTTAGGGAAAAACCCTCAATCTATGTTAAAATTAGGAAGAGCACAGGGTGTTTCTATGGCTGCGGCTTTATCAAAAGATATTCCTGTAAGCGAATATGCTCCTAAAAAAATAAAACAATCCATTACTGGAAAAGGAATAGCATCTAAAGAACAGGTTGCTGGAATGTTAAAAAATTTACTCAAGCTAAAATCTTTACCCAAACATTTAGATGCTACCGATGGTTTGGCTGTAGCTGTTTGTCATTATTTTCAAATGGGAAAACCTAACTCTGAAAAATCATACTCAGGATGGGACGCTTTTATTAAAAAGAATCCTAAACGAAATTTTAAGCGTTAAGAATAAGTTGGTGGATTTCTGAAAACTCTATTTCTTCTAATTTTAATTTTGGTCTAGAAAAATTAATGTCTTCTACATTGTTTATTGGAACTAAATGAATGTGTGCATGAGGCACTTCTAATCCAATAACTGCAATACCTATTCTCTTACAATCAATTACACTTTCAACCTTAGTTGAAATTCGTTTTGTGAATTGCCATAAACGAGCATAAGTATCCTCATCTAAATCAAAAATATAATCTACTTGTTTTTTTGGAATCACTAAAGTATGACCTTTTGCTAAAGGAAAAACATCTAAAAAAGCTATAAATTCATTGTTCTCCTCAATAATGTATGCAGGAATTTCTTTATTAATGATTTTGGTGAAAATTGAATCCATTACCTAGAAATTTCTATTATTTCAAATTTCATTATCCCTGTTGGAACTTTAACTTCGGCAATATCGCCTACAGATGTACCTAACAGACCATCTCCTATAGGAGAATCTACAGAAATTTTCTTTTGCTTTAAATCAGCTTCTTTTTCTGATACTAAAGTATACTCCATTATAGCACCATTTGCTACATTCTTAATTTTTACTTTAGATAATATTAACGCTTTAGATAAATCCAATTGAGATTCATCCACAATACGTGCACTAGAAAGTGCTGTTTCTAATTTAGATATCTTTAGCTCTAACAAGCCTTGAGCTTCTTTAGCAGCGTCATATTCTGCATTTTCAGATAAATCTCCTTTATCTCTAGCTTCTGCAATTTGAGCAGAAATATTGGATCTTTCTACATTTTTCATTTGATCTAACTCATCATTGAGTTTTTTCAAACCTTCTTCTGTATAGTAATTAACTTGTGACATAACTTGTGTATTTAAAATTGAAAAAGAGAACTCTAATATAGAGTTCTCTTCAAATTAAGGGATATTTAATCTTTTTTATAAATCTAATCTCAGACCAATACTGTGTGTTCCGGAGAAACTCTCAGTCATTTGGTATGCATAATGTATACCTAATGTACTTCCTTTTTTACCTAATGGAGCAACAAAAGAAGCTCCAAAAGCTGGTCCTGTATAAGCTGAAGTTCGTTTTTCAGAATCAAACCATGTGCTTTGCTCTAAAACATAACCACCTCTTAATTGAAACATACTTCTAAAAGAATATTCTAATCCTATTCTATACTGATCTTTAGTAAATGAATTAGAAGTAAAATTTCCTGCTAAAGTAATTCTATGATCTGCAGAAATCTCTTTACTCGTAGAATCAATTGTTGGAGAGATATAAAAATCATAAGATGCTCCAATATTTAATAACGATGGTAACTGAAATGATGATGCTTTATGATTTTGAGATGATTGGATATCAAAACCTGCTTTATCGTTCTCTTCAGTAAAAGATAATCCATCACCAGAAGCTTTCATCGTTGGACCTACATTTTTTAAAGAAATACCAAATTTAATCTGATCATTATCTCCTGTTACATATCTAATTCCCGCATCAAAAGCAAAACCTTTTGAAGAAACATCAGCTATCGATTCACTAATAATTTTAACACTTAATCCACCGTAAATACTATTAGAAAATGCTTTTGCATAACCTATC
The DNA here is from genome assembly GCA_002401955.1 of Flavobacteriales bacterium. Lineage (GTDB taxonomy): Bacteria > Bacteroidota > Bacteroidia > Flavobacteriales_E > Vicingaceae. The sequence goes on along the minus strand of NVUQ01000012.1, from coordinate 41,828 downwards.
TCTAAATTAGTAAACTTTGGAGAAAATTTACTTCCATCTCCTTCTGGTAAATTAACCGTTGTTCTATCAATTTCACCAAAAGAAATTGACATGAGAGATATTCCTATAACTCCTGTTTCGCCAACACGTTGAGATAAACCAAAAGTATTAATTCCTATTTCACTTCCAACAAAGTATCTTTTGTGATTTACTAAAACCTCTGTTTTTCTTGTAAATGCCAAACCTGCAATGTTTAACGACATTGCTTCAAGCCCAGTAACTGAAGCAGTATTTGCACCACCCCAACCAACACTTTTAGTCCATGGATTAATTAATAACTGTGACGCTCCAGCCTCACCAGCTCTATCTTCATTACCTGCAATAACATTAATCGAATAACCGAATGTCATTAGTAATATTATTGATAATTTAAGCTTTTTCATATTCATATCTATTGTAATTATTCAATAACTAATTCTAGAAATTATTTAAATCTGTAGGTTTAATTACCCCATACCATTTGAGTGTTCGTTGCCCAATACCTGGTACATCAACATGTATTAAATATACACCACTAGCAACAGGTATATTTACATGATTTTTTAAATTCCAATCTAAACTTGTTTTACTGTCATCTTTTTGAAACCTTCTCATTAATGTACCACTAACATTATAAATAGATATCGTACATATTTCAGGAAGATTAACTATCTTAATTCTATTATCTAGTTGATCAGTTTCATATTCTGAATAAGCATAATATGGGTTAGGTACTACGTTAATCAATATTAAAGCAGAATCCATTGCAGAAGCAACACCAGTTTCTACTTCAAATCCAGTCATATCAAATTGATAGTATGGTAAACTAGCATTTACTAATGAGGCTGTTGTAAAGTTTTCATAAGGTCTTTCAACTCTTAACTTTACTTTAGCATCTGTTTCAAACATATTACCAACACCACTCGAATTTATAGTGTGTCCTTGTTCTAACATTGGCACCCCTGCCCACATACATGTTCTCATAGCCAACATCTTATTAATGTTTGTACTATTCATTTTATTGTATAAGATAGTACAACTATCATATGTTGGATAAATTCCTTCCTTACCAAATACATAAACATAATGTTTCCCTCCAATCATTAATTCTTGAGGAAACCCTGCTCCTGCTTGCATAGTTGAAGTAGGGTTCCACATCATGTCTTGACCATTTTCTCCAGCTAACCAGCTGTCTTCAGCAAAAGATACATTTAAACGTTCTCCTGTTTCTACATTAATAGCATATCCTGGAAACCACCCCATTCCTGTTCCTGTTCCATCATCTACACCATATTTATCTACGCTGTTTGCTTCTCTTAATTCTAAATGTTTTGCATTTCCTTGTGCCAATACATCATCATTTCTAGCTTCAAACACCATACATCTACTCCACTTAGTTCTATCATTTGTAAAAACAACATCGACTGATTGTAATGCTTTTAAGCCAGTAGTAGATTGTTTAACCGCACCACCATTAAACAATGGCAACCCAACAGCATCTGATATTATTTTAGCATTTGGGTCTGATGTAGAAGCTGCTTTATAATAAGAAACTAATCTGTATGGTGACCAAGTTCCCCCAATCATTGTTTCAAAATCTCCATCAGGATCTTCAAAATTAGGTTCATCGTAATCATTAAAAACACTAACGGTTGTTCCATCATCAAATACATCAGATCCTGAACGTATCCAGTTTCTATCGTTCTCCCCATCAGCATCTACGAATCCACCCAACCATTTCAATGTTGAATCTGCATATTCTACTCCTGAACCAATTACTCCATTTCCTATATCCTTATCAGTACCAGGTACATTTGTTTGCTTAATACTAATGGATATACCATGATCTAAAAACAATTGTTCATTTTCTAATGTTATTGTTTGATCAGAATTAATAGTATCTATACCATTAGGTAAACGTAATGTCCATAATGCATCATTTAAACTTCCAGGTGTAAGTGAATCTATAAATTGTACTTTATACACTCCTGATTGAACCATTAATGGATCAATTACTTTAACTTGAATTGGACCTTTTCCTGCTTTATAAATAGGATGATCAGCAAAGTTATTGGCAACAATAAGTGCTTCTGAAGTAGCTGTTAATTCTAAATCATTACCTCCATTTCCTTGTCCTTCTAATCGAGTAATTTGAGGCATATCTCCATATTGAGAGTTAGCTATAGTCCCTCCATTTTCTGGTACAGGATTATGTGGAATAGCTGAGAAGGAACGAATTCCTTGTCCTCCAGCCATTTTTCTACTTCCAATGTATGGCAACTTTTGACCATCTAAGGCTGTAGGATCATTCCCATCATACTTTTTATACTGATTGTAGCCATATGCAATGGCAAGATAATAGTAGGTTTTATGATTTACCAATCTTAAATCTCCAGAAGCAAATTTATCTTCTGTAAATCTAAAAGAATGTTTTATTCCTTCATCTTTACCCTCAACCATTAAAGAAGGCACGTTAACTGAAAATTCATCATTATAATAGGTATTAATTAAAGTAGTTACATCATCTTTAAGATCTACTTGAGCAACCAGTCTAGAAACATCTGGATTACTCAATTCTCCAACTGTAATTAATCCATTCTTTACTTGATAAATTTGATACCCCTGGAATTTATAAAATTTCAATGTATCCTTATCGTCATCATTTCCTTGATAAACACCATTCATAGTATCAGGAATAGCAATAAAAGGGTTTTTTAGATTGTACGTTTCATTAAAGTTATTCGATACTTTTCTATTACTAATATAAAGAATTAATTCTCTATCTAACTCTTGGAAATCAACATCTGGTGCATCAGGTCCCTCTGAGACTTTAAAACAATTATCAAATAAGGCTTGAGCTTTATCATCTGCAACTTTAAGTGCACTAATTGAGGCAAAATTATCTCCTGAAATTGCTCTAGCATAAACAATTCCTACGGTTAAATCATTTACCGCTCCAGGTTCTAATGTAAATGGACCAGCAGATTCTAAAAATCTTCTATCTCCAACAGCGTTTCCTTCAGTTAGTTCAGACCAATTTGCTGGGGATGCTGTGACACCTTGTGTACTCCAAAATAAAGGATCTGAATCTCCAGGAAATAATAAATCTGCCAAAATTGTACCTCCACTTGAAGATGCATTTCCATTCCCTCCCCAAACCATGTTGGCACCGCCATTTCTCCATCTTCCTCTTAAATAATTATAATGATCTAATGCACTTGATGGATCTCCATCTCCATTAAACTGTCCACCTCGGCTATAATAAACAAATTTACGCATACCATATCGTTCGTTATCTATAATACTATCACCATAACCTATTCCTAAACCTTTGTAAGGAATTCCATTATTAGCTAATGCAATAGCAGCATCATACACTAATGGATTATCTATTCCGTCACTATCTGCATAAGGACCTTCAAAGAAATCTACCCCAATGGCAGGTGGAGTTGTTCCATAACCGTCCACAGTACCTCCTTCATCATTCGCATCTCCATTATAACAATATCCTAATCCTCTTTGAGCATCACAACCCACAAAATCATCTTCAGAACCTCCTAAATCTGCATCTACCCATTGTCCAAAATAAGTTTCTGTTAAGGTAAATGTTGATCGATTGATCATTTCATAGTTGTAAAATGTCATATCATTTACCTCATCATTAGTGGCAAAAGCAAAGGCTTGACCTCTTATTTCCATACCGATAGATGGTCCTTGAGATTCAGAGTGGGTATTTCCTTTATCATTAAATACAAACCAAATCGTTGTATCTCCAAATAATCGTACATCTCTAGTTGTTCTACAGTCAATATCACCAATTAAGTCATACTTAGGATAATCTCCTGAGGTAGGGTCGTAGAAATCATCATCATCAACATCATAAAACGGTGCTAAATGCCAATCCTGTCCTTTACTCATATCTCCATGGGCTGGCCAATTTAAAATTTCGTTAGGAATACTATAACCAGGATAATCATCAGTAGCTGAGGTACCTCCTGTTATTCCATCATCAATTTTTGCTTGATTCCATCCAACAAATTCATCCACCATTGCTCGTGAAACACCATAGAACTTATCGTAAGAAGTACATGTTGTTGCATCTATTTCTGCTGTAGTTGTATTTAAGGGGCCTGGCCAAAAATCATTACCATCACCTCTAAAAGTTACCGCTGCAATTTTTAATTGTCCGTTTACATCTAGTCCTCCCATCCATAATGCACCAGCAAATATTGCGGTATATTTAGGGTCTGTAATAATACTTCTTCTAGGTATTTCATAATCTGCAATAGTATTGGATCGATCCATCCACATACTTCCTCCTGTACCCTCAATACGAGCTCTAACATTATTCAATTTCAACTCAGCTATCGCTGTGGCAGGAGCACATCCAGCTGCTTTTGTAGTAGAAGCTGTAGTTGTTATTTTCCCGTTCCCTGTATTTTTACGAGCATAACCATTAGAGATGGTTAAAATTGCAACTAAAAACAAGGCAATTTTACTTTTTATATTTATCGCATTTCGCATAATCTATTCTTAAATTAATTTCTAATTAAAAGTTTAATTGTATACCTAATCTCAATCTTCGTGGTAGTGCATAATTATTACCGTCATTTACCTTACTTGTATATAAATCTCTAAAAGATTGTTCTGACACCTGTCCTTTAATATAATTTTGTTGGTAAGATGCCGCTAAAAAACCATCATCTTCTGCATTACCTGTATAGTTATAAACATCTATAATATTTTTTGTATTTAATACATTCAATGCCTGAATATAAACATTTAAACTTGCTTCCTTTTTATCATCATCTTCTCCTTTACCCCATTTCAAGTCAATAGTTCGATCTAATTTCATATCAAAAGTTGTGGTAAATGGCATACGAGAACCATTTATTTGTCCTTGTTGAGGATCTTGTAAATTTGTAGTAAAAAGAACACCAGCACCATCTACAGCAGAGCGTTTAGTGTAAGGAGTACCAGATCCAGATCTCATTGTAATGTTTAATCCTGTATTTTGCAAAATGTCTTTACCAAACATTACTGGACCATTATAATTATTACCAGAAGCATATCTATAATCCATCGATAATAATATTCTATGCCTTTGATCGTAATTCAGTGGTGAAAGCGTTCTTAAACCTCCATTACCTGATGAAACTAAATTTTGAGAAGTAGTAGTACTAGAACCAGTACCCTCAGCAAATTGCAGCGTATAACTCGCTCGCATAGACACATTCCCCTTAGTTCTTAAATCATAAGCCACTGTTAACCCCTTAACTGTTCCAAAATCCATATTATCATAAGTTAAATAAGTTTCTGGATAAGCACCAATAATTTGTGTAGATTGTACTTGATTTCTTAACTCTCTATAAAAGGCTGCTATTTTAAGTGAAGAATAATTATTTAATTTTTGTTGAAACCCTAACTCATAATCAATAGTCTGTTCTGCTTTTAAATCAGGGTTATTAATGTAATTATTTCTACTTTCCATTAACAAATAACTGATTAAATCTAAATTATTTCTACTTTCTGGACGTTGTGTTAACACATCATAATGAGCAAAAAATAGAGCTTCATCAGAAATGGGAAATGAAAAAGCAATCCTAGGAGAAATATTAACATCAGGCTCATAATCTTTAAATGATTCTCCATTTAAATCAGTCGTTATACTTTCATCTCCTGGGTTCAACAACCAAGGCTGCATTTTACCAGATTGCTCCAATATTTTAGGGTCTTGTATTTCCTCTCCATCAGCATTATAAAAAATAGCTCCATTTCTATACCCTAAAATCTCACCTACATCTGGGTTATTTGCATCTACTACGTAAACAGCATAATCATCTCCAATATTTGTCGGCAATCCTTCAATAAGGTTTGTTGCTTGAATCTCTCCAACCGTTTTAATAGGAAACATTGAATACTTATCCTTTAGTACAGATTGATTCGCATCATAACGATCAATACGAACACCTATATTAAAAATTAAATCATCAAAAGCAAATTTATCCTGAATAAAGCCAGCCATGTATATCGGTTTAAACCCAGGTACTTTTCTAGTTTTATCACCTTTATCGTCTACATCATTAAAGAAATCGTCCAAACTTGGATTTCCTGAAAGTTTATTCCCTGTATGGTCATACCCTGAGTAACTTACCAAGCTCGACCCCCCATCAATTAACAAGTTATCTGCTGTAAACATATCTATTGTCCAAACATCTGGACCATAGGAATCAAAATCTATCCAATCTAATCCATTTACAGTCAATCCTAAAGATTTTCTTAATTCTTTATCAAAAGTATAGTGAGCATTCCCATTATAAGCTTGCTGGAACAAATAATTGTATGGATCATTAGAACCAACAAAGGTAGAATCAAAAGTTCCAACAGTATAATCTCTTTGCTGTATATGATCATTGGTTAATTTTCTACCAACAGTCCATAACCCTCTAGGATTAAGATTATAAAATTTATCATTTCTTTGTTCGTATTCAAATCCTAATTTAATTGAATGATTTCCTACACTCGCACTACCTTGAGCAGAAACACGAAATTGAGATTGATCAGTTAAACTATATTGATTATATACTGTCCCCATAGTCCTATACAATCCGTAAACATCATCATATTCAGCTCCATTTATTAAAGCAGCATTTTCAACTTGGGTTTTGGTTTCCCAATGATCAACATGATCATTGGCAAAAATATCATAATAATTAGCTGTGTAATTTGATAATATCGGATTAATATCTCCTGGCTCAAACTCATATAAAACATTTGCATAATTAGAAAAATTTCCTGAAATTGAATCACCCGTTAACGTACCGTCAAGATTTAAAGTTGGAATATTAGCTAAATACTCATCATAATTAAGTTCTCTTGTAGTTCTAAATTTACCAACATAACCATAATTATTAAAGTTATTTTTATGTTGCTCACTCTGTCTTGTTCTTTTAAAATGACTATAATCTACCTGAAAAGTAATGTAAGCATCTTTTACTAAAGATGGATTCTCCTCATCTGTAGAATTAGCAAAACGCTGAGTAAATCGAGCATACCCTCTATAAGTACGTTCTATTCTCTGCTCATTATTCTGAGAATTGAACATTGAAGAACGTCTACTATACATATTTCTATCGGTATAGTCGAATGAACCCCCAAGAGTTAGATTAGTGGTTTTAGATGTAGTAAAATCAAGTTTACCTGCTAAATTAAGTCCTTTTCTAGCTGTATTCAATCTAAATGAAGATTCCTCCATGTCTGAATTTCGTATATAACTTATCCCATTGATTACACCTTCATTTTCTGAGAAATCTTGAATTAAAGGAGTTTCATTCAACTCTGCCATTTTAGCATCATTAATTTTTAATACACCTCCAACATAAGGTCTAGGATCTACTTCGTGTTTTGCCTCTCCAGACAAAAAGAAACCAATAACTGCATCCTTTTTATTTCCTGCAGAATCTTTTCTTGTATATAACGGTCCTGACAAGCTAAAACCTAACAAATTAAAACCAAACTTATCCAAACCTACAACATCATCTCCAGTCTTAAAACCAGACGTTACATATTCAATTCCACCAAACCATTCTTTTGATGCTCCTTTTGTAGTAATATTAATAACCCCACCTGTAACATCTCCAAATTGAGCAGGTATTCCTCCAGTAATAACGGCTACTTGTTCAATAGCTGATTTAGGCAAATTTGATGAACCTCTTACTTTAATACCATCAATATACATATCTGTACTATTACTTCTAGCCCCTCTAATACTCAAATCCCCTGTACCATCATCTTTAGAATAAACACCTCCTACCGTTGCAGCAATAGCAGCTGCAGAACGACCTGGCATCTTTTTAATATCCTCTGCAGTAACTGTACCACCCGAAGAAGTTTGATCGGCAGAAATAAGAGGTATCTCATACTCAATAACAACAAATTCTTGTAAGTTTTCTGCTCCAGAAGATGCTTTAATAGGTGGTATAAAAGTTATTTTACCACCATAAACCACCACATCAGCAACTTTAATTGGCTGATACCCGACATAAGTAGCTTCAACATTATATTTACCTGGAGTTAATGCATTAAATGTAAATTTTCCATCAAAATCAGTCATAGTCCCCGCTACTTGAGAACCTCCTTTCATCAATACAACATTTGCAAAAGGTAAGGGCTCACCATTATCCTTATCAAGCATTTTTCCTTTTATAGTTCCACCTGATTGGGCAAAAGCAAAAGAAACTGTAAATAATACAGATACTAAAACAGCTAGTTTTTTCAACATATTTTAAAATTTAATTTTTTTTCGTGCAAATAAAGAGGCGTAAAGATATATAATATAAATCTTGCAAACCAAATTATTTTCAGTAAAAATATTAATAGTTTTTGAGTTTTATATAAAGGACTTCATTAACGGTTATTTTTAAGAACAAAACAACCTATTTAAGAAAATAAAAGGAAAGAAAAGAAAAGAAAATTTTATTAAAATTGAAAAGAATTAATTCCCGACACCACCTGCAGCAGAGCCATCACCAGCACCAGCACCATCATCACCAGAACCTTTACCACCACCACTTCGAGTACCACCACTATCATCATCATCATCATCATTACCACCACCTAAACCACTATCATCATCATCTTCATTATCATCACCACCAACAATAGTTGCTCCGCCATCATCATCATCATCATCATCATCATCATCACCATCAGTAGAGTGACCTCCTTTACCATCTTCCCCCTCGCCATCATCACCTTCTCTATAACTGGCTCCAACTTCCTCGTCAGACGAAACGCTTACCTCATCGAAACAAGGCACAGGTTCGCCACCTTTTCGGCAAGAAACCGAAACTATCATTAGGAAAACCAGTAAATATGATAAGCTATATTTCTTTAATAAATGAATCATTGTATACAAATGTAAGGATTTTAATTTAAAAATAGTTATATCTATAATAAATATCGTACTTAAACACTATTTTATTGTATAACGATCTAAAAATTTATTAATAATAATGGTTAAAATAGTTTAACACTTGTCTATTTTTACAACTAATTTATGAAAATCATAGTTAGAATACTGTTATTCCCATTTTCCATAATTTATGGTGCTATTCTTTTTATTAGGAATAAATTGTACGATTGGAATATTTTCAAATCAAGTCCATTTAATTTTCCTGTAATAGTTGTTGGAAATTTAAGTCTTGGAGGAACAGGAAAAACTCCTCATATAGAATATTTAATTCGTTTACTACAAAGCGAATATAAAATAGCTACACTGAGTAGAGGATACAAAAGAAAGAGTAAAGGATTTTTTCTATCTAACGAAAATTCTACTATCAATGATATTGGTGACGAACCACTACAATACAAAACAAAATTTAACAACCTTATAGTTGCCGTTGATGAAAAAAGGGTGAATGGAATTAAAAAGATAAAAGAAATACATCCTAAAACAGAACTTATTTTATTGGATGACGCCTATCAACATCGAGCCCTAAAAGCTGGATTAAATATTTTAATTACAGAATTTAATAAACTATATATTAAGGACTCTGTAATTCCTTCAGGAAGATTACGAGAATTTGCATGCGGAAGTAATAGGGCAGACATTATTATAGTATCTAAAACGAAAAGCGACTTATCTTTATCAGAAAGAGAGAATGTAATAAACCAGTTAAAACCTAAATATCATCAAACGGTTTATTTCTCCTATATTAAATATAGTGAAATAACTCCTTTTACAAATGCTGCCAAAACTTTAACTAATAAAACTAAGGAAAACGCTGTTCTATTATTAACTGGTATTGCTAAACCCCAAGCTCTCTATAAAAAACTTGAAAACGAATATCACTCCATAAAACACATTGAATTTTCTGACCACCACGACTTTACCAACTCAGATGTAAAAAACATAAAAGAACAATTCGATTGTTTGTCTGAAAATAATAAAATAATAATTACTACAGAAAAAGATATAATGCGACTATCTTTGCCATCAATTTTAAACCAACTACAAGACATTCCTATTTTTTATATTCCGATAGAAATTTGTTTTCACGGTAATGATAAAAAGGAATTCGATAATAAAATATTGAACTATGTTACAAAAAATTGAAGAAACTAAAGCTTTTTTAGAAAGTAAGACAAACACCAAACCTTTTGCTGGAATTGTTTTAGGAACAGGTTTAGGCAATTTATCTACAGAAATTAAAATTGAAACAGCTATTCCTTATAGCGAAATTCCAAATTTCCCAGTTTCTACTGTTCAGGGTCATAACGGACAATTGGTTTTTGGAACTATCAATAACGTTGCTGTTGTAGCCATGCAAGGTCGATTTCATTATTATGAAGGATATTCTCTAGAAGAATGTACTTTTCCGATTAGAGTAATGAAAGCGCTGGGAATAAGCAATTTATTTTTAAGCAATGCTAGTGGCGGTGTTAATGCTGATTTTGAAATTGGTGACATTATGCTAATTACAGATCATATTAATTTATTACCAGACAATCCTCTTAGAGGAAAAAATATTGATGAATTAGGTCCTCGTTTTCCAGATATGAGTGAGCCTTATGATAAAAAATTAAGAAACAGTGTTCTCAATATTGCTGCCAACAATAATATTAAAATTCAACAAGGAGTTTATGCTGTTTTATCAGGACCAACTTTTGAAACTCCTGCAGAATATAAATACATGAAGAATATTGGTGCAGATACGGTTGGTATGAGTACTGTTCCTGAAGTTATTGTTGCACGTCACATGAATTTACCATGTATGGCAATGTCTATCATTACTGATTTAGGTATTGAAGGAAAAATCGTAGAAATTAGTCATGAAGAAGTTCAAGAGGTTGCCAAAGCTGCTGAACCAAAAATGACTTTAATCATTAAAGAATTATTAGCTCAAATTTACGCTTAAAACTAGCTGAAAAAATAATTAGACAACTATGAAACAACTTTTTATTGTAACTATACTTTCTGTATTACTAATTTCTTGCGGAGAACAAAATAATTCAGATAATTCCTCTATTTCTGGAAACCTAACCAACTTAAATGAAGGATCTCAAGTATATTTAGACTACCTAACTCCTACTCAACTCTTCACTAAAGATACGGCTATAATTGATGGAAGCGGAAACTACCATTTTAATTATAAAATTGAAGATTTAGGATATTATAGATTAAGAATTAACAATGAAAACTTTATTAACCTTGTATTTAACGTTGGTGAAACACCAATAATAAATGGCGATGGAAGTAATTTAATGGATTCTTATACTATTGAAGGTTCTCCTGAATCTAATAAATTAAAACAGTTTCAAATAGCCTATAAAGTTAATAACTGGAAACAAGATTCATTAGGAGCCTTGTACAATTCAAATCGAAATGATCAGGAACTATTTGTAAAACTACAAGTATCAAAATTTGGTGCTATTTCAGAAATGAAAAAAGTATATATGGGTTTAATAGAAGAAAATCCTGCTTCATTAGTAAGCTTAGCAGCTGTTCAACAACTCGATGCTAAAGTAGCAATAGATTTATATAGAAAAGTAGATCATGCTTTAAATAAAACAATCCCTAACAATCCGTGGTTTCTTGATTTCCATAAAAAATTAGAAAGCATGGTGAGTTTATATGTTGGCGAACCTGCCCCAGAGTTCACACTAAATAATACTGATGGAAATCCTATTTCTCTTTCATCATTAAAAGGGAAGGTAGTTTTAATTGATTTTTGGGCTTCGTGGTGCAGACCATGTAGGGCTGAAAACCCTAACGTTGTAAAACTTTATAACAAGTATAAAAATAAAGGATTTGATGTGCTTAGTGTTTCATTAGATGGAATGCCTAGACAACAGAATGCAAAACAAGATTGGCTTGCTGCTATTGAAAAAGATGGTTTGGTGTGGAAAAATCATGTAAGTGATTTAAAAGGTTGGAAATCAAGCGTTGTTCCTCAATTTAACATTGAAGGAATTCCTTTTACCTTATTAGTAGACGAAAAAGGAATTATTATTGGAATGAATTTGAGAGGTATGGATTTAGAAAAGAAATTAGCTACCGTGTTTAAATAAATTTTGAAACAACACCTTTTAATATCATTATTTACATTATCAGTTACAGTTTGTTTTTCTCAAATTGAAAAACCTTATTTCCAACAAGAAGTTAATTACAGTATAAATGTAGAGCTAGATGATGAAAATCATGAGTTAGTAGGTTTTGAAAAAGTGAATTATACTAATAATTCTTCCAAAACGCTACAATCTATTTACTTCCATATTTGGCCAAATGCGTATAAAAAATACAATTCTGCCTTAGGCAAACAGCAATTAGAAGAAGGCAATACTACATTGTATCACGCACCAGATAACATACTTGGATATATTGATAGTTTAAACTTTAAAGTTGGTAAAGAAAAATTACAATGGGGATACGTTAAAGACAATGAAGATATTTGCATAGTTTATTTACTTGACCCCTTAAAACCAGGTGAAACAGTAGAAATTACTACTCCTTTTATAGTTAAAATTCCACATGGAAGTATTTCAAGATTGGGGCATCTTGGTCAATCTTACCAAATAACACAATGGTTTCCGAAACCTGCAGTTTTTGATAATGATGGTTGGCATCCAATGCCTTATTTAGATCAAGGTGAATTTTACTCGGAATTTGGAACTTTTGATGTTTACATTACTCTACCAAAAAACTATGTAGTTGGTGCTACTGGAGATTTGATAAATGGAGAAAAAGAGTTGGCATGGTTAAACAACATTGCAGATAAAACGGCTAAAATTGAGGATTTTTCTGACCATGATATGTCTTTTCCTGTATCTAGCGACACAACTAAAACACTTCATTACCATCAAAGCAACGTACATGATTTTGCCTGGTTTGCTGATAAAAGGTACCATGTTTTAAAGGGTGAAGTAGAATTACCTTTTTCTAAGAAAAAAGTAAGCACTTGGGCGATGTTTACCAACAACGAGGCTGACTTATGGAAAAATAGTATTGAATACCTAAACGATGCTACATACTATTATTCGCTTTGGAATGGAGATTACCCGTACAATCATGTTACTGCTGTAGATGGAAGTATTAGTGCAGGTGGTGGAATGGAATACCCTAATGTTACCGTTATTGGAGAATCATACAGTGCTTTTACGCTAGAAACAACCATTATGCACGAAGTTGGCCATAATTGGTTTTATGGAATTTTAGGCACAAATGAGCGAGATCATGGATGGATGGATGAAGGCTTAAATTCCATGAATGAAAACAGGTACATCGAAACAAAATACCCTAACAGAGGTTTGATGTGGTCCGATTCTATCGCTAAAAATAACAAACTAATAAAGTGGTTTGATTTACGAGAATACACGCACAAAGACAGTTATAACATTGGTTATCTAATCAATGCCAGCAGAAATAAAGATCAGGCTATAAAAACACATTCCGCAGAACACACTCCTTTTAATTATGGAAGTATTATATATGGTAAAACAGCCATTGTTTTTGATTATTTAATGGCTTACTTAGGTGAAGAGCTTTATGACAAATGTATGCACCTCTATTTTGATGAGTGGAAATTTAAACACCCGCAACCAGAAGATTTACGTAAAGTATTTGAAGAAGAAACAGGTAAAGATTTAAGTTGGTTTTTTGATGGTATTATTAATACTACTAGTAAAATTGATTACAAGATTGCTGGATCAAAAAAAGATACTACAAACCCTGATAATATATTATTGAAAATAAGAAATAAAGGGAAAGTTCATGGTCCATTTTCTATTTCTGGAGTTAAAGATGGTGAAATATTGAGCACTCAATGGTATGAACCTATTGGAAAAATGAAGTTTGTTTCATTTAAAAAAGGTGATTACGATAATTATAGAATTGATGCTCAATTGGATATACCTGAGGTTAAACGTAAAAACAATACACTAAAAGCAAAAGGCTTACTAAAAACAACTGAACCTCTTCGCTTACAATTTTTAGGAAGTTTCGAAAACCCTGATAAAACTCAACTATTTTTCACTCCTATTGCTGGATGGAATATGAATGATAAAGGAATGCTAGGAATGGCATTTTACAATTCGGTAATTCCTTCTAAAAAGTTTGAATATGTTGTAGCACCTCTTTATGCTTTTAATTCAGAAAATATAAATGGTTATGTTAGTGCATTTTATCATATTTATCCGAGTTCAATATTTCAAGAAATTAAAATAGGAAGTAATGCATCCTCTTTTTCTTATTTGAGATTTAACACCGAGCAGAATAGTACAGGAAAAGAAGTTTTAGAATATTATAAAATAGCCCCCTCTATAACATTTACCCTTAAGAAAAAAAGGGCAAGACAATACAACTCTATGTTCTTTTCAATAAAAAACAATACTATTTATGAAGAAAAAGCAAATTTCACAAATCAAATTTATGATGTTGAACTAGAAAGTTATTATGTAAATCAATTTACTTTTGGTCTTAAAAGTTCCCACCCTATTAATCCTTTTAATGTAACAGTAGAGGTACAGCAAGCAGATCATTTTGTAAAATTAGATTTAACAGCTAACTATCATTTTGCTTATAAAAAACCTAAAACAGGTTTAGATGTTCGGTTTTTTGTAGGGAGGTTCTTAAACAACAATGACATTAACTTAAATCATAATTATAATTACCAATTAAGTGGGAATTCTGATTACTTATATGAGCAAATATTTTTGGCAAGAAGACATTCTGGTAGTGCTCTATATCAACAATTTGCTGTTACTGATGGGGGCTTTAAAAACCTTTCCTCACCTCAATCTAAAGGTCGTGGAGTATCTGGTAATAGTTGGTTAAATGCCGTAAATATAAAAAGTAACGTACTTACCAAAACAATAAGTATTTATGCCGATTTCGGTATGGTTGGTTTTAACGATAGGGATAATCAAGGAAATGAAGTTGATGGTGTGTCTGATGTAGCATATAATACAGGAATAGCTTTAAACCTTGTTCCTGATATTTTTGAAATTTATTTTCCTATTAAAATGTCTAGTGAATTCAATCAATTGAATTACGGAGAAAAGATTAGATTTACACTGAATTTAAACACACTCAATCCTTTTAAAAAGGTTAGAGAATTTGAGTTATAAGTAATTAAGTAATGAGTATAAGGCCACATAAAAACTTAAAAGTTTGGCAAGAAGCTATAGAATTTGTTCCACAAGTCTATAAAATTCTCATCTCTTTCTCAGGCGAAGAAAAGTTTGGTTTAATATCTCAAATTAAAAGAGCTTCTACATTAACTTCTGTTAACATAGTAGAAGGAGCTGAAAGAAGTAGTAAAAAAGAGTTTGTTCGATTCCCTTATTATTCTTCAGGATTAATTTCAGAATTAGATACTTTATTTGAGATATCATTAAAATTAAATTACCTTTCTGATTCAGATTATAAAAATATAATTGAAAAATTAAATAAACGATCAGCTATGACAACTGGGTTAATTAATAGCTTAAAAAAAAACATTAACGAATAAGCTAATCACCTTTCACCTAATGACATCCTCACTTCATAAAAACATATATTTCGCATCTGACTTTCATTTAGGAGCCCCTAATTATGAGGAGAGCTTAAAGCGTGAAAAACTTATTGTGAAATGGTTAGATGAGATTAAATCTGACGCCAAAGAAATTTACTTAGTTGGAGATATTTTTGATTTTTGGTTTGAGTATAAATCTGTTATCCCTCGTGGTTTTGTACGATTACAAGGAAAAATTGCTGAGTTAACAGATAGTGGTATTCCAATTCATGTTTTTACAGGAAATCATGATATGTGGATATTTGATTACCTACCTAAGGAATTAGGTGTACAACTTCATCGTAAATCTATTGTAAAAGATTATAATGGTAAAAAGTTTTTAATTGGTCATGGAGATGGTTTAGGTCCTAGAGATTATACATACAAAATGCTTAAAGCTGTATTTTCTAGTAAAATTTGCCAATGGGTATTTGCCAGAATACACCCTAATTTTGGAATAGGAATAGCCAATGCTTGGAGCAGAAAAAGCAGAAAATCAAATATTGATTATGATGAAGTTTTTCATGGAGAAGATAAAGAACAATTAATCATTTACTGTAATGACTACATTAAAAAAGATCCTTCTATCGATTATTTTGTTTTCGGACACAGGCATTTACCATTAGAAATAAATATTGGCAAAAAAGCTAAATACTTTAACCTTGGCGAGTGGATTAAATATAACTCTTATGCAGTTTTTGATGGCGACAAACTGGAAATGAAGAACTACAAATAAGTTTTTAATTAACTTCGCACCATGAATATTCAATTAAAAACATACCTACTTATAATTTCAATATTTATAGGCTCTTTTACTATTGCTCAACCAAATATTGGTCTTTTGTATTCGGATATAAATGTAGAAGATGGCTACACTTTATTTACTCCTGAAAAAAATACAAGTACTTATTTAATAAATAATTGTGGGGAAATAATTAACGAATGGACTTTTGCCGAAATTCCAGGACTAACATGTTATCTTCTTGATAATGGAAATCTGTTAAGATCAGGTAGAGACTCCCTACAAATAAGAGATTGGAACAATAATATTATTTGGACCTATGCCATGAATTCTAATGGATTAAAACAACATCACGACATAGAACCTCTGCCTAATGGTAATGTTTTATGCCTTATAACTGATCTATATACTAATACTGAAATGATTGCAGAAGGAAGAGATCCTAATAGCTTATCCGCAACATTTAAGTTGGATAAAATTGTTGAATTACAACCTGTTGGAACTAATAGTGCTAATATCGTTTGGGAATGGAAATTTATTGATCATTTTATTCAAGACTTTGATAATACTAAGGCTAATTTTGGTATTGTACAAAATTCTCCTGAGTTAATTGATCTCAATTTTAATAATGGATTCAATAATGATTACACCCATTGTAACTCTATTGATTACAATGCATCTTTAGATCAAATCATAATGTCTGCAAGACATTTGGATGAAATTTACATTATAGACCATAGTACTACAACAATTGAAGCTGCTGGTCATACAGGAGGAAACTCAAACATGGGAGGAGATATTTTATGGCGTTGGGGAAACCCACAAGTTTACAGAGAAGGTACTGCTACAGATCAAAAACTGTTTAAACAACATGATGCCAAATGGGTACAGTCTGGGTATTTAGATGATGGGAAAATTTCTGTTTTTAACAATGGAGGAAATGGAATTTCACTTTTCAGTTCTATTCATCTAATCGAACCAGAATTTACAGGTGGTATCTATACAAAAGATACTGGAAAATTTAAACCATTAAATTTTGACTGGTCATGGAACGGAGTTATTCTTGGCTCTACTGTTTATGAAAGTAAAAAGTCTGGTGTACAGAGTTTAGTTAATGGAAATCTTTTAATTTGTGAAACTGGAATTGGTAGATTTTCAGAAATTACAAAGAATGGAAATCATGTATGGAGTTACAAAAACCCTACTGGAACTGCAATTTACAATCAGTTTGATATCGTTACAACTGATAACGGAATTTTTAGAGCAGAAAAATACCCTTTAAATTTTATTGGTTTTATAGGTCAAAACTTAACTCCTCAAGGTATTATTGAAAACGTAAACTCTCTTTCTGATGCTTGCATTTTAAGTGTTGATATTGAAGAAAATTCAACTGAAAATATTTCTATAATAAACCCAATTAGAAATGGAATACTTCAATTTAATAATAACACTAACTATAATAATATAAAAATTATAGATCTAAACGGAAAGTTAGTTTTTAATCATAATGATTTTGAAGGTAACAACATCCAACTCAATTTAAGTAGAGGAATGTACTTTTTACAGCTCCTTAATGACAGCAAAAGAGAAATCTTAAAAATTGTAGTTGATTAGCTTAGTCTTGATTTCTCCTCAAAAAGTTAATCTCTTAAAGAATATTTAACCTACTAATAACAAACAACTTAGATCGTGTTGCGTAAGAGAATTTAAACCCTTTGAAACTAATTAAGTCAAATGTTAAAATTGTAAAAAAACAACCATGGATCTAAAAAATAGGATCAAATCACTTTGTATAATATTATTTATAATGTTCTCCTTTTGTGCATTTTCACAACAAGTAAAATTAATGAGTTATAATATTGGTTCTACTAATTGGTCAACTACTAAGGATTCGGTTATAGCAAGAATAACAACAAACAATCCAGATGTTTTTTGTGCTATTGAAGCAGGTCAAAACTCAAGGCCTTACGTTGTATCATCATTAACTAATTACAGAATGTTGCAAACTATGGGTGCTTCACCTCAATCAACTGATTCGCATATTTTTTTGAGAAAAAACATGTTTACAGTTCTAGATAGCGGAGCTGTGCAAATGGATACTTATGGAGGATACACAGGGATCGATAGATATGTAAATTGGGCAAGATTGCAAACAATTTCATCAGGAGCAGAATTCATTGTATATGCTAGCCATTTTGTAGCAACGGCAGGTACAAATGCTGATTCAGCCACCATTGGTCAGTATCGACATGCAAATGGAATGATACAGTTAATGAACCAACATACATCACTTAATATTCCATTAATTACTGTTGGCGATTTTAATGCTGGATTCCAAAAAGATGTTATGAAGTTTTTATTAAATCAAACTCCTATCACTTTTAATTCAAGCACCATTACCAACCCAATAGTTTTAGATGATTCATGGATTCTCGCAAATCCAAGCACAACAAAACCCGGGACTACTTTTGGTGGCAACTCTGCTATTGACTGGATAATTGTAACGCCTAATACAAATGTTATCAGTGCTTTAATTGATGACCAAGGAATAAATGGAGGTGCAATACCTCCTTCGGATCATAAGGCTTTACAAATTACTTTTGATTTAACTGTAACTACATCTATAGAAGAAGATTTTAAAAATCAAGATTTAAACTTTTACCCTAATCCTTTCCAAAATTACATCAATTTTGAAATAGGTGTTGTTGAGTCTAGCCAATTCAATATTGAGATCTATGATATAAATGGAAAGTTGGTTCATTTTGAAATAAAAAGAGAATTTAATGCGGCTAAAAGCACTA
The DNA here is from genome assembly GCA_002401955.1 of Flavobacteriales bacterium. Lineage (GTDB taxonomy): Bacteria > Bacteroidota > Bacteroidia > Flavobacteriales_E > Vicingaceae. The sequence goes on along the minus strand of NVUQ01000012.1, from coordinate 22,716 downwards.
TAACTCTAGATTGTAGCAACTTTGATGTTGGTGTATATTTTTATAAGATAAAAAATAAAGATCAAATAACTACTGGAAAAATAGTGAAAAACAACATGTAGTTACACATCTATATGAAATCATAGACCTCTAACAGGATGCTAAGTTTCATAAACTAAACTAAAACTTAAATCTTATTTGTGCTTTAACTTCTTGTTTGTGGTTTCCTTGAATTTCTTCTAGTCCAGAACTAATTACATCAACATTATCATAATAAGTTAACCCATAGCGTAGCCATAAATCAATACCTCTCATTACCCTATATTTTACTGTTAAATAAGTTCGTGTACCTCTATTATAATATGCTGGTATAGAGAAAGCATATAACACATCATTTTCATAAGCATAAATCCTACTATTAAAAGATTCAGTATCAAATAATCCATATCTAAAAGCAAATGAAAAAGGGCTACTTTTTGCTTTATAAACAATATCTTGATAAACTAGGTAACCTGTTTCAAAAGGAGACTCCTCCTTGTCGTAATTAATTAACTCTACTCTACCTTTTAACTTAATAGATTCTGATACTTTATAAGAATAATTAAATCGATAATTGGTCTGTTTTTCATGAACCAAATAATCAATTCCTTCAGACAAATCAACAGCAGTATTTTCTAACTTATCTCGTTCACGAATACGAACATACATTTCCATTTTTTTTGATGGTTTGTAAGTTAATTGAACTAAGTATTGATAACCACCAGAAGGTGCATTAATACCAGATTTTAGCCAAGGAAAGGTAAATTGATCGTAGTAAGCAGATAAAGTAACCTTTTTTATAGGCTTTGCTATAAAGCCCATATACAATCCTTTTTCATTCTCGTTTGTAGAACCCTCTCCTATTCCTGCACTAGAAATTGGCTGGAAATTTCGTTGATAATCACGATACAGAACAGCAAAAGAAAGTCTTGGATCAAGTGTAATTAACGCTCCAGAAACAAAAGCATTTCCCGCATTTATACTTTTAGTAAATTCTCCGAAAAAATTAAAATTCTTGTAGATAAAATTATAATCTGCTCCTATTTTAGATTGATTATTGTCCGAATTTCTAAACTGGCTATAAGTCTGTAAACTAGGATTAAAATCTGCATTCAAATTGCTATTTATTCCAGTTAATCCAACACTCAGTTTTCTCGTTTTATAAGATATGTTCCCTCCCATTTGTTGTTGAGTAATTGCTCCCTTATCCTCTATCTCATTAAAAGTTCTATGTAAGCCAGATTGTTGAATAGAAGTTACTGCCAACACCTCATTATCTTCAGATAAACTATCTGTTAAATTAATATTCGCATCTACCTTATTGTAAGAATAGAAAGCCGTTACATTAATTTTTCCAAATTGAAAAGTAGACCCCCCACCCCTTAAAAATCGACTTTCATCTACAGAAGTATAAGGCTTTAATCCCTGAGCACTTCGTTTAATTAGCATAATGTCAGCCGATTTCCCAAAAGCTCTTCCAGACCAATAAGTTAATCCTTGTCCAAACTGTGCCTGATAATCACCAATAGCCAATTGTTTTATTTTTCCCTGATTTCTTATAAATAAATGGGCAGAATAAAAATCAAATCCATTTTTTTGAGTTCCTGTAAAGAATTCTTCTCCAGCATCTTTTTCCGCAGTAAAACCAAAACTTAAATGACGCCCATATTTATATCTGTAACGTGTATATATTTTAGGTTCAATACCTCTGTATCTAGAATTCGGACTAGCTGCTAATGCCGAATCTGTAACGGGAAGAAATCCTTCTTTTTGTTCTAATATTGTTTGATAACGGATAAATAATTGATTTTCTCCATTTTTAATTAATTCTTTAAACGACAATTGGGCATTATCTACATCTGTAGAAACTTTTACAAATGGTAATAACAGTTTAATAAGATCAGCATCAAAGCCTTCAATGGTTTGTAGCTCTTCTAGTGTCATTAATTTCCCATTCTGTTCAATATGTGCTAATAAATTATTTATCTGAATACTGGTTAGTAAGCCCAACTCCTCTAAATCATTTAAATCCACTCTATTTAAGTTTAGAGGATGGTCATAAAAATATGAAAGTTGATCAAATATAGTGGTGTAATCTGCATCCGATTCTTCAGCATCTTCCACCAAATATTCTATCCGTTTTTCTATAATTTTATTTTTATCGTCTTCTTTGTTTTGCGAAAAAGAAATGATTGGAGATAGTAATAAAATGAAAACGAAACAACTTTTAAACTTAGTGCTAAATAAGTCAAAAGACCGCTCCGCTAGGGTCGGGATGACATTCGTTATAAAGTTACAGCCCAACATTAAATACTAGGGGTTCCTTGTTCTTTAGCTTTTTTCTTTTTGGAATAGATAATCGATATCCCTGGAGTTATGCCCAATGTTTGATGAAATGAAGATGATATATCAACTTTAAAATCTTTTAACTGCATTCCAAACCCAAAAGCATATTGAGTTGGGTTGGTAGAAATTCCTCCTCGCAAATAAAGTATTTGCGTAATATGATATTCTAATCCAGCATTAACCACCGCATCAAAATCTACATCTTTTTGTGTAGATACTGCCAGCATCACTTTTTCTGAAAAACGATAATCTAAGCCTAATTTCATAATGGTTGGTACTCGTTCATTATCATATGTTGCTAATTTTGTTCTTGTGGGATTATATACATGAACTCCCAGAGAAAGTTCATCACTCAACTTAGCTATTATCCCAACAGCTCCTGTAAGGGCTGTTTTACTACCATATTCTTGAGTTAGTTTAGTATTTAAATAGTTTATTTGAACTCCCATAGAGAATTTATCTCCAAATCGTTTTCCGTAAGACAAACCTGCTTTGGTTTCGTTGTATAATTCAAATCCAAAAGAGGTTACACTAATACCAAAAGCGGCAGTTTTTAAAGGTATTACAAATGCTCCTGCTTTATAACTTGTTTCTTTGAGTAAAAACCGGTTTTCATAATAAATTCCTCCTGATAGGTCTTTCATAAAACCTAATCCTGCTTGGTTATTATTTGTTGACCAAACATCAAATAAGGTTACATTATAACCTCCCATTGCTGCAGAGCGTGCACCAATTAAATCGTTTCCTGTTTGGGCTGATAGGTTTGGAATTAATGTCAAAAGGAGTACAATTAAACCCACCCCTTGCCCCTCTAAGGAGGGGAATATTTTGTGAAATTTATTTTTCATCTTTAATTTTATTCCAAGTGTTATACATTGCTTCTTGTTGAGGGCGATTTGCTTCCTCTTCTCTTAATGGTTCGCATTCTTTTAAAGTATCCAAACATTCTTGTGGTAATTGTTGATATAAGCTTGTCCCTTTGGTTTTCCAAGCTATCATTTCATCGCTCACCTCTTTTACAATTTTAGCAGGATTCCCTACCAGCAAACTACGTTTTGGCACATTCATTTTTGCTGGCACAAAACACAATGCTCCAACAATACACTCATCCCCCATCACAACATCGTCCATCACTACACTGTTCATTCCTATTAGGCAGTTCTTACCAATGGTTCCTCCGTGTATTATTGCACCATGCCCAATATGAGCTCCTTCTTTTAAGGTAACTGTTGTACCAGGAAACATATGAATAGTACAGTTTTCCTGAACATTACATCCATCTTTAATCACTATTTTACCCCAATCGCCACGAATAGCTGCACCAGGGCCAACATAAACATCTTTACCAATAATTACATTACCAGTAACTGCTGCTTGGGCATGTATAAAAGCACTTTTATGAACTACAGGTTTAAAACCATTGAATTCGTATATTGCCATAATTTTTCAACCTAATTTGAAATCAAAGTAAATATACTCTTTTGAAAAGAAAAATAAAAAACCTACAACTTAAATTTATATTAACAATAATATTATTGAGTTATACAACCGCCTTTTCACAAGGTGAGAGGTTAGATAGTTTACAATTAAAAGTAGAAAGCTATAACATTAGAGACACGATAAGGGTTAACCTTATTATTGACTACGCTGGTTTAACAATTAACGATAGGCTAAAAGAAAATATCCCATTATTAAATGAAGGCTTAGAAATTTCTGAAGAACTAAATTTTAAGAGAGGAACTGGTTTTTTATTAAATATATATAGTTCGCTTTACCTGGCCGAAAGTGATTTAGAAAAAGCGTTAGAATATAGTTTGAAATCATATAAGATATTTGAAGAACTAAATGAAACGCAAAGTTTGTTACTTGTAAATACTAATCTTTCTCGAATTTATCACATTCAAAAAAAGTATAAAAAATCACTAGAAATTCAAGAAAACTCCATAGAACTAATTAAAGATAATACAGATACTCCCGCAAAAGCTAGATATTATTTTTATGCAGCCAAAGCCGCTGATAATTTATTAGAACTAAAAAAAGCTGAAAACTATTATCTTGAAGCGAAAAGAATAGCTCAAGTATCTAATTTTGAAATGGGAATAGCTATATCTAATGGAAGTTTAGGACATCTTTATACCAAGATGGAAAATTATACAAAAGCATTGCCTTTACTAAATAGTTCATTAAATTTTGCCTTAAAAAACAATATAAAATCAAATGAAGGTGCTACTTATAAAATATTAGCTGAATGTTATTTAGGATTAAATGACTACACTAAAGCCATAGATTACAATAATAAAGCGATAACTATTTTTAAAGAATTAAATAAATTACAAGTACTAGATGATATCTATGGAACACAATCGAACAGCTATGAAGCACTTGGAAATTATAAAGAAGCTAACAGGTATATAAAATTAAAATTTCAGATGTCAGATTCTATCTTCTCTAAAAAGAATGCTGAAATAATTGAAGAGTTACAAGTAAAACACGAAACAGATAAATTTCAAACAGAAAAAGAATTAGCTGAAAAAGAAACAAAATTAGCTCAGAACGAAAACGAAAAAAATAAAAACTATCTAATTGGTGCAATTATCATTTCTCTTTTATTAGTCATCTCTTTTGTTTTTCTTTTTCAACGTGCAAAAGCAAGAAAAAAAGCAGAATTAATAGAACTAGAATTAAGTGAAACTAAAAAACGTTTAGAAGTAGAAAAACAATACATTGCTTCTGAACTTAAAGCGATTAAATCGCAAATGAACCCGCATTTTATTTTTAATGCACTTAATTCAATTCAAGATTTAGTTTTAAAAGGAGATGTAGAAAAATCATACACCTACATTGCTTCTTTTGCTAGCATGGTTAGGAGAACTTTAAATTTTTCTGATAAAGATTTTATTGAATTTGAAGAAGAAGTAAAACTCTTAAATGTTTATCTAGAATTAGAAAAATTAAGGTTTAAAAAAGACTTTAAATATTCGATACTTACAAACGATATTGAAGATATTGAAATCCCTCCAATGATTGTACAGCCATTTATAGAAAATGCTTTAAAACATGGATTATTACATAAATCTGGAGAAAAAAGATTAACCGTAGAATTTACATTAACTGATACGTTTACCTGTATCATTACAGACAATGGTATTGGAAGGGATGAGGCTCAAAAAATTAAAGATAGACAAACAAAATCTCATAAATCATTTTCGGTAGATGCTACAAAAAATAGGTTTGAAATGATGAAATCTACTTATGACCAAGACTTAGGGATTGATTATCACGATCTTAAAGAAGATGGAGAATCTATTGGAACCAAAGTGGTTATTAATATGCCTTTTAAACAATTATTCTGATAACCTTTTCTTATTCCTCAACAAAATAGCTGCTTAATACATTTTTTGTCCATATTTTTACATTAGTGGAAAAATTAAAAGCAATAATTGTTGATGATGAAGAAAGTGCTAGAAATGTGCTTTCAAATTTAATTGCTAAATTTTGTCCTCAGATAGAAATAATAACTACCTGCAACAATGTTTTAGAAGCTGTAGAGGCAATTAAAAAACACCAACCTGAGGTTGTATTTCTAGACATTGAAATGCCTAATTATGCGGGATACGAAATTGTTTCATTTTTTGATGAAATTAATTTTGAAATTATTTTTGTTACCGCTTATGATCAATATGCTATTAAAGCATTTGAAGTTTCGGCAGTTGATTATCTATTAAAACCGGTTGAAATAGATCGATTAAAAAATGCTGTAAAAAAACTAGTTGATAAAACAGAACATAGAATTTCCCATCTCAACTATAAAACATTAACTGAAAATTTAAAATCAGAAAGTGTTTCTAAAATTATGGTTCGTCATCAGGGGCATCAAGAAATTTTATCCATAAAAGACATTATAACAATTGAAGCTAAAGAAGCTTATAGTTGTATTCACAGTACTAAAGGTCAATTTTTAGTTAGTAAAAACCTACGTTACTACGAAACCTTATTTGACCAAAATAATTCGTTTTTTAGAACTCATAAATCGTGGATTATTAACCTTAACCATATGATTACTTTTTCTAAAACTAAACTAGAAATTGAACTCAACAATAAAATATTTGCTAAACTTTCTAAGTATCGCAAACCTGATTTTGAAACATTTTTACTTCAGTAAATTGTTGTTAGTGGTTAGTGGTTAGTGGTTAGTGGTTAGTGGTTAGTGGTTAGTGGTTAGTGGTTAGTGGTTAGTGGTTAGTGGTTAGTGGTTAGTGGTTAGTGGTTAGTGTAAAATAAAAAATCGGAACTAAAAACCATACACTAAAAACCAAAAACCATCAATTATTTTCTCCTTTTTCTAGAACCTTTAATTGCTTCTTCTTCCCAGGGTTTTTCTGGCCATAGATGTCTTTTGTACTGCATGCGTAAATCCTTACGTACATCAAAGTAAGCGTTATCCCAAAAGCTTTTTAAATCGCTAGTAATCTGCACAATTTTAAACCCTGGTGATAATAAATGCATTAACACACTCATTTGTCCTTGATTGACTTTTGGCGTTTCTGCCATTCCAAAACATTCTTGCAAACGAACGGCTAATATAGGCTCTGAACCGCTAGAGGTATATTGTAATTTGATTTTAGAACCACTTTTTACTTCTATTGTTTTAGGGGCATGAGAATTTAACTTTCCTTGAAGTGATGGCTCTAAACTGTATTGCAACACTTCTTTTAAATTAATTTTCTTAAAATCATTAGAACTTTCTACATCATTTAAATAAGGACCTAACCATTCTTTAGCATTTAGTAATAAGGCTTTAGTCCTCACATCAGGAAATCCATCTTCAGGATACCAAACCCTCATAGAAAGCACCCTGTTTTGCCATTGCTCCACATCATCATCCCAATTTAATAAAGAGCTTCCCTCCTTCTTAACTGCATTAAGCACAGCCTTAGCAACCAACTCTTCATCTGGATCTAATAATGGCTTACTTTGCAAAACAATATTTCCAATTACCATATTTTCAGACGTAATTAAACCTCCTTTTTTCGTGTTCCAAGTAATTACTTCCTTGGTCTTCAACATTGGCATTAAATCTCTTGGGTTAAGAGGTGAAGCCATAAATATCTTCCCCATTCCTTGCCTATCATTTACATGAGCAACAGCCAACCAAGGCTCACTTGCTAAATCATCTCTATGTCCGGCCGCAGCCAATTGACCATTAGACATTTGGAATTGTGCATTGTTTCCTGGTCTGGCACAGGCAATACGTTCGGGGTAACAATAAGCCAGCAAAATTCCTGTTTCAAAATCATCAAAAACAGTATTATCAACTTCTAGCTTAAACATGTTACGGTATTGTGAAGCAATTTTTTCAATTCTAGCTAAACGATTAGTTCCTGCCTTTTCTTTACGATATCTTCGTAAGGCTTCTATTCGTAAGTTAATGTCTATTCCCGTCTCTGGTGGCAAGGGATCTCGTTCTTCCAACAAAGGAGCAATATCTGTTGCCAATGCTAATTGATCAGCCTCCTTGGCTTTAATTAGCATATGTCCTATTCTCGGATGAGTTGGTAAACGGTGGATTTCTTTACCATGATTAGTAATTTTATCATCCTCCAAAGCGTCTAATTCATGTAATAATTTAGAAGCTTTAGCTACATTTCCTTTCGGAGGAGAAGTTACCCACGATAAATCTTCAGCATCTGCAATACCCCATTGAGCCATATCTAAAACTAAAGAACTTAAATCTGCTTGTTCAATTTCTGGTTTACCATGTTCATCTAATCGCGATTGTGTTGCAATAGTCCACATACGATAGCAAACACCAGGGCTTAATCTACCTGATCTACCTGCTCTTTGATCGGCTGAGTCTTTAGAGATTTGTACCGTTTCTAAACGTGATAAGCCTGTATTAGGGTTAAATCGAGATGTTCGCTCAAAACCAGAATCAACAACAATTTTAACACCTTCTATGGTTAAACTTGTTTCTGCAATATTGGTTGCCAACACCACTTTCCGTTTACCTTCTTTATTGGGCATGATTGCCGAAAACTGTTTATTTGGTGGTAATTGACCGTATAAAGGATGAATCATTACTCCCTTTAAAGAACGTTTTAAGATTTCTTCACACTTCTTAATCTCTCCTTGCCCTGGTAAAAAAACTAACACATCTCCCTCATGTTTATCTATTGCTGTTTTTATTACTCTACTTGCCAATTCTGGCAACAACCTCATATCACTATCCCCAGCATAATTAATATCTACAGGATATTGTCTGCCTAAACTTTCTATTATTGGAGATTTTAACATTTTAGAGAGTTCTGGTAGTTCCAAAGTTGCCGACATTACCAAAATTCTAAGATCTGGTCGCAATACTTCTTGAGATTCTCTACATAAAGCCATTGCTACATCTGCATGGATGCTTCTCTCATGAAACTCATCAAAAATAACAAGTCCTACCCCTTCTAACCCATTATCTTCATGAATCATTCGGGTTAAGATACCTTCTGTTAAGACTTCTATTTTAGTTTTCTCTGAAATTCTACTTTCAAAACGAATACGATAACCAACAGACTCACCTACTTTCTCACCTAACAAATCTGCCATACGATTAGCTATCGTTTTAGCTGCTAATCTTCTTGGTTCTAACATTAAAATCTTCTTACCTGTTAACCAAACCTCTTTCATTAAAGCTAAAGGAACCAAGGTGCTCTTACCTGCTCCTGGTGGTGCTTTTAAAATTAAAGTTGAAGCATTGTTTAACTCTTCCTTAATTTTAGGAATAACATCTTTAACTGGTAAGTCTATTTTGTTGTAATCGAAATTCAATTAAATGCTTTTAATGTGCTGCAAAAGTATCAATAAATGTCATTCTGCACGATGTTTTATCAACGCTTTAGCGATGCATTATAACAAAGTGAAAAATCTATTTTAATTAACAACTAATTTATTATTTAAAAGATTCCACGCTTCATTTTGTTTTCATCCGTTAGCTAACGCATAGATAAAATATTGCTCTGAATAACAAAGAAGTTTAACTTTACAACTCCATGGCAAAAGTTGGTAAAAATAAAAATACAAAGAATAAAGCTAAACACAGTAAATTGCTAGCTCAAAAAGCCAATAAGAAGAAAACAGAAAAAGAAGCCAATAAAAAACGACTAAAAGAGGTTTTTAGTAAGGCGAAGAACACGGAATAATAAATCTCTCCCTTTATTATTCGGTGAATAATAACCGAAGATCATTAAAAACATACCGTTTATTAACTCCCATGTTATATAAGGGCCTTTCTTTAAAAAAAACCCATAATTTAGTCTTAATCATGAAAAAACTTTTACTCATATTATTTATTTATTTAACCTCTTGTACCAAGGAAGAACTTAAAACGAGTCCAGCTCCTTATTTTAATTCAACAGATAAAGTAGTAGAAGTAGTTGTTATTCCTGAAAATCTTAAGCAATCTCCAGCAATTGTCACTAATGGAGTATCTTATCAAATTCAAAAGCTTCATTATTCTACTTCGGAAACTCAATTATAACATGATAAATGTTCATTAGCTTTTTAATAAACATCCTTTTTATAACCGTAACATCGTTAATTGATTTTCTGAAAACTGAATTTCATCCTTAACGATGTTTTATCAACTCTTTAGCGATGCAATAAAACATCGTACAAAATCTATTTTAATCATTGTTAGTTCGAATGAAATTCTGCAAGAATTCTGTATCGAGAACCAAAGATTAAAAAAGTTGGTTCTCTCAAAATCTAAGGAGTGAGGGCGAAGGACTGAATGGAGCGAAATGAAAAACAATTGGCCAAGTTGGGAATGCCTCGTGCGAAAGAAATTTCGGAGCATTTGGCATTCGGTCTTGATTTTTGGTTCTTTTTATTCAAGAAAAAGAACCTTTTTGATTTTTTTTTAATTGGTAAAAACAATTATTCTCCATACTATAAAGGGTTTTGGATAGAGACGGCATTCAAGGATTCGGTGTGCGGATTGAAACGAAACCTTAGTAAGATTGGGAAGTGCTGAGCTTGCCTCAGTAATCGCCTAACCGCACTTGGGTTTTGTGAAAAGCTGTGCATCGACCTTGTGCCTTCACACCAGCTCGCTCAAATGTCTACCAGACATTTGCCGTAGTTCTTTTTGGGTCAAGCCAAAAACGAACATGAAAAAATAATTCAAAATAGAAAGATTGTTTTAGCTTGAAATATTTATAGTGTTTCACTAAGTAATCTCTTGCATCTGGACCCCAGATCAAGTCTGGGGAGGGGCTGGCAAAATAAAAACGCAAAGAATAAAGCTAAACATAACAAGTTACTCGCTCAAAAATCCAATAAAAAGAAAACCGAAAAAGAAGCCAATAAAAAACGACTAAAAGAGGTTATTAGTAAGGCGAAAAAACAAGATAATTAAGTTCTCATTCCAAATAATAACTAACATTATACTCCCACATACTTTTATATTGTTTACAGTAAACATATCTAACTAATAAAGAATCATCAAAATGAATCCATAACATTCTACGATAAGGATAAAGAACATGTTTACTATAAGTAAACGTTACTTCCTTTTTTTGAAAACACATCCCTTGTTTATTAGATGAACAACAATAATTAGTATCAGAATACTCTCTTACAATTAATTCTCGAATTTTAGTTTCTTCATTTATTTCAATCTCGTTAAGATTCCGAGTATGATTACATTCAACAGTAGTATGAGTTGAATTTCCGATATTTATATAATAAGGTTTGTTTAAAATCGAAACTACCTGTTCAATTGTCATTCCAATTTCAATTTTTCTAATTTTCTCATCGGTTACATCTTTGACCATATTAGAATTTATATGATACAGATAAAAGCATATAATAGCAGCAAGTATTAAAAAACCCTTCATTGTTTTCCTCATATTATTTCAACGTAATATTTTGTTGAATAGTAAGAGAGCAAAACGCTAATTAAAAATATTTATTGAGCGTTTTGATAGAATAAATTAAAAAAATCGAAAGCCTTACTTTGGATACTCTATCCTAACGTGATAGATATTCATCAATTTCTTAATGAACATCTTTTTAATTACCGTAACATCATTAAAGGTAATGTTAGTATTGATAAATTGATTTTCGGCTACCTGTGAATTGATAATTCCTTCTACCAATTTTGTAATAGAATCGTTATCATAAACCTTTAGGCTACGAGAAGCAGCTTCTACAGAATCTGCCATCATTAATACTGCTGTTTCTTTAGAATAAGGAATTGGTCCTGGATATTGAAATAACTCAGTAGGCACTTCTTCATCAGGGTTTTCATTCTTATACATTCTTAAAAAGTACTGCGTTTTTGTGGTGCCATGATGTGTTCTTATAAAGTCTATAATTTGCTCAGGAAGTTTGTGTTTTTTTGCCAATCCTATTCCATGAATTACGTGATCTATAATAATCCCCGCACTTTCTTCATATCCTAACTCATCATGAGGGTTTACTCCCGATTGATTTTCTATAAAATAAGCTGGAGCCAACATTTTACCAATATCATGATAAAGAGCTCCAGTTCTTACTAATAAGGGGTTACCTCCTATTTCTCTTATTCCTTCTTCGGCTAAATTAGATACCTGTAAAGAATGTTGAAATGTGCCTGGGGCTTTGAGGTTAAGTTCTCTTAATAATTCATTATTGGTATCAGAAAGTTCTAATAAGGTTACGTCAGACATGTAACCAAACACTCTTTCAAATAAATAAATCAAAGGATAGGTTAATAAAGTAAAACCTGCCGACATTCCAAAATACCCAAACGTTTTCCATACTATGCCATCAATTCCGCCTCCTTGGAGTAAGGAAAACCCTAAATAAGAGATAGAAAATACAATAAATATCATAGCTGATGTATAGAACAGTTCTGACCGTTTATTCACATTTAATACAGTATACAGCATTATTATTCCTGTAATTAATTCTAGAAAAATAAACTCAAATGAATTTGGAACCATAAAGCTAATAAGGAACATTGATATGGTGTAAATAAACAATGCCAATCGGTTCCCAAAAAAAGTTCTAATTAATAATGGGATGATACAATAAGGAATCACATAAACACTAATGCCTTCAATTTTTATAATTAAAGTGGTAATGGCGACAAAACTTACAACAATAATGGATACAAAACCTACATCTAAATTGTTGTTGTATATGTTTTTACTTATGTTTTTTAGAAAAATAAAGATGGAGTAAAAAAGTAATAGCACTAAAATAATTTGCCCGATAACTATCCATAGTGATTGGTTAGAATTACCTAATTTAGATTCATACTCTAGTTTTAAAGATTGTAATACTGCAAATTTCTCAGGGCTAACCAATTCTCCTTTTGAAATGATTTTTTCTTTTTCATAAACCCCTCCTTTAACTGAGGAAATTTGATTGAGTTCATTATTCAAATCTTTTTCTGTTAATGAGGCATTGTACCTTATGTTCTGTATAATAGTATTTTCAATTCCCGACAATAAAAATTCTACATCTATGGAATTTTGTTTTTTTAAATCTTCAACCACAAAATCATAAGCAGATTTTATCGTGTAAAAATCAGCTAATTCTACTTCTTCGGCAATGTTATTTGTACCTAACAATAAAATTGGGTAATCCTTTTCTTTTCCATCTAATTCATCTATAACCTCAATAACTCCCTGATTATAAATGGCTTCTAAATATTTAGCTCCTTGTGAAATATAAACATCAACCTCTCCAATATTTAATGTGTTATTCCAATTTGCTAATACCCATTTTTTATAATTTGAAATCGCAATTTCTTTAACTTCAGTATTATTATTAAAACAAAAAAGATGATTATTTTTAATTTTGAGTTTCTCTTCAGCTAACTCTTTATCAGTTTTATTAATAGCAAAATCAAAAGGAGCTAATAAATCTTGATGAACCCAAGGTTTATTTTTTTGAAACTCGTACTTAAATTTCGCTTCTTTTGGCAAAAGTAAAATCACCAAAAATATGGCAACCAAAAACAATAGCACTTTAAAAATAAGTTCGTGTTTGTTTCTAATATTGTCTATAAAATTATTTGCCATATTACTTATTAAGTAAAATATATTATGCGAATTTACGGAATTGGACTTTAAATTTTCAAAGCCTTAAATTTAAACTTAAAAATAATTAACTTCGTGCTCAGAAAAATATAAAAACTAAGAAATGAAACGAGCTTAAACAATAGCTCTCTAAAAAAGAGATTCTATTATTGCGAGTTCCATATTACACTAATTAAGAATAAAGAAAAAACATGAAAGAAGTATATATCGTATCGGCAGTAAGAACACCAATAGGAAGCTTTTTAGGAAGTTTATCTAGCGTTCCTGCTCCTAAATTAGGTGCAGCTGCTATTAAAGGGGCAATTGAAAAAGCAAACATCTCTGTTGATGTTGTTGATGAAGTATTTATGGGAAATGTGTTGCAAGCAAATGTTGGTCAGGCACCAGCAAGACAAGCAGCAATGTTCGCAGGATTAAATACCAATGTGCCTTGTACTACGATAAATAAAGTTTGTGCTTCTGGAATGAAATCTATTGCTTTAGGTGCTGCATCTATTATGGCTGGCGATAATGATTGTGTTGTTGTTGGTGGAATGGAAAACATGAGTCAAGTACCACATTACATGAATGCCAGATCATCTACTAAATTGGGTGATGTTAAAATGGCTGATGGAATGGTAAAAGATGGGCTAACTGATGTTTACAATAAAGTACACATGGGTGTTTGTGCTGAAAAATGTGCTACTGAAAAGAATATTACTAGAGAAGAGCAAGATGCTTTTGCTATTGAATCTTACAAAAGATCTGCTGCTGCTTGGGATGCTGGAAAATTTGATAATGAAATTGTTCCTGTAGAAGTTCCACAAAGAAGAGGTGATGCAATTATTGTTAGTAAAGATGAAGAATACAGTGCAGTAAAATTGGAGAAAATTCCTGCTTTACGTCCAGTATTTGATAAGGAAGGAACGATAACTGCAGCTAATGCTTCTACATTAAATGACGGTGCTTCTGCATTAATTTTAATGAGCAAAGAAAAAGCGGAAGAATTAGGTGTTAAAGCTATTGCTAAGGTTGTGAGTTATGCTGATGCTGCTCATGATGCTGAATGGTTTACAACTGCACCTTCATTAGCTGTACCAAAAGCTTTAAAGAAAGCTAATTTAAGTACTACTGATGTTGATTACTGGGAGTTAAACCAAGCATTTTCTGTTGTTGGTATTGTTAATACAAGAGAATTAGGATTAGATCCTGCTAAAGTTGATGTAAATGGTGGTGCGGTTTCTTTAGGTCATCCTTTAGGAAATTCTGGTTCTAGAATTATTGTTACTTTAATTAACGTTTTAAAACAAAACGGAGGTAAAATTGGTGCTGCTGGAATATGTAACGGTGGTGGTGGTGCTTCTGCAATGGTGATACAGAATGTAGAATGATGAATTGTGAATTGTGAATGAAGAATTTCGATTTATGAATTAGGAATATATGACTCAAAAAAATATATTATTAGAAAATTCATTTCAATTTTCTTTACAGATTTTGGTTTTATATAGATAAGTATTTAAAAGTGTAAACAAGTATTGGTGCTAATGTAAGAGAAGCACAGCGAAGGGTTAGTAAAAAAGACTTTATAAACAAGTTAGGAATATCCCTTAAAGAAGCTGATGAAACTCAATACTGGTTTGAATTAATTAATTTAAAAGTTTTAAAAATTGAGGATAGTTTAATGGAGGAATTGGATGAGATTATTAGCTTACTAGCTACAATAATCAAGTCTGCAAAAAATAATTCTTAATTCTCCATTCTAAACTCTACATTTGAAATATGAAATACGGCATTTGTCATTTAAGCGTTGTTCCTTGTAGGTTTGAACCTTCAGATAAATCTGAAATGGTTACACAATTGCTTTTTGGTGAAGTGCTAAAAATTTACGAAGAAAAAAGAGCTGGTTGGCGAAAAATAAAAACTGCTTTTGACGATTATGATTGCTGGATAGACGACAAACAATACATAGAGATAAATGAAACTGAATTTGAAAGGCTCAATTCATCTTCTAGTACCGTTTGTTCTGAATTGGCTAACATTATTAAAAATGAAGAAGATAATTCTTTAACACCTATACTTTTAGGAAGTTCATTACCCAGTTTTAAAGATAAAAAAGTCGTTTTTAACAAATTCTTTTTTCAATTTGATGGGCAAGTAATTGATACATCTACTAAACTTAACAAAAGTAATCTTGTTGAAAATTCCATGATGTATTTGAATGCTCCTTATTTATGGGGGGGTCGATCTCCTTTCGGAATAGATTGTTCAGGGTTCACCCAAATGATTTACAAACTCAATGGATTCAAATTACCTAGAGATGCTTCTCAACAAGCAGAAATTGGCGAAACATTAAGTTTTATTGAGGAATCAGAAAGTGGCGATTTAGCCTTTTTTGATAATGATGAAGGTGAAATTATGCACGTTGGTATTATGTTGGAGAACAACAGAATTATTCATGCTTCTGGTAAAGTACGTATAGACAAAATAGACCACCAAGGTATTTTCAATGTTGAAACGAATACCTATTCTCACAGATTGAGATTGATAAAGAAAGTATTATAAAAACCACTCCATCACTACAAAATTATTAGGAATGGTTTCTCCAAACTAATCTTGTGTAGTAACGTTTTATAACTCTTTATCTATTTTATCAAAAACAATACTAAACATGGTTCCTGGTTCTTCAAGTCTATTTATTGTTCCGTTAAGTTGAGCAGTAAATGTTTCTATTAATTCACTCCCCAAAGTAGGTAGATCTTCAGAATTTTCTTTATTCATACCCACTCCATCATCTCCAATTATCAATCTATATTTTATTCCCTCAACATTATTAATATGAACTTTAACTGTTCCCTCCTCCTTATTTTTAAATCCATATTTTAATGAGTTCGAAATCATTTCATTAATAATTAAACCTAAAGGCACTAAAGTCTTAATTCCTAATCCAGTCTTCAATATTTTTACATCTGTATTAATTTTCGTTTCCAATTGATAATCTTTTATCAACTCTTTTATCAAATTAATAAAGTGTTCTTCAATATCAATATTTTTAAGATCTTCTGACATATACATTTGCTCATGTAATCTTGCCATCGATAATATTCTATTCTGACTTTCATTAAACATAGCTAAAATTGATTCGTCATTAATTTCAAAAGATTGAAGTCTTAACAAACTACTTACCACCTGTAAGTTATTTTTTACACGATGATGTATCTCTTTTATCATCACTTTTTTTTCTTCATTCTTTATAGAAACTTCATTTTTTTGTTTTTCTAAAAGTTCATTAATTAATATTTTCTTACGATAACCTCTAAATATTACAATCACTAATATCAATAAAAGTGCAAACGCTATAATAAAGGATAAACCAATAATTTTATCTCTATTTAACTTTAAAGTCTGAATATCAGACTCCTTTGCCATAATTTTATTTTCTTTCTCAACTTTTTCAAGTTCATATTTCGCTTGTTCTTTAATTGATGCTAATTCGGTTTCTTCATTCCTTAAACTGTCTTTCATTTCATGATAAATCTTCTGCATTTCAAATGCTTTTCTCCATTTTTTTTCACTTTTATAAACTTTAGACAATAATTCAGCTGCGTCTTTAATCCTTTCAGAAAAACCAAGTTGTTTTGATAAAACCAAAAATTCTTCTCCATATTTTTTTGCTAGAGATATATTCCCTTTTTTAAAATAAACATCCCCTACATTACCCAAAGCAGTTGCTTCACCTCTTTTATCTCCTATACCATCTCTAATTATTAGTGATTTTTGGAAATATTCTAATGCAGTATCAAGACTGTTGATACTGTTATATAAAGAGCCTATATTATTTAAAGAAATCGAGATTCCTCTTTTATTTCCTAATTCTTCTCTTAGTAAGAGAGAACGCTTATAATACCACAAGGATTTATGAACTTCTCCTTTTTTTCGATAAACTACTGCTATATTATTTAAAGAGGTTGCTATACTTTTTTTATTCCCTAAATCTTCTTTGTACTCTAATGATTTTAAGTAATAATCCAATGCATGGTCTAACTCACCTTGATTAACATAGATGATTCCTATGTTGTTTAAAGAAACTGCTATTCCTTGTTTATCATTAAGTTCTTCTCTTATTTTTAATGATTTATGATAATATCCTAGTGCTTCTACAATCCTGCCTTGGTCATCACATATATAGCCTATATTATTATAAGCAGCAGATAAAGTTGTTTTAAAACTTAAGGCTTCTTTTGTATTAATTTCTTTTTCTAAATTTCGTTTGGCAATATCTACTGCTTTTTGACAAAGCACTATTACGGTATCAAAATTTGTTAAATAAAGAATTTCTGTTAATTCTAAGTAAGCACGTGCTACAGAAGTATCATTCTTATTTTCAGTAATAATAGTATTCAAAGAATCTAATCGTCCTATTTGTTTTTCTGATAATTGTCCGTAAGAAAGGCCACTCAACCAGAAAACACCTATAAAGAAAATAAAATGGAGCCATTTCATATTCTAAATATAATAAATTTATCTTACTGTTGTACAGACTTTTACAAAAAGTATGTATTATACTATTCTAACACAGTAAAATTTTTCACAATAGTTTCTCCAAATTCATCAACAACAGTAAGGGTATGTTTCCCTACTGAAGGAGCTACTTCGAGTTGATGAAAATGATTTGTAATACCAACAAATTGATCATCAATATGCCAATAAACTTCTACTGATGGATTTCTATGAGCTACTTCAAAAACTAATTCACCAACACTTCCATCTAACTCTTTTGCTAAATACAATTCTTTTAAATTGTTTGGATAGATAATTTCCATATTATTTAATTGCTGAATACATCCTTCTTTAAATGGCGGTAAACTTTCATAGTTAGGGTTTTTAGACTTATAAAACCATTCCCAAACGGGAGGCAACACAAACCATGATTTTCTTACCATCTGATTAACTGGATAGCAATCACTATTTACCATATACCTCTTATCTTCATCTAAATGTACCCAGTTATGATACTTGCAAGGTTTAGTTTTTAATCCACTTATAGGAACAAAAATAGAATCGCTTGCTTCACACCAAACAGAACTTCTCATTCCACTTTTAGTACAAACAGGTATTTTTTCTAGTTCATCATAAGGAGGAGAAAACCAAGTTGTTCGTGGTAACTTCTTAAAAACATCAAATAATAATGGTGCTGCAGCACTAACTCCTGTTAATCCTGATTTTCCTTCACCACTAGAATTTCCTACCCAAGCTACTACTACATATTCTGGAGTTACTCCTACTGCCCAAGCATCTCTATGTCCAAAACTTGTTCCTGTTTTCCAAGCTACTTTTCGTGATGAAACAAAATTTTCCCAGCCATGCTCCTCTCTTGGTCGGTGTAAATCGGCTAACACATTAAAAGTCCAATAAATAGACGCTGCACTATAAATTGTATGATTACTTAATACTGGTTTTTTTAATTCTTTCTTTTTTTGAAAATTAGCTCTTTTATAATCCAACTCATTGTATTTACCATTGTAAACAGTGTAATGATTCAGCGTACGAGCCATACTTCCATAAATACTAGCCAAATCGTTTATAGTCGTTTCTGCCCCTCCTAAAATTAAAGACAGACCATAATGATTAGCATTACGTGTAATTGTACTCATTTTCAACTGTTTTAACTTGCCATGGAAACGTTTAACTCCGTACTGTTTTAGCATTCTTATTGCTGGAATATTTAAAGAGCGTATCAATGCATTATCTGCACTAACAGCTCCATCATATTTTTTATCGAAATTCTGAGGGGTATAACCTGCATACTGTGTAGGGATATCTGCTACTAAAGTTTTTGGTAAAATTTCACCAACATCTAACATCCCTGCATAAAGCAAAGGTTTTAAAATACTGCCTGTGCTTCTTGAAGCAGTTATCATATCTACCTCTCCTCCATTTTTACTTTTAGTATTTCCTACATAAGCCAAAATGTTTCCTGTTTCTACATCCATAACCACTACACTAGCATTATGCACATCTCTTCCCTTCATTCTTTGATAATGGTTATTAGTAATTTGTTCTACTTTATTTTGTAGGTTGATGTCAAGAGTAGTTTTTATTCGCTGACCAGTATTACCTTCATTAAAAATGCGCGTTAATAGATGGGTTGCTTTTTGATTTAAAGAATTGGGTTTTAATGGTAAAGGTTCTTGTTGAGCCAATTGGCAAGTTTCAGCATCTATCACCCCTTTTAACTTCAACTTATCCAATAAAAGGTTCCTTTTAGTAAATAGTATTTTATGGTTTTTACCGGGATAAATTAATGATGGTGCATTAGGCAATACGGCTAAAGTTGTCATCTCTCCCCAAGATAACTGATTAGGACTTCTACCATAGTATCGCCAAGAAGCTGCCTCTAACCCTACAACATTACCACCAAAAGGAGCATGAGAAGCATACAGTGCTAAAATGGATTTTTTAGATAAGCGAAACTCCAAACGAGTAGCCAAAATCACTTCTTTTAATTTCTCAAAAACAGTCCGCGCCCTATTTTTTCTTGACATTCTTATCACTTGCATTGTAAGTGTACTTCCTCCTCGTTTTACACTTCCTTCTTGTATATTTTTAATAAGTGCTTTAACAATAGAAAAAGGATTAACTCCTAAATGCTGATAAAAATATTCATCTTCAAAAAGTAAAATAGCTTCCTTAAATTTTTGTGGTACGGTATCAATTTCTGGGAAACGCCATTGTCCATCTGTAGCAATGGTAGCACTTAGTAAATGATTATCCTTATCTTCAATTACCGTACAATAAGGGTCTTGAAACAATTTGTTTGGTAAGCAAAAAGCAAACCACAATAATAATATGAATACTGTAAGTAGCTTTTTTTTATGTTTGAGAAAATAATTTTGCATTTTAATATCTAATTCTCAACTCTCCTTAATGTAATAACCATTAAATCTTCTTTTATTTAATAAAATTAATCAATCACTATGGATGTACTTAAAGTTATTGTCTTTATTTGAGATATGGATGAATGAATCTTCGCTCTTTATTATTTCTTTAAAAAGAGATAATTAGCTTACAAGCAAAGAAGTTTGTGAATGATGAATTTTATAATTGAAATGAATGACAGCCCAGTAGGTAACAAAGTATAAAAAATAATAGCCGAAATGGCAGTAAATATGAGCATTGTAATCCGTATGAAATTTAGTAATAACTTGAAAAATTCGAGTTCTGCAGTGGGCTATTATTTTTATACTAACCGTTAGCTTTCATAAAAAAATCGGAACTACTTATATTTCCTTATCAAAATGTTACAATTTCACCAGTTTATAAAGATGTGTTCCTCCTTGAGTTTCATTCTGCCTCCCTGGCTGGCTTACTTCGATTATGTAAATCCCAGTCGATTTATTTAATTCTATTTGATGAACTATATCGTTAATGTTATTTTGATGATAAATCAATTGACCATTTGTACTAAATATTTTAACGGTTACCCCTTTGAGGTTGTCTAAATTCAGATTTACTACCCCCGAATTTGGGTTTGGATAGATACTTATATTCTCAAATATTTTACTTTCATCTACAGATAGTACTGACTGACTTAACTTTAAAATAAAAAGATTATAATTGAACAGATTGTTTGAAGTCAAATTAGTTATTCCCGAGTCTGGGTCAAAATCAACTGTACCACTGTATAGTCCAGTTATATATAAATTTCCCGAAGCGTCTAATGAGATTTCTCTACCCGTTTCTGCGTTTATTCCACCAATAGATTTAGCTCCAATAAAATTTCCGTTGCTATCTAATTCTAAGATATATACATCAAAACCTCCATTTGAATTTAAGGTGTAGACTCCTGGACCTGGATCAAAATCCAGGGGAGCAGAATTATTTTTAAATTTTCCAGTTAAATATACGTTTCCAGAAGAATCGACTGCTATAGATTCTCCTCGGGCGTGCTCACCCGCTAGCTTTTTATGCCAAAGAATATTTCCATTTGCATCTAGCTTTTCAATATATACAAAGATGCCTAACACACTTTCAAAACCCGTCAAGAAAATATTTCCTACGGCATCGGTCGTGATGAATCTACCTAAATCACTATATAAGCCCCAGTCGCCTATAAATTTGGCCCAAACAAAATTACCACTAGCATCTAGTTTTGATAGTGCGTAAAATTGAGACCAAGGTGGGGAGCCTTGGGCACTAGAACTCAAGTTAAAAACAACAGGTGTTGGGTTAAAGTCTACAGTATCTCCATACAATCCGGTAACATAAACATTGCCATACATGTCAATACTAATGTTGTTACTGGTATCATCATCTGTTCCTCCAATTGACTTGGCCCATATAAAATTCCCACCTATATCTAACTTTAAGATAAAAACATCGTGCAAACCATTCGAAATTAGGTTAAAAACTCCATTCCCAGGGTCAATATCTATAGTATCCTGATAAAATCCAGTGAAATATACATTGCCAGATGCATCAGCAGAAAGGTTTTTGTGGCTATATGAACCATACTCACCCGCTATAGACTTGGCCCAAATAAAATTACCACTGACATCTAGCTTTTCAATAAATATGCTAGACGAACCATTTGAAATCAAGTTAAAAACACCTAGACCTGGATCAAAATCAACAGTATCATCATAAGTGCCAGCGATATATACATTACCAGTTACATCTGTAGTAATGGTCTTGTCAGTATAAGGTGCGGTATCTACCGCTATAGATTTGGCCCAAAGAAAGTTGCCATTAGCATCTAGCTTTTCTATAAATAAGCTAGACCCCCCATTTGAAATCAGGTTAAAAACTCCTGGGCCTGGATCAAAATCAACAGTATCGTTAAAAAATCCGGTTATGTATGTATTGCCATCAATATCTGTGGTGGTTGCATCACACCACCAGTTGACATTTCCTAATGATTTGACCCAATCCAAACTTGAAGTTTGACCAAAAGTAAAAGTTGATGAAATACATATTAATAGTACAGGTAATAAATTTTTCATATTTATTAATTTTAGAAATTCAATAACAGTTATTAATTAATCAATATAGTTTTCAGTGATATTGAGTTACGAAGTTACCGCATTGAGCACAGTTTATGTTATGAATTTCAGGTCATTCCTTATGAATTACCTCCAATTCAACTTGAAGGTCAGAAGGTGTTTTTCCTGTTTTCATCTTGATAAAAGACGAAAAACTAGACGGGCTATCGAATCCAAGAGCATAAGCGATTTCCTTGTGCGATTCTTCCTTGAAGAGCAGTAGCCGCTTTGCCTCCAACAATAACCTATGATGAATAACC
>NVUQ01000080.1 GCA_002401955.1 Flavobacteriales bacterium | reverse complement strand
CATTGTCTTAAATTCATTCTCATACTGTCTCTTTTCCATAATTCAAATATATAAGTTATGGACTTAATTAATTCGTCACAACAATACTAGACATTCCACCTCACGGTAAACCACCTTGCAGCTTAGTAATGGTTCGAGGCACGACCCTCGCCCATAAGGGACTTGAACCCTCTAAATTAAATACCTACCTTTCAGTAAATATTTGGACGCCCATGCTGGGCACACACAAGCTCTATATTTTATATTGTTGGCTGACTACTTTACGTTTGGTTTCACCAAAACGCAACATACAGTTGTCGTTGGACAAAAAATTAAACTGATCAAAAGAATGAATAATTCCCTTTTTGGAATTTATATCCCATTTTAGAATAAAAAACTGACTACAAAATGGTTTTTATTACTGATATTCAATTAGTTACATTTTCGGCATTTGAGTTGTACCAAAATTGGAACGAAAAATAATTATATACCGTACAGGAAATTAAGTCATATAAATAGATCTTATGGTTTATACAGAAATAAAATCAGGGATAGCTTATGCTGAGGAACAAATGAGTTTAGAATCTAGTCCTATTTTACTGGAAATAATTAGGAAATGCAGTGTGTATAAAAAAGTTAAGATTCTTGATTTTGGATGTGGTTTTGGAGGTCACTCGTTAAGCTGTTCCAAGATAAATAACTGTGAGGTATATGGAATAGATATTGACCCAAATCACATAATGATTGCTAATAAATTAAAGAAGAAGTATAAAGCAAAGAATGTTACTTTCGAGCTACGAGATATTTTAAGTGATCCATTACCTCCAGAAGATCAATTTAATATAATAATGTTTAACGATGTAATTGAGCATATTCCTGTTGAGGCACTCACTAAAATACTTGAAGAATCTCGAAAACATCTAACTGCCAATGGTAAAATCTATTTTGGATACCCCCCATGGGAAGGGCCCTACGCTGCACATGTATATAGAGCAATAAAAATCCCTTGGATACAGTATTTGCCAAACAAAATAACATTGAAATTAATCAAAAATAATAATCAAGAAATAATTGGATATATAGAGTCTGATTTGATTCAAGCTTACAATGGCCTTAATAGAATCACACATGAAAAGATATTGCGAATTTTAAGAAAAGTTAACTTAACCCCTATATTAAGAAAATCACATTGTATTCTCAATAGATTAAGGCCTTTTAAAGATATCAATTTTGGTTTTTTTCCTTTTAAACACCTTATTACTTATGAAATTTTAGTTTTATCAAAATAGAGGTATTGACTTCTACCGATTTGTAATCAAAATGCCCGATAATTTCATTACTCTCATTCTCTGGCTTTGAATCTCTATCGGCATTATACAAAAACCATTGTTGGGTGTTTTGAAATTAAATTGGTATAACACAATTTAAGTCGCATTGAAACACAATCAAGAAGTACGTAGAATATTACATTCCTCACATCACGAAATCGAGATTAATTTGCTATTGCATACTTAAAATTTTTGAGGTTTTATATGAGACCAATTAATGTTTATTAAGCGAAAACCGACCACTAAACTGTAAAAACCGACCTTTAAATAGAAAAATGCTTTAAATAATGGTTTAATACAATAAAAGGATTACGTTTATAAACAACAATTTAATATTTAAATACATATATCATATAATTATTAAAAATGATAGTACAGATTATACAAAGAATGCGATTTATATATTTATAATAAATAATTTCTTAAGCAATTATAAACGACTACAAACGTTTATTGTCGTTTGCAAACGGAAAAAACAAATGTTAAACAACTGAATTACAACATATTAAAAAATAAAACAGGTTTTTAATGGAAATTAAAGGCTAATAACCATATGATGGATAAGTAACACTAGTGTTACTTATCGAATTGTTAGGTATTATAAAATTGAACAAAATAATATACATAGTAATACTAGCTTTAACAATTTCTTGTACAGAAAATAGAACCTCTGATTCTGTGCTTAATGAAAAGGATGCTTATGAATTAATCAACAATTTTCTAATTAAGGAAATAATTGATGACCGTAATATAACCCTATTTAATGATAGACAACTTAGACCTCCATCAATTGAACACACATATGACAGCCTTGTTTTAATTCCAATGGTTTACGTTCCTTTCCCAACTTTCACTAAATCATATTGGGACTCGGAAAAAATTAAAGGTGTCAAAATTGTAGACTGGAAAATTTACAACTCATATTTTCAAAAAAATGACTCAATAAATATGAGAGAAAAATGGACCGAAGATTTTGGATATAATATAGTTCATAATGTATCTTATCCTATTTACAATAAACAAACGAAACTTGCAGCAATTAAAGTCTATGCTTACGCTTCTAATCTTGATTGCGGGACTGGATTAGAAAAGGTTTATGTGTATAAGAAAACTGAAGATGGATGGGAAAAATATTAAAAAATACAATACCTAACAATGGCTATACTTAATGCGGGGTGTCTGCTAAACGAAAGGTCAGTGCATTTAATGAAGTCCGCCAATACTTTAATTTGGTATTTAAAATGAATAAATTAAAAACAAAATATAAACTCTTGGCTTCGTGCAAATTTGAAAACTCGGCTTTTCAAATCCCGCACTACGCATAGCCTAGCGTTACCCACAATTAGAGAAAAAATGGAAAAACTAACTAAATACAATCAGAAACTTTTAGCAATAATTGGAACTACAATTGTTGGTGGTGCAGCTCTTGCCTTAATCATAGGAATTGGTGGACTAATTATTTCAGCGATTGATTTTGGAGGTGGAACTGATAACGGAATCCAAATTAGAAATAACCCAGCAAATCAAACTGATTCGACTGAAATTATTCGAACTCAAGCTATAACGTTTAACTCTCCAATTCAACTTGATACAGCTCAAGCAAAATTTATTATCCCAGTCGGTCAAGTAAACCTTGAAACGGAAGAACGAATAAAGATTGAAAGTGGTGGCGGAATAAAATATTCAAGTTCAGAATACAGATATGACTCTTATTATGGACTGTTTAACAACTTTATTTTCTATGACTATAAATCTGATTTTAAAGCAAAAATATTTAACAATAAAATTGCAATTAC
>NVUQ01000079.1 GCA_002401955.1 Flavobacteriales bacterium | reverse complement strand
CCAAATTACTACGTCATCAGTAGATGCGCAGCCAGGCTCTGAAGTCTCAGTCCATGTCATTGTATAAGATCCAGCAGCAGGGACTGTCACAGTCGATGTCGCTGATCCAGGAGTTCCAAATACGGCACCACCAGTTCCTGTCCAAGCGCCAATTCCAAAGGAAGCAACTGCTTGCATAGTGTAGGTAAGAGCACATATAGAATCATCCGGTCCAGCAACCGCTGTCGGCATGCCTACAAATGGACCGCCTGTAATAGTAATAGGACATCCATTGTCGTCAGTGATCGTAAACGAGTACATGTCACCGTTTTGCATTCCTGTAATTTGAATCGTTCCACCAAGGCCACAAGTGGTGTTACCAAATGCTTGTGTCGTTGCAGCTGCTCCGTTGATCTGTAAATTCGATGCAGTGTAGTTACCACCAAACATGGCTGGATATCCGCCGTTCAATACCACGTCTAATGTCGCATTCGAACAATTTGGTGTCACCACATTGGTAATAGGAGTGAGGTAGTCAACTTGATAAAGATCTCCAATGTCCCAGCAATTAAGTAGGATAAGAGGTGATCCGGACACACCGTCCACAGTATATATGGTAATAGGTGTGTAGTACAATGTGTTTAATCCAAAGGCTGCTGCCCAAGAGCTTAATTGATCATTGAGATCGTTTACTGGTGCTGGTATTACGTTCAAGATACATGGATCCGACGCTGGGTACAGACCCGGAGTTGGAGGACACGAATACACGAGGTACCAGATCTCTGGTGCATATGGCCAGAAGTTGCCAGAACCGCCTGGGTATTCAACAGCTCCAAAATCGTCTGGATCTGTATGGTCACCATTGTTTACAATGTCAAGAACGTCACCGTCGCAAAGGACATAGTTATTTAGTCCATCTCCAGTAATGCCTGCAGTACTTGTCCCACCGTCTGCAGAACAGCCACAGTTGATAGTGGTAGTCTGAGCGCAGGATTGGAATCCAGCAAAGTAATAAGTGATTGTATACGGGTTAGCAGATGGATCCAATCCAGATACTGACCAGTTTTGAGGACTTGGCAAAGGCATGACCAAAGTGGTGTCGATAGTTGTTGTACCGTCCGTAATTGAAACTACGAGGGATCCAGGGTTAGGTGCATTGGCAAAATCGATTGTGCCAGATACGGCGCCTGATCCAATATTACAGAAAGAACTGAACGCTGTAATTGGCGGAGGCGCCATAAAGCCGGTTGTAATTGTACAAGCTAAGTCATCCGAGAATGTCGCTGTAAAGTCACAGTTCGTTCCAGTCTGTGGCAAACCTGTAAATGAGATTACCATTGGACTTGTAAACGGAGCATTGAATGTCTGTGAGCCACCGTTACAATCGATCACCGTGAGTGTGCCTGTTGTTGGTGGGTCCGTAAACGAAAGTGTTGCATCTACATCGTATTGTAGAAGGTTTCCAACTGGATTTACATAACAGTTGGTCATTGCCACTGTCAATCCATCCATTACACAAGATGTACATAGAGTTACCGTAACGGTAGTAGTTCCAGCACCTACACATGGAGCTGATCCAATGCTGTACGTTATAGTATGTGTTCCTACTCCCGCAACTGCAGGGTCAAACAAGCCTGTTGGCGAAACACCTGTGCCGCTCCAAGTTCCACCCACGTCAACTGCAGTCATTTGGAAAGCAGCGTCAGTATCACAGAACGGTCCAGCAGCAGTTATTGTTCCATCTGGTGGTCCCGTTTGCGCAGCTGGCGCAGGTCCTAAATCCAGAGAGTAAGTAGTCGACATGTTCGACCAGTTTTCAACCACAATAAAGACTACGTCACCAGCAGTAACCATTGGTGCGGGCATTGTGGAAGGGCATGGGAAAGACGTTCCGAATTGGTTACAACCACTACTTGCCGTAGCGTAGTTACATCCAACATCCAGGTGATGGCGCTGTTTCTTGGCTTCCCGTTTACGACGTTCCTTGTCGGCCCGCTCGTGTTCTTCCCGCCATTCCTGGGCGTCGTAGTCATCAAATTGGCGACGACTCATGTTCGGTACTCTCTATATCACAGTGGCTATGTCGCAATATCGATATCGCAATAAACTGAGTCCTATATAGCACCGAAAACGGTCCCGGAGAAGGCCGCGTGGTGATTTAACGCGCGTAGGTTTCCTGCAGGTAGTCAAGAATGCGCCCGGACTCAAAGTGCTCCTCGCCGGTATTGGGATCAATCAGATAGGGAATCGCCATCCGGCCGGTGCGGGCCACCAGTTCCTGGCGGTGACGCTGGCTCGGCTGGTAGTCCATATCCAGCGCCGCGCGCACCTGTGGCAACAGCCAGTCCTGCCATTGATCCCGTCCGCACTGGCGCACCAGGAACGGCAGCTGCAGCTCGCACAGGCGCTCGCGTACCAGCCGCGCGAACGGGCTGGCCTCGAAGGAATAGAGAATCAGCGGCTGTTTGGCCACGTCGCTGTCCTGGCTGCGCAAACCGCGCCCGCCGCGCGGCACCGAGGCGGCGAAGGAGCTGGCCGTGCGCAAGGTGCGCAGACGCCAGGCGGCGGGCGCCGGGCGGCCGCCGTACTCGCGGTACAGGTAATCAATAATATCGGCGGATTCGTACAGGTCCACGCCGGTGTTGGGGTCCATCAGATAAGGGAACATCTGCTTGCCACCGAGCCTTTCCGCCAGCGGCCGGTAGCGGTCGCCGCCCTTGGGGCAGGGGTAGATCAGCACGTCCAGGTCCAGGTCGGTGAGCGCTTCGCGGACCAGGCGGCAGAACGGGCAGCCCTCCATGTCGTAAAGCTCCAACGGCTCGGCGGGTTGCCGGCCGGCGGGGCGGGTGGCGATGCCACGGCCTTGCTGGGCCAGCGTGGAGGCCAGGGAACGAGCGACATCCAGGGTGCGGGGCAGGGGTGAAGACATGGGTAACTCCTTGATCGGTTGACGCTACGCTAGGGCCTGCCGGCGGAGCCCGCAATGGCCGTGCCGCCGCCGGCGCGGGCGTTATCGGAAAGGGCGTGTCCTTTCCGCTCAGGGCCGTTGAGCACTCCTGTCATTGTTGAGGCGGCGCCGGTGGGGCACTCTGAGCGCCTGATTTTCACAGGAGCCGGCGCTCCCGATCCACGGGCGCCGCCGGCATTGGCCCAAGGCGAGAGGAAGGTTACATGACCGAAGCCTATATTTATGACGCTATCCGTACCCCGCGTG
>NVUQ01000011.1 GCA_002401955.1 Flavobacteriales bacterium | reverse complement strand
CAATAGCATTTTCTCTTGGGTCACCGTTTTCGGTCATACTTACACTAATTCCGCATGAAAG
This sequence comes from Flavobacteriales bacterium, assembly GCA_002401955.1. Lineage (GTDB taxonomy): Bacteria > Bacteroidota > Bacteroidia > Flavobacteriales_E > Vicingaceae. The sequence goes on along the minus strand of NVUQ01000011.1, from coordinate 74,643 downwards.
TAACACATCAACATACTCAAGGCTACAATACTGAACGCGGAACAGATGCGACAGAGCCGATTAATTTAGTCATAGTAGTTTCTTTAATGTTTGCCAACGGTTAGTATATGGCAAGTAGGGCAGTAGAAAGCACTGAACTTTCAAGTTTGCACTGAGCCAAAGCGTTGTATTTTGTTTTTATCTTATTCATTTTAAAAGCCAAATCAACGATTTGGCGGTGTTTGTAAATAGCACTGAACTTTCGTAAACCACTAATCGCGCTATTTGCTATATACAGTGTTAGCCACTTTTTTATTCCATTCCGAATTTTGCCCATAATTGGGGGAATTTATTTTTCAAGTCATCTCCTTCTTCATCCCATTCTTCACCGCTAATTTCAAAATTCTCTCGAATTCCGTTTGGCATATCGCCAGCTGTCTTTTTCGCATAAGCATCAGTTGGAACATAACTCAATCCTTCCCAATCTCCGCCATTTGTTTCATTAAGGTCGGCAAGTGATTCAATGTTTTGTCTTGACCTTTCAAAGGTTTCTTTTCCTTGACCAATTAACCAACCTCTAAAATCAGAAAAGCAGTCATCTGAGCAACCTCCATTTATTATATAGGCAGCTGCCCAAAAATCCCAATTATATACTTCACCTCTTAATGTCCTGAATTTATTATCAAATTCTAAGATTTCAGTAGCAGTTAATTTGAGCAGTTCTTTTTCAAGTTCTAATTGTTGCTTTTCATAATCACCTGAACTTTTTGTTTTGGATGTTGCTATAATTTTCCAAAAACTATCTGAGTCCATTAGTTTTTCAGAATTCTGTACTGGTTCTTTTGGCTCTGATTTCTGTTCTTTTTTTCCGAATAGTTTATCGAATATTCCCATAGTTTCTTTTTTATTATTTGAAGTACAGCCCAAACTTGAAATCACAAATATTATGAGTAATATGTTTTTCATTTTTCGAATTGTGGCTAACAATTCGATAAGTAACACTAGTGTTACTTATCGATCATATGGTTTTACTTCAAATTTAACATTTCAATAGGACTTTTAATGATTTTGATGTTGTTTATTGCAACTTGAGTGTAAATCTCAGTAGTTTGTGTACTACTATGTCCTAATAAAGTTTGAATATACCTTATATCTGTTCCAGCCTCTAATAAATGTGTTGCAAAACTATGCCTCAATGTATGCGGTGTAATCTTTCTTTTCAATTTTGCTCGCTTGCATGCACCGTTAATTATTTTAGAAATACTTGTTCCCGAGTATTGCTTCCCTTTTATTCCTTCAAAAAGATAAGTTTCAGGCTGCCACACTTTAAAATACTCGCGTAATTCTTCTAGTACAGATTGGCTTAATATAGTAAGCCTGTCTTTACCTCCTTTTCCATTAATAATATTAACAACCATTCGTCTACTATCTATATCAGTAAGTTTTAAATTTATTAACTCACCCCTCCTTAAACCTGCTGAATAGAGTAAGCTAACAATACATCTATGTTTTATATTATTGGTATGTTTTATTAATTCTCCAACCTCCTCTAAACTGATAACCTTTGGTAAAGTCTCCTTCTTTATTGGACGTTCAATACTGTAAAAACGATTTGGCATTTCTAAAACCACTTCGTAATAAAATTTTATACTGTTGATTACCTGGTTAATATGTGAATGAGAGCTTCCATTGCGAACTAATTTTTGTAAGTAACCTCTAATTTGTTCTTCATCAATTTGTGTAAGCTCCCATTTCTTAAAATAATTTATAAACACCTCAAATAAATTTATATACGTATTGCAGGTAGATAAAGCATATTGCTTAAGTTCTAGTTTTCGTATGTATTCCTTAGGGCAAACTCTATAGTTAGAGGGTAAATTTCTTTGTTCGTAATGAAGTAAAGAATTCGATTCATTACCTTTTGAATTACTCTTTTTATTAAAAAAAATACCTGAATTAATCCATGCTACACCTCTAAAATCATTAAAAATAAGGTCTAAATTTTTTTTTGTATTCGTAATGTAAGCCATGTTAAACTCTTTACTCCATTTTACTTCTGGTAAACCCTTTACAACAGTTTGAACTATTTTATCAGGATAAAACTTAATGCCTATCTGCTTTTCTTCCCTTATAAGTAAGTGTTTTAATGTAATAACTCTATTGTTCTTTTGCTTCATGATTTCTAAAATTAAATAAGAATAAAACCCTAAACAAATTTAACCGTACATTTAGACGTTTACTAAACGTTTAAAATACGACTATGAGAAAATGTCCACATTGTAAAGAAGAAGTAAAAGGTAGGTCGGATAAAAAGTTTTGTTCTACCTATTGTAAATCTTCCTATCATTATCATGATACCATAAATAACGAGTCTAACCTTTTTAGGGTTATTGACAAACAATTGAGATTAAACAGGCGTTTATTAAAAAATTATAATAAATCTGGAAAATCCACAGTACGGAAAGATACCTTATTAAAAGAGGGTTTTAACCCTAAACATTTTACCCATTATTGGAAAAACCAAAAAGGAAATGTTTATTTGTTTTGTTACGAGTTTGGCTTTTTTGAGAAATACGAAAATGGCAAATTGAAATACGTTCTAGTTCAATGGCAAAATTATATGAAATAAAATGTATCTTTTTCTTTTTTTTACGTTGTAAGAGTGTAAATGTCCATTTTTAAGAAAAATATTAAAGTTAGTTCAGAAGAAGAATTAATAAATCTTGCAAAAAAAAACAGCAAGTATTTTACGCCTATTTACAATCAATATCACGAGCAAATATTTAGGTTTGTTTACCAAAGAATGAAAAACCAAGATGATGCTGCAGACGTTACTTCACAGGTTTTTTTAAATGCCTTACTTAACTTAAATAAGTATGAATTTAGAGGTTTTCCTTTTTCATCTTGGCTATATAGAATCGCTATAAACGAAGTAAACCAACATTATCGAAAAACAAATAACAAACGATTTGTTAATGTAGAAGATGCAAACATTAAAGACATTATAGAAGAATCGGGAGCAGATTTTGACGAAGAAAAAAGAGAAAAACTACTGCAAGCTTTAGCAAGCCTTAACCAAGAAAAAGTAATGTTAATAGAGTTACGGTTTTTCGAAAAAAGAGCATTTAAAGAAATAGCACAAGTACTAAACATAACCGAAAACAACGCAAAAGTTAAAACGTATAGAGTACTAGAAGAAATGAAAAAAAGGATGATAAATTAAAACTACCTTTATAGTATGTATTAAAATGTTAGAAGAAGAAAAAAATATAATTAAAGTAAACAGAAAAGAACTTTCCACTAAAGAGGTTGGCGAGAAAGAAAACATTGGGGCTATTTTAAATAAGCACAGAATGATTACTAAAAGACCTGTTTACAAACAAAAAAGATTTTATTACTTTTTGTTTCTTGCTATAGTGGTAGCATTGTTATTGTATTATGCCGAAAAAGAAGGAGGAGAAAACCCGCCTCAACAAATAGAAGAAACTAGATAACACCAACAGACTTCAATTCTAAATATTTATTAATAGACGTTAAAGAAAGTTCCTCAGGAGAACATTTAATGGCCTGTATTCCATGTTTTTTAAGCTCTTTAACAAGTATGTTTTTTTCTAAAATAAATTTCTTAGCAATGGTTTGCTGATAGATGTCTAATACTGTTTGTGCTTCATTATTAGCGTAAGAATCAAGCTCGGTATTCTCAAAAAATATTACAATTAAAAGGTGGTATTTATTTATCATTCTTAAAACTGGCAAAACACGCTCTAACGAAGATATACTATCAAAATTAGTATATAAAAAAAGTAAACTTCTATTGGGTATAGACCTTCTTATTCTGCCGTAGAGCAGTTCGTAATTAGCTTCAGTATAAGTATATTTTTCTTTGTAAAGAGAATGCATTATTTTCTTAAGTTGAATAGTCGATTTATCCGCTTTTAAAAAAGTATCCACCTTTTCAGAAAAAGAAACTATACCTGCTTTGTCTTCTTTTTTAAGGATAATGTTGGATAAAGCTAAAGAAGAATTAATGGCGTAATCAACTAAAGTTAAACCATTAAAAGGCATTTTCATTATTCTGCTTTTATCTATAATAGAATACACTTGTTGTGAGCGCTCTTCTTCATAATGGTTAATCATTAATTCATTCGTTCTGCTGGTTGCTTTCCAGTTAATATTCCTCGGATCATCACCAGAAACATATTCTTTTATTTGATCGAACTCATAACTCTTGCCAATTTTTCTTGTTTTATTATCACCTTGAGTAAAAGAAGCGTGATTTAAAGCGATTAACGCCTGCTTTTTCATTTGTATGATAGAGGGATAAACAGCTGTTTGAAACTGAGCTAAAGCCGTTTGTTTTTTTCGAATTAAAAAGAGATGAGAACTAATCATTACATGAATATTTCCAAACTCATATTCGCCACGAATTAAAGGTGTTAAAGTATATTTTATAATGTCACTTTCTTGTGTTTTTAAGGAGAGTGTAATGCTAAAATCTCGTTCGCCTAATTGATAAGGAAGCTCGTCAATTATTTTAAGTTTTAAGTTGAGATTAGAACGATTGCTTACATTAATTTTGATAAAATTATCATCACTTAAAGACAAAACAGCAGGAGCCTCTCTTTTAATTTCTACTATGTTTTTTATACCATAAAGCAGAACAACATCTACAATTAATAAGATTACAATGGCAGTTAATAAAAAGAGAGAAAAGTAAAATATTGGGGCAATAAAAAAGGAGCTAAAGAAGCAAAAAATAGTTATTCCTAAAGCATAAAAAATACGATCGGTGAGGTATAAACTTTTAAAAAACGACATTATCTTGGCACGTCAATTTTTTTAATCAAATCTTTAATAACGCTGTCAATAGTAACCCCTTCCATTTCCTTTTCTGGAGATAAAATAATCCTATGATTTAAAACCGGGTAGCAAACCGTTTGAATATCATCGGGCGTTACAAAATCTCTACCCCTTAAAGCTGCAATAGCTTTAGCCGTTTTTAAAATTGCCATAGAAGCTCTAGGAGAAGCTCCTAAAAACAAACTGCCGTTGTTTCTTGTTTCATGCACAATTGAAGCAATGTAGGTAATCAATTCTTTTTTGATGTGTATATTTTCTATAATCTCAGCACACTTTTTTATGTCTTTAGGACTAACAACACTTTTAACTGTTGTACTGATTTTAGCTGTAGTAAAATCATTTTTAAAACGATCTAAAATATTTATTTCATTTTCAAAACTAGGGTAATCAACCTTTAGTTTAAAAAGAAAACGATCTAATTGTGCTTCGGGTAACTTGTAGGTTCCCTCCTGCTCTATTGGGTTTTGTGTTGCCACCACAAAAAACGGAAATCCTAAAGGATATGTTTCGCCATCAACAGTAATTTGCTTTTCTTCCATTGCCTCAAACAACGCAGATTGTGTTTTTGCAGGAGACCGGTTTATTTCATCAATCAAAACAAGATTAGAAAAAAGAGGCCCTTTTTTAAAAGTAAATTCAGATTTCTTAAGGTTAAAAACATTAATTCCAATTAAATCCGAAGGCATTAAATCAGGAGTAAACTGTATCCTTTTAAAATCTATTTGCATGCATTGTGCAATTAGTTTGGCTATTAATGTTTTGGCAACACCAGGCACGCCTTCTAGTAAAATATGGCCACCAGTAAACATTCCTGCTAAAATAAGTTGAATTAAATCATCGTTTCCTACAACTACTTTTTGAATTTCAGTTCTAGTTTTTTCAAAAAGCTCATTAACAAAAACAATGTCTTTATTCTGTTCAGGAACCAAAGGTGTTGGTGCTTCTTGTGGGGTTTCAATTTTTTCCTTTTCCTGTGTTTGTTTTTCGTTTTCCATTAAATGCAATTTTTATAATAAAGTTCTATAGCGTTGTGTAAATTAATTAAATCTTTTGAATTAGCTATTGGGCTATACCTTACCTTCCTAAAATGTTTAAATAAACCGATAATTAAGCTTTCTTCTATTCCAGATTTTAGCGAAATGTTTTTTATTAGTTCGGGCTCTTCAGTAGAAGTATTAATTTGATATTTATTTCTTAATCCTGCTAAAAAAAGCGAGTACATTTCAATAGCAATTAGTTTGTGTTGTCCTTTTTGAAAATATAAAACGCCAATTGCTTTGGTGTAAGAAATGGTAGAATTTGTGTTTTTAGGAAGCACAGGTATTATTCGCTGTTCTCTTTTGGTTCTAAACAATAAGTAGATAATAATAGAGCTTAGAAACAAATACCAGCCCCACCTCAAAGTATAATGCGAAAACAAGAATTGAAGGGGATTACTTTCTGCCTCTCCCCCACTCTGTTCATAGTAGCCCTGACTTATTTCATCCCAATAAACATTTCCGTTATTAAGATGCGATAAAGTGTTGTTAAGGTTTGTAAAACCATCTTTTTGTATGATGTTGTAATTGGTAAATAAGATGGGGTTAGAATGAATTACAACCTTTCCATCACCCCAATTAAAAGAATAAGAGTTAACCTTTCCGTTAAGCTCTGAAATGGCATTAAAACCATCAATAGCAAGCGTGTCATAAAAATAACTTTCAGAATAACCATACCAATAATAAGCCGTGGTATCTTTTAAATTTTGATAGTGAAAAGCCAGTGGAACCCTAGTGCCTTCATCAACAAAACGAACAGAGAAAACACTGTCTAATTCTGAACCATAACCATAAATAGAATCTTGTGATTCAATAAACATTCTTGTAATTTCTAAGGGAGCACTATTGGTTATTAACAACGCATTGTTTCCTTTTTCAACATATTTTAAGATGTGGTTGGCCCTTAAAGAATCAATGTATAAATATCCTCCCACAGCAATATAGTTCGTATTGATTTCGTTGGTGTCTAGGGTTTTATTAAAATCGCGCTTTATGTTAATAATGTCGTTTTCTCCCTGCTCTAACAACTCATAAAAAACAGATAAACCATAGGGTTCTTTGCTCTTTTTTCGATAATTCTCACTCCACTTATATTCGGGAGCAAATTGTTTAACGTACAAATAAAACAACGTAATAGCACCACCACCAATAACGATAAACAATATGATGATAATTTTTCTAGTCATTAGGAGTCAGTTGATCTTGATAATTAATGAACAATGGTTGTAGCTTCTCAAAACCTTCTTTAGTTAACAAATGTTCACCATACCAAACAGGTTCAAAAGAAAGAATGATTTGTTTAAAACAGTCTTTTTTAAGGATGTCTTTAATTTCAGAATAATATTCCCAATTTGTTTTTTCTTTCGCCCAAACAATCTGTTTTTGTTCGGATAAAAGTTTAATAATAATTAAGAAATTTATACGCAATGCCACATGATAATTTTCTTGGAGAATGGCCTCTTCCAATAATTTTTGAAGATCAATTTCGTGTATTTTTTCCTCTATTTCTTCAATAGCCTCTATGCTAATATCTTGTTTTTTAATGTTTGGATTTACCTTAAGGTTGTTCAATATTTTGAAGAGCAGAAATAGCACTAAACCTACTACAATGATGTAAAAAAGGTATTTTAAACCACTCCAATCATAATTTAATGATGGGGTGTTTTCTGTTTTTGGTTTATTAAGTTCTTTAAATGTTTCTGTATAGTCAATTTCTTCTATTGTTTTTTCCCAAACATCTTTATCAACAGAGAGGCTCTTTTTTTTTGCTGTTAATGTCGTAATCATACAAAAACAAAAAACAAATAAATATGTTTTTATATGCCTCATTCTTTTGCTTTGATATTTTTAATTCTACTCAATAAGTCTTTTGCAGTATGGGTTTCTTTTAGTGTAAAATAGAGAACTCCAGAAGCCGAAACAGTAAAAATAAGATAAGAAATGAAGCAAAAAGAAGAAATAAATGCAGAAAAACCTTCGGTAAGAATAGTAGTAAATTCGGGATCGTTTGTTAGGGTTGAAATAAGCCCTGATTTAATTATAAATTCTACTAACCATGTTTGAATGGCTAAATAAAAGAGCCCAACAAAAGAGAACATAAATAGAGAAACTAGAATAAACTTACCCCAGCTTTTGTTAAGCAACCCTCCTGTTTGAGTAACCGCAGCAAAAAACCGAATGTTTTCATAAGCGCTAATTGTGCTCATTAAAATTAACAACGGCAGTAATATTATTGCAATGAAAGTAAACCAATCATTACCAATAAAAATTAAACCAACAAAGATAGGCACAGATAAGAGATATGATAAAATAGTATGTTTAAGGGGTATTGTTCTTAGCGCTAATTTACCCTTTAAGCCTAATAGTTTGTGTCGAGTAAAGAGGGTTGAAAAAATTAAAACACACAAAAAGATGATGCCAGAAAACGGAGCTAATAACAAGGCTTCAGAATAGTTAAAATAATCTGCAAGGCCGTATTCGTAATAATAGTAATCGTCTTTGGCATAAAAAAGGTTTAGGATGTCTGTTGCTACAGCCACTGTAAATACTAGCGAAAAACTTGAAGCGATTAAAAAATAAGTACCTACATGCTTAAAAAATACACGAAGAGTTTCCGAAAAAAGTTGAGCGATTGATAAAATGGTTTTTGGGTTAAAAGGCATCTTTTTCACATAAACTGGTATAAAATCTATGTTATTTTCTTCAAAACTTGTCTTTTTTGCTATTTTTTTAGGAAACCACACAAAGTAGATAAGGACAAAAGCAAAGGATAAAAGGATAAATGAGAATCGTATAACATCAGGAATATCTGTGTGTCGAGTTAAAAAGCCCTCAATAAAAGCCGCCAAAAAGATAATAGGGCTAATTCCCATTATAATTTTTAGACCTTGTCGGGCACTTATTTGAAACCCTTGAAAACGTGAGTAAGTACCCGGAAACAATAACCCTTTCCCTAATGTTATTCCCGCTCCTCCAGCAATTATTATCGCAGAAATCTCTAAGGTTCCATGTGTCCAAATAGATAAAAAAGATTTTCTAAACAGGTTGTTATCAAAAAGGAAGTAATGAAAGAAACCACTAATTATACCTTCTGTTTCCATCATGGTAGAAAGAACATCTCTTTCTACAAAGAAGAATTGAAAAACCCCAACCATTACCCCGTTTTTCATCATAATAATTAAACTTCCGAGCGAAGCAAAAACACCTAAAAAAAAAGTGGTAAAAGCAACCCTAAGGTTGTTTAACAAAATTGGTAAAAAGGTTTCCATTTCACCATTGTTAGCGTAAACATGCATGGGTTGCCCATCAGCAATGTTTTTGTTGGTCATGTTAATGTAGGAGTCGCCTAAAATACTATTGGCAAATTCTGGTTGATAAATACTGGTTACAACACCTAAAAGAGCAAAGCCCCAGAAAACCAAAAATGAAATGAGCATTGGTCTTTTTGCAGCATACATTACTAATGGCAAGTCTGTTTTCCAGAACTCCATAAAAATAGACCATTTATTTTTTTTGGTTTTGTTAATTTCGTTAAAGAGTAATTTGGCAACACCGTTAAGGTATAATTTTACCGACCTTTTATTGTAGAATGTTCTAGCATAAGAAAGATCATCAGTAATTTGAACAAAAAGCTTGCTAATTTCTTGAGGTGTAGCATCTTTTTTTATGAGGTTTTTTTCAAAACCCTCCCATTTTTCCTTATTTTGTTCAATAAAATTAGACTCTTTCATTTAATGCTTTTGCGAGACAACCAATTTAGGAATAACTATTAAAATATAAAAGTGAATAAAATTGAAATAACTACAACACAAAATGTAACAATAGAATATGAGCTTTCACCCCTTATTTACAGGGCAATTGCTTTTTTATTAGACCTTGTTATTTTAGGTGTTTCTTGCTTTTTGTTAGGTTTGTTTGTTGCTCTTGTTTTTGGAAAAGCTGCAGATATCGTTATGTATTTTACAATAGCCCCTATTTTCTTTTTTTACAGCTTGGCTTTTGAACAGCTAAACAATGGTCAGTCTTTAGGTAAAATGGTGTTAAACCTTCGGGTAATAAGAATTGACGGTGAAAAAGTTAAGTTTTTAGATTATGTAATGCGGTGGGTTTTTAGAACAATTGATATTTATGGTTCGGCTGGTTCTATTGCTGGTTTTGGGGTATTGGCGTCATCAAAAAACCAACGCTTAGGAGATTTTTTAGCCAATACAGTTGTGGTTAGAATAGAAAAAAATGAAAGAATGAAACTTCAAAACTTGTTGCGATTAAACAAAATGACAAAGTACACGCCAACCTATCCACAAGTTGTAAAAATGACTGAAGAATCGATGTTAATCGTTAAAGAAACGATTGAAAGATCTATTAAAACAAATAATTATGCCCACCAAAAAGCACTTGATTTTTTAGTTCAAAAAATGGAAAAAGAACTTGAAATAGAAGCTCCTAAAAACAAGGACTCCTTTCTAAAAACGCTGTTAAAAGACTATGTTGTTTTAACACGATAAAAAGGATAGGTTAACACAAACTTAACATAGCAATAACCATCTCGTAACACCCTGTTTTATTTCTCAATCTATTTTTGTTAAAAATTAACAGAAACAGGTAAAAAGATATATAGATGAGAAAAGTAGTATTAGTATTGGTGTTGGCTTTAGTTTCAGCAACGGGCTTTACACAAGATGTTACAAATAATAAATTCGGAAAAGGATTGTACAATGTTATCGCAAAAGATAGTTCGTACAGTATGAAATTTGCAATTAGAATGCAATCCTTATACATAGGAGAATGGAATGTAAACGATACAGATGGTGTAAGTGCAGGTAATTCACAATTTTTAATTAGAAGAGCAAGGTTAAAATTTGGCGGATTTGCATTTAGCCCTAAAGTTAAATACAAGATAGAGTTAGGTTTAACAAATAGGGATATTTCTGGTGCAAGCTCCCACACTAAAAATGCTCCAAGATTAATATTAGACGCGGTTGTAAAGTGGAATTTTTATAAAAACTTTACACTTTGGGCTGGTCAAACTAAACTTCCAGGAAACAGAGAGCGTGTTGTTTCTTCGGCAAACTTACAATTGGTTGATCGTTCTAAATTGAACTCAAATTTTAATATTGATAGAGATATGGGTGCTCAATTAAGACATCATTTTAAATTAGGAAAAAACTTTACCATCAGAGAAATGGTTTCTGTATCTCAAGGAGAGGGAAGAAACGTAACTGATGTTAACTTGGGTGGTTACCAATACACAAGTAGGTTAGAGATTTTACCTTTTGGGAAATTTCAAAGTAAAGGCGATTATATTGGCTCTTCGGTAAAAAGAGAGGAAAAGCCAAAATTAGCTTTAGGAGGTACTTATGATTTGCATGATAGAGCAGTTAAAACAAAAAGTAACCAAGGTAAGTATATGGAAAATGTTATTGGAGTAGATGAAAATGGAGATGATATTACTGGTTATTTCGAAACAGATATTACAACTATTTTTGCAGATATGATGTTTAAATATGGTGGTTTTTCTATGATGGGAGAGTATGCTATGAGAACTGCAGAACAAGATAGTGTAACCAATTTTGATGGAACAAAAACAGGAAAATATGTTTCTGTAGGAAAGGGAATGAACTTTCAAATGGGATACATGTTTAAAAAGAACTGGGAGGTTGCAGGAAGGTATACTTTAACTGAATGGGATAAAGACATTACAGGAAAAGACGCTCAAACACAGTACACTTTGGGTCTTTCTAAATTCTTTAAAGGACACAAATTAAAAGTACAATCTGATATCACATACAGTACAACAGAAGATAGTCCGGATAGCGATTTAATTTACAGATTACAATTTGATTTACATTTTTAATCCCAAAACTTGGGGTGTTAATTATTTACTTCATTATTTTCAGATATAAAAAATGCCCAGTTAATTAACTGGGCATTTTTGTTTTTAAATCTCCGTTATTGTGATTAATGAAGGGTAACTAAATTAAAAAGCAACCTCACAAAGAAGTGTTTTATAAAAATGTTACTTCTCCAGTTTCAACAGAATATGAAGCACCAATAATTTTAATTTCATCATTTTGTTCCATTTCAGCAAGAATTGGACTTTCCTTTTTTATTTGTTCTATAGAAAGTTCTACATTTTTAATGGCAACAGCTTCAATATTTTCTAGAGTCATTTCTCCACCAATAGCATTTACTGCAGGTTTTATTTTGTTTAATAAGGCTGTTACATTTCCAAGCTCTACATTATTACACGCAGCTGTTACAGCCCCACATTTTGTGTGTCCTAATACAACTATTAGTTTAGATCCTGCTACTTTGCAAGAGTACTCTAAAGAGCCTAAAACATCTTCATTGATGATGTTTCCTGCTACTCTCGCACCAAAAATATCTCCAACACCTTGATCAAAAATTAATTCTAAAGGAGCCCTTGAGTCAATACAGCCCAATACAACAGCAAACGGAGCTTGTCCATTAGATGTTATTTGAACCTGCTCACTAAAATTGCGGCTCAACACTGTTTGTGACACAAATCTTTTATTCCCTTCTTTAAGCCTATTTAACGCTTCAGAAGGAGTTGTTTTGTTTTGTATATCTTTTGTTAATGTTTCCATGTTTTTAATCTATTTTTAGTTAACCGTATCTTTTACATTATTTTTTATCCATAATAGACATTCATTTTCTGAACTAAAGATCTGTTCTTCAGGAATTAGGTCAGGAATGATGTCTATTCTTTCCATCATATATTTTGGTTGTTCAGGCACATTTACCAACAAAATAATTATATCGTTTTTGCACAATTCTATCAAAACATCTTCCATCGCAAAAACACCCGATTGATCCATGTAGGATACATCTTCCATTTTCATTATTACAGCAGAGGTGGTTTTTGGAATTTTTTTAGCCATGATTTGGAAATCACTTGTAGAACCAAAAAATAGCGGGCCATTAATATCTTTTACAATAATCTCTTCTTTCAAATTATCTGGAATACTAATTTCATTGGTAAGCCCTTTAAGATCTTCTAAACGAGTAATGGTAGATCTTTTAAAAGTTAAATCTGAGATCTCTTTCATGAAAGTTAAAGAGGCTAAAATCAAACCTATTCCAACAGCATAAATTAAATCCCAAACCGTAGAAAGAACTAAAACAATAAGCATAATAAAAACCTCTCTTCTAGGAAGGTTGGGAATTGCTTTAAGACCTTTGTAATCCATTACACCAATTCCAACAGTAACTAAGATTCCAGCCAAAACTGCAGCAGGTATTTGTGATGCAACAGAGCCTAAAACTAATAGAATTAACAATAATAAAATCCCTGCAATCATACCAGAAAGTCTTGTTTTACCTCCAGCTTTTATGTTTACTACAGTTCTTATTGTTGCCCCAGCTCCAGGAATTCCACCAAAGAAAGCAGAAAAAACATTTCCTATACCTTGTCCTATTAATTCTTTATTGGGTCTGTGGCTAGTCTTAGTCATATTATCAGCAACAACAGAAGTAAGCAGAGAATCTATCGCGCCTAACAAAGCAAGCGTTATTGCAGAAATAATATAAGGGGTAATGGTGTCTAAACGAAATGAGGTAAATATTTCTGAATGAAATATTGGCAAGCCATTAGGAATCTCCTGAATAGAGTGATAGTTGAGATTTAGACCATAAGCAGCTCCAGAAACAACGAGAAGTGCGATCAAAGTACTAGGAACGGCTGTCGTTATTTTTTTGAAACCATAAATAATAACAATGGTGCTTAACGTTAAAAGAAGTTCAAGCCAGTTAATGTTGTTTAGTGCTTTCGGAAGCATTTTAAAGGTTCCCAACACCCCAGAAGAGTGTTTTTTTGCTAAAGTTTTTGACTCTTGAAAAATTTGTTCTTCGGTTATGTTTTCGGCCCGACTAATCGTTTCTTTAAAATTTTCCAAAACCAAGATTCCCTCTTTCTCTTCTTCTTCTAGAATATTTTCAAGAATTACCTCTTCAGCATGCAGTTTAAAAGTGTTTATAAAAGAGGTGTCTTCTTCTGGGTAATAACCAACTGCAGGCATTAATTGTGTAACTAATATCATTACACCAATAGCGGTCATAAACCCAGAAACAACAGGGTTTGGAATGTATTTAATATAAGTTCCTAGTTTTAAAAAACCTAAGCCAATTTGTATTAACCCAGCAAGTATAAAAACAATTAAGATAGAGGGTAATGCTTTAGATACGTCTCCATTGTTAAGAGCTATTATTCCAGCAATAATCACCATGCTTAATGCTGTCATGGGAGCTGTTGGTCCAGATATTTGAGTGTTAGTACCGCCAAACAGTGCAGCAAAGAAACTAACGAATATTGCACCATAAAGCCCGGCACTTGGTCCAAGCCCAGAACTTACACCAAAGGCTAATGCTAAAGGTAGAGCCACAATACCTGCAGTAAGCCCACCAAAAAGGTCGCCTTTAAAATGTTTAAAATCGAATAAGTTTTTCATTATATATTATTGAATTTTTTTGTTGGTAGTCAACAAAAAGGGTTTGTAATTTAGTAAGTAGCCAAAATGAATTGACAAAGAAAAACTACAATAATTCTGGTGGTGGAGTAATAATATCCGAGACAATATCTATAAAAGAAATTCCTCTAAATGAATATGAGCGAGTGTTAGGTTCAGCTAATGAGTTTGTTTCATTTTCTGAGAAAAGAGTTTCTTCTAAATCATCTAAATCTTTTTCCGATTTATTTTCTTTTTTCTCTTCTTCTGTTGGCTTTTCACAACAGAGAAGTTCACAATCAACGTTGTAAAATGAAGAGACAGTAGAGATGATACTTGGTATTGTTAACACCACTAGTAAGGTTATTGCTACTGTTTTCATCATTTTCATTATGGCAAATATACAAAGTCTATGGAAAGAGAGTTTTAAAAAGGATAAAAAATTAATTAGCTCTTTTTAGGTGTGTTTATGATGATAATGTAAGACTTAACAATTACTTAACATTGATTTTATTTGGGTATAACAATACCGAGATACATTTGTGAGATAATTAAAACGATAAGTTATGGATTTTGGGTTTTTAGATTTTCTTACATTAATAGGTGCGTTAGGGTTTTTCATTTATGGAATGAAAATAATGAGTGAAGGTATTCAAAAAGCTGCTGGTAGTAGTTTAAGAAGAATACTAAGCGCAATGACCTCTACCCGTTTTTTTGGATTAGGAACAGGGTTTTTAATTACTTGCTTAATTCAATCCTCATCGGCAACCACAGTAATGGTGGTAAGCTTTGTTAATGCAGGGTTACTTTCGCTCACGGAATCTATTGGGGTAATAATGGGTGCTAATATTGGTACAACGGTTACTGCTTGGTTGGTTTCGTTGTTCGGATTTAAATTTAAAATTGCTCATTTTGCACTTCCTATTTTAGCGGTTGGTTTTCCAATGATTTTTTCTAATAAAGCTAAGCTAAAATCTTGGGGTGAATTTATTATTGGGTTTGCTTTATTATTTATGGGGCTAGATGCCTTAAAGAGTGCTGTGCCAGATATTAAGGGTAACCCAGAAGCTGTAGCCTTTATTGCAGATTTTGCCAATATGGGGATTCTCTCCACATTAATGTTTGTACTAATAGGATCGATATTAACTGTTGTAGTACAATCTTCTAGTGCTGCAATGGCAATAACACTGGTGTTGTGTAACCAAGGTGTTATTCCTCTTGATGTTGCAGCGGCAATTGTGTTAGGAGAAAATATTGGAACAACAATTACCGCTAATTTAGCTGCTGCTGTAGCAAATATTCATGCAAAAAGAGCCGCAATGGCTCACCTTATATTTAATGTTTTTGGTGTGATTTGGGTAGTTATTATTTTCCACCCATTCTTGAGCTTAATAGAGTATTTGTGGATTCCTTTTCATAACATGCTACAATCGATTAACCCAGAATTTGTTAAATCAGAAACAGAAATGCAACTTTCACTGTTTCACACCACTTTCAATATTATAAACAGTTTGCTTTTAATCTGGTTTGTTAATAAAATTGCGGCAATTGTTACAAGGCTTGTCCCATCAAAAGGTGATGATGAAGAGTTTGGCTTGGAATATATTAGCACAGGAATAATGGCTACACCTGAACTCTCATTAATTGAAGCACAAAAGGAAACTGCTAAGTTTGGTAAAATTGTGCAAAAGATGAATGGTTTTGTAAAGGAATTAGTGACTGAACAAGACAATAAAAAAATGAGTAAAATGCTCGCTAGAGTTAAAAAGTACGAGGATATTACCGATAGATTAGAACAAGATGTAGCCGATTATCTAACTAAAATTTCTGAAGGAGAAATGAGTGAGTCTACTTCTTTAAAAGTTAGAGGAATGTTGGGGATTGTTGGAGATTTGGAGCGAATAGGAGATATTTATTATCAAATGTCTAAAGGGTTAGAAAGAAAAAATGAAGAAAAGGTTTGGTTTACACCTGAGCAACGAAAAAATATTATAGATATGTTTGACTTGGTTGAGTCTACCCTTGAAACGATGTGTGAAAACTTGGCAACAGATTACAGTGCTGTTTCAATGACTAAAGCCAAAGAATTAGAAATGGCTCTTAATAAGTACAGAAAAGCAATTAGAAAAGAGCATTTTGTTAGTGTTGAAAAAGGAGATTATAACTTTCAAAGTGCTGCAATTTATTCCGATTTGTATAATTCTTTAGAAAAAGTAGGTGATCACACAATAAATGTAACAGAAGGAATTACAGGAGAACACTAGTCTTAATTAATATAGAATACCATCAAAAAAACTCTTTACATTCTCAAGAGTTTTTATTGGAGGAGCAAAATCAGAATAATATTATCCTTTAAGAAAAAGGATAGTGTTACTTTAGTGTAATATTTCTACCCCAATGAGTAACGAAAAAATATTATTAGTTGATGATGAACAAGATATTATTGAGTTTTTGGGTTATAATTTAAGGAAAGAGGGTTTTGATGTATTAACCGCAACTAGCGGAAGAGAGGCGATAGAAATTGCAAAAGAAAACAATCCCGATTTAATTATTTTAGATGTGATGATGCCAGAAATGGATGGTATTGAAACATGTCAAGAAATAAGAAGCACAGAAGGGTTAAAAGATGTTTTAATAGCCTTTTTAAGCGCAAGAGGAGAAGATTATTCGCAAGTAGCAGGATTTGATGCTGGAGCAGATGATTACATCACAAAACCGATAAAACCAAGACTTTTAGTTAGTAGAGTAAAAGCGATTTTAAGAAGAACTTCTTCTGAGAGCAAAACCGAGTTTGCAAATTCAGGAATTAAAATAGACAGAGAAAAATACTTGGTTTATAAAAATGAAGAAGAGTTTGTTTTTCCTAAAAAAGAGTTTGAATTGCTAGCCCTTCTTACATCTAAACCAGGAAAAGTTTTTACTAGAGAAGTAATTTTAGAAACAGTATGGGGAGGTGATGTTGTTGTTGGAGATAGAACAATAGACGTGCACATCAGAAAGCTTAGAGAAAAATTAGGCGCCCATTACATTGTAACAATAAAAGGGGTTGGCTATAAGTTTGAGGCTTAAAAGCAATTACCTTTCTACCAAAAACCAACTATTCAGTAAGTTTTCTTTGTTGTATTTAAGTGTTTTTTTTGTTTCCCAATTAATTACTGAGGCTCCAGAAGCAATTGCAATTGCTTGTCCTGCAGCTGTATCCCACTCCATCGTTGGGGCAAAACGAGGATAAGAATCTGCAGCCCCTTCGGCTACCATACACAGTTTCAAAGAGCTTCCTTTAGATAAAATATCAACTTCGTTGTGAGTTTCTTTTAGTTTATTAATAAAACCCTCTGTTTCTTCACTCATATGAGAACGACTACCAACCACCACATAATTGTTTCTTGTTTGTGGTAAAGGAAGTTGTTCAGCTCTTCCTAATAAGTTATTAATAGCAATAGTAGGCTTGTTAAAGTTTTCAATTTTATAAGCTAGTTTATCTGCAAAATATAAATCGTTGGTAACTGGAACATAGATTACTCCCATTGTTGCTTTGCCATCTTCAATTAAGGCAATGTTTACTGTAAACTCTCCGTTTCGTTTTATAAACTCTTTGGTTCCGTCTAACGGGTCTACCATCCAAAATTGTTTCCAATCTTTTCGTTCGGAGTACTCCATTTTTTCTCCCTCTTCACTTAAAACAGGTAAGCCTGTTGCCTCTAAATCATTCATGATGGCTATATGAGCTCTTTTGTCTGCTTCGGTTAAAGGAGATTTATCATCTTTTGTCTCAATAGCAAAATCAGAAGTGTAAACATCTAAAATTTCTTTACCACCTTTTAGTGCCGCATTTATTATTTGGATTAACCAATCTTCTCTATTCATTCTTTTTTCTTATTGTTTTTACTCCAAAATCTGATTTGTACCATAATTTTTCATGAAAGTAATAAAGAAATAATTTGGTAAAAATTTCTATGCCTCCTATTTTAAAACCAATAACAGGATCTCCTGAAATTAACCACGCTAATAACATGGTGTCAGTTGTTGCAAGAGTACGCCAAGTAAGTGTCTTTACAAGGTGTCTTTTTTTAGCTCCCCAATTTATTCTAAACCAAATCCTTTCATGAAAGTAGTAAAAAACCATTTTTGTAAGCACTTCAGTTCCTCCAATAGAAAGACCAACTAAGGGGTCTCCTGAAACGGCCCAGGCAATAATCATCGTGTCTAAAGAACCAAGAGCTCTCCATGTGATGGTCTTGGCTAAGTGCCGTTTTCTAGATTTATTTAAGAGCATTTATTTTTGTAATTTTTTAAAATTAAAAAGTACTAAGCATTATTGAAATAACCTATTTTTTAATTATAAACTAGCTAAATAGTACGATTACTTTCCCCTCTTTATTCAGGGGGAGGGCTAGTTCACTTTAAAGCATTGTATTTATACCAAGCCCTTTCATGAAAATAATAAAAAATCATTTTTATTGCTGACTCTGCAATGGCAATACCCGTTGCCTTTTCTGCTACATGAGGATCTTCTTTAAAAAATAGCCACGCTAAGCCAAATGTTGTTGCAGAGGCAACAATTCTCCAAGTAATGGTTTTTGCTATGTGTCTTTTCCTTGAAATTTTGCTTTCCATATTGCTTACAATTAATTTACAATCTTATCGAATGCGTTTGAATAAATAGAAAGGATTGAAGTTTATTTTAATAACCACTTCCTGTTGCTCCAATTTTTTCTATTGGATGCCAAGTTGTTTTCATTTCTAAAAAGTCTTCAATATAATAAGGCGTTTCATGCTCTGATGAGTAAATTTTTGAAAAATCTTTTAATTGTATTCTTTTTAAATTTGCTACCCCTAATTTTTGAATTGCTTCCATTTCTTTTTTATCTGTTCCAGTATATAAAAAAGCATTCACATCCATGTGCGAAGCCATATGTTCTAATAATTCGCTTCTTTTTCCTGTAAGAAGATTAATTACTCCACCAGGCACATCAGAACTGTTAAGAACCTCCGCAAAAGTAACAGCACATAAAGGCATATTTTCACATGCTAAAACAACACAAGTATTACCCGATGCTATTATTGGCATAACTGAAGAAACTAACCCTATTAAACTATTTTCTTCAGGAGCAAAAACTGATACAACACCTGTTGGTTCTGGAGCAGTAAAATTAAAATGAGATGTAGCAACCGGGTTTACAGCGCTAAAAATTTGGCTGTATTTATCGCACCAACCTGCATAGTAAATTATTCTGTCGATAGAAGTATTTACCTCTTTTTCTGCCTCTGCTTTTTTTGATCCTTGAAGAATAATTTCTTCTACAAATTGTGCTCTTCTTCCCTCAAGCATTTCTGCAATTCGGTATAAAACCTGGCTTCTATTATAAGCTGTAGCACCCGACCATTTCCCGAAAGCACTTCTCGCAGCTACAACGGCATTTCTAAAATCTTTTCTTGAAGAAAGACAAATGTTTCCTAATGCTTTATCTCCGTTTTTTGGCGTGTAAAACCTTCCAGATTCTGTTCTAGGAAATTTACCACCGATATATATTTTGTACGTTTTCAATATTTCTAATCTTGACATAAATTAAAATTTTAAATAGGCTTTTAAACCGTGTAAACCACCCTCTCTTCCAAAACCACTCTCTTTATAACCCCCAAAAGGCGAAGTAGGATCAAACTTATTGTAAGTGTTTCCCCAAACAATACCAGCATTTAACTGAGAAGTTACATTAAACATCTTAGAACCTTTATCTGTCCATACACCCGCAGATAAACCAAAAGGCGTGTTGTTTGCTTTATCTATAACTTCTGCAACAGTTCTAAAGGTTTGAATAGCTAATACAGGACCAAATATTTCTTCTTGAACAATTCTACTTGATTGAGAAACTCCGGTGAATAAAGTTGGTTTGCACCAATATCCATTTTTAGGAAGAGCACAGTTTGGTTGATAAATTTCAGCACCCTCTTCTTTTCCAATTTTGATGTATTTATTAATGGTTGTTAGTTGCTCTTTAGAATTGATTGCTCCAACATCTGTGTTTTTATCTAAGGGGTTTCCAATGATTAAAGATTCCATTCTGTCCTTTAACTTTCTGATAACAATATCATAAACCGACTCTTGAATAAACAACCTTGAGCCAGCACAGCAAACATGTCCTTGATTAAAGAAAATTCCATTAATAATCCCTTCAACAGCTTGGTCTAAAGGAGCGTCTTCAAAAATAATATTGGCAGCTTTTCCACCTAATTCTAATGTGGCTTTTTTATTCGTACCAGCAATTGCATTTTGAATAATTTTTCCAACACCAGTCGAACCAGTAAAAGCAATTTTATCTATGTCGTTATGATTTACAATTGCTGCACCAGTTTCTCCAGCACCTGTAACAATGTTTACAACACCATCGGGCAAACCAGTCTCTTTAATCACTTCTGCTAATTTGAGTGCCGTTAAAGAAGTTGTTTCCGCGGGTTTTAAAACTACAGTATTTCCTGTTGCTAAAGCTGGAGCAATTTTCCAGGCAGCCATTAATAACGGAAAGTTCCAAGGAGTAATTTGTCCTGCAACACCTAAAGATTTTGGTTTTCTATTAGGAAACGCATATTCTAATTTATCGGCCCAACCAGCATAATAGAAAAAATGTGCAGCAGCTAAAGGAATATCAATGTCTCTAGATTCTCTAATCGGTTTACCGCCATCTAAAGTTTCAATAACTGCAAATTCTCGAGCTTTTTCTTGAATTAGCCTAGCAATACGATAAATGTATTTACCCCTTTCTTTAGCAGGCATCTTACTCCAAACAGTATCATAAGCTTTTCGGGCAGCTTTAACCGCTTTATCTACATCTTTAGCATTTGCTTCAGCAATCAGTGCTAATTTTTGTTCATCAGCAGGATTAGTCGTTTCAAAATATTTTCCCGAAGAAGGCTTCACCCATTTTCCTCCAATAAATAAATCATATTTGTTATTTATTTGGATGTGACCCGTACTTTCTGGAGCAGGAGCCAAATCCCAACCAGTATCAAAATTTATTTTAATTGTCTTTTTAGCCATTTTTTAATCTTTTGAGAAATAATCTTTCGATTGGTAAATTCCAGTATCTTGTTTAATTATTTGCATTAGTAAATCATTTGCTAAGCTGCTTGCTCCAAACCGGAACCATTCATTTGTTAACCAATCTTTACCAAGCGTTTCTTTAACTAACATTAAATATTGTAAAGCCAATTTTGAGTTTGAAATACCACCAGCAGGCTTCATTCCTACTTGGACTCCTGTTTTATAATAATAATCTTTTATTGCTTCTAACATTACCAACGTTACAGGTAATGTTGCTGCAGGACTAATTTTACCTGTTGAGGTTTTGATAAAATCAGCACCTGCTTCCATAGCAATATCACTAGCTCTTCTTACTTTATCAAATGTTCCTAATTCGCCTGTTTCTAAAATCACTTTTAATCGTGAACTTCCGCAAGCTTCTTTAATGGCGGCAATTTCATCATAAACAAAATTGTAATCTCCTTCATGAAATTTGCCTCTACTTATTACCATATCTATCTCTTCTGCACCAGCATCAACAGCAATATTAGTATCCAATAATTTTATTTTTAAACTCGAATGCCCACTAGGAAAAGCTGTTGCCACAGAAGCAACATTTATTCCTGAACCTTTTAAGCATTCTTTAGCTGTTTTTACGAAATTAGGATATACACAAACCGCAGCTACACTTGGTAAGTTAGGGTAAGAATCATGTAAATGTTGAGCCTTATTGCATAGTTGCATCACTTTTTTATCGGTATCAGCACCTTCTAGCGTGGTTAAATCAATCATATTCAACGCCATTCTTAAGCCTTGCATTTTGGACTCTTTTTTAATGCTTCTTGCTGTAATTCTAGCAATTCGATCATTAATACCAACCTGATCAACTTTTGGCGAAGAACTAAAATCGAAACCCTGTTTTATTTTATTCATAAAAAAATTATTGAACGTCAAATATACTAATTCTTAAAAAGGTATTTTTGTGTTTGATATGAATGAAAAATCTGAACATATTCACCCTGTTTTTGATTCCATTTTAGGAAGACAAGATAAAGAAGTGTTGTTAAATCAACATGCCAAAGTAATTTGGATGACAGGGTTATCTGGGTCAGGAAAAACCACAATAGCTGTAGCTTTAGAAAGAGCTTTAAATGAACAAGGCTTTTTAACTCAAGTGTTAGATGGAGATAATGTTCGGGTAGGGATAAACAATAATTTGGGTTTTAGCGAAGAAGATCGAACAGAAAATATTAGACGAATTGCTGAAGTTTCTAAATTGTTTTTAAACTGTGGTATAATTACTATTAACTGCTTTGTTAGCCCCACAATTGAAATTAGAGCAAACGCAAAAAAAATTATTGGAGCGGATAATTTTCTAGAGGTTTTTGTAAATACTCCAATAGAAATATGTGAAAAAAGAGACGTAAAAGGGTTATATAAAAAAGCGAGAGCAGGAGAAATAAAAAACTTTACTGGTATTGACGCTCCTTTTGAAGCACCTCAAAATCCTAATATATATATAATAACGGATGAATTGACTGTTGAAGAGGCTGCCACTCAAATATTAGAATATATTATTCCTTTAATTACTCGGAAATGAGGCCTTGTATTATTTTCTTATTTCTTTTACTTGGAAATATATCTAAGGCAAATAATGTTTTTATAGACACAAACAATTCTGGAACCATTAGAAAGTCTCTTTTATTAGAGCCTCAAGAGAGCTTTTGTAATGAGTTTTATGTTCAGGTCGAAACAGATTCTGTTATTGTTGGAAACAAAGGAAGGCAAGTTAAATTTAAAAGAGGAAAAGCAATTTTATTTACTGTTTTCACAGGTTTGTTTGGTGGGCATCGTGTTTATTTTGGAACACACCATAGAACACCTATTGTCTATTCACTAACTTTTGGAGGGTTAGGTATACTACCATTAATAGACTTAGTTAATATTATTTTTACTAAAGATTTATCAAAGTTTGAGCATAAATCTCAAATTATTATGTGGAGAGAATAACGTAGTTTAGTAAGATGAAAAAAGCTATTTTATTTCTAAGTATTGTTTGTTTTTGCTTTGTTTTAAAAGGGCAAGAAACAAATAAAAAAGAGGTGTTTAATAAAGTAGTTCAGCTAATAGAAACAGCACATTCTACACTTAGTGACTCTTCTTTTTATATAGTTAAAAATTCTGATAATAATGGTTTAAGGTTGGCATTACAAAGTATTGTAAAAACAGCCATTAATCAAACGGAAGAAACTTTTGAGCTTGATTTGAATGATGTTACAGATGTCTATGCTATTCCTCAAGCCTCTGGTTTTACATTAATTGTAAACCTTAAAAACAAGGTGTTAATTTCAAAAAAGAAAATTGATTTTGAAAACCTTTTTCATGCAGAGGTTATTACTGAAGATTTAAGAGAAGTATCTGATCTTTGGTTTCTTTTTAAAAAAGAAAGCGATGCAAACAGTCTTGAAAAAGCCTTAATGGATATCAAAAAAGCAAAGTAGGGTTATTCTACCGTAACACTTTTTGCTAAATTTCTTGGCTGATCTACATTACACCCTCTCATTACAGCAATATGGTATGATAATAATTGTAAAGGAATAGACGTAAGTAAAGGGCTTAAAAAGTCTGCTGCTTCAGGTATTTCAATTACGTGGTCGGCAATAGCTTTAACTTCGGTATCCCCTTCAGTTACAATGGCTATAATTTTACCACTTCTTGCTTTAACCTCTTCAATGTTACTTACTACTTTTTCGTAGTTGCCATGTTTTGTAGCGATAACTACAATAGGCATTTCTTCATCTATTAATGCAATAGGTCCGTGTTTCATCTCTGCAGCAGGATACCCTTCTGCGTGAATGTAGGATATTTCTTTTAGTTTTAATGCACCTTCTAATGCAACAGGAAAATTATACCCTCTTCCTAAATATAAAAAGTTAGAAGCATCTTTAAATAACTCAGAAATGTATTTAATCTGCTCATCAGACTGTAACATTTTCTCAACTTTATTTGGAATAGCATCGAGCTCTGCTAATAATTCTCGGTATTTAGAATCGGATAACGTTCCTTTTTTCTGAGCTATTGATAAGGCCATTAAAGAAAGAATCGTTACTTGTGCTGTAAATGCTTTGGTAGATGCAACACCAATTTCTGGACCTGCATGTGTGTAAGAACCACAATGTGTTTCTCTGGAAATAGTAGAGCCAACAACATTGCAAATCCCAATAATGGTTGCACCTTTTTCTTTAGCTAATTTAATAGCAGCTAATGTATCGGCAGTTTCTCCTGATTGAGAAATAGCAATAACCACATCATTTTCGTTTATAATAGGGTTTCTATATCTAAATTCTGAAGCATATTCTACTTCTACAGGAATACGTGTTAAATCTTCAAGTAAGTATTCTCCAACTAAACCGGCATGCCAAGAGGTTCCACAAGCAACAATAATAATGCGATTGGCGTTTATTATTTTTTGCTCATAATCTCTAATTCCACCCAAAGAAACGATGCCTTTATTTACATCAATCCTACCTCTCATACTATTTCTAATAGAAGTAGGTTGCTCGTATATTTCTTTAAGCATAAAATGCTCATACCCGCCTTTTTCAATAGCTTCTAAATGTAGTTCTAGCTCCTGAATATAAGGGGTAATTTCTTGGTTTTTAATGTCGATTAACCTTAATTTTTTATTTTTTTGGATAACAGCTATTTGCTCATCATCTAAATAAACCACATTTTTTGTATATTCAACAATTGGAGTGGCATCGGAAGCAACAAAATAGTCACCTTCTTTTCCAACACCAATAACCAATGGACTACTTTTTTTAGCAGCAATCATTAAATCAGGGTTTTCTTTTGAGAGGATTACAATGGCGTAAGCTCCGATAACTTCATTTAAGGCAATTCTAACGGCCTCAACCAAATCAACTTTCGCAACAAATTGAATATCTTCAATTAGATGAATTAGCACCTCGGTATCAGTATCGCTATAAAATTCGTGTCCTCGTTGTATTAATTCCTTTTTTAAACTCGAATAATTCTCAATTATTCCATTGTGGATTATTGCTAAATTTTTAGATTTAGAATAATGTGGATGAGCATTGGTATCGTTTGGAGCGCCATGTGTTGCCCATCGAGTATGTCCAATTCCAATGTTACTAGTAATGTCTTTACCTTTTACGAAATTTTCTAATTCAATAACCTTGCCTTGCTTTTTATATAAATTGAGGTTTTCATCATTGATAAGAGCCACTCCTGAGCTATCATAACCTCTATACTCTAGACGTTTAAGCCCTTTTATTAATATTGGGTAGGCTTGTTTATCGCCAACATAAGCAACAATTCCACACATAAGTTAAATTTTAGAATACGTTATTTCTAGTCTGATTTTATAGGTTGAGCTATTTTCAGAACTAATTACAACTCTGTTGGCTGTGGTTGATGACCCTCGTGCAACCAAGTACATGCCATAATCTGTTGTTGTGTTGTAAACTAATTGATGGATGTGTCGAGAGATGTTAATGGTATAAGACTTTGTAGTTTCATCATAAGACCCGCCATAATGTGACGCCCCTTCGTTAATATCAAGAAGAAAAAAAGAATCTCCATTTTCATCTATCCACACCAAATCAAGGTTGTCGAATACATCATCAAAACTTCCTTCAGAACCACTTTCTACAGTAAAAATCATTTCTGCTTTATTAATAACAACAGAGCCTTCTTTTGTTAAGTCTTTAATTGTTGGTAATTCTATTTTTGTTTTAACCCTAGCCAATGATGAAATATAGGCTCTGTTTGTATTCTTTGTAACATCATTATTTAGGTGTTTTTCAATATCTGTACCTGTGTAGTCATGAGCAAAACGAGAGTATTTTTCTGCAGAAGTATTAATTGTAAAACTGTAAGATGAGGTGTCGTCATAATAAATTGTAAGTGTTGACATAGAAGAATTCATATCAAATGAGAGAATTGAACCAGTGCCTGGAGGAGGAGGGTTTTGAAATTCTTGTTTACTAAGAATGGGTCTTGTAATAAGAAGACCTTTCATAAAGCTTGTAAAAGTAGCATTGTCAGCTAATTGTTTAGACCCATTATCATCTGCAGCAAGAAGCGAATCACCAAAAGAATCGTTAAGTCTTATTCTTAAGTGTGGTTTAAGGGTTGTAGAGTTAAAATTTAAATTAACACTATCGGTTAGATTTGGTGTGAAAGTAGAACTACCCAAAATATTCATTTTATGAGGAATTATAGTATTAGAATAATAATCAACATCTTTGTCCATTTTAGAGTCAAGCTCATAAACATTTACAGATGCTTGAAAGTAAGGGTTGCCATAAAGCCCATTATAGTCTAATGTAAGAACTACAGAGTCAACATTTGTTGTTGTTGTCTCAAAATTTACATTAACCCCCGTAAGTAAAACCTGAGTATAAATAGATGATGAAACAGGCCCGAATATAGGGTCATTATAAATTCCTAATAAATTAGAGGTTGACAAATCTGTTCTTAAAGAATCTTCTTGTACTATACTTGTTAGGATAGAAAAAGTATCTACAAAACTCACAGACAAGTTTCCATTATCAAAATCTGGCGCGAGTTTTCCGTCTTTTTTACAAGAAAACAGTAAGGTTAAAAAAAATATTGCGGAAAGAAATATGGCTTTCCGCAGTAAAGAATAAGATGTTATTTTCATCTGCTTTATAATTGTTTTAAGTTATCCTTGATGTTTTTTAATCTTGTAAGACCTCTGTAGACTCTAAAATTTCATCATAAAACTTAGAATAAGCACCAATATACTCTTCTGGTGTTTGATAATCCAACTTAGGTTTATCAGCATCTTTAAAGTATGCTTCTAGTTCTGGGTTTATAGTTTCGCTTGCCATAATAATAGCATCAGAAGCATCTATTGCAGCTTTATTTAACCCAACAAAAGAAGTATCAGCATATGCAGCTATTGCCTCTTCTGAAATCCCCTCCATCATTGCTTTTTTAGCAAAGTCTTTGTTTAACGGCTTATCAAACTCATTATTGTATAGGGAGAAAATTACTTTGGAGTTTTCGAAAATAGGATCTTTTTTAAACGAGGTTTTAATGTAAAGAGGAACTAAACTTGTCATCCAACCATGACAATGAATAATGTCTGGAACCCAACCTAATTTTTTTACTGTTTCTAATACACCTCTAATAAAAAAGATTGCTCTTTCATCATTGTCTTTAAAAAACTTACCTGTTTTTTTATCATGAAACACAGCTTTTCTTTGAAAGAAATCTTCACTATCAATAAAGTAAACTTGCATTCTTGCAGCCTGTATAGATCCAACTTTAATAATTAACGGATGGTCATTATCGTTAATGATTAAATTCATACCAGACAAACGAATTACCTCGTGTAACTGATTTCTTCTTTCGTTTATACAGCCAAATTTTGGCATAAACGTTCTAATTTCTTTTCCATCTTCTTGGATGCCTTGTGGTAAATACCTTCCAAAACGACCTAATTCGTTTTCTTCTAGGTAAGGAGTAATTTCTTGGGAAATAAATAAAATCTTCTTCTTTTTCATAATCTGCCTGTAAATTTTGTTGCAAAGGTACTCTATTTTTAGCTGTTTGTCAAGTTTATAGCTTCTTAGTTGTGTTAACAAATCACAAATTTTTTGTAAAAAGAGAAGTTGTAAAATTCAACACGAAACCAAATCTATAATATAAAATGTATTTTTTGAGGTCGTTAAAACTATTAAAAAATATTGCTGAATGTAACCTTTAAATAATCTAAACGTTCAACTTAGTCGAGGTAAATTTGCACTTGGTCGGGATAAATACAAAATTAAAAGAATTATGAGGCAGTTTTTTACTATAACTTTTGTTATGTTAATTTCTATTTTCTCTAATGGTTTAAGAGCTGAAGAAAAAGAAGAATTGACCTATTTTTACATAGAAAATCTTTCAACAGAAACGTATAAGATTTGGGTTGGCTCAATTAGTAAAACAACTCAATCAAAAATTCAATACGCATGTATCCCTATTAAAATTATTGGGGTTAAAAAAGCAGATGTTGAACTTTTAAAGCGTAAACTAAAAATAATATATTCAAAAATTCAACAAACTGATTTAACACAAAAAGAAGCGGAATCTAAATGTGCTAACCTAAGAAAGTTTTAGATGAAAAGCCTTAGACACATAACATTTAATATTTGCAGTATTTTATTAATGTTCGTAGGGTTACACTCTATAGTTTCTGCACAATTGTTGGTGGATGGTTCGTTGAGCCTTGATTCTTTGGCTAAAGTTATTAGTGGTAAGGGGGTACAAATTTTTAATGCTCAGGTAGATTGTGGAACCAATGGTTTTGGCTTGTATAATGCAACAAATACTAGTTTAGGGGTAAATGAGGGGCTCATAATTGCAACAGGATCAATTGGAAATGCAATTGGACCAAACAATGTTGGGAATAAATCAACCGTTTGGACACAACCCTATAATGGCAACCCTCAAACCTACCCTTTATTAGATAATTATACAGGAAGAACTACCTATGAATATTGTGAGTTTGAATTTGATATCGTTCCTCAAGGGGATACAATAAGTTTTGATTTCGTTTTTGCATCAGAAGAATATGAAGAGTGGGTTGGCTCCCAGTATAATGATGTTTTTGGTTTTTTTATTAGTGGGCCCGGAATTGTCCCTGATCCTGGAGCTGGAATTTATCGCAATATTGCTTTAGTTCCTAATAGTTCAACACCAGTTACAATTAATAATGTTAACCAAAACAGTAACACTGCATATTATCAGAATAACGATAACAGTCAATTAATTCAATATGATGGATACACAACCGGTTTAACTGCAATTTCTGAAGTACAACCTTGTCAAACTTACCACTTAATACTAGTTGTTGCAGATGCTTCAGATAAAATTTATGATTCTGGAGTTTTTATTGAGAAAATTAATAGCAATAATGTATTATTGTTAAGTAAGACAGCGGGTAATATTCCATTTTTGGTAGAGGGCTGTAACGATGGTGATGTTACCTTTAAGAGACCGGCTGGACAAGCTAATTCAAACCCATTAAATATACAATATTGGCTAGATGGAACAGCAACTAATGGTTTAGATTATGTTCAGATTGGTGCAAACCCTAACCCTTTAATTCCTAAAAGTATAACTATTCCTGCTGGATTAGATTCTATAGATTTACCCATAGTTACTATTCTTGACACATTTCCAGAAATATCAGAATACATAATGGTGTATTTAGGAAACCCGTTTTGTTCCAATGAAATAATTGATAGTCTTCAGTTTTTTCTGCAAGATTCATTATTTCCTACTATTACGCCCAAAATTGACTCTTTCTGTATTGGGAATAATACTCAAATGGGAGCTACTGGAGGATCAATATTTAGTTGGAGCCCTATAACGGGGTTAGATAATCCAAATATTCCCAACCCTATCGCAACGCCATTGGCAACAACAACCTATACAATGACAACAACAGCAAGTTTTTGTATAGAAACAAGAAGTGTTAGTCTTTATGTGAGCAATATGAGTTTACTATTAGACCCTATTAATGTAGATTGTAACGGAAACAATAATGGCTCTATTGACTTAACGGTTTTTACAGGTCTACCTCCATATACCTATTCTTGGACGGGCCCAGCAGGGTTTACTTCAACCAATAAAAATATTAATAGTTTAATTCCAGGAACATATACTGTTTTTGTAATAGATGCTGAAGGATGTTCTACTAGTGGGAATTTATCAATTACGGAACCTGAGCAGCTGTCTGCAAATTTGGTAAGATTTACTTATAATGGAGGTTATAACATTTCTTGTAACGGCCTGTTTGATGGGTCCATCTCTCTAACTCCCTCTGGAGGAACTCTTCCTTATAGTTATAGCTGGATTGGGCCAAATGGTTTTACTTCTTCAATTCAGAATATTTCAGGATTAGAAGCAGGAACTTACAGTGTTTTAATGACAGACACAAATGGCTGTACTACTAATGCTTCTATAACCCTTACTCAACCAGCCGCCCTTATAGCAAGTATTTCTAATAGTGTTGATGTAGGTTGTAAAGGAGAATCAACGGGGTCTGCGCTAAGCAATTTAACAGGAGGAACACCTCCTTATACCTACAGCTGGAACTCCAACCCAGTTCAAACAAACCCAGCAGCAATTAATTTATTTGCAGGAAATTATACTGTTTTTGTAACAGATCATAATAGTTGTATTGATTCTGCAATGGTGGTAATTAATGAGCCTACAGATAGCTTAAGTGCTTTAATAACTTCGGTAACAAATGTATTATGTAAAGGCGATGCAACAGGATCCGCAACTGTTTTGCCTAGTGGAGGAACAACATCCTATAATTATGTTTGGAATACTTCTCCAGGTCAATTTACGGCATCAGCAATTAATTTATTGGCAGGGAACTATACGGTAACAGTTACTGATTCAAAAAACTGTTCGGTTTCATTACCCGTTACTATTTCTGAACCGCAAATAGGATTGGGCGTTATAATTACAGATAGTGTTGATGTATTATGTAAAGGAGATAATAATGGCTCTGCAACAGCTTTAGCAAGCGGAGGAAGTGGCTCATATAGTTATACATGGAACAGTACTCCGCCTCAATCAACCCCAACAGCAGTAGGCTTAATTGCAGGAGCCTATATTGTTAATGTTACCGATAATAATGGGTGCACAACACCTTCAAGTGCAAACGTCAATATTAACGAACCAGCTCTTAATCTATCATCATCTACAACATTATCTTCTTATACTGGAGGTTTCAACGTTTCTTGTTACAATGCTTTGGATGGAAGTGTTAATCAATCAATTGTGGGAGGAACAGTTCCATATATAGTTTTATGGACTGGACCGAATGGATTTACATCATCTCTAGAAAATATTTCAGGGTTGGAAGCCGGAACTTATTACTTGTCCGTAATTGACGCTAACCTATGTACCTATCTTGATTCTGCAACCTTAATAGAACCTTCAGAAATTGTTGTAACCAGTATTGTAACTCCCGCTTCTTGTGGAGCTTTTAACGATGGGGCTATAAATATAACAGTTACAGGAGGAGTACCAACATATACTTATTCTTGGGTTGGTCCAAACTCTTTTACAAGTTCATTAGAAGATATTTCCTCTCTTGAAGGAGGAACCTATACATTGACAATAACTGATGCGGGAACCTGTATAAAAACATTAAGCATTCAGGTAGATCAACCAGGAACATTAGCACTAACAACTACTACAAGTTCTTTTTTAGGGGGGAGCAATATTAGTTGTAAAGGTGCTTTTGATGGTTCAATTGATATTACACCAGCGGGGGGTACTTCTCCATACTCTTATGCTTGGACCGGACCAAATGGGTTTAATGATACGCTACAAGATATTACTGGTTTAGAAGCAGGTGTGTATTTAGTTATTTTAACGGATACCAATGGGTGCTTTACGGATTCAACAGTTTCTTTATCTGAACCGAATGCAGTAACGATATCTTTCGTTGCAACTCAATACAATGGAGGAAATAACATTTCTTGTAATGGTCTTTCTGATGGAAATATAAATGCTACACCCACAGGAGGTTTTGGTCCTTATTCATTTAGTTGGACCGGACCCAATTCATTTACTTCAGGAAGTCAGAACATAAGTAATTTAGAAGCTGGAATTTATTTTTTAACAGTTACTGATACAAACGGTTGTATCGGAATCGACAGCATTACTTTAACTGAACCAGACACCCTTAACGGAACTTCTATAGGGGCTAATTACCAAGGGAATTATAACATTAGTTGTTTTGGATTATCGAATGGTTCAATTGATTTAACCGTTACAGGAGGGGCTGCACCATATAATTACTCTTGGGTTGGTCCCAATTCTTACACTTCTAACTTAGAGGATATTAATAATTTGGAAGCCGGAACCTATACTGTTCAAATAACAGATGATAATGGCTGTATTGATTCTACTTTACTTTCGTTTATTTTAACTCAACCAGATTCATTGGAGTTAACGACTTCTATTTTTACCTATAATGGCGGATACAATGTTAGTTGTAATGGTTTTTTTGATGGAGCAATTAACCTAAATGTTATTGGAGGTACTGCACCATTTACATTTAATTGGAGTAATTCAGTAAACACAGAAGATTTAAACAATATTGCTGCTGGAACATATTCAGTAATTGTTACTGATACCAATGGTTGTGTTGCAAATACAGCAACAAGTTTAACACAACCACAGGCTTTACAGTCTGGACTTGCAAGTCCGATTTTCGTTGGTGGGTTTAATGTAAGCTGTAGTGCTTCTTCTGATGGAGCAATAGATTTACAAGTGGCAGGAGGAACCCCATCATATACCTATAATTGGATCGGGCCAAATGCTTTTTCAAGCAATGTTCAAGACCCTTCTAATTTAACCGCAGGAACTTATCAGGTTAACATTTTAGATACTAATGGCTGTAGTGCAGTTAATTTTATCACCCTTTTAGAACCTTCAAAATTGAATTTAACTTTAAACTCACCAACTTTTATTGGAGGATTTAATTTAAGCTGTAATAATGATTCTACTGGAGCTATTGATTTAACAACAACAGGAGGGGTTCCTACCTATACATACAACTGGACAGGACCAAACTCCTTTTCAGAAATAACCGAGGATGTAACTGGGTTAAAAACGGGAATGCACTATATTACTGTAACAGACACTAATGGTTGTATAGAAATGGATTCTCTTTTAATATCTGAGCCAAATTCTCTAAGTAGCTCTGTTGTTCCTTCTCTTTTTGTAGGAGGAAATAATATAAGCTGTAACGGATTAAACGATGGAGTAATTGATTTAACAATGAGCGGGGGAAATCCTAGCTATAATTATTCTTGGAGTGGCCCTGGAGGTGTTTTGTTTACTTCAGAAGATATTTCAGGAGGCGTAGCAGGAACCTATGTTGTAAATGTTTTAGACACTAATGGTTGTGCTTATGATACTTCAATCACTTTAACAGAACCTTTAGCGTTACAAGATTCTTTATTCACCTTAACTTATTTTGGAGGAAACAATATTTCTTGTTCAGGACTTTCTGATGGAGCAATAAACGCATTTACATCAGGAGGGAATAACCCTTATTCAATTAATTGGTCTGGACCAAACTCCTATTCTTCAGTAAACTTTAATAATTCTGGATTAGAAGCAGGAAACTATAATTATACCATTACAGACACGAACAATTGTACTTTGTTAAATAGCGTAGAGTTAACTCAACCCGACACTTTAAAATCCACATTAACTACAACGATATTCGCAAGTGGAAACAGCATTGCCTGTATGGGAGATTCTTCAGGAATTATTTTTACAGCAGTTACTGGAGGAAATCCTGGATTCACATATAACTGGACAAATTCTGGATCATTTAATAGTTCCCAACAAAATCCAGATAGTTTGTACGTTAGCACCTATTATTTGGTTTTGGCAGATACAAATGGATGTACTTGGAATGATAGTCTCACATTATCAGAACCAAGCACTTCTATAGCTGGATCAATTACTCCAAGTATATACCCTTCGGGAGATAATATTAGTTGTTTTGGATTTGATAATGGAACTTTAATGGGCACAGCAATTGATGGAACTTCAGGCTATATATATGATTGGAGAGGGCCTAATGGATATAGTAACAATACAGCATTTATAGATTCGTTGGTTGTAGGAGATTACGATTTAGTAATAATTGATAGTAATGGATGTAGCGTGAGCCTATCTTACTCGTTACAAGAGCCGATTTCTGCTTTAGCATTAAATGATAGTTCTTCGATTTTTCCAAATGGCTTAAATATAAGTTGTAATGGAGCATCTGATGGAGCTGTAATGTTATCCCCGACAGGAGGTTCACCATCTTACCTATTTAATTGGACGAGTAATATTGGGTTTAATGCAATAACAGAAGATATTAGCGGACTTTCTTCAGGAGATTATTACATCAATTTATCAGATACAAACGGATGTGTATTAGTAGATACAATGTCTATTTCTCAACCAGATTCTACTAATATTAATAGTATTATTACACCAGCCATATGTGGAAACGCTATAGGTTCTATTAACTTATTTCCAGAAGGAAATGGTCCGTTTACGTATCAATGGTCTAACGGAGATGTTGTTTCGTTTATCACAGGCTTAAAAGAAGGGCTTTATTCAGTATTTGTTACAGATAGCTTCGGTTGTATTGATTCAGCATTCTATGATATCGATAACATAACAAATCCAATGTCATTAAATTTGTTCAGTCCAACCTTTACAGGAAGTCATAATACAAGCCAAAATAATGGAAGCGATGGTTCTATTGATTTGACAATAATTGGCGGAACACCTCCTTTTGTAATTAATTGGTCGAATGGTGCAGTTGTAGAAGATATAACTAATCTTCAAGCAGGGACATATAGTGTATCGGTAATAGATGATAATGGATGTGAAAGTTTTGCAACAATTACATTAACCGAAGCACTTTCGCTAGAAATGCCAACGGGAATAACCCCAAATGGAGATGGTAAAAACGACTTTTTCTTAGTAAGAGGTTTAGAAGTTTATCCAGACAATGAAATTGTCATTTTTAACCGTTGGGGAAATGAAGTGTTTAGTCAAACAGGATATCAAAACGATTGGGCAGGAACTTCCAGTGGAGGAGATGATGTACCCGAAGGAACTTATTTCGTAATACTTAAAATACCATTGCAGAATCTTGAGTTAAAAGGGTTTGTAGACATAAGAAGATAACAAAATGAAGAAATTAATAATTATAACGATATTAGCTTTTTGCTCTTTGTTTGCCACGGCACAACAAGAAGTAATGGTGAGTCAGTATATGTTTAATGGCTTGTTTATTAATCCTGCTTACACGGGTTCCCATAAATATTTTAGCGCTACTTTATTACACAGAAATCAATGGGTGGCTTTCGATGGAGCCCCTAAAACACTTTTGGTTTCTGGAGATGGACCTATCGCGAATAATAAAATGGGGCTTGGATTTATTATCGCACACGATAAAATTGGAGTAACCTCTCAAACAGACATTAATGCTAGTTATTCTTATAATGTAAAATTGGGTAGTGGTAAACTAGCTTTCGGGCTAAGAGGAGGACTTTCGAACTATAGTGTTAAAACAGAAGACTTAAAAGTTTGGGATGCTGATGATGGAGCTTTGATTGCTGATGGCGAAAGTGAGTTTTTACCAAAGTTTGGTTTTGGAACTTATTATTATGCTAAAAGGTGGTATGCTGGAGTCTCTATTCCTACCTTATTAGCTTATGAAGATGGACAATCGTTTAATATTAATATCGATCAAAGTTCATTTTTAAGAAAACACTTTTTAATTAATGGAGGGGTTGTTATAGAGGTATCTGAAAAACTTAAGCTCAAACCATCAACTCTAATTAAGTATGTAAAATCAGCACCATTAGAAGCAGATATTAATTTGAGCCTGTTGTATGATGAAACAATTTGGTTTGGAGTTTCTTATAGAACCAACGATGCAATTATAGGCATAATAGAATACCAAGCTAATAAACGATTTAGAGTAGGTTATTCTTACGATTTTACCATAACAGAAATTGGAAACTACTCAAATGGATCGCACGAAATTATGATTGGATATGATTTCGGTAAAGATTTAGTAAACATTAAAACCCCAAGATTCTTTTAAGCTATGAAGATGAGGTTAAACATATTATATTTTTTGGTTGTTGCCTTACTAATGACCTCTTGTTCTAATACTCGATTAAAAAAGGCAAATAGAGAGTACGATCATAAACATTACCAAAAAGCAATAGTTCATTACAATAAAATTTTGGCGAACAAAAGAGTAAATATTGCACAAGTAAATTTAGCAAACAGTTATTACTACACAAACGATATTGTAAATGCGAAACATTATTACAATGATGCCATTCACTTTAAACAAAGTGGCAATATAGAGTACTTAAATTACGCAAGAATCTTAATGCAAGAAGAAAATTATAAGGAAGCTAAATTTTGGTTAAAAAAGGTTCTATCAACCGACTCTAAACACCTAGAAGCTAAAGTGCTATTTGCGTCTTGCAACTCGATCAATGATTTTTATAGAGATACAACTTTGTTCGAATTGAAAGAAACTAAAATTGAGGGGTTTAAAAATGTTTTTGGACAGACAGAATATATGGGAGGAGTCGTTTTTAGTGCTGATAAAAATGTGGTTTTCAATTCTAAAAAAAGTAGTTGGACAGGAAACTCTTACTTGGATTTATATTTTACTGAAAAAGATGAAAGCGGCAGATGGCTGGATCCTGAAATCTTGAAAGGAGACATTAACGGAAAATATCATGAAGGGCCAGCTGATTTTACCAAAGACGGGAAAACAGCTTATTTTACAAGAAATAACTACAAAAAAAGAAAGTTAAATGATAAAAGTGTTGGAGAGAATAATCTTAAGATTTATATGGCTAAATTGATAGACGGAAAGTGGAAAAACATTGAAGAACTTCCTTTTAATAGTGACCTCTATTCTACTGGCCACCCAGCTCTTTCAGAAGATGAAAAGAAGTTATTTTTCATATCTGATATGCCAGGAGGAAAGGGAGGGACTGATCTGTGGCTGGCCCTCAAAGAAGGTGATAGTTGGTCTAAACCTATAAATATGGGAAGTACTATTAACTCTTCAGGAAATGAAATGTTCCCATATTATCACAAAGATGGTTCATTGTATTTTTCATCAGACGCTCATAAAACGTTGGGGGGGCTGGATGTATTTATCACCTCTTTTGTGGACGGGAAATGGTTAACCCCAGAAAATCTGAACTACCCATTGAATAGCAGTAAGGATGATTTTGGGTTTGTACTGGCAAAAAATGATTCTACTGGATTTATTGTATCAACTAGATCGTCTGGTAATGATGCAATTTTTGAGTTTGTAAAAAGACCTCCAAAATTCTTTGCTTTTGGAGAGGTAACGAGCATTAAATCTGGAGACCCTTTGGTAGGTGTAAAAGTAATTTTAAGTGAAGTTTCTGG
Organism: Flavobacteriales bacterium; assembly: GCA_002401955.1. Taxonomy (GTDB): domain Bacteria; phylum Bacteroidota; class Bacteroidia; order Flavobacteriales_E; family Vicingaceae. Next base: position 37,246 of record NVUQ01000011.1, on the reverse strand, counting down.
TAGTAAAATTGAAGAAAGTATAACCTCTGAAAATGGAAAGTTTAAGTTTAAACTTCCGTTAAATGGTAACTTTAAAATTCATGTAAGTAAAGAAGGTTTTTTTGCTACAAGCAAGAAGATCTCTACTGTTGGTAAAAAGTATTCTGAAGATTTTGAAGTGAAGAATTTGGCGTTGGATGAATTGATTATTGAGAAACCAATTGTAGTTGAAAATATCTATTATGATTACGATAAATGGTTGATTAGAGAAGATGCTAAGCCGCCTTTAGATAATTTAGTTCAAGTAATGGAAGATAATCCAAAGATTGTAATTGAACTAAGTTCGCATACCGATTCTCGAGCAAGCGGCAGATATAATCTAGTTCTTTCGGATAAACGAGCACATGCTGCTGTAGAGTATATCGTGTCTAAGGGAATAAATCATGCAAGAATAAGCTCTAAAGGCTATGGAGAAAAACACCTAATTAACGAATGTAAAAATGGTGTAGAATGTTCTGAAGAGAAACATCAAAACAACCGTAGAACAGAGTTTAAGGTAACTAAATTGATAGATTAAACTTTTGCGTATCATTGTGATAAATTAAGAAGAGCTGGAAGAGAAAGCAAATTAAACAATGAATAGGGGTTTTTACTAAAGAAAAAGGGTGCTTGGCATCGTATTTTTCGATTAATTAGTTTCTTTGCTAAAAATTTGAACATTTAAAGTAATATGCTGGTTTTTACAACGGTAAAAGAAATCCAATCTTTTTTAAGAGAAAAAGGCTCAAAAAGTAGTGGTTTTGTTGCTACAATGGGAGCTTTACATCAGGCTCATATTTCATTAATTGAAACCTCACAAAAGGAAAACGAATTAACCATTTGTAGCATTTTTGTAAACCCCAAACAGTTTAATAAAAAGGAAGATTTAGCTAAATATCCACGAAATACCGAGGCTGACTTAGCAAAATTGAAAGAAGCAAATTGTGATGTGGTTTTTATTCCTACTGTTGAAGAAATGTACCCATCAAAAATAAAAAAAGAGTTTGATTTTAGAGTTCTTTCCGAAGTGATGGAGGCGGAACATAGGCCTGGGCACTTTAATGGTGTTGCTATTGTAATAGAACGTTTTTTTAAAATCCTACAACCAACCAATGCTTATTTTGGAGAAAAAGATTTTCAACAGTTGGCTGTAATTCGAGCGTTAGTAAAACAAATTAACTCTTCTGTAAACATTATTGGATGTGCCATTTATAGAGAAAAAAATGGATTGGCAATGAGTTCTAGAAATGAAAGATTGACTACCAAAGAAAAAGATGTGGCAAGTGAAATAAGTAAAGCGTTAACATTTGTTAGTCAACATCAAAATACACACACAGTAAACCAATTAAAAGCATATTTTTTTAATAAAATGGAAGAGTTTAACCTCTTAGATGTTGAGTATTTTGAAATAGCAGACAGTAGAACATTAAAACCCATAAAAGAGTGGGAAGAATCAAAAGTTCGGGTTGCTTTTACTGCAGTTAACGTTAGCGGAGTTAGGTTAATCGACAATATGACAATTATTAACTAATTTAGCCGCCTATTAAACTCAGCTTTGAAAAAACGACTAATTAATACGCTTAAAATTATTGTTCCGCTCGGAATAGGAGTTTATTTAACTTGGTTTTTTATTTCCAACATGTCTGAAAAAGAGTTGCAAAGCTTAGAAGAGGCATTTATAAAAGCAGATTATAGCTTTATACTTTACGGGATTATCATCATGATGTTAAGCCATATGAGTAGAGCTTACCGTTGGAAATACATGTTAGAACCACTAGGATATAAACCTAGTTTTTGGAAAATGTATCATAGCGTAATGATAGGGTATGTTCTTAATTTAACGATTCCTCGTTCTGGAGAATTAGCGAGAGCAGGTTATTACGCTAGGTTTGAAAAAGAAGCTAAGACAGATAAAGTTTTTGGGACCATTATTGTTGAGCGAATTATTGATCTTGTGATGCTGGGAATTGTGTTTGCGTTAACCGTTTATTTACAAAAAGACGTAGAAACCTTTAATTCTATAAAAGACTCAACAAGCTCAGGCCTACCAGTTTGGATATATTATATTGTTGCTGGAGTTGTAATTGCTGGAGTTACAGTCATACTTATTTCAAAGAAAATAAAAGAAAAAGTTATTTCTTTAATAACAGGCATTTTTGAAGGGGTTAAAACTATTTTTAAATTAAAACAACGAGCCGCATATATTGGCCATACAGTGTTTATTTGGGTGTGTTATATTTCTATGATTTGGGTGTGCTCTTTTGCTTTGCCCGAAACAGCAGGGCTGAGTATTGGTGCTGTTTTTGCCGCCTTTGTTGTTGGTGCTGCTGCTATTTCTGCAACACCAGGAGGAATAGGACTTTACCCCCTTGTGGTTGCTACGGTTTTAACAGATTTATATGGAATAGAAAATGCAGGGTCATTTAGTATGTTGGCATGGACAGCACTTACTTTGTTTACCATTATTTTTGGATTACTTTCATTAATTGCTTTACCAATAATTAGCAAAAAAGAAAATGAGTAATCACCTCACAACTATTAAAGAAAAAGTAATTGTTAAATCAATTCTTTTAGAGAAGATAGAGGGTTGGAAATCAAGTAATGAAAAAATTGTTTTTACCAATGGCGTTTTTGATATTTTACATCGCGGACATATTGAGTATTTAGCACAAGCTGCAAGTTCTGGCGATAAGTTTATTGTTGCTATAAATGCTGACGAATCTGTTAGACAACTTGGAAAAGGAGATTCGAGACCATTACAAGATGAAAACTCTAGAGCACTAATTATTGCAGCATTAGCCTTTGTAGATGCTGTTATTATTTTTAACGATGACACACCATTTAATCTTATTTCAGAAATTATTCCTGATGTATTAATTAAAGGAGGAGATTATGATGAAAATTGTACAGATAACTCAAATAAAAAATACATTGTAGGATCTGATGTGGTAAAAAACAACAATGGAAAAGTTAAGGTAATTCAGTTTGTCGATGGCTATTCTACAACTAAAATTGAAGAGAAGATTAAGAATAATTAGTTTTCAGACTTTAAACCAAACAAATTGAAAGATTTAACGCCTAATGGAATAGCTCTTAGAATTTCGATTACAGTTGCAATTGCCGTTACTTTAATTGTTTTTTTGTTGGAATATTTTATTTCAACAGTAAATGTTTTTTTGATTTTAACCGTTTTTCCACTAGCATTTTTAGCCTCTTATATTGGATTTAGAATCGCGGTAGAAAAGTTTATTTATAAAAAAATTAAAGTAATTTATAGAACTATACACAAGCTAAAACTTAAAAAAGGCGAAGAACAAAAAGAATTTAGTTTAAACCAAATACAAGAAGAAGTTGAAGATTGGGATAAATTAAATAAACAAGAAATAGAGCGATTAAAAGGGCTCGAAAATTATCGAAGAGAGTTTGTTGGAAATGTTTCTCATGAGTTAAAAACACCAATATTCAATATTCAAGGATATCTATTAACCCTTTTAGAGGGAGGGCTAGAAGATCCAAGCATTAATGTTAATTACCTTAAAAAAGCAAACAAAAGTGTTAATCGAATGATCTCCTTAATAGAAGATTTAGACGAAATTTCTAAATTAGAATCGGGAGCTATTGAAATGAATATTGAAAAAATAGATTTAGCAGAGCTCATAAAAGAAGTGATTAACTCTTTGGAGTTAAAGGCAAAAAAAAACAAAGGAACTATTATTTTTGTTGATGAATCAAACAAACCAGTTTGGGTAAAAGCTGATGCTGGGGGAATTAACCAAGTACTAGTTAATTTAATTGTAAACTCCTTAAAATACGGGAAAGAAAATGGAGAAACCCTAATTAAATTGTTTGATATGCATGATAATATTTTAGTTGAGGTGGCTGATGATGGACAAGGAATAGCCGAAGAACATTTATCTCGCCTATTCGAACGTTTTTACAGAACAGATAAAGGGAGAGCTAGAGAGAGCGGAGGAACTGGCCTGGGACTTTCTATCGTAAAACATATTATTGAGGCACATAATCAAACAATTAATGTTAGAAGTACAGTTGATGTAGGCTCTACTTTTTCATTTACACTGAAAAAAGCTTAAAATCGTATTACCTATTTTCGTTACTTTGCCTTATGCAAATTCAACTATCAGTTGTAATAATAACTTTTAATGAGGAAAAAAATATCGCTCGATGTTTAGACTCTGTTCTTCCTATAGCTGATGACATTGTAGTTGTTGATTCTTTTTCTACAGACACAACTAAACAAATTTGCATACAAAAAAGAGCTCGTTTTGTTGAGCATAAATTTGAAGGACACATTGAGCAAAAAAATTGGGCTATTACCCAAGCCAAATATCAATATGTTCTTTCTTTAGATGCGGATGAAGCCCTTACAAAAGAATTGCAAGAAGTAATAATTGAGATAAAAAATAATTACCAATCGGATGCCTATAGTTTTAATCGGTTAACAAATTATTGTGGTCAATGGATAAAGCATTGCGGCTGGTATCCTGATGAAAAACTAAGGCTTTGGGATTCTACAAAAGGAAAGTGGGGAGGAGAAAACCCTCATGATAAAGTAATTATGAATAAAGGCATTAGAGTTGAGCACATTAATTTAGATATTCTCCATTATTCATTTTATACAGAAGAACAACATTTAAAGCAGATCGAATACTTCACGGATATTAGCTCTAAAGCTGCTTTTAATAAAGGGAAAAAGAGTAGTAGTCTTAAAATATTTTATAAACCTATATTTAAGTTTTTTAGAGATTATGTTCTAAAAGCAGGGTTTTTAGATGGTTACTATGGTTATATTGTTTGTCGAAATTCTGGTTATGCGGCAGGGCTCAAGTACAAAAAAATAGCACAATTACAAAAGGAAATATAACTTGGTGAAAAAGAATAAAATATGTTTTTTTAATTCTACTCCATTTTGGGGTGGTGGAGAAAAGCTGCACTTAGAGTACGCTATAGAGTTTAAAAAACTAAGCTATCTTGTTTGCATTGTTTCAAAAAAAGATTCTCCATTATATACAGAAAGCCTTAAAAATAAGATACAAACCAAACCATTTACAATTGGTAATTTATCATTCTTAAATAGACAAAAGCAGTCAAAACTTACGAGGTATTTTGTAGAGGAGAATATTGATACTGTTTTCATTTCGGCATCTCCAGACCTTAAAATAGCATCGTTCGCTGCAAAAAAAGCTGGTGTAAAGAACATTGTTTACCTAAGAGGATTAGCAGCTCCAGTTAAAAATACTTTTTTAAATAGAAAGATTTTAGAAAAAACCTTGACACATATAATAGCCAACTCAGAAGAGACAAAAAGGAAAATCCTTGGAAACTTTAAGAGTAAAGAACTTGAAAAAAAGATCGAAGTTATATATCATGGAATCGATTTAGCTTTGTATGATGAAATAGCCCAAAAACAGAGTGTTGTGTTTAAAAGGAGAGGGAGTGAACTAATTATTGGAAACGCAGGGAGATTAACCAAACAAAAAGGGCAACAGCATTTGCTTGGTGTCGCTAAAAAGTTAAAAGAACAAGGGATTAGTTTTAAGTTGTTAATTGCTGGATCTGGAGAGGAAGAAGAAAAGTTGAAAACCCAAACTATAGCTTTTGGGCTGGAAGAGGAAATATTGTTTTTAGGCTTTGTTAAGGATATGGAGGGTTTTATGAAGGCTTTAGATGTTTTTGTTTTAACTTCAATATGGGAGGGTTTTGGATATGTACTAGTAGAGGCTATGGCAGCGAAAAAACCAATTGTAGCTTTTGATATTACAAGTAACCCTGAAATAGTTGCTGATAAGGAGACAGGCTTTTTAGTTCCTTACCCTGATGAAGACTTTTTCGCTAAAAAAATTATTGAATTAAATTCGAGCCCTGAGTTAAGATCTGTACTTGGTGAAAACGGAAGAAAACGAGTTGAATTGAAATTTCAACTGAATCAAATAATTCATGAAATAGAGAATTATTTAGAACTTGTTTAGAGTTAAATAGAGTTGTTTTATGAATGAAGGTGTTTAAACAAAATGATTTATCATAAAAAAGTCCGAACTTTATAGGCTCACGTTATAAGTTTTAAAGTCTTTAAGCGTTTAAAAACAAATGAGTAATAACTATCAAATATTAATACACAAGCTAGATGCATTTATTAGAAAGTACTATAAAAATAGGCTTTTAAAAGGTGGTATTTACAGTGTTGGCCTGTTCTTGGCATCATTTATTGTGTTTACTTCCATTGAATATTTTGCCCAGTTTAATACAACAGGACGCACAATGCTTTTTTATTCTTTTATTGCTATTACTGCTTATTTGTTGATTAATTATGTTGTTGTTCCATTATCGCAACTGTACAAGTTTGGTAAAGTGATTAACCATAATCAGGCAGCAGAAATTATTGGAAATCATTTTGACGAAGTAAAAGATAAATTAATTAATGTGTTGCAACTAGAGCATAAAGCAACACAGAATACGAGTAATTTATTATTAGCAAGTATTGATCAGAAATCACTAGAATTAAAGCCCGTTCCCTTTACAAGTGCAGTTAATTTTGCAGAAAACAAACAACACCTCAAGTACTTTTTTATTCCGTTTTTGTTGTTGATAGGAGTTTTAATTGTTTCACCAAAAATATTCACCGTTGGTGCTGAACGATTAGTAAACCACAGGACTTACATTGCCCCTGTTGCTCCATTTAAGATGGAAATAACCAATAACGAGTTGTCAGTTTTAAAAAACAAAGATTTTAATTTAGAGGTAGTTGTTTCTGGAAACGAATTGCCAGACAAGATTTATTTAGAAGAAGCTGGAAATAGATACACTCTAAGTAAAACAGATAAAAAAACTTATTCGCATGCCTTTAAAAATGTTCAAGAAAAAAAGAATTTTAAGCTTTATGCTGCTGGTTTTTATTCTCAAGATTATGAATTATCAGTTGTTCCAAATCCGGTTTTAACTAATTTTTCGATTAACATTAATTATCCCACTTATCTCAATAAAACAAACGAGGTATTACAAAACAAAGGAGATTTAATTTTGCCAGAAGGAACGGTTTTACAATGGAATATAAATGCAGAAGACGCAGATTATATTTATTTTATAATGGAAGGAAAATCTGAGCAATTAAAAAGTTCGGGCAACCAGTTTTCTTATAAAAAAACTGCAAAACAAAATTCAGGCTATGCAATTATACCTTCTAATAGCTTTGTTCAGTTTGGAGATACGATTGAATATGTTTTGCAAGTTATTCCCGATAAATTTCCATCTATTACAGTAAGTGAAAAACAAGACTCCACTAATGATAATCGCTTTTACTTTAAAGGAGAAATTTCTGATGATTATGGGTTTTCTGCGTTAAGCTTTAACTATAAAATCACCAATAAAATAGACTCTTTGCCCGATAGAAATAAAATGAATTCTGTTAAAATCCCATATAACAGTTCTGTTACTATGGATGAGTTTTTTCATTTCTGGAACTTAGAAGAATTAAACATCCTTCCAGGAGATGAAATAGCTTATTATTTTGAGGTTTGGGACAATGATGGGGTAAACGGAAGAAAGCCTGCTAAAACAGCCTTAAAAACCTTTAAATCGAAAACAATTAATGAGCGAAACAGTGATGCATCAAAAAGCAATAAAGACATCAAGAAAAATTTAACCGAAAGTATTTCTGATGCAAAACAAATTCAGAAAGATTTAGAAGAATTAAAGAAAAAACTAGCAGAAAAAAAGAAGGTAGGTTGGGAAGAAAAAGAGAAATTAAAAGAGTTGTTGAAAAAACAAAAGGAGCTAGAGGAAAAGGTGAATGAAATTCAAAAAGAAAACGAAAGAAATAATAGTCAACAAAATCAGTACAAACAGCGTAGTGAGGAAATTCTTCAAAAACAAGAGCAACTTCAAAAATTATTCGATGAGTTAATGACTGATGAGATGAAAAAGATGATGGAAAAGCTTCAAGAAATGATGGAGAAAATGGATAAAAGCTTGATGGAGAGCGAGATGGAAAAAATGGATATGTCTAACAAAGATTTAGAAAAAGAGTTAGATAGGTCATTAGAGTTGTTTAAACAAATGGAATTCGAAGAAAAGCTGGATGAAGTAAAAAACAAATTAAACGAGCTTGCTGACAAACAAAATGATTTAGCTGAGGATACAAAAAATAAAAAAGAAGATAATGAGAAGCTAAAAGAAAAACAAGAAGACATCAGTAAAGAGTTTGAGGATGTTAAGAAAGAGTTAAACGAATTGGAGAAGATGGATAAAGAATTGGAAAATCCCAATGGAGTAGAAGACACCAAAAAAGAACAAGAAGAAATTTCTGAAGACATGCAAAAAAGCTCCGAACAACTTGATAATAAAAAGAACAAAAAGTCTTCAGAATCTCAAAAAGAAGCTGCTCAAAAAATGAGTGAAATGGCTCAAAAAATGGCAGCAATGCAACAAGAAGCTCAAGATTCTGGAGAAGATATGGATGCGTTAAGGCAGCTGTTAGACAATTTGCTTCATTTATCTTTTGAACAGGAAGAATTAATGGTGAAGTACAAAAAAATGGATAGAAAAAACCCTGAGTATGTAGCAGTAACCCAACAACAAAAAAAGCTAAAAGATGACGCTAAAATGATAGAAGACTCTTTATTTGCATTAAGTAAACGAGTTGTTCAGCTAGAATCAACCATCAATAAAGAAATAAGTGCCATTAATAATAACATGCAAAAAACAATAGGTTTTATGGCGGATCGTCAAACTCCTATGGCTGCAGCAAGACAGCAACATATTATGACATCTATAAATAATTTAGCCTTGTTGTTTGATGAAGCTTTACAACAAATGCAAAAACAAGCACAACAAAAACCAGGCAAAGGAAGTTGTGATAAACCAGGAGGAAAAGGTCAGCCAAAACCAGGGATGGGATCTATTAAGAAAATGCAAAAGTCGCTTCAAAAACAATTAGAAGCAATGAAAAAAGCAATGGAAAAAGGAAACAAACCAGGCGGAAAAAAACCTGGAGATAAGGATGGTGAAGGAATGGGAATGCCAGGAGGTAAAGGAATGAGTGAGTCTTTGGCTAAAATGGCTGCACAACAAGCTAAAATTAGACAAGAATTAAACAAGCTTAAAAAAGGGGGTTCTGGAGTTAATGGGCTTTCTAAATTAATGGAAGAAACGGAAACAGACATTGTAAATAAAAGAATTACACAGCAAACGATTAATCGACAAAAAGAAATTTTAACACGATTGTTAGAGTCTGATAAGGCAGACAGAGAAAGGGAGTGGGACGAAAAAAGAGAATCTAAAGAGGGAAAAGAAAAAGTAAAAGGTAACCCTAAACTCTTTTTTGAGTATAACAATCAAAAAGAACAGGAAGTGGATTTAATTAAGACAACGCCACCAAACCTTAGTATTTTTTATAAGAAAAAAGTAACAAAATATTTTCAAAACATTAATCAATGATTCAAAACGGAATTGTTCAACAAATAGAGCTTCCATCTACATTAGAGAGTCTTTCTGAGATTGAAAACTTTATAGAAGCTATTTGTGAACAAAATAAATTTGGAGAAGATCATTACGGCAACATTCTAATTGCACTAACAGAGGCTGTTAACAATGCTATTACTCACGGAAACAAGTTAAACCCAGATAAGAAAGTAAATCTAAATATGGAAACAACAACAAAAGATGTTGAGTTTACTATAAAAGATGAAGGTGCTGGTTTTGATTATGATAATATACCTGACCCTACCTTACCCGAGAATATAGAAAAGTTAAGCGGAAGAGGGGTGTTTTTAATGAAGAGTTTGGCTGACGATGTTGTTTTTGAAGAAAACGGATCTACAATAAAACTAAGATTCTATATTTCGAATAACTAATGACTTCAAAAGGTCTTATTTCTTTTTTTTCTGAAGACATAGCTTTTCAGCTTGATAATCAAAACAATACCGCTTTGTGGGCTCAAAAAACCATTTCAAAAGAAGCTAAAAAAACAGGCGACATTACCTATGTTTTTTGTTCCGACACTTATCTTCACAAAATCAATTTAGAGCATTTAAATCACGACACTTTTACTGACATTATCACATTTAATTATTGTGATGGAGATCTTATTAGTGGTGATATTTTCATCAGTATCGATCGTGTTAAAGAAAATGCCATCACTTTTCACACTACTTTTAAGGAGGAGTTAAACAGGGTGATGATACACGGTATACTGCATCTTGTTGGATATAATGACAAGAGTGATTCAGACAAAGAGCTTATGCGGAGTAAAGAAGATTTTTATTTATCTTTGCATCCAAAATAGTTTTTGTTCCACGTGAAACAATTTAAAATTTAATGAACGAAGAATACGATATAATTGTTGTTGGCGGTGGTCATGCAGGATGTGAAGCAGCTGCAGCTGCAGCTAATTTAGGGTCTAAAACATTGTTAATTACAATGAATATGGACACGATAGCACAAATGTCATGCAACCCTGCAATGGGAGGTGTTGCCAAAGGACAAATAGTAAGAGAGATAGATGCATTAGGCGGCTATTCTGGTATTATAAGCGATAAAAGTGCCATCCAGTTTAAGATGCTAAACCGATCTAAAGGACCTGCAATGTGGAGTCCAAGAACTCAAAATGACAGGATGCTTTTTTCTAAAGAATGGCGTTTAATGCTAGAACAAACCGAAGGTTTGGATTTTTGGCAAGATATGGTTGTTGGCTTGTTAGTTGAAAATGGAGAGTGTGTTGGTGTAAAAACACAAATAGGTGTAGAGTTTAAAGCTAAATCAGTAATCCTTACCAACGGAACTTTTTTAAATGGGCTAATACACATAGGAGAAAAACAGTTTGGCGGAGGAAGAGCTGGCGCAAGACCATCAGTTGGGCTTACAGAACAATTAGTTTCTTTAGGTTTTGAATCTGGAAGAATGAAAACAGGAACACCACCAAGAGTTGACGGTAGATCCATTGATTATACAAAGCTAGAAGAGCAGCCTGGAGACGAAAATCCAGGAACATTTTCTTATAAAGCTGACCATAAACTAACAAAGCAAAGAAGTTGTTTTATAGGTTATACGAATCAAAATGTACATGATGTTTTACAAACAGGATTTGAAAAATCACCGATGTTTGCCGGCAGAATCCGAGGCCTTGGACCCAGATATTGTCCTTCAATAGAAGATAAAATTGTACGTTTTTCCGAACGAGAAAGGCATCAGCTTTTTGTTGAACCGGAAGGTTGGGATACTTGTGAAATTTATTTAAACGGGTTTTCTACCTCTTTACCAGAAGATGTTCAAATTAAAGCAATGCAACTAATTCCTGGCTTTGAACACGCTAAAATGTTTAGGCCTGGTTATGCAATAGAATATGACTTTTTTCAACCTACACAACTAAACAATACTTTAGAAACTAAAGTTGTTTCTAATCTATATTTTGCCGGCCAAATAAATGGAACCACTGGTTATGAAGAGGCTGCCGGACAAGGTTTAATGGCAGGAATAAACGCTCATTTAAAAAACAACAACAAAGAGCCTTTTATATTAAAAAGAGATCAAGCTTATATAGGTGTTTTAATAGATGACCTTGTTACAAAAGGAACTTCTGAGCCTTATAGAATGTTTACCTCTAGAGCAGAGTATAGAATACTTTTAAGACAGGATAATGCAGATATAAGACTAACTGAGATTTCTTACAAGTTAGGATTGGCTGATGAATGTCGATTAAAAGCAATGGAGAAAAAAGCGAAGAATATAGAATCTATTATTTCAAATTTTTCAAAAACAAGTCTTGTTCCAGGCGAAGTAAACCCCTATTTGGAAGAACAAAAATCTTCGCCTTTAAAACAAAAAGTAAAAGCTTCTACAGTTGTTACCCGTCCTAATATTACTGTTTTAGGATTGAAAGACAACAACGAAAAATTGGCAGAAGCTTTAATTAATTATTCACCAATTGAAATAGAAAACGCTGAAATATTAATGAAATATGAAGGCTATATTAAGCGAGAAAAAGAAGTTGCAGACAAACTTATGCGCCTAGAGGATATTAAAATATATAAAGATATTGACTATTCAAAGTTAAGTTCTTTATCTGCAGAGGCGGTAGATAAGTTAACTAAAATCAAACCAAGAACAATTGGTCAGGCTTCTCGAATAAGTGGTATTTCTCCATCAGATGTTTCTGTCTTAATGGTTTTTCATGGAAGATGATTTTTTGTTTCACGTGGAACAATAAAAAAAGAAAAAGTAACACCTGAAATGTCAAAAAAGCCATTTAAAAGCCATTTAAAAGCCTAAGACCCTTTTCTAGTACCAAACTATTAATTTATTGAGAAAGTCCACGCTTTAAAAAACAACCCTAAACACTTGAAAATCAACAGATTGTGTTCGTGACCATAAGAAAAAGACTCTTTTTTAAGCTTTTGTGTTTCTCTACAACTATTTTTATCGTGATGAATAAACTAAAAAAAGAGCAGTTATTTTTATTTGGATTGTTATTGGCAATTTTTCCATATTTTTATTTGTGCTTTTTTACGAATCCTAGTGCTGATGATTTTGTGTTTGCGTATTATTTTCAAACTCAAGAATATTTTCAGCTTTTAAAAGGTACATTTTTGGGTTGGAATGGAAGATATGCTTCTAATATATTTAGTTATTTAAATCCAATAGGTTTTGGGAGCTTTTTCGGCTACAAAATTGCACCTTTTTTGATGATACTTTTGTTTCTTTCATCTTCATTTTATTTTGTTAAACAATTATTTTTTAAGGAAAAGCTACAATTTCAAATAACGATTTCTCTTGTTTTAAGCTTATTGTTTTTTCATAATATGCCAATTATTTCTGAAGGAGTTTATTGGTTTACAGGATCGGTAATTTATTTTTTAGGAATAATTATTTTTCAATTTTATATTGGACTTTTAATTAAAACAATCCGAAAAAAAAGGTGCTTAATAAGGGGTGTTCCTTTAATTATTCTTCTCTTTTTTGTCTGTGGATTTAACGAGGTCTTAACCTTATTAGTTTTATTTTTATTGAGTATAATAACAATTGTTTTTTACAAAAACCAACTAGAAAGAAAAAGTCTAGTCGTAATTCAATTGTTGTTTGCTATTCTTTTTGCTTCAATTCTAATTTTTGCACCAGGGAATGGTTTTAGAGGAGATGCTTATGTGGAGGCTTACAATTTTACACATTCATTAAGCTATTCAATATTACAGGTTGCTCGTTTTTCATTTTATTGGATTGTATCTATCCCTCTAATTATAGCCTCTATATTTTATTTCGAAATCAATAAAAAGATGAGAAAAGAAAATGTTGTTTTTCAAAACTCTTTTTATCTAAACCGTTGGCTATCATTATTATTTTTGTTTACTGTAACTTTTATTTGTGTTTTTCCTCCGTATTGGTTAACAGGAATATTAGGGCAACACAGAACACTTAATGTTGCGTATGCTTTTTTTCTGCCATTTTGGTTTGTTAACCTTACGGTTTGGTACAATTATTATAACCAAAAGATAAACCTTAATTTTTTAGATAAAACCAAACGAGTTCTAGGTATTGTTTTGTTTTTAGGCTTAATTATAACAGCGAATGGATTTAATGCTCTAAAGGATGTTTTTTCGGGTTCTGCTAGGCAATATGATATTCAATTAAAAGAACGCTTTAAACGGCTACAAAAAAACACACCTATAAGTGAAAAGCTAATTAAATTTAAACCTATAAAAACAAAACCTAAATGTTTATTTACTTCCGACATAACTGCCAATCCGAAAGACTGGAAAAATAAAGCATATAATTTGTATTTTTGCCAGGATTCTTTAAAGATTTATATTAAATGAAATTATCCATATTAATCCCAGCTTATAATGAAGCAAGAACAATTCATTTAATTTTAGATAAAGTTAAAAAGGTGGTTTTGCCAGAAGGAGTTTCTAAGGAAATAATTATTGTAAATGATTTTTCCTCGGATAACACTATAGAAAAAATAGAAGAATATAAGGCTAGTAATTCCGATATAATTATTCAATTATATTCTCAAGAAAAAAACAAGGGGAAAGGAGCTGCTATACATAAAGCAATTAAACTTGCAACAGGTGATTATTTAATTGTGCAGGATGCAGATTTAGAATACGACCCAGAAGAATACAACCTATTACTAAAGCCTATTTTAAGTGGTTTTGCTGATGTTGTTTATGGTTCTCGTTTTATGGGTGGAAATCCGCACCGTATTTTGTTCTTTTGGCATTCGATTGGAAATAAAGTCTTAACTACATTTTCCAATATGCTTACGAATTTAAACTTAACAGATATGGAAACATGTTACAAGTTAATAAGGTCTGATATCGCCAAGAGCTTAAACTTAAAAGAAAACCGTTTTGGATTTGAGCCTGAACTAACTGCAAAACTTTCTAGAATTCCTAATATTAGAATCTATGAAGTAGGCATTTCTTATTACGGAAGAACCTTTGAAGAAGGTAAAAAAATAGGTTGGAGAGACGGATTTAGAGCAATTTATTGTATTATTAAATATAATATTTTTAGTAAATAAATTTTAATGAAAAAGTATTTGGTTATATCTGTTATTTGCTCTAGTGCATTTATGATTTTTATATACGCCCTAGTAAATAATGGTCGTGAGCCATATAGTTACAATAAGAAATTCCATGTTGATTCGCATCGAGTAAGCCCAAGCCTACGAATTAAAATTGAGAGAATAAAAAAGGATAGTCTTTGGATGCACAATATTAAAAAGACAGCAAAAGTAAGAGGTTTAACAATTCCTGCAATGATTGAAATTGAAGCGAACTCATTAATGGCAGAAGATTTATATTTTGAGGAACAAGAAAGTAGAGAACAAAGCTTAATCTCAAGAATAAAAAACGACAGTATTTGGTTTTATAAAGTAAAAAAACAAGCATTGGATGAAGGGGTAAGTGAAGAGGAAATGATTTTAAGATCGGTTAAATTTATAATGAGTAAAGATGATAAGTAAGGTTGATGAAAGAGTTATTTACGTTTTTATCGTTATAATCTCACTGCTAATATATGTTCCCTATATTAAATCGTTTGATAATTATCATGAATGCCGACACTACTCAACAGGTGATTCATTTGCCTATGAAAAAATAGTTGTTTCTATTATCAACGATTTTGATTTAAATATGGCAAATAATTTTGAAGAGAGGCTTCATTTAAGTGGAGGCTTTGCTTTATCACCAGAAGGAGTTTTAGTTACAAAGTATAGCATTTTATTTTCAATAACCACCGTTCC
This sequence comes from Flavobacteriales bacterium, assembly GCA_002401955.1. Classification (GTDB taxonomy): domain Bacteria; phylum Bacteroidota; class Bacteroidia; order Flavobacteriales_E; family Vicingaceae. The sequence goes on along the minus strand of NVUQ01000011.1, from coordinate 21,975 downwards.
TTTTTATCTCCTTTTTGGTGCGATAGGAGTGATGTACTATAATCTTCTTTTGGCAATCATGTTAAATGTTATTATTTATGCTATAAACAGAGTTTTTTTTAATAAAAGTATCTCATTGATGACAGCGTTTCTTTTTGCAACAGGCACTATAATAATGAATTATTCATATAATTATTTAGGTTCTTTATTTTCTACAGTGCTTATAGCGGCAGGAGTACTTTATATATTAAGGAAAAAATATTATTTGGCCGCTTTAATTCTTGGGTTTGCATGTTTTGCTGCAGTTTCTAATATTCCTTGGATAGGAATAATGTTTTTATTCGTTTTTTGGGATTATTTTAAAAACAAAGTAGATTGGGCGCATAAAAAGAGTATAACAGAAGGAGTCAAAGTGTCTTTTTCGATAATAATTATTTTTTGCATAAGTTTAGTTCCTCTATTATATTCAAATCTTCTACTCTATGGTAATGCCTTTGTTACAGGATACCATAAAACGATTACTTTTGATGAAAACTACAACATGATCACTCTGGATTATTCATCTGGATTTAATCAAGAGTTGCTATCAGGACTATATAACCTTTTATTTCACCCGACATTAGGTGTTGTGGAAGCTAACCCGGTAATAATTATTGCTTGTATTGGGGTTATTATGATAAGAAAGATGAAAAATCAACTTTGGGCTGTAATGTTGTTGACCATAATTGCTGGTCAGTTTTTGTTTTATGCAAAATGGGATATGTGGTATGCGACTGAGTTCGGAAATAGATTTGTTATGTTTTCTATTGTTATATTTTCTCCATTTGTGGGAAATGTACTTAATGAACTTTTATTGAAGTTGACTGCAAATAGTAAATAAATTCAAATTCAAACTTGTTTATTGGGTTAGTTTTCGGAGGACGATTTACGTCCAATAGAGATTACAGATAAGCCAATCTTGTGGAATACTATTTTGTCAATAATTTTAAATATGGGTACAAGCTTATTGTATAAGCCCATTTGTCCTTTAGGAATAGTTTTCTTTTTCATTATCGACCCTGTGAGGATCCATCCAAAAATTCCCATTAAATTAAAGTATTGAGTATGAACAATTTCGTATTCATTCTTTAGAAGAGTATTGAGTGATGATGCATTATATCTACGATAGTGTTCTAGAGATTTATCAAATTCATTATAAAGTGTATTCCAAGCAGGTACAAGAGTAATAATAATCCCACCTTTTCGAAGTAACTTTTTGATGTTTTTTATAGCTAACAAATCATCTTCAATATGTTCAACAACATTAAGGGAAAAGACTGTATCAAATTGTCCAATTAAATGTGAGTATTTAGTGTCAAAATCAGCATCAGCAATATTAACATTTACTACTTCTGGATTATGTTCATTAAAATTAGCACGTAATTTATTACAATATTCATCTCTTATATCACTTAAAGTAATATTTCTTTTATTTTCTAAAAAATACCTTGAAATATTACCAATGCCGCTCCCGATTTCTAATATTTTACCCGAACAATATGGTGAAATAGTATCGTACATCCATTCATTGAAATTATCAGCATCAGAAATTGCATCTAGTGTTTCATGGCCTTCAACATCGACCTCTTTAAAAGAAAAATTATTATCGCTCATATTTTAAGTAACTTTTAAGTGGATATTTAGAAACTATAATTTTGCAATAATAAGAACTATATTTGGTTTTTAATTTATAAAATATTTTTTATGATAAAGAATGCGGGGGTTAATAGAGTGCTAAATTTATTGATTGTTACCTGTCTGAGTTTTATTTTTGTCGGTTACGCTTATTTTCTTGGCGAAAACATTCTTGACCCTGGAGACGGGATTAAACACTTCCAGATAGCAAAATACTCTTGGTATTATCCTTCATTATTAGTGCACCATTGGGGGAAACCCCTTTTCACTATATTAAGCTCTCCTTTTGCTCAATTTGGGTTTAACGGCATGATTTTTTTTAACATTTTACTGTTTGTTGTTTGCGGAGTGTTTATTCTTAAAATAGCTCAGCAATTATCTTTAAAATATGGGTGGTTGGCAATAGTTTTTTGTTTTTCATCACCTGTTTTTTTTAAATTGGTGTTATCTGGATTGACAGAAGTTCTCTTTGCTGTAATAATAATAATTGCTTTACACTTATTTTTAAAACGAAATTTTTTATGGGGTTGTATTTTGTTATCGTTCTCTATATTTGCTAGGCCTGAGAGTTATATAGTTATTCCTTGGTTTATTTTATATTTACTCATTGAAAAAGAATTTAAGTATGTTTTTTTTCTACTCACGGGACCCATAATTTATAGTATAGGTGGGTATTTTTATTACAATGATATATTTTGGATAATTACAAGCAGACCCTATTCGGCAGCACGAAGCACTTATGGCTCAGGAGACTTGTTTCACTTTATCCAAAACTACAAGAATATTGCAGGAACAGTTGTTTCTCTATTGTTTTTGGGAGGTATTTTATTTCGATTAAGTATATCTATTAAATCAAAGCAAGTTTTTAGTAAAACTAATTTAAAGTGGATTTTGTTAATTCTATTTCCAATTGTTTCAATAATTGGTGTTCATTCTATTTATTGGTGGCAAGGGTGGGGGTCGCTTGGTTTATTAAGAGTTACAGGCACTATAGTGCCTTTAATAGCATTAATTGCTTTGCTTGCTATTAATGAGCTGCAAGAGTTATTTTTAAAAGCATGGAATGAAAAATATGTTGTTATTTCCTTAATTTCTTTAGGACTAATTCTAACCATTACAACTGTTCAAAACTTAATCGTTGATCAGAGGATGATACTTTCTGAGCACTGTCTCCTGGATGTTGCTAGTTGGTATAAAAAAAATTACTCAAAAAAAAAGATTTATTACATGGCTCCTTACTTTGCATACCAAGCCAATTTAGACCCTTTTAGTGACAAAAGCAACGAAGGGCATATGAAAAAATTTAAAGACAAAGAGAGCCCATCAAACAACATGGAAATAGGCGAGTTAATACTTTGGGAGGGGCAATTTTCAGAAATAGAGGGAAAACTCTCGAAAAAAACCATGTTCAATGATGGCAAGTTGAAGCTCTTAAAAAGCTTTTACCCTGAAAAAACTTTTAAGGTGTGGGGGAAGGAATATGAGGTACACGTATTTCAGAAAACGGATGAAGAACAAAAAAAAGGCTATGTTGAAAATAAAGATGTGGAAGCTCAGAATGAGATCAATGAAATAATCGAAAGAATTAAACAAAACGAAGAATGGTTCTCTAAAGTAAATTTAGATGCCAAGAAAAGAGGTGTTAGTGTTGATGAGATGTTAGAAATATCAGCAAAATACGTAATAAGAAACAGAGCGAAAAAGGCCTCTTATTAAAAGATATTCATAAGTAGTGTTAATCTACGAAGAACGATTGAGATGATAGAAATTTTTAGAATAAAAAAAATACAGTTTTTGTTAATTTGGGGATTACTTCTTTTGTCTTTTAATAACAATTTTTTTAAAACAATGGATTCCCAATATCATTTTGATGTGTTTATGGACGGAACCCAAAGCTTGGTATGGGGAAGAATTGCTAACTCTGAGCAAAATGGCCTTTTTTCAGACGGTATGTTAATGGGTAGGTGCTATCCAACCCCAAAAGAATGTAACGGTAATAATAGCATTTGCGCTAAGAGGTTTCAAAAAAAAATATTCCTTAATAAATATAAAATAGAGAATTATCAAGTTTACAAATCGCACCCAGCTATTCACACTTTAATTTTCACCTTAATTAATACACTTCTCGATTATGAACCAAATGTTATGGTTGAATTGTTCTTATTTATTACAGCACTAATTAACGCCTTTATTTTTGCCATACTCATTCATTTGATTTTTGATAAATACGGCATGTTTATAAAATTTTTTATTGCGATTGCTTTAATATTTAACTTTTGGTTTATCTGTTATGGCAATGAAATGTATATGTTTTTCGGGTTTATGTTTTTACCCTTAATTATTACTTGGAAAATATTTAGTGATATTAATGCTGGAAAAGAAATTAATAACGTTCAAATTTTTTTATATATAACCTTGTCGGTATTCTTAAAGTATTTGTTTACCGGTTTCGAATTTATTTCATGCTCTGTTTTAATGATATTTATACCAATCATATATTTTGGGATCGATAAAAAAAATTATTATAAAAATGTATTTTTAAGTGGGGTATTGGCTGGTTTAGCTATAGTATTCGGAGTTATAATAGCCTTGTGCGTTTTATGTCTACAATTATGGAGTCTCGAAGGAAGTTTTAACGAAGCCTTTATACATATTTTTTCGCGATTTATGTATAGAACAGCTGGAGAAAGTGCTATTGACCCAGAGAAATTAAAAGTTTTGAGCGTGCTAAAATATTACTTGCAAGAGCGAGCTATTGACTATAATAGAAATTTTCAGTTTAGCTTTGAACAGTTAGTCTGGTACTATATAATTTCTGTTGCAAGCTTATCGTTTTTCAAAAAGTATAAAAGTTTAATATTAGCTTCTGTTGTTGCATTATTAGCCTCAATTTCATGGTTAGTCATCTTTAGACAACATTCTGTAATCCATACTCATGTAGATCCAATTGTTTGGTATATGCCATTTCTATTTTTTGCTTTCGCAATAATTGGATTAGCTATAAAAGAGTTGAGCCTGTTTTTTTTGAGAGCCTATAGAAGTAAAAGAAATTTATTTATTCGTTAATACGGCAATAAATTGCCATTTGGGATTTAATACTGATTTGACAATCGGAAGGTGATCATATAACCTAACACCTACATTTAGATCAACAATTTTAAGTCCAGAACTATCTACCAAACTCTCAAAAGATTTTTTAGAAAAGTATCGTTTAGGAATGGAAACACCATATCCCCAATTACCTACAATGTCCATTAACTTTAAAATAGACCTAGAGTAAAATGAATATTCAAAATGATCTTTAATAACGATATATTTGCTTACTCTGGCTGCCTCTGCAATAAGTTTAGGGGCACTATCTCCTGTGTGATGCAAAACATCGGAAAAAACAGAAATATCAAAACTATTGTTCGGAAAAGGAATGTTATTGCCATCAAATTGCTGATATTTTTTCCATTTCTCACTGTTTTTTAACTCCTTAGGTAATTCATGAATGTCTATGCATTTCCAATTAGTCGATGGGCTGATCTCTCCAATAAGTTCTGCAATGGTCATGTCTCCTGTTCCAACATCTAAACAATTTATTTCAGAGGCCTCTGGAAAGTGAGAAGAGATATTTTTAGATATTTTATTTGCAATAATACTGATACGAGTAGAGTGTGAAATCTTTTTATGAACCTTTACTAATGCTTCTTTATAAGAATTGCTTTTTTGATCTACAATTGGAGAACTCATAACAGTTATTTTAAAATTAATATAACATTATTTTTTTAGCCCCAAAATGCTCAGGAAAAAACTATTTAGAACAGTCTGAACACCAAGAATTAAGGATAGAACAGCAGGAATAATGATTCTAAACATTTTCGTTGGTTCTAGATCTCCAAAGCTTTCTTGAGCCCAACTTTGAACAGCAACAATAGACAAACCTACCCCTAAAAGAATCAATATTAGACCAACATATAAGCCTTTTTCAAGATTAAAAAATCGAAATAAATTATCAAACGATTCACTTTTAGGCAATAGACCTGCAGTTGTCGTAAAAACTTTAGTAATAAAATAAAAGGCAACAAATTGAAACCCAACCAGAATTATACCAGCACTATAGAGTAAGGTGTGTACATCAAAAACAGTATTAAAGATTTCTAAAGGATTTATCATTAGTGCAGCAGATAAAAGAACTCCAATCGACATACAAAATAATCCAGGAAACAGGAACAGCCATTTTGGACTATACATTAATAAAAACCGTAAATGCCTCCATCCGTCATTCCAAGTGTTTAGGTGGGGCTCTCCAGATCTTCCATCAGGAGATAGAACAGTAGGAACTTCAGTCATTTTCATTTTTAATAAAGAGGCTTTAACAACAATTTCTGAAGCAAACTCCATTCCTGTAGTTTGTAGCCCCATACCCATTATTGCTTCTTTTGTGAAGCCTCTTAAACCACAATGAAAATCGCCAACAGGAATTTTAAAAAATAATTTACCAATGAATGACAATACCGGGTTACCAAGATAACGATGAAGAAAAGGCATTGCACCCTTTTTTATACCTCCTTTAAATCGGTTTCCCATAACGAGATCATAGCCTTCTCGCAATTTTTCTACAAACTTTAATAAATCTCCGAAATCATAACTATCATCGGAATCTCCCATGATAATATATTTTCCTTTCGCAGCTTGAAAACCTCCCCAAAGGGCACTTCCATACCCTTTCGCTTTAATATTTGCCACCACAGCACCCTCAGAAACAGCAATATCTTGGGAGCCGTCCGTGCTTCCATTATCAGCAATAACAACTTCCCCGACAATGTTGTTGTCATTAAAACACTTTTTTGCTTTTCTAATACATACTGCTAATGTTTCTGACTCGTTTAAACAAGGCATTACAACGGAAAGTTCTATTTGCTCACTCACGGTTATTTTTATAGTTTAAAAATTTAAAAGAATACAAATATATCACTTTTATATTCTTGTTAAAATGGTTGTCCGTTCGAAAAACTTGTTAAGACATTTGTACAATGTATTAGTTAAAACACTTTAACCATATATTTAGCATCAATTTTAATCATTTCATCAACACTTATTTCTCTCTTTTTTGCTTTTATTTTAATCTCACGCATCCATTTTTTGTTGTTACGAATAGATATTTCGTAATATTTTAGGCCTTTTTTTTCTTTAGCTAAGATGTCATTGTCTAAAAAATTAAGTCGTTTGTTAATCCATGATTTTAAATAAGCAATTTCGTCTAAATATGTTTTACCTAAAAAATAGTTGGGCCAAAAATCCGGAGAATTAAGAACGGGCCACTTTTTAAAATTAAGAACATTAGCATTTTTTAAAATTGTGTGTAATGAATCAATACTGTTTTCAATATTTCGATTGGACAAGACTCCTTTTCTAAGTTCGAAATACCTCTTTTTTAAAGCGTTGTTATATGTTTCGTCTTTTAAAAGAGTTTTCCACCAAAACGGGATGTATTTGGTAGAATTGTATACATAGCCTTCAGGGTTAAAACCTTCTCGGTAGTCAGTTAAACCTAATGAAAAGTTATAATCCCAAATAGGGCCAAGGTAATATTTTGGAGTCGGACTCGATATCTCTTTGTTATACAAAAAGGTACTTAAACAATAGCCGTCTATATTCTTTGTAAACTCTGTAATAATTAAGTAATCGACAAAAGAGTTTATGTCTAAATAATTATAAATGCTGTCATTTTCATAAAGGTGTTTTTCAAAAGTATTGTATTGCCTTTTTATGGTTTTCTCAATTTCAGGACTAATTTGACTCCTTTTTGGCTCTTTCACCATATAGGAAGATGGAATGGATGAGGTGTCGTTAGGCGGAGGATAAGCCCCTCTCCAGAGGTTTCTGTCAATTTCCAATAAATACCCTCCAGAAGCTTTTGAACTATCCTTTAAACCCATTTTAAAAGAAGGAATATCTAAATGGTTTGACCCTAATTGAATTTTTTCGGTCAAAACATATATGCCTCGGTAATTGTCGTTAATTACTAAATCTATAAAACGGGTACGAGGCGCATAATTCCCCATTTGGCGATAAATGGAATAGGTTAACGAATTTCTGATTAATGATTTGTCTGCATACGGACCATACAAAACCCACTTTTTTGAATCGGGTAAACCAAGTAGAGAGCGGGATTTTTTTTTGTAATTGCTATCACATAAATTGATGCTATATGATTTTTTTGCAAAAGTTTGAGAGGTGTTGCCTCTTCGTTCAATTTTGATGTTATGAAAAACATATGGGCCAGATAACTTATTTGTGCGGGAAGGGATATTTACAATATTTAACGAAGCTTCAATTTTTGGCTCATCAGGGATTACAGAATCGTTGGTGTTTATTTTAAAAATAGGAATGTTAGATTCACTAAAATAACTCGAAGGTTTTTTTATTTTGTAGTTAGATTCTAAATTATTGCTGTTTCCTTCAGTTAAAAAAGCGAGTTGTTTCTTTGAGCAGTCAATGGTTTTAAGGTCTTCAAGATTATAAACAATAATGGTAATCGTATTTTCTCCATTTTTTAAGAGCTCAGCCAAAACCTCTTGGTTTATAGTCACTTTTCGAGGCCTCCAGTATTCTTCAATTTTTAGTTTGTCATTTTCTAATGAAGGGGTAATGAGATTTCTATTGGTATAGGAACATTCTGTTCCATTAATCAAAACTTTAGCAGAATACCTGAACCCATACTCAAGGCTTCCTTCAACTACTTTAGAGAAATCTTTTAGGGTAAATCTTGTTCGAAAAACAAGATTTAAATTGCTTCTATCTTCAGGAAAGGGCTTTACCTCTTGTGGTTTTTCCCAAATAACATCATCAAACGATTCCTTTCCTTTTTGTTGAAACGAATATTCCCATAAGTGCTCTTTTGTTATTGAAACACCCCAATGAGAACTATAAAACCACCAATAACCACCACATGATGCCCCTATCAGTAAAATAATGAAAATGTATTTTTTTAATTGTGAAGACATTTAATCGGTTACCAATTCCCAAGTTTTTTTTGTTTTATCATTAACCTGATTCGAAACAAAGGTAATGTTCTCAGAATTAATGGTTTCAGCAGAGTAAGTGTAGGTGTCAATAATATCACCTCCAGGATTAACTAGCGTTAAAACTGTTTGATTCAAGTTGAGTTTAGGAAGGTTTCCTACAACAGGTCTTAAGCTTTCTAAATTTTTTATAAATGAAGAATATTTATTGACAATAAATAAATTATTTAAATGTGACAATGTTGTTCCAATGGGAAATACAAATTCTTTTTTCTTTTGGTTAGAGGTAATTATGATTTTGTATAAAGATAAGTTCACAGAAACATTGTAATTATTAATAAGTTCAATCCAATCTCCAGTATTGTTTTCTTTGCTAGATTTTACATGTACTTTAGAAAAACTAACTGTAGTTCCATTACTATTAAAAGCTCCAATATCATTGTTGTCATCTCCTTTTTTAAGGCAAGGAGAATTTGCTCTTAAATGAAAATTATTTCCTCCAGCATCTATAAATTTTGGATCACCCTGCATGTTGTTTTTTCCAGCTAAAACCTTGTTGTGAACAATAGTGTTGTTTACCGTTATTTTCGAATATTCGTCTCCATAGGCATTCAGTTTTTCATTTTTTTCTAAAATAGTATTTCGAACAAATGCTGTTCCTCCCAAGGGGTAATCTTCTCTTTTTCTATATGCGTAAATTGCTTTAACATTTTTAAAAAGCGTATTGTTACTAATGTGTGCTACGGAACTATCTTTTATAGCAATAGCCGTTTTATTTCCCACGATTAAGTTGTTTTTAATTTGAATATTTTTAATTGATGCACCGTACTGTTCAGTTCCAATAGAGATTCCTTTATCTTTATTGTTAAACAATATGTTTTTTTCAATAAGAATATTATTACAGTTGTTTAAATCAACAGCATCGTCAGGAGATCTTGTTACATAATTATTTCGAATAACACCTTTGTTCATTGAAATGTATTCGATGGCATCTGGAACATTTTCAAAAAAAGAATTTTCTGTAATGGCTTCACCATAAAAGAAAACAAGACCCTCACCCTCACCATTTCCTATAAAAGTGCTGTTGTTGACGTGAACATTTCCATTGCCACTAAACATTAAAACTTTTCTATTGTTCCAACCATCACCCATAAATTTTTTATCTACAAGAATGGATGAATTTTCAAGGGTTAATTTTGTTCTTTTAGAATTTATAGTTCCTTCTTTTAGGATTACGTTTTTTAAATAAGCCGTTTCAGAAGACTCATAAAAATAAATAAAATCCCATTCTGTAGCTGTATTTTTTGGCATAAGAATAATAGGCTCTTTCGCGGTTCCGTTTGCAATAAAATTGCCATAACACTCAATAGTAGCATCTTGTTTAAAGTGTATTTCTACACCAGCATCTATCGTAAGTGTTGCACCTTTTTTGATGGTGGTTTTAATTGAACCAACATAAGGAGACATCTCTTTTGTTAAGGTTAAATTAGTAGAAATATTTTGAGGTAAAGGAGTTCCTCTTTTTACAGTAAAGATGTTTTTTGTATTAAAACCATCCGTATAATATTCGCTATCAAAAGCAGTTACTTTCCAATAATAAGTATCTTCTGTTAATTGTTTCTTGAGAGTATAAAATGTGTCTGTTATGTTAGTGATATAAGTTGTTTTTGAACTGTCTTTCAATAAAAAATCTGTTCCATACGTAAGAATATATGTTATGTTTTTATTTGCAGGATGTAAAGATTTGTTCCACCTAAAAGTTACTTTATCAGTTTGGGTTTGTTTAAATCGAAATACATTAAAACTAAGGGGTTGTTGGTTAAATTGTTTTTGTAATAGTTTATAGTGATTATCAAAGTATTTTTTTTCGTTATTCGCATAATTTTTCCACTCTTTTACTGAGTTAATTTTATCATTGCTATCTAATGGAATAATTTTAGAAAGTATAGTTGTTAAACTATCAATTTTTGGAGTAAGATATTGGTTGTTTAAGTGTGATTTATGTAGTTCGACAATTCTTTTTTTAATATCATTAAACATCGGAGCACATAAAATTGATCTTTCAACCAAGGGGTTGTCAGACTCCCATTCGCTGGATGTTCGATGGTAGGTATATGGCATCCAATTGTAATAAGACAGTGTTTTATCCATGTCCCAAGGAATCATTTGCCATTTTCCTGTATCATATAAATCGTGATAGAGATAGTAATTATGATAATATGTGCTGCTATTTGATAAAAACATATTTAAAGCCAAAATGTTTACCAATTTATCATACTCAAAAGTCTTTTTTATAAAACTATGAAATTCATTATCTGAAACAGAGTTGAGGTCATTTATAAGTTTTGATAAGTCGTTATGATCACTTTTTTTATTTGTTTTCTTTTCCCATTTAGCATCAAAATCGTCAAAAACACTAAGGCAAGCACCATCTTTAGTCCCCTTGTAAAGGTTGCCTTTTTTTGATAAATGGTTTCTTTCTAGAAAATCCTTATCCATATTTTCTACTTGTAAAAAAAGACCATGAAATTTACCGTTTATAAATATTTTGGCGTGTTCAGAGTTAAAACAGATTTGACCAGACTCTTTCATTAATTGGCTAGATAAATATTGTCGGATATAGGTTTTATCCGCATATTCAGCGTTAAAATTTAAAACTTTAGGAATGTTATCAATCAGCAAAGAATCGAATTTTATTTTTAAAGATTTTTTGGGGTCTTTTCGAGAAGTATCTCCTCGGATTCTCATTTTTGCCTTTCGAGTTTCTCCGTTATAAGTTATTTTAATAGGTATATAGTTATTCTCATTAAAATTGATTTGAAGATTTGAAAAATCGCTAGCCTCACATTCAATAAAATAGTCTTTAATAATTTTTGGAGTAGTGTCTTCTTGTATCGCAGAGCTTCCGCACGATACAAAAAACAACCAAACTAAGACGTGAAAGTTTTTAATACAAGGAAAAATATTGGCGGCAAGAAGCTTCATTTCAGTTTGTTATATTTTCTTTTAACCTTAACAAAAATAGAGTATTAAAAAATGCAAAAAGGTTAATACCCGCTTGTGTTTCTAGTGTATCTTCCGATATCATGGATAAAATAATAATACTTAAAAAAGCAAAGTAAATATAATTTTTATAAAGTCGAAACTTTATAAAGGGATAAAATAAACAAATGATAAACCAAAACAAACCAATTAACCCATAACTGACTCCATAAGCTAGAAATTGGTTATGTGTTCTGAGCCTATATTTATTTTCTAGCCTAGACTTGTTTAGTTTGAATTGTTCGTTAAAAACATCTTGTACATCTCCTGTTCCTACCCCAAACAGGAAGTCCTCTTTAATAATATTTATTGCTGTTTTCCAATACTCCCAGCGCATTAAAACTGAATGCCCGTTAAAACTTCTTCCTTCGAGGTAAGAATTATGTTCCCATAAAATTTGTTGAATTCTTATAGAAATATCGTTCTTCTTTAAAAAACGGTGGTTTGGAACACCGTTTTCAATTGCTTTAATTTCTTTTAGGCTTAGGCTGTTTATTGCTTCGGCATCTTTTCGCAACCCTTTAGAAGTAATAAATCTTCTAAGAGTAAACTTAATAATGTTTTGTTTTAAATCTAAAGCCTCATAATTAATGTCGCTTCTGTTGTTCCATGCATCAGAAAACTCCTTGTCAGAAATGTGTTTTTCTACAAAATACCCATTTTCCCTTAAAGTGCTTTCTTCTGTTTTTTTGTCTTTTCTGTATTTGTTTCCTTCTTTGGTAAATGGTTTTTCGCTTATTGTTTTAGGAATATTACTTTCATTAAAATCCTTTATTGAGGAGGAAAGAAAGAAACTTCCTCCTAAAAACAATGCAATAAAAACCAATATAGATGAAAATATAATACTGTTTTTACTGGCTCTTATTCCAAAAACAAAGAGTAAAATAACACCTGTAATTACGAAAACTACTAAGCCTGTAAATAAGCTGAAAAGAAACAATGATGTAATTAACCAACAAGAAAGACCTAACCACAACACTCTTTTTTTAATTGTTTGGCTGTGAAAAAAGTAATAAAAACAAAAAAAGATAGTTAACGCTATTGCAAGACCAAAACGGATATGAGAATTAAATCGAGAAAGGTCTCTTTTGTCTACAATATTAATGTTAAGCCCCCCCAGATAAACAAATAAACTCCAGAATGTTGAAATGAGAACTCCAGCAATAAACACTTTTAATAATAAATGAAGTTCTTTTTTAGTAATTGGACTAAACCCAGAAACATAGAAAGGAATAAAAAAGATAGGAAGCTTTCTTCTCAAATCATCTATTGCGAATTCAAGATTACTAGTCCAAAAGAAGCCTAAAACGGTAAGAAGGTAAATAGAACTAATTATTAATGCTGTTTTGTTATTGTAAAAAGCTTTAATTTTTTCTTTAAGATTTCCATCAATAAGCCAAACAATGAGTAAACCAAATAACCCCAAGGCCATTAATGGTTTCGAAACAGATAACCCTAAGGCAATACTAGACAAGCAAAGGATAAACCATCCCCTTGTATTAGAAAAAGTAGTATTAATGTTTAGAGCTAAACTCAATTAATTGTTAGTGTTGTAACTTTTTTGTAGCCAACGGAGTTTCATTTATTTTTTCAGAAAACATTCTGTTTTTATGAATATCACAGGCTACATATATTGCTTGTCTAAACGAATTTTCTTCTGCTTTATTTTGTCCAGCAATTTCGTAGGCAACACCATGGTCTGGAGATGTTCTAATAATATTTAATCCCGCAGTAAAGTTTGTTCCATCACCAAACGAGAGCGATTTAAAAGGAATCAATCCTTGATCGTGATACATGGCTAAAATAGCATCAAATTTTTTGTAGTTCCCAGAACCGAAAAACCCATCAGCAGGATAAGGTCCAAAAGCATTTATCCCAATACTCTTAGCATTATCAATAGCAGGAATAATAATATTTTCTTCTTCTTTTCCAATTAACCCATTATCCCCAGCGTGAGGGTTTAGTCCCAAAACAGCAATTCTAGGGTTAGTAACACAAAAATCTTGAACCAAGGTTTTGTTTAAGATTTTAAGCTTCCCAAAAATGTTCTCAGCAGTAAGAGTATTGGCAACTTTACTGATAGGAATATGATTGGTTGCCACACCTATTTTAATATTTTCTCCAACCATTAACATTAGAGATTCTCCGTTAAATTTTTCACTTAAATATTCAGTATGACCAGGAAAATCGAACGTTTCAGATTGAATATTATCTTTGTTAATTGGTGCAGTAACTAAAGCATCAATATTGCCAGCAGTTAAATCTGCTGTTGCAGCTTCGAGAGAAGCTAGTGCATATTTTCCGCCCTCTTCTGTAGATTTACCTAAAATAATTTCTACATCTTCTTGCCAACATTCTATGATGTTTGCTTTCTTAATTTTTGCTTCTTTGGCGTTTTTAATTTTATTAAAACTAAAATCATTTATTTCTAAAGCTTTGCTATGAAAAGAAGAAATTTTAGAAGACCCATAAACGATTGGTGTACACATATCAAGCATTCTTGCGTCTCTAAAAGTTTTAATAATAACTTCCATTCCAATACCGTTAATATCGCCAATGCTTATTCCTATTTTCATTTTTTTCATTTTTGAGTTTATAAGGTTAAGAGTTTATAAGGTTATTTGTTAATGTTGTTAAGCTGACTATCTCTTAAACTATTTAATAGTTTTTCACAAAATCATAAAACAAACGAACACCAACACCAGTACCACCTTGAGACAAGTATTTAATAGGTTTGTGTAAAAAAGCAGGGCCGGCAATATCTAAATGTATGTAAGGATAATCAGTAAAATTTTCTAAAAATTTACCGGCTGTTATTGCGCCTCCAGAACCGTTTCCAAGGTTGGTTAAATCTGCAATTGGCGATTTTAATTGCTCATTATATTCGTCCCAAAATGGAAATTCAGCGATTCTTTCAAAAACATTGTTTCCACTAGTTTTAAGTTTTGCCATTGTTTTTTCTTCAGCATTACCCATTCCAACAACACCATAATGACCAATAGCTCCTGCTGCTGCACCGGTTAAAGTGGCAATATCAAAAACTAACTCTGGCTTGTATTTTTGCGCATAACTTAATGCATCTGCCATTATTAAACGCCCTTCTGCATCTGTATTTAGCACTTCCACTGTTTTTTTATTGTGCATAGTAATTACATCCCCAGGAGCATAAGCATCCCCACTCGGCCTATTATCTGTTGCTGGTACAAGTCCTATTACATGATATGGCAATTTGTTTTTTGCAATAGCATACAAACCACCAATTACTGCAGCGGCTCCACCCATATCACATTTCATAAAATCCATAGAGTTAGCAGTAGGCTTTAAACTTAAACCTCCAGTATCATAAACAACACCTTTGCCTACTAAAACTATTGGTTTTTTGTTTTTAGCATTTTTTGGTTTCCATTCTAATATAGAAAATGTAGGCGGCTCAATACTTCCTTTGTTTACAGCCAATAAACCTCCCATTTTTAAAGCTTCTATTTTCTTTTTATTGAAAACTTCAACAGTAAAACCAGCTTCTTTTCCAAGCTTTTTAATTTCCTTAGAAATTTGTGTGGCAGTTAAAAAAGATTGAGGTTCATTTACCAAATCTTTAGCATAATTAGTTGCGTTAACAGTATTGTGAAGCTCTTCTATTCCTGAAGCTTTAATTGTTCCAATAACTTTAATTTCAGCCAAAGTATTTGTTTTTTTATCAGAAAAATATTTTAAAAACTGGTAATTTGATAAAGCAATTCCTTCTATAAACGCACTGGTTAACGCTAAATCTGAGACAACAGAAACAGTTTTAATCTTGGCTTTATTTAACGCTGAGGTTAAAGTGCTCGCAGCATTTCGTGCTTTTTCTGCGGCTTTGTAATCAGCATTTTTATCTAGTAAAACGATATAAACAACGCTGGTTAAACGGTTAATTTCTATTTGTTTATGCTCAGCTTTAAGCTCTTTTTTGATGTATATAATTTCTTCTTTAGAGAAGTTTTTTAAAGATAAATCTTTATCTGTAGCAATTAAAAAAACTGCGTTGTCTTTAACTCCTAATTTACTTGCTTTTTTTATTTCCATACTTGTTTTTGTAGTATTTTTGAAGAAGCGAATTTAAGCATAATATAAATACAGGTTAATGCAAGTAGATACATTATTAAAAAGAGCGTTAAAACTAGAGTTTTTAAGTGCTGAAGAAGGAGAGTTTTTGTTTCACAATGCCTCTACAGCAGAGCTAATGTTTGTGGGAAATGAGTTGAAAAAACAAAAGAAGAAGAGCAATAAAGTTACTTGGATTATTGATAGAAACTTAAACACCACTAATGTTTGTATTGCCAATTGTAAGTTTTGTAATTTCTTTAGAGTTCCAGGACATAAGGAAGCTTACGTTACTACAATGGAAGAATATAAGGTAAAAATTGAGGAAACCATAAAATATGGTGGTAACCAATTGTTATTACAAGGAGGGCACCACCCAGATTTAGGCTTAAAATTTTATGAAGATACTTTTAGAGGTATTAAATCAATGTTTCCGAGTATTAAACTACATTGTTTAGGGCCTCCAGAAATAGCTCACATTGCTAAGTTAGAAGGCTTAACTCATACAGAAGTGTTAACGGCATTAAAAGAGGCAGGATTAGATTCTTTACCAGGGGCTGGTGCAGAAATACTAAACGATAGAGTAAGAAGATTAATTTCTAAAGGAAAGTGTTCTGGTAGAGAATGGCTAGATGTAATGAGAGCTGCGCATCAATTAAATATTACAACATCTGCAACAATGATGTTTGGACATATAGAAACAGTTGCTGAACGTTTTGAACATTTAGTAGATATCAGACAAGTTCAAAGTGAAAAACCAGAAAGCGTAAACGGGTTTTTAGCATTTATTCCATGGCCATTTATGGATGACGGAACATTATTAAAGCGAGTAAAAGGTGTTTCTAATAACGTAACGGATGATGAGTACATTAGAATGATTGCTTTGAGCAGAATAATGTTGCCAAACGTAGAAAATATTCAAGCATCTTGGTTAACGGTTGGAGAAAAAACAGCACAAACATGTTTGCATGCTGGTGCTAATGATTTTGGGTCAATTATGATTGAAGAAAATGTTGTTTCAGCTGCAGGTGCACCACACCGTTTTACTGCTGACGGTATTCAAGACTCAATAAAAAAAGCGGGGTTTAAACCTCAATTAAGAACACAAGAGTATGAAAATAGAGAACTTCCAAAAGATATGGTTCAACAAGTAATTGATTATTAATGCAATCTTATCATAAAAAAACTCGTCTTAAAATTTTAAGGCAAAAAATGTTGTTGTACAACAACATCAAAAGTTTCTTTAAAAAAGCTTAATTTTATTGGTTCTACAATGTTTAAGAAACTTTTTTACATATTACTTTTATTAATTTCTGCTAATGCTTTTGCGACACATAACAGAGCTGGAGAAATTACTTTTAAGCATGTTTCAGGGCTAACTTATGAAATTACGGTTGTTACTTATACTGACATAAGTGTTTCTTCCAATGCTGATAGACCGAAGTTAGGTATATCATGGGGAGATGGAAACCCAACAGACTCTATTATTAGAATTAACGGAGCAGGAAATGGTGTTCCTATAACTACTATTATTCAAAAAAACATCTATGTGGGGCAGCACACTTACCCAGCACCAGCACCATCTCCATACACTATAAGTGTTGAAGATCCTAATAGAAATGCAGGGATACATAATATTCCATCCTCTGTGAACGTACCTTTTTATATACAAACAGAATTATATATTAATCCGTTTATGGGTATAAATAATTCGCCTGTATTAAACAACCCACCAATAGATAATGCTTGTTCAGGATCTATTTATCTTCATAACCCTGGAGCAGTAGATGTAGACGGGGATAGTTTGTATTATTCTCTACAACAAAGTTTTGGGGCAGGAGGCTTACCAATTTTTAACTATCAATTTCCTCAAGCAGCTAATTCTATCACCATAGATGGATTTACAGGGGATTTAATTTGGGATTTTCCAGGGTTAATCGGTGAATATAATGTTGCTATTTTAATAGAAGAATTTAGAAATGGGTTTAAAATTGGTAGTGTTTTAAGAGACATGCAAATTACAGTTGTTGGAAACTGTCCAGACCCACCAAATATTACAGGCATTACAGATACTTGTGTGATAGCGGGAGATACTTTAATTCTTAATTATGCAGCAACAGGAAGTGATGATGTTACACTAACCTCTACGGGAATTCCTTATTCTATAGTTTCTCCAGCAATTTTTCAACAAACAACATTACCATCAACAATAACTTCCGCTGTTTTTTATTGGGAAACACAATGTAACCATATAAGAAAAAGCCCTTATTTTGTCTCTATAAAAGCTGAAGATGCGAGCACTTTTAGTATGGTAGACTTCCATACCACTAGAATTTTAGTAATTGGGCCTAAGCCTGAAAATGTAATAGCAACGGTTCAAACAAATAACATTAATTTAATTTGGGATAAAACAAGGTGCTCTCAAGTAACAGGCTATAAGGTTTACAGAAAATTAGGCCCTTCAGGCTGGGCTCCCGGACCTTGTGAAACAGGAATACCTACAAGTGTAGGGTTTCAACTTATTGCAACAACAAGCACTATAAACGACACCACTTTTAGTGACAATAATAATGGGCTTGGTTTGGTTCCTGGTGAAGATTATTGTTATCGAATTGTAGCTTGTTATCCTGATGGTTCAGAAAGTATTGCATCTGATGAAGTTTGTAATCAATTGATTAAAGATGTTCCTATTATAACCCGAGTAAATGTAAATTCAACATCTCCAACAAATGGATCCATGTATGTTGAATGGTCTAAACCAACAGAACATGATGTTATCCAATGGCAAGGACCTTATCGCTATTTAATTTATAGGGGAGAGCAATCGTCAAGCAATATGGTGTTGATTGATTCTACTGTAACTATTAATGATACGATGTATACCGATACACTTTTAAATACCCTAGACTTTCAATATTACTATCGAGTAGATATTTATAATTTAACCAGTGGAACAAGAGACTTAATGGGGGCATCAGCAGTAGCTTCTTCTATTTATTTAAATTTAAGCCCATCAGATAATCGATTAACTTTAACTTGGAATGAATTTGTCCCATGGACAAATACTCAACATGTTATTTATCGACAAAACCCAGTTTCACTTATTTTTGATTCGCTTGATATTACATCAAACACTTCTTATGTAGATTCTGGTTTAGCTAATTTAACTACCTATTGCTATAAAGTAAAAAGTATAGGAAAGTATTCTTCTCCTGGAACGATAGACCCTATAGAAAATTACTCGCAAGAAAAATGTGGGCAACCATTTGATAATATTGATCCTTGTCCACCAAGTTTGTGTGTTGAAATTAATTGTCAAAAACAACAAAGCCTTTTGAGTTGGATAAACCAAAACCCAGGATGTGCTGATGATGTAATTCAATTTAATATTTATAAGAAAGATTCATTAAATGGAGAATATGTATTAATAACAAACATTTCTAATGGTACAGAATCTTCCTATTTGTATGAGAATGCGTCTTCTATGGTTGGCTGTTATGTTATAACAGGTATTGATTCTGTAGGGAATGAGAGTTTGTACAGTGATTCTGTTTGTATAGATAACCCTAATGGTGTTTGTGTTGGAAATAATGGCTGTGTAACTAAGTCTGATGCAACAGATGAAACTGAATGTTATATTTATCGATTACCAAACGTGTTTACACCTGGAGAAGACGGGTTAAATGATGTTTTTAAACCATTTCCTTATCGTTTTGTAGAATCGGTAGACATGAAAATTTTTAACCGTTGGGGAAACTTGGTTTATTGGACTTCAGATCCAAATATTTTGTGGGATGGAACAGAACAAGACAGTGAAAAACCATGTACTGATGGGACATACTTTTATACGTGTACAGTTAATGAACAATGTTTAGAAGGAATTAACCCAAGAAAATTAAAAGGGTTTATTACTTTATTGAAAACCAAAGGAGAATAAAATTAAAAAATACGTCATTGCGAGGAACGAAGCAATCTTTTAATTGTGAGATTGCTTCGTTCCTCGCAATGACGAAAAGCAAAAACTATGTTTACAGGAATAATCGAAGGATTAGGAGAGGTTGTGAAAATTGAAAAAGAAGGAGAAAACGTTCATTTTTCAGTTAAAAGTAACATTACAAATGAGCTTAAAATTGACCAAAGTTTAGCACACAATGGAGTTTGTTTAACGGTTGTTGGAATTAAAGAGGATACTTATGTTGTTACTGCAATTAAAGAGACTTTAGAAAAATCAAACATAGGAGATTTAGAAATTGGTAGTAGCGTTAATTTAGAAAGAGCAATGTTGGCTAATGGTCGTTTCGATGGGCATGTTGTTCAAGGGCATGTTGATCAAACGGCAATTTGCAAATCAGTTTTAGAACAAAACGGAAGCTGGATGTTTACTTTCGAATATGATCCTAAAAACGGAAATGTGACAGTAGAAAAAGGCTCCATTACTGTAAATGGAGTGAGTTTAACGGTTGTTAATTCTAAGAACAATCAATTTTCTGTTTGTATCATACCTTTTACAAAAGAGCACACCACTTTTAATACATTAAAAGTAGGAGATAATATTAATTTGGAGTTTGATATTGTTGGTAAGTATGTGGCGAAGTTATTAGGGAATGATTAAATATCAGTAATTACATCAAAACCTTTAAAACTACCTACAACAGCTAGCCCGATTACTTTTTTTGCAATTTTTTTTGTTTTAATTTTTTCTGCGATTTGATTTAAAGTTGACCCATCAAGGCTACAGCAGGTAATTTTGAATTTTTCATAATAAATAAGTTTAGTTGGGAGCCAAACCAATGACTCCCGTTAATATTAAATTCGACTGTAGTAGAAGTATCGTATGAAACCACCACCTAAGTCATCTTCTATAACCAGTACATCAGATACAATGTTAAAGATAAATACATTAGTAGATAAACTAGTAATAGTTAATACATTTCCAGCAACTGAATATGTAGTTGGAGGACCAACGACTGTACCACTAATAGTCTGAACACGTGTACCATCAGAGTTGTAAGTAAATGTTGTAGACTGATTAAGTAAGGAGGTCATATTACCTTGATAAATCATACTATCACTAGACCAAGTACCAATGATACATGAAGCTAGTGTAGCACATTTGTCAACTTCAACAGTCTCAACCATAGGTTCAGGAGTGTTTTCCTCTTTTGAACAGCTCGCAAATAACGTAACTGTAACAAGTAATAATAATATATTTTTCATTTTGTAGAATTTTAATTTAAGCAATATTGCTAAGTTGAGATTTGTTTAATAAACGATATACCGTTTTAGGTGTTCTCCCTAATTTTTCAACATAGTTTTCAGAAAGAAGCTTTTTTTAAACGATATGAATCATTTGTTTTGAAGCTTGTATTCTAAAAACAAGCTCTTTAACAGTTAACTCCTTATTAAGGCTAAACTCTTTTTTTATTTTCTATAGTCATTTTACTATTTACTATCAATAGTCAAATATAAATAAAAAACACCAATTCAATTTGGAGTTTGATATTGTAGGTAATACCAATTTAATTTCAAAACACCCAACAATGGTTTTTGTATAATGCCGATAGATAATCAAAGCCAGAGAATGAGAGTAACGAAATTATAGGGCATTTTGATTACAAATCGGTATTATTCCTTTAACAAAGGGGGTGGTTTTTCAAAATTATCTCTTAAAAAAACTCCTAACACAAATGTTACACAACCAGCAAAGGTTGCGTCCTTAACTTCATATTTTATCAACATTCTTGTTTTTGGAGCTTCAAAGATAACATCAAACATCGCATCATCATCCATAACATCTTCACTAGAAGTATAAAGTAATTTAGGCTTAGAATCTTTATCTTTTTTCTTTCCTAAATCATACAGCTTCACAATCACACCTTCCGATTTATTAGACATATCGAATACTAATTTATAAACGAAATTTTTAAGTAAATCAACTTGATACTCAATTTCATAAGGGTTTTCAGAATATTTAATCTCTGTTCTTCTGAAATTATCATAAACTGCCTCCCCTAAAAATTCCTCCATATAATTTGGTTTCATTTCCCCACAAGGATTATTCTGTTGAGAAAAAACCGAATTTAAAAGAGTAAGTATTATTACTGTAACTGATAGGTGTTTATACATAACAATAAAGGTAAGCATTTTAAAAATAAATTTAAAGAAATTGTTGTAATCTAATAACTAA
>NVUQ01000046.1 GCA_002401955.1 Flavobacteriales bacterium | reverse complement strand
ACGCGATCGCAATACAGATCGAGCGTCGCCTCGTCGGGCGTCTGTCGGTGAGGATTTTCGGGATGCCGGAGGCGGCTGGGATCAAGCTCTCGCACCATCTCGGCCGCGCACTGCAGTTGACCAACATCCTGCGCGACATCGACGAGGACGCGGCGATCAACCGCTGCTATCTGCCGCGCGAACTGCTCGCGCGCGAAGGCATCGCGATCACCGATCCGGCGACGATTGCGCGCGCGCCGGCGCTGCCACGTGTTTGCGCGACGCTGGCCGAGCGGGCGTTCGAGCATTTCAGGCAGGCCGACGCGGTGATGGATGCCACGCCGCGTGCGCTGGTGAAAGCGCCGCGCATCATGTCGGGTGCCTATCGCTGCATTCTCGAGGCGGCGATCGCACGCGGCTTCGACGCGCCGCGCGCGCCGATCCGCAAGCCGAAGGCGCGCATGCTGATGATTGCCGCGCGCTACGCGCTGTTCTGAGTTTCGCGCCGATGCCCAGAACCGTCCACACTCCAATTAAAATAGCCAAATAGGGTCGGAAATAAATCTATTTGAGAGCACAACTTGTTCACATCTTCTGGTGCTTTATTTTTTAGGTTGTAGATAAAAGCAGGAATATGGTATTTGGCAACATCTAGCTCTCTTTTTCCGGCACTAGAAGCACAATGATCGGCCATAATCACAAAAACAGTATTATCGAACCATGGTTTAGTTTTTGCCAATTTAATAAATTCTTGAATAGCAAAATCAGTATATTTTACAGCTCCATGTCTTCCTGCACCTGAAGGAATATCAATTTTGTTTTCAGGATAAGTATACGGTCGGTGGTTAGAAGTGGTCATTATAAAATTGAAAAAAGGCTTTTTGTTTTGATGGTTCATGTCTGCCTCTTTAATTACTTTTCGGTAGATATCCTCATCACAAACTCCCCAAGCATTTTCAAAAGTCACTTCATTATCTTCAATGTTAGTCCGTTTAGAAGTAAACTCATCCCCCATTAAATAACCTCTTCCTCTATCTACAATATCAAATCCATTTCCTCCAAAAAATTGGTTCATATTATCAAAATAACCATCACCACCATAAAAGAAAACATTTTTATAGCCTTTTTGTTTAAAGATTGAACCGATATTAAAAAAACCAGTATTGTTTTTTCGTTTAACAATGCTTCGCCCTGGAGATGGAGGAATAGATAGGGTAATGGCTTCCATACCTCTTACAGTTCTTGTTCCAGTTGCATATAGACTATTAAAATTGATACTTTGAGTCATTAATGAATCCATAAAAGTGGTCACTCCCCAAGCACTTCCATATCGAGTCATAAACTCAGCACTTAAACTTTCTATACAAATAAAAATTACATTAGGACTTTGTTCTTTTCCCGCATTATTTACAATACGTTGTAAGCTATGCTTGTCGTTAGAAATTAAACTGTCGTTTTTAGCAATTACGCTTTTCTTTAATTCAGCAATAGACTCATCTAAATCTTGAGTGAGGTAAAAATCTGTATAGCTTAATTCGTTATTTCTAAAAGCCGCAAAAAATGAATAGATACCTGTTTTACTTAGTTCGTTTTCGTAACGGTTTTTAGACCATTCAGCATGTTTGTTGTTTATTAACAAAAAGAAAATGAGAGGAACAAAAATCAATACTGAAGTAATTGCCAATCTTTCTTTAAGTGTACTTTTAGACTGAAACGTGTTTGCAAAAAAATGTTTTTTCTTGGTGATAAAAATGATTAAAAAAACAGCACCAATTACTATAGATAGCAAAACAGGAAGAGGATAAGATTCGTTAATGTTGCCAACTACTTCGTTGGTATAAACAAGGTAATCTACAGCAATAAAATTAAATCGGGTTTTAAATTCTTCCCAAAAAGTAAACTCAGCAAATGTGCTAAAAATAAAAATGAGTAAGCCAATAAAAAATGCAAAGTTGGTAATTGATTTGTCTAGTTTACTTCCAATAAGTCCGTTGGGTAAGGCTAATAAGTAGATGGCGTACGGCAATAAGAAAAATGAAACGGTTCCAAGATCAAAAAATAACCCAGTAAAGAAAATTTTAAAAAGGGAAATGATAGAAAAATCAAGATTAGGGAATGACCAAACATAAAGGGAAATACGCACAATAAAGGAGAGTGCTAAAAATACGCAACCAAAGGTAACGAGTAAGTTATATCTTTTAGGAATGGATAAATTCATTTTATGCTGCAAATATATTGACCTAAATCGGTTTTTACGAATTTAGAGGGAATCATTTAAGAGTACTTCTTTTTAGATTATATTTGTTGCGATGAAAACACTCGTTTTTGTAAGAAAATACTTTTGGCTGTTACTGATTGCCCTACTGTTTAATAAGCAAGTATTAGGGCAAAAAGATTCTGCTTTGGTTTGTAATCAAAAACCATTATTACCCAAATTGATTGTTCCGGCTACATTAATTTTGTCGGGCGTTATTATTAATAATTCTCAATCAGAAAAAAACTGGCAGATAGATATTCGAAATAAAGTTGGAAATAATTATCACAATAAGTTTGATGATTATGCACAATATATCCCTTATGCTCAAGTTTACTTGGGTGATTTAATGGGGATTAAAGCCAAAAATCATTGGTTCGATCAAACAAAAAACATATTTATTGGAGGTGTTATTACAACTATAGTTACTCATTCTTTAAAAAGAGGTGTGGGTAAAGAAAGGCCAGATGGTTCTTCAAAGCATTCGTTTTCTTCTGGACACACTGCAACCGCTTTTTTAGGAGGCACAATACTTTATCATGAATATAAAGAATCGAGTATGTTATATGCATCAAGTGGATATTTATTTTCTGCTTCTGCGGGTAGTTTAAGAGTTATAAATAACAGGCATTGGGTTTCTGATGTGTTGGCTGGGGCAGGAATAGGAATATTGATTGGTAATTTGATTTATCATATTGAACCGTTAAAAAATTGGAATCCTTTTAAGGGCACTAAAAATATTACTTTTACTCCTGTTATTAACAGCAATGAAATGACCTTTGTAGCTGGACTAACTTTTTAATGAGATTTTTTACTTTTATATTATGTATTGTTTTTGTTGTGAACGGATTTTCACAAGAAGAATTGGATGGAGCTAAGGCTTCAACCGATAAAAAAAAGGAAAAACCAGCTACACAAACCTACCAGATTACTAATGATTTGCAGTATGTTTATCCAAGACCAAAATTTTTTAATTTTATTACTGGACTTCCTAGAAACTATGCGAATCTTGCTAAAGGAATAACAAAAAAAGAAAATTTAAAATGGTTAGGATTAACTGCAGTAACTACTGCTGTTCTTTTTGCTGGTGACGAAAAATTATTGGCAGAATCAAGTAGTGTTAGAGATATTGGTGTAACTGAAAAGCACGAATACAATAGTTTGTTTGGTGCTATAGATATTCCAACAAACACTTCTGCTGCCATGTATCACTTAGGACATGGGAACACTTCTTTAATAATTGGTATTGGTTTTTTAACTGTAGGAGGAATTAAAAAAGATTATAGAGCGTTACATACATCAACTCAGATTGTAGAAGGAATACTAACACTTGGTTTTATGACTCAAGGATTAAAGCGAGTGTTTGGGAGAGAAAGTCCTCACGCTAAAACTAAACCAAGAGGTGCTTGGCATGGCTTTCCAGGATGGAATGAATACATGGAAAATACTTCTCATTATGATGCAATGCCTTCAGGACATGTTGCAACTCTAACCTCTACAATTGCTGTTATTGCCAGAAATTATCCTGAGGTTAAATGGATTCGTCCAGTTGGCTTTACTTTAATAGGTGTAATGGGGATAGAAATGATGAATAGCGAGGTGCATTGGGCATCAGATTACCCTTTAGGCTTTTTAATTGGTTATGCAGTAGGTACGGTAGTAACTAATAGTAAAATTACTAAAATAGAAAAAGAAAGCCATTCTAACAGGTCAAAGGGGTTTGATACCAATTTAACTTTTAATCGTGTTGATGGAGATAATTTGTTGGGTGTACGGTTTGTTTTTTAATAAAAAGTGGCTGGATTACTAAACAAGTTCATATAAAACTTCATTGGTTTAACTTTTTGTCCCTCTTTAAATAAATACTGCTTTCCTTTATCATCTAGCATTGGTACATGAGCGTTTATTCCATGACCTATTAAAATATCATGACCAAAACGGTTTTGAACAGCATGTCTTATTCTTTCTGAATCAACTCCAATATTTGCTTGGTAGTTTTGAAAATAATTTCCAGCGTATTTGAATTGAGCACTGAGTAATCCGTGCGAAAATTCGGTGTATTTTCCTCCTACAGTATTTTCATAAATCCCAACAAAAGGATAATTAGAATCTGTTACTCGCTCTCCCATCTGGCCTGTAAACAAAGTAGTATTTACTCCAAACTGCATTTTGTCTTTTTGATATTGGATTAAAACCCCTGCTGTTCTAAACCTATCTAATTGAGGAGTGCCTGAGAATAAATCGTTTTCGGTAATAAAACTAAAATTATTAACTTCTATAGAAAACGTTCCTGTTCGTTGGTTGGTTTCAATATCGTTTAAATAAAAACTGTAAGCATAACCAAAACTGTTTTTTCGTTGTGTTTGATTGCTTACTGAGCTATAAAAATTATTGGTGAGTGTATCTTTATTTCCATATCCATAAACAACACCTAGGCTAAAAACACTTTCTATTGATGATTTGTTTGGGCCTAAATTTTTGGCATTAAAGTAAATTCTAAATTCTGGATTAATTTGAAAATGATCTGTTTTGTAAAAAGCATTTACACTACCACCAAATCGATCAATATGTGTTCCTATGGCGAAAACAACGCCAATATTTATCCCAAAATTTCCTTCTTGGTAATGTTGTGGAAAAGCATTTTTAGTAAAACTAAAAACGATAATTATTAGTACGATATGTTTTAGTTGTATCGACACTCAATTAAATGGTTAATTCAAATTGTAAGTATAGCCAATTGTTAGGTCTGTATAATCTGCTTTTGCCATGTTTGCTTTAATGTGTGCTCCAATAAATAAATTATGTTTAGGGAGTTTGTGAGTGTTGATAAGGTACAAATTAGCACCTATTCTGGTTAACATTCTTTTTTGAAGCGAAACTCCAATACCTGTGCCAGGATTAAATTTTTGGTAAAATGGTTTATGTAGATTGATGCCTAATAGCACATCAATACTCAGATGACTCATTAAAAATTCGTTTCCGATATAAAAATTAAGATTAGAGGAAGACCAGTTTGGATTATCGATGAGTCTTTCAGTTTTGTTCTCTACAATATGGTCATAATAGGTTTTGTAATAACGATAGGTAAAGCCAGTTCTCAATTTAATGTGTTTATTAAATAGTATAGCAAAACTTAAATCTGAGGAATAAACAGGTTTTAAGTTGCCCATTTCTGGGCCTTCGGTTTCATCTTGATCATGAAAACCTAAGCCCTCTTCTAAGGTCACATAGTATTTTTTTGGAGATACGTTTTTTCTTTTTATTCGTGTTGGATGAAAGTAATTATCTTCTTTTTGATTGTAAAACTGACCTGTAATACTCGCCATTGGAGAATTTACACCTAGGTTTGGTAAACGTGTATGCCCATTAGATTCGTGAGAAAACCCTACCCCAAACTTTAAATTAAAACCACCTTTTTTATAGATGGATTTATAGAGAAAGACTTTTACATCCCATGTAAATTGAGAACCTATAATTTCGTTATGAGGATTTCCTAAACTATCGAAACGAGTAGTAAAATAAGAAATGCCAGCTCCTAGTTTTAATTTAAACGGATTTTTTAATTTATTAAAAACTCTAAAAGTTACGAAAGGAAGAATACTGTATTGATGTCCTAGAACTTGATTGTTTCCTAAATTTGAATAGAGAAACATAAAACCAGATTCTGCGTGGTTGTAGTATTTCCCCCATTTTGTAGTGTCGTTATTGGTAAACCCATAATTAAGGGCTATTGTTTTTTGAGAACCTGTTGATGGGAATGCAAAATTATTACTCATGGGTAGCACTTTCCCAATCATAAATTCTGGCTCAATAAAATGAGCGTTCGGTCTTATTGTATCTTGACCAAAACAATAGGAAGAAAAGCTAAAAAGTAAAAATACTATTAGCTTAACTTTCCGTGACATTGTTTGTATTTTTTACCACTTCCACAAGGACAAGGTTCGTTTCTACCTACTTTTTTCTCTACCCTAACAGGTTGTGTTTTTGGTTTAGGTGGGGCAGGCATTCCTTCTTGCTGTTGAGTACTACTTGTTGCCATTTCTGGTCTGCTCATTTCAAGTTGACTCATGTCAGCTTTTGGGCGCTGTTGCTCTTGAGCTGTTTGAATATTTCCTCCTTGTTGTGTAGGTAAACTCGATTTCATTAAGAAACTACCTACTTCTTTATTCATTTTTAAAAGCACTTCGTTAAATAATTTAAAGGCTTCAAATTTGTAAATTAGTAACGGATCTTTTTGCTCATGAACAGCATTTTGAACGGATTGTTTTAATTCGTCCATTTCTCTTAAATGCTCTTTCCAATCCTCATCAATCATAGCTAAAATAACTGCTTTTTCAATTGATTTTATGAGCTCTTTTCCTTCTGTTTGAACCGTTTTTTCTAAAGGAGTAGTAATGTTAATGGTTTTGATTCCATCACCTATTGGAACAACAATGTTTTCATATTGAGCACCTTGATTGTCATAAACATCTTTAATAATTGGTAAAGCTGATTGTGCAATAAAATCTGATTTTCTGACGTAATGATTAACCCCTTTTTCATGAAGTTCCTCAGTTAATTCAGTTACATTTCCTTCAAAAAATTCTTTTTCTGAAAAAGGGCATTCAATAGATAATAGTCTAAACAAGTCTAATTTAAAGCCTTCGTAATCTCTATATTCTTGAAATTCTGTTACGATAGATTCGCAAATATCATACACCATATTAGAAATTTCAACACCTAATCGTTCACCATTTAAAGCGTTTCTTCTTTTGGTGTAGATTACTTCACGTTGAGAGTTCATGATATCATCATACTCTAATAATCGTTTTCTAATTCCGAAATTGTTTTCTTCAACTTTCTTTTGGGCTCTTTCTATCGATTTAGAAACCATAGAGTGAGAGATTACTTCACCTTCTTCTAGTCCCATTCTATCCATCAACTTGATGATACGTTCAGAATTAAATAAACGCATCAAGTTATCTTCTAATGAAACAAAGAATTGGGAAGAACCCGGATCACCTTGCCTACCAGAACGACCTCTTAACTGTCTATCCACACGTCTCGAATCATGTCTTTCTGTACCGATAATTGCTAAACCACCAGCTTCTTTTACTCCTTCGCCCAGTTTAATATCTGTTCCCCTTCCTGCCATATTGGTTGCAATGGTTACGGCTCCAGCCTTACCTGCACCCGCAACAATATCTGCCTCACGTTGGTGTAATTTTGCATTTAACACATTATGGTCAATTCCTCTCATTTTAAGGGTTCTACTTAAGAGTTCAGAAATCTCTACAGAAGTAGTACCAACCAAAACAGGTCTTTTTAGTTCTACTAGTGTTACAACTTCATCAATAATTGCATTGTATTTTTCGCGTGTGGTTTTGTAAACCAAATCCTCTCTATCATCACGTACAATTGGTCTATTAGTAGGAATTACCACTACATCCAATTTGTAAATATCCCAAAGCTCTTGCGATTCCGTTTCGGCAGTACCAGTCATTCCTGATAACTTGTGGTACATTCTAAAATAGTTTTGTAAAGTAACAGTTGCATAAGTTTGGGTTGCAGCTTCTACTTTTACATTCTCTTTTGCTTCAATCGCTTGGTGGAGACCATCAGAATATCTTCTTCCATCCATAATACGACCTGTTTGCTCATCAACAATTTTTACTTTGTTGTCCATCACAACATACTCAACATCTATCTCAAACATACCGTATGCCTTAAGCAGTTGGTTAATGGTATGAATTCGCTCAGCTTTAATGGAGTAATTCTGAATCATCTTATCTTTCTGAGCTAATTTTTCATTGTCAGGAAGGTTTGATTTTTCAATGTCAGCAACCTCCATTCCAATATCTGGCATCACAAAGAATTGAGGATCATCTCCAGAACCAGTAATTAAATCAACCCCTTTTTCGGTTAATTCAACACTGTTGGTTTTTTCATCAATAATAAAATAGAGCTCTTCATCAACTTTATGCATTTCCTTATTTTGGTCTTGCATGTAAAAGTTTTCTGTTTTTTGAAGCATGGCTTTTATCCCGTGCTCACTTAAAAATTTAATTAGTGCTTTATTTTTAGGGAGACCACGAAAAGCTCTCAACAAAGCCATTCCACCAGTTTCTTGATCTTCTTTGCTTATTTTTTCGTCATTAATTAGTGGGGAAAGTAATTTTTTCGCATCAGCTAACGCATTTTGAACGTATTTTTTTTGTGAAGACATTAACTGTACTACACGTGGTTTTAACTCATGAAACTCATGGATATCTCCTTTTGGAGTTGGACCAGAAATAATTAAAGGTGTTCTGGCATCATCAATTAAAACAGAATCAACCTCATCAACAATAGCATAGTGGTGTTTACGTTGCACTAAATCTTCTGGAGATCTAGCCATATTGTCTCTTAGGTAATCAAAACCAAATTCGTTATTGGTTCCATAAGTAATATCTGCTAAATAAGCCTGTCTTCTTTCTTCAGAATTTGGTTGATGCTTGTCAATACAATCAACAGTTAGTCCATGAAATTCAAAAATAGGAGCCATCCATTCACTATCCCTTTTTGCTAAGTAATCATTTACTGTTACTAAGTGAACACCTCTTCCTGCAATAGCATTCAAATACATTGGTAATGTTCCAACTAAGGTTTTACCTTCACCTGTCATCATCTCAGCAATTTTACCTTCGTGTAAAACTCTACCACCAATTAATTGAACATCATAATGTATCATTGCCCAAGAAACTTCAATTCCAGCAGCCAACCAAGAATTATGAAAAATGGCTTTATCCCCATTAATTTCAACACTATCTCTTTCTGCAGCCATGTCTTTGTCCATCTGCGTGGCAGTAACTTCAATGGTTTTGTTTTCTGCAAACCTTCTAGATGTTTCTTTTACTACTGCAAAAGCTTCTCCTCGAATCTCATTTAAAACTTCTTCTATTTGCTCTAAAACTTCTTTGCCTAACTCATCTATTTTAGAATAAATAAGCTCTTTTTCGTTGATAGATAATTTTAAATCAGTTTCTATTTGATTTTTAAGAGCAACAATTTCATCTTCTTTAGCTTTTGTTTTAGCTGTAATTTTAGCTTTAAGTTCAGTGGTTTTTGCTCTAAGCTCATCATTACTTAACGAAGAAATAGCATTGTAATGCGTTGAAACTTCATCTATAATTGGTGATAATTCTTTGTAATCTCTATCTGATTTACTCCCCACAAAGGTTTTAAGTACTTTACTTAATATTCCTGATGCATCCATTTTCTCTAATTTATTTTTCAGCTCTTAGTCAAAAATGTTACCAATGTAATATTTCTGCCAAGATGACTTAATAACCGCCAAATTTAGCTATTTAAAGTGTAGTTATTAAACACAATAGCATAAAAATACAAATTACGAAAACTCATACTTCTCAAAGTGTTTTTGATTGATTACATTTGCAATCTTAAAATGACAAAACTTTAAATGTCAATAACCAAAACATCAAACATAAAAGCACTTAATTTTAGCGATAAAATACGTTGTTATGCCCAAATGTTTAAGTTGAAATTAACTTCGTTTGTGGTTGTTTCTGCTATAATGGGATATTTTATGGGTGGTGCAAGTTATAACCTTACCGAAATTATTCTTTTAGTAATTGGTGGTTTTTTAATTACTTGTACTTCTAATGCCTTAAATCAAGTTATTGAAAAAGATCACGACAAGTTGATGGAAAGGACCAAGAACAGACCTCTCCCATTAAATAAATTGAGTGTTAGAGAGACTATTTGGGTTTCTTCAATTATTGGTGTAGTTGGTATTGCAATGTTATGGTTGTTAAATCCGTTAACAGGAATTTTAGGAGTGTTAGCTATCTTTATGTATGTAGCTTTATATACACCACTTAAAAGAGTTTCAACCATTTCGGTTTTTGTTGGGGCATTTCCTGGAGCTTTTCCTCCTATGTTAGGTTGGGTTGCAGCAACAGGAAGTTTTAGTGTTGAAGCAGGGATTTTATTTGCGATACAATTTATTTGGCAGTTTCCTCACTTTTGGGCTATTGCATGGAAAATTAACGATCAATATTCTAAAGCAGGCTTTAAAATGCTTCCTTTTGGAAAAAAAGATAAGCGAACAGCAAGCATTATTGTGTTAAGTAGTTTGGCACTTTTTGCATCAAGTATTTTACCAGAGTATATTGGTTTTACAGGAAGAATAGCAACTGTTGGTTTGTTTATCCTTTCTGCATTAATGGTTTACCCATCAATTAGATTGTTACAAACATTAGATGATAAATATGCATTACGTACAATGTTAATGTCTTATTTGTATTTAATTTTGTCTCTTACCATTATTTTGATTGATAGAACTTAATGAGCGAACCAAAACACAAAAAACTCATCATTTTTATTTCCATTTTTTTACCCGTTGCTGTTGCAGCATTGTTTGGTATTAAAATACCTAATGTTGAACCGTTAACTTTTTTACCTCCAATTTATGCGAGTATAAATGGTTTAACAGCTGTTTTATTAGTGGCTGCAGTGCTAGCAATTAAAAAAGGAAATAGAAAGCTGCACGAAGGATTAATGAAAACTTGTATTGGGTTATCTATTTTGTTTTTGTTGATGTATATTGCTTATCATATGACTTCTAACTCAACTTCTTTTGGTGGTGAAGGTGCAATAAAAATTGTTTACTTCTTTATATTGATATCACACATTTTATTATCAATAGCAATTATTCCTTTAGTGTTAATTACTTATGTAAGAGCGTTATCGGAGCAGTTTGATAAACATAAAAAAATTGCAAGAATTACTTTCCCTATCTGGTTATATGTAGCCCTAAGTGGAGTAGTGGTTTATCTGATGATTTCGCCTTATTATGGGTAACGCCCAATCTATGTTTTTGTGTTGTTTTAAACTTTAGTTTAAAATGATAAAGCTAAAAGAATATAAAATATAGATGTTGTTGGCAAATCGTTATTTACTGTTTCACAAACTTTTTAGTTATTGTTCTTTCTTCAGTAATGATTTTAATGAAATAGATACCATCAGATAAAGCAGTAACATTTATAGTGTTTGTATTACCGTTAGTTGTCATAATTATTTTACCAGTAATGTCAAAAATAGTTATTTCACTAAGCTTTAGTTCTGTATCAATTGTTAATTGATTTGAAGTAGGGTTGGGGTAGATATTGATTACTGAGTTTAATATTCTTTCATTTTCTATTCCTATTGCAACTGGAGAAATTACATTTATGGTAAATCCACCAGTTTTATTAAATACAACACCATTTTTTCCAATAGAATCGCAGTACATATCATTGCATCCATTTCCATCATCTATTGTTAAACATAAATAAAATGGACCAGCGCTTGTATATGAATGACTTGGATTTTGTAGGCTAGAAGAATTTCCATCACCATAATCCCACAAATAAGATAAGTTATTACCTGATGATGTATTTAAAACTGTCACATCGTTATATATACTCGTGTCGGGAAATATTACATATCCAGCATTGCACAGCAAAGGATTAGAAATTCCGGTTACAGTTACTGTATCGATAAAAAAATCAATACACTGTGAAATAGAGTCATTAATAGTTAGTACCACTGAGAAATTTCCATTAGTAGGAAATGTGTGATTACTGTTTGTTAGACTATTAATTGAACCATCACTAAAGGCCCAGTGTGATTGATTAAAATCGCCTGTTGAAGTATTGGTAAATGAATAATTCCCGTTTCCATTAGAGATACTGGTAAAATTTGCATCACTATTACAATATCCTAAATTTTCATAATAAATAATACGAGAATATCTAGAGCCTAGAATGTCCATGTCTCCATCTCCATCTAAATCATTTATAACAATAGATAGTAGCTCATGGTTATCATAATAAGGGGTTATGAAGTTTTCTAAATTATCAAAAAGTCCACCTCCCAATCCTTTATACCAAAAAATATTTCCGTCATAGTCCGAAGAAATTACATCTATATTCCCATCATTATTAATATCTGCGGATGATAAGGATCTTGTATTTAAATTAGCGCTCGACAAAAGGTTCGCATTAACACTAAAGCCTCCTCCTCCAATATTTTCAAACCACGAATTATTACCATCCACTGAAATAATATCCACATCCCCGTCTCCATCTAAATCTGCTGAATTAACAGATTGGAGATTAATGATAGTGGAGCTAATAATTTGTTGTCCTCCTATAGTTCCGCCTCCAAGATTTTCATACCAAGCAATCTTATTGTCAGAATATGAGGCAGAAACAATATCTTGATCCCCATCTCCATCTATATCAACAGAAATTACGGAATAAGCTCCTAATGCATTTGTCGAAATAATTTGTTGAGTTGAAAAGCTACCAGCTCCAAGATTTTCATACCAAGCAATCTTACTGTCATTAGATGAAGCAGAGATAACGTCCATATCTCCATCACCATCTATATCAGAGGGGCAAACAGATTTTGCTTGATCCACCATGCTTGAAATTATCTGTTCACCACCAAAACTACCTCCTCCAAGATTTTCATACCAAACAATTCCACTACCGGTAAATGGAGAGACTCTATAATAACATGACAATACATCCAAGTCTCCATCTCCATCTAAATCAATCAGTTTAGTATCGGGAAAATATGTGTCAGATACATAAGAAATGTCTGTAGAATTAAAATTAAATTGAGCTAATGCAAAAATTGAACTAATTAATAATGGTAAAAGTAGGGTAATTTTTTTCATCTTATTTAATTTATTCTGACTAACCTCATTTTTTTAATTTTAAAAATCCTCAAAAATTTTCACGTTATCGGTAGAAATTAATCTCGATTTCGTGATGTGAGGAATGTTTGCCAACGCCACTCTATGTTTTCGTTTTGTTGAAACCAAATATACAGTTATCAGCCAACATAATGAAATATAGAAATTGTTGGCAACTGTTTATCGTACAAGTAATGTTTTTGGCAGAAGAGAATCAAGTCTCTTTTTAAATTCACTGTTTGGATAAATCCATAGTTTTTTTAACTTTTTCAAATTAGCTATTTCATTAGGAACGTCTTTTATTCCAGTATTGATTAGCCACAAAGTTTTTAGATTTTCTAACTCACCAATTTCAGAAGGTAGCGATGAGATGTTACAATTATTTATATATAAGACATTAAGCTCTTTTAGATTTTTGATACAAGGTGGAACACTTTTTATTTTAGTCTTCATTACGTTAAGAAACTTAAGAGATTGAAGTTTACAAATGAAATCAGGAAATTCATTTATACGAGTTAAACTCAAGTTTAATTTTTCCAGATTCTTTAATTCCCCTAATTCTTCAGGTAGTTTCTCTAAAGCAAAGTTGTCATTAAGTAAAAGGACTTCTAAGTTTTTTAGGTTTCCAATTTCGGAAGGTAGGTTCTCTAAAAAGTTACTATGACTTAAATCTAAATATTTAAGGTTCTTCAGCTTACTAATTTCTTTTGGTACATCAATGAAGTTATATCCATTCAACTTAAGTTCTGTTAAGTTTATTAATTCTAATACTTCGACAGGGAACGTATCTAATTGATTTGTTCTCTTTTTTGGTTTAAGATGAAGTATTTTAACTTCTTCCGAATGTTTTAATGCTTCATCAAGGTTAGAATAAATTATGGAGTCAAATGACAATACTATCTTTTTCTTTTCTTGGACATTTAATGTAGAATCATAAATGTCTTCAGATGATTTTTCATCTACATTATTAATACTATCAAGTTCGTTTTGATTAGAAATGCCACAAGAAACAGTAATTACTGATATTAAAAATAATTGGAGAAATAGTTTCATTGATATTTGTGATGGTTGCCAACGGCTAATGTAAAAAGTCGTTTTAATGCTTTTTATATAGTGTTAGCAGTTTTTATTTTGTCTACAATTATTTTATAAGCTCTAGGTGACACAGTGTGTTTGTTTATTTCAATTCCTCGGTTACTTGCTACAAACACAGCATTATTATAATCCGAAAGTCCATCCACAATATTGAACCATTCTCTTCTTGCCCTAGGCATTAATATTAATTTGTTTTCCTTCATAGCCTGTTTAATCAAATAAATATTAAAATTTGTTGAAGGCAAAAGATTGTCCTTTTTTACAAATTGCTTATATGTAATAGGTGAGTGATATCCATAAAGTTCAAGATTAAAGAACGTTTTACTTATTGCCTTTTTAACTTGGGTTTCGTCTAAACCACTTATGGTTATATCATTAATTAGAACTCTAAAAACTCTATTCCACCACTTACTATGTGCAGTTTTTGCTAATCTCTCTTTTAACGGGTAAAATGGGAAGTCATTTATTGTTTGTGGGTTGTGGAGATTTGCAAGAGCTTCTTGATTTATCATTCTTAGACCTCCGCTTATGTCAATAACAGAGCCAGGTGAACCCAATAGTATTAATATAGGTGCATTTGCACAGCCAATAAATGGCTCTGGCATATCCTTTGTGCTTAAATAAAATTCATTCTTTGAGCTCCTGTTGTACTTACTTAAATAATCGATATCACATTCTGCAATTCTATTATCAATTGTTATGTTTTTCCACGGATTTTTCATTTAATCAAGACCACCTAATGCAATAAACACTAAGCCACCGAAACTGACAATTGCCAATAGAGCAATAAGAGTGTATCTTATTAATTTAGGATTAGGTAGTTGTTTTCTATAATACTTAGCCAACTCTCTTTCGCCTAAACGTTCCAATTTCATTGCTCCAGAAATTGCTTTTGTTCGAATTGCAGCTTTGTAATCCCATTCACCAACATCAGCACCATTAAAATAAACAATTAAATTATCCAGTTGATTTGAAATTTCATCAACATTATCTCCTTTGAACTGAATAGAGGAAACTTGTTCCATTCTATTCTGATACACCTTTTCTTGATGTACTTCATATTTAATTTCATCATCAACCGAAGACTCTGATTCTTCAGTTCCTGAGGAATCGCTTTTTCCATTTCTTCCAATACGTCCTTTATGAATTATCGTGTGAGGAGTTGAGTGTTTATCCCCAAATAACTGATTGCTTAAATATTTTCCCGTATTTTTTCCTAATTCTCGTTTAAATGAGTCAATGAGTTTGTTAGTTTTTTTTGCCATAATTATTTACTCGCTTTTTAGTTCTCGCCATTTTTCAATTCCTTTCTTCGTTAATTGAAAATATTTGTTTTCGTCATTTATACTTCTCCTTTTTGTTCCTTTTTCCAATATTCCAAGTAATATTAATTCTGAAACTAATAACTCACATCCTTTTATTGATTTGAAATGTAAATTAGAGTACACTGTGTCAAACCGATTATTTTTGTCTATATCTTTATAGCTTTCAATTCGCTCATGGTCATTTGGAGTTACGAATAAACCAGCAATACGAGCTGCAACATACAAAGGCACTAATATAATTTTGTTAATTTCCTCAATCGTTTCTTCACCAAGGCTTAAAACAGGAGCTAATTTTAATATTAATTCACTTAACTCTACCCCTACCTCAAGGTCATCTTTAATCACTTCCGTTTTAACTTCGTATTTCCCTTCTCGAAAAAGGGTTCCACTTCCCCCACACTTTTTACATTTTCCAAAATCTGAATCACCGCTCAATTCATCATCTATATCTACTCCATCTCCGTAACATGCTCCACATTCACTCTCTTCATTTTTGCAGGTGTTTATAAAATAACATCGAACAATTGGGAATTTAAATTTTTCGAATTGGTTTGTTTTATTTTCTTTTTTAGTGTTTTCATCAGATTCGGTTTTGAGTTCTTGTTCTTTGAAGTAAGGGTATTCGGCTATAGTGTCAAATTTAGTGTCAAATTTTTTTACCCCTAAGTAATTTAAATTTTCTAAGTATTCGAGTTCATTTTTTAACCTTCTAATTATTCTTTCTCCTGTATGCTTCAAGTCATTCTCGTATTCTTTTATATTCGAGAAATTTATTATGTCCATAATATATTTTGAGAAAAAATGATTTTTTTTACTGTCAATCTCAACTCGATTATAGTCTGCTGCATAGTTAATTAGTTCTTCTTTAATATTGTCAAAGTCAGCCTTTGGTTTTATTGCTCCTAAATTGAGCCATAGCTGAAAATTATCAAAATCATTGTACAGTACACCGTATGAGAACCAATGGTCGCTTAACCCTTTCTGTTTCAATTGAACAGTCCATCCAGCATCTGTTTTCTTTTCACGAAACTTCGTTATTTCTTTTCCAATAATTCTGGTTATTACTTGATGAGTATTTTCCAATATTTCGATTAGAAGCTCTTTTTTATCAGTATCAAGTTTGCTGTGTTTTAAATCAATCATTGCTTTTATGTTCAATTACTGCTAACGCAACTGTATGTTGCGTTTGTTCAGTTGTTTAATAGCACCAAAGTAATGAATTTTGTAGACGTACCACACAGCAGTTAACAATTAAGTAGGAGAGATGCTACTCAACCGAAGCAAGGATGCAACTTGCAAAGCTTTTAGATAACCACCTACAAAATGAATGGTGCTAACTCACAAACTTATCAAAGAGCTAAAACTGCTCGCAACCAAAATGCAATATGACAGATTGTTAGCATTTCGTTATTTTTCCGCTTCAAATATTTTAGTTCTTTACTCTATGTTAATATTGGCAAATGTTTACTGTTTTATAATTTTGCGTATTATGGTGTGTTTTTTTCCAATTACTTTTACGAAGTAAATACCACTAGGTAAATCTGAAACTGAGAAGGCTTTTGTTGATGTTTGGATAATAGATTTAATACTCTTGCCAGATATATCGAGGATATTTATTTCATTTATATCTATTTCCGTATCTATTGTAAAGTAATCAGAAACAGGATTGGGATTAATGGAAATATTTGAGGTTTCTATAAATTTATTGTCAATCCCAGTTATGAAACTATAACAACTATTTTGGGAATATATAGTGTTTTGATTGGTGTCACTAATACACATTAGCCAAGAACCTGCTTCAAAGTAACTTAATGGTATAGAGAATGGACCACCCCTACCACCTAAACCTTCAATGTAGTAGCCACCTAGACCACCTCCCATATTGTTATTGTATTCAAAGTATTTTCTTGTTTTTCCATCAAGAGTAATAATATTGTAAATAGTATCAACTATAAAGTAAGGGTTAGAACCATAAAAAAGAGTATCACCTTGCTGTGCATTAAAGTCATACCATAATAATTCTTGTTGTGATGACACATCGTACTTGTATACTTTTTTAAGTGATGTGTCCTCTCTCATAATAGCGGTATTTATTTGATAAGGAATAGTATCGATTGCAAAAGGAGGACAGTTGGGGGCGGGTTGTACATTTAGATTTATATAACTATAGGATTTGAAGAATGTGTATGTCATTAAATTTATTGTTGTATCACCACTTATAGAAAATCTAGAAGGGAGAGTACTGCCATAGGGTTGACAGATATAACCCATTTCTGCATATCCAACATCCCAGAAAACATTAGAGTCAAGAAATTTGTGATAGGATTGACTAAAAGAATTAGTACTAATTATTATTAAACAGATAAATAGAATTTTTTTCATAATTATAAGTTTTTCAATGAATGCTAACGCCACAATATGTAATGTGCCGTATGTTTATTCAATGCTTAAAAGTAATAATTTTTGCCAACCCCGCAGTTTACTAACAAACAAATAAAGCGCACCCAAACAAACTCACCAAAGCAAGTATGCAACTTGCAGAAATTTACAAAAAAGCACAAGCAAAAATTATGAGATAAACCACAAAAGCCGATTAGAATAGAAAAAGCTGAAGGTATAGGGCATATTATATATTGAATGTTAGTAGCTGTTTATTTTAGCATACCCCAATTTTTCAATATCCTTGTGTTCACTTGTTAGATGAACCTTCCCATTATTTATTACATATAAGTCATCACATATATCTAAAATGTGCTCGTAAAGGTGGTCAGAAAGTACTATTCCTTTGTTTATCTTTTCTCTACTTATAAGTGTCTTTATTGATTCAATATGTATGGGCATTACTTGAGAAAAAGGTTCGTCAAGCATACAAAATAATGTCTTAGAAGCTAATATTGAATAAATTTCTATGATTCTTATTTCACCTCCAGAAAGTGTAGAAATTTTTGAATTATAATATCGCTCTAAATCGGGAAAAATAGTTGTGAAATCTGAGAAGTCGAGTTTATAATCTTTAAATATTTTTTTTATTGTAAGTCCTTTTGGAGTATAACTAAACTGAGGTAAGTATCTTATTTTTTCAGGTTGACGATATGTTCTTGGTAAAGTCTTTTTATCAATACGGATAGAACTATTACTAATAAAAATATTACCATAAATAATATTCATCAAAGATGTTTTTCCTGAACCATTTCTTCCAAGCAACCCAGTTATATTCCCAGTTTCACTTTTAAGATAAACGTCTTGAAGTATTTTTCTTCCGTTATATTCAAGAATTACACTGTCAATTTCAAGTATGTTATTCATCTAGAAAGATTTATTAAAGCCAATAGGAAAATAAATATAAACAAGTCAAATAATAGGGTAGAAGTCCACAGTTTTTGCTTGGTTAAACCTAAGTTTTTGTAATAGTAGAATTCTTTTTTTTTTCGATTGTTGATATAGTAGACTAACATTCCAAGAGTAATAATCTTGAACCATAAGAGAATAGTTAGAACGCTTAATCCATAAATAAAAGAAAAATATAGGCAAGATAAAGTAATCAGAAAACTCGGAATAATATAAGATTTATAAAAGAGTAATATTAAATGAATTTTCCTCATTGTGCATAGCTACTAACGCCACTGCATGTTGCGTTTGCTTAGTTTATTAATAGCTTAAAAGTAATAATTTTTGTGAGCTTACCCAAGCTAAACAATTGCAAATAAGCAAACCCTTACCAAGCCCAAAGCAAGGATGCAACTTGCTAATTATTAACTTAAAAACTGGTAACAAAAATTATGGCACTAACTGACCAAATTCTCAAGAAACTGCAACTGCTCGCAACAGAAATGCAATATTACAGGATGTTAGCGGTTTTTTTTAGCCTTGTAAATAAATTGCATTCATTCCAATACCAATGTCGTAATCGTGTGGCTTCCAATCAGTATTACTTTTTGTTTTTATTTTTTCGCCTGTATTCAAATAACTGAATTGATGATGAGCTTTAAAATCGTCTGGAATTTGCCATAGAATTTCCGTTGCCTTTACTATTTTTAAATAAGAACTTGTGGAAAAAATCAACCTTGGATTTCTTATTCTCAGTAGACAATTGTCCGAAAATAATAAGGTCAAGCTGTTGTTTTTAGAATTAAATTCAATAGACTTTAATTGATGTTTTATATTTAGCTGTCTGCCTTCCCAATCACCATATATTGAGACCGTACATTTGCCAAGTTCTAATTTATCTTTTAAGAACTTGCGTCTAAGTTCTTCAGGTGTTAATTTCAGGACTCCATCACCTTCAGTTGGTTCTAATTCGTCCAAGTCAAATGTTGCATTATCAGCAGACATTACAGAAAGAACACCTCTTCTCATCATCATATTAAAAATCGAACGACTGGCATAAATCCCAATAATAAATAAGGTAACTGAAACCAAAATATTATAAGGTTTTGGAAGTCCTGCATATATTACTATGCTAATGACGCCAAAACCAAGTAGTGGAAGAAGTGCTTGAAAAAATGCAATTATAGCTCTAAATATCTTCATTTAATTACCGCTAACAATTCAATAAGTATACTAGTATACTTATTCAACTTATGGTTATACTTCAAAAGTAATATTTAAATTGGGGTAAAAATTATTTTTATGTCATTTAACTCATTCTAATCTCTAAATCCATTTAGAGTTTTGTGCCGTTATTTTCCCTTGCTCAATCATTTGCTCAATATCTGCTTTATTAAACTTATCAATCTTTACAGAAAGCTCCTTTGGAGGTCTGATAATTTTGAATTTGATTCTTTTCTTTCCTGAGTGAACACCTCTTTTGATGATGTCTGAATTTTTAGGAACTTGACAATTAATATCTTTCATTCTCGCAATATCATTGTTCACGGTTTCATTGACAACAATTTCCATAATACGAGATACCAGGTGCATCAGTTTACCAGTGTTAAAATTCTTTTCTGAAAGTTGCTCTGACTGACAAAGAATAATTACTATTTCATCAGCTCCTTTTTCAATAACATTTTTCAACGGTGCTGCATCACGCAGCCCACCATCGTAAAACGGTATCCCTCCAATAGGAGAAATAGGCATCATAATAGGTATTGCAGTGCTGGCAATAATACCATCAATTAGAGAGGGCTGATAGTTGTCAAAACTCTTCAACTTTCCTGAAATCATATCTACAGCTCCTGCGGTAAAATCAACA
>NVUQ01000010.1 GCA_002401955.1 Flavobacteriales bacterium | reverse complement strand
CTCAGGGGGTGCTTTTTAATTTATGAGTGTTTTAATCTCTTTTTATAACAAATTCAATGCCTTTGCTTTATCTTGAATTTTATTTAGGACGGGATTGAAAAGAAACCTATAAAAATCACAATACTCCAAAGGGTTGCTATCCATCCTAAAAGAATCACTCCTATAGCTCCACCTAAAAGTGATAACATGGTACTTCCATATTTCAAGAGAGACCTTAGCCATAATTTTCCTGCATCAGCATGTGTTCCATCAACATTGGTATTAATTATTTTCAAAATGATTTTACCAAATGATTGTCCGAAAGCTCCTTCCATAATAAATAATAATAAACCAGTGATTGAAATTCCTGCCATAATTTCTAGAATCCCCATCATCAAGCCCATAAAATC
Organism: Flavobacteriales bacterium; assembly: GCA_002401955.1. Taxonomy (GTDB): domain Bacteria; phylum Bacteroidota; class Bacteroidia; order Flavobacteriales_E; family Vicingaceae. The sequence goes on along the minus strand of NVUQ01000010.1, from coordinate 75,382 downwards.
AAAATCTATATGGCTAAATTGATCTGACATCACCTCATATTGTGCTATTTGATCTTGAAAAAAGATTAACGCTAATTGATCTCCAACCAAAACTCCTATAATAGATCCTAGAACTATCATCGCTAAAACATCTAACATATACGCTCCTAATCGCCTACCAAATCCAATCCGTTCATTTCCTGATTCAACCTGTTCTGTTTCTAATAATACATCATCTAGTTGTTCGCTGCTCATAATTATAGTTTTATTAATTGGCTAATTCTTTTTAAGATCATCCTTTATATAGCCATACAATCGTTGTACATCTTGAATATTAGGATCCATTTTTATTGCTTTTTCACAAAATTTCAATGCTTCTTTAATTCTTCCTGTTCTATAATAAACAATACTCAAATTATAATACCCCATAACATCATTCTTATTCAATTTTATTGCTTTATTCAAATCAGGTTCTGCATTAATATAATCTTCAATTTTTAAATAAGCAGATCCTCTATTAAGATAAGTTTCACTGTCTTTAGGATTTCTTTTTAATGATTCAGTAAAGTATGGTATACTCTCTTTAAATAAATTCATTTCCACATAAAGCAACCCTAAATTAGTATATTGTATAGCAAATTCTGGATTCAGGTCTATTGCTTTTTTATAATCATTGATTGCAGAATCATAATCCTTCATATTATGTTTTATAACCGCTCTATTTCTAAATGCTTTCGAATTCTCTGGATTGATATAAATAGCTCTATTTAAATCCATTAAACCATCATTCCCTTTTATACTTTTGCAAATTCCTCGATAGATGTAGGCTTCAACACATAAAGAATCAATAGATATAGCTTTATCACAATACTTAATTGTTTTATCGTATTCCTGAGATTTAAAATATTTTAATGCTATTTCTGTATTCTCTTTAGCACTTGGTTGAGAAAATACTATACCTGTAAATAGAATGAAATGGATTATGAATAAGACTACTTTCATTTATATTATAATTCTTTTCTCAATACCTCTACGATACGTTTAGTGGCTTTTCCATCCCAATTTGGAGGAATAGCTCCAGTTTTATAAGTACCATTTTCTATTTCATTAATCTTTTTAGAAACTGCTTCAAAATTGTACTCTACCAACTCGTTGGTACCAATTGTAATGGTACTAGGTCGTTCTGTGTTTTCTCTTAAAGTTAAACAAGGAACTTTTCTAAATGTGGTTTCTTCTTGTATTCCACCACTGTCGGTTAATACGTATTTACATGTGCTTATCAGTTTTTGAAAAGCCAAATAATTTAAAGCAGTTGTAATAATCACTTTCGGATTGCTTTCTAATTCATCAAACAAACCGTGTTTAATTAAGCTATTTTTTGTTCTATGGTGGATAGGAAGGATTAAATGACTTTCTTCAGAAATTTTAGCAATAATGTTCAATAAAATCTCTAACCGTTCTTTAGTATCAACATTACTTGGTCGATGCATAGTCATTAAAACAAAGCTCTTCTCCTCTAGTCCTAACTCTTCTAAAATATTATTTTGTTGAATAACTTCATCAAAAGCTACCAAGGTATCTATCATAGTATTTCCAACAAAATGAATTTGAGACTCACTTTTACCAGCTTCAATTAAATTATCATATCCACTTTGCTCGGTTACAAAAAATCCGTCAGCAACTAAATCCGTAATTAAACGATTTATCTCTTCTGGCATTTCATTGTCGTAACTTCTTAAACCACTTTCTAAATGGAAAAGTTTTGTTCCTGTTTTGTTTCCAACAATTGCAGCAGCTAATGTAGAGTTAACATCTCCAACAACTATTAATGCATCTGGTTCGTGCTTTAATACCGCTTTTTCTATTTCAATAATACATTGTCCTATTTGGTTAGAAGGAGAAGCTGGAGAAACATTAAGATATTCTGGCTCTTTAAGTTTAAGTTGCGTAAAAAATATGTCAGACATATTTTCATCGTAATGTTGTTGTGTATGAACTAAAATGTATTCAAACTCATCTCCGTAAGCTTCAAATTCTTTCTGAAATTGTGTTATTTTTATAAAGTTGGGTCGTGTACCAACTACAATCATTACTTTTTTAGCCATCAACTCTATTTTGTGGTTAAAGATAATCCTAAAAAAGTAAACTGATTGACTTTCTCTTTAAAAAGGTTAATTTCGTTTAATACCTATTTTTAATCAAAATGCCCGATAATTTCGTCACACTCATTCTCTGGCTTTGATTATTATCTGCATTATTCAAAAAACATTGTTGGGTGTTTTAAAATTAATTGGTATTATTTTAGTAACATTTAACTAATCCACCTCTTCAAAATCAACAAAATCGCCCATGTCTTTGGTTTCCGATTCTGATTTTTTTCCTCTAGCTTTAATTTTTACCTCACCTTCGTGTTGCTTAGAAAATTCTTGTGCTTTTTGTTGATCCTGAAATTGGCTGTGTCCTTGATCTTGAAATTGACCCATTTTTTTGTTAACCCACCTTTTTAACAACCACGGAAACACATACTTCGCTAACAGTTTAAAACCGTAATAAAATAGTGCAATAATTACTATTGTTCTTAATAATCCCATAATTCTTTCTTTGCTCTATACTTTGCAAGTTCCTTACCAATTTATTTTTTCGGTCAAGATGACAGTTTCTGAGAATCAAGACATTCAGAAACAAGATTCAAGAAAAAAGTCTTAAATCTTGTTATCTTGAATCTATTCTCTATACTACCTACTCAAATACATATTACGCTTAGCATAAATATCTCTAAAGAATTTATCTTTTAAATCCTTAATAAAGTAAATAGCTTCGCCAGTAGATTTCATTTCTGGGCCTAATTCTTTATCTACATTAGGAAATTTACTAAAAGAGAATACAGGTATTTTAATTGCATAACCTTCTTTATGAGGTTTAAAATCAAAATCTTTTACTTTTTTATCTCCCAACATTACTTTAGTCGCATACTTAACATAAGGTTCTCTGTAAGCTTTCGCGATAAAAGGAACCGTTCTAGATGCTCTTGGATTTGCCTCAATCACATAAACAATATCATCTTTAATAGCGAACTGCATATTAATTAAACCTACTGTTTTTAATTCAATAGCTACTCTCTTTGTAATGTCTTCTATTTGAGTCATAACCATATCTCCTAAATTGTAAGGAGGTAATACTGCATAAGAATCTCCGGAATGAATTCCTGCAGGTTCTATGTGCTGCATAATACCAATGATGTATACATCTTCACCATCGCAAATTGCATCAGCCTCTGCTTCAATAGCTCCACCTAAAAAGTGATCTAATAAAATTTGATTGTTAGGCATTGATTTTAGAATATCAACTACATGATGTTCTAACTCTTCCTCATTAATAACAATCTTCATTTTTTGACCACCCAACACATAAGAAGGACGAACTAATAATGGAAAACCTAAGCCCTTAGAAAGTTCAATTGCTTGTTCAGCACTTTCTACAATACCATATTTTGGAAAAGGAATTTCTAACTTTTCTAAAGCCGCAGAAAATCGACCTCTATCTTCAGCAATGTCTAATGCTTCAAAAGAAGTTCCCATTACTTTAATTCCGTATTTCTCTAATTTTTCAGCTAACTTCAAAGCCGTTTGCCCACCTAATTGAACAATAACTCCTACTGGTTTTTCATGTAAAATAATATCATAAATATGTTCCCAGAAAACTGGTTCAAAATATAATTTATCTGCTGTATCAGAATCTGTAGATACTGTTTCAGGATTACAGTTAATCATTATGGTTTCATAGCCTGCTTCTTTAGCAGCCATAATTCCATGTACACAACTGTAATCAAACTCTATTCCTTGTCCAATTCTATTTGGACCTGAGCCTAAAACAATAATAGATTTTTTATCAGAAACAACAGATTCGTTTTCTTCTTCAAAGGTTGAATAATAGTATGGTGTTTCTGCAGGAAACTCAGCTGCACAAGTATCAACTAACTTATAAACACGTTTAATTCCTTGTTCGTTACGTTTTTTATAAACCTCACTCTCTAAACATTTCAATAAATGAGCTACTTGTCTGTCTGCTAAACCTTTCTGCTTAGCCTCTTTCATTAATTCTTTAGGAAGTGTATCAACTGTATATTCCTCAATTCTTTTTTCAAGCTTAACAGAGTTTTCTATCTGACGTAAAAACCAGTGGTCAATTTTTGTTTTTTCATATATCGTTTTAAAGGGAATACCCAATTTAATAGCATCATAAACATGAAACAACCTATCCCAACTCGGATTTTCTAGGCTGTGTAAGATTGCATCTTGGTTGGTTAACTCTTTACCGTCTGCTCCTAATCCATTTCTATTAATCTCTAAACTCTGACACGCTTTCTGTAATGCTTCTTGGAAACATCTTCCAATCCCCATAGTCTCTCCAACAGATTTCATAGAAAAACCTAATCTTCTATCAGAACCTTTAAACTTATCAAAGTTAAAACGAGGCACTTTTACAATTACGTAATCTAATGTTGGCTCAAATAAAGCTGAAGTGTTTCCTGTAATTGGATTTTTTAATTCATCTAAAGTAAACCCGATAGCTAACTTAGCAGATATTTTTGCAATTGGATAACCTGTTGCTTTAGATGCTAAAGCTGAAGAACGAGAAACCCTAGGGTTAATTTCAATGGCTATTATTTCTTCTCTTTCATCATTACTTACCGAGAACTGAACATTACAACCTCCAGAGAAGTTTCCAATTGAGCGAATCATCTTAATAGATAAATCTCTCATCTTTTGGAAAGTTGTATCGGATAAAGTCATTGCTGGAGCAACTGTAATTGAATCTCCAGTATGAATTCCCATAGGATCGAAATTCTCTATAGAACAAATAATAACAACATTATCATTGGCATCTCTTAATAACTCTAACTCATACTCTTTCCAACCGATAACTGCTTTATCAATCATCACCTCTTTTATTGGTGATGCATTTAATCCAACGTGTAAAGCATCTTCATACTTTTCTGGATCATAAATTACAGCTCCACCTGTTCCTCCTAATGTGAAAGATGGACGAATAACCAATGGAAATCCTATTTTCTGTGCTATTTCTTTTCCTTCTAAATATGATTTTGCTGTTTCTGATGGAGCCATGCCAACCCCTATTTCTTCCATCTTCTGACGAAACAATTCTCTATCTTCTGTAATCTCTATTGCCTTGGTATCTACTCCGATCATTCTTACATTATGATCTTGCCAAATTCCTATTTCCTCACATTCGATAGAAAGGTTCAGCGCAGTTTGTCCTCCCATAGATGGAAGTACCGCATCGATATCTGGATGGTCTTCTAAAATCTTAACAATAGAAGCACTTTCTAACGGTAATAAATAAACGTTATCCGCAGTTACTTCATCCGTCATAATTGTTGCCGGATTAGAATTAATTAAAGAAACAATGATTCCTTCTTCTCTAAGTGAACGAGATGCTTGAGAACCTGAATAATCAAATTCACATGCTTGTCCAATAATAATTGGTCCACTTCCTATAATTAATACGTGTTTAATGCTATTATCTCTTGGCATGAATAATCGTTTTTTGGTGTCTTAAATATCGTTACGAAAGTACTTCAAATCCTATAAATATTTAACGTAACTTTTCAACATTTTCTTAAAAATTGTTCAAAAAAAAGGGAAGCAATAATTGCTTCCCTTTTATTAAATAATGTTAACATTATTTTTTATGTCTTGGTTCGTCAGAAACTGTTAATTTCTTACGCCCTTTAGCTCTTCTTTTAGAAATTACTTTTCTTCCGTTAGCAGATTCCATTCTACTTCTAAATCCGTGCTTATTTTTTCTTTTTCTCTTTGATGGTTGAAATGTTCTTTTCATCGTTCTTAATTTTTATCCTTTAATTTCGGATTACAAAAGTAGACTTTTTTAAACTAATTGCAACTATTAATGAAAAAAAAATACTTTTATTTTCATCACTTTCAATCTTAATGTTTTAAAGAATTGAGGGTTAAAAAGTCGATGCTAAAATATGCATAAAAATGATTGCTATTAATATCTTAGCAAAATGAATTTATTAGGTAAAGTTATTTGGATTACAGGAGCATCCTCTGGCATAGGGGAAGCTATTGCTTATGAGCTTGCAAAAGAAAATTGCAAACTCATTCTTTCTGCAAGAAGAGTTGAAGAACTAAATCGTGTTAGAAAAAACATTAATTTGTCTGATGAGGATGTTTTGATTCTTCCAATAGATCTAGAGCAACATCAAAATGCTAATGATTGGACAAAACAAGTGATGGCTAAATTTAACCGTATTGATGTGTTAATTAATAACGGAGGAATTAGTCAGAAAAGTTTTGCTTTAGAGACTGATACGGCTGTTGAAAGAAAAATAATGGACATTAACTATTTTGGGAATGTTGCCTTATCTAAAGCTGTTGCTCCAATAATGCTACAACAGAAAAGTGGCAAAATTGCAGTAACAACCAGTATCATTGGAAAATTCAGTCTACCTGATTTAACTACTTATTCAGCATCAAAACATGCTTTATATGGTTTTTATGATGGGTTTAGAATGGAATTAAGAAAACACAATGTGCATGTTTTAATTGTTTCGCCAGGGTTTATTAATACTAATGTTGCGATTAACGCAATTAAGGGTGATGGTAATTTAGCGAATGAAAATAGCCCAGCGATGGAAAAAGGAATGAAAACGAATGTTTTTTCCAGAAAATTTGTGAAAGCATTAAAATCTAATAGAAACCATAAATACATTGGTAAAAAGGAATTATTAACGATACCTTTTAAACTAATTTTACCAAACATATTTTACAACTTAATGTATAATATGCGCAAGAACAATCTTTAATGTTTCTAAAAGGATTTCAAAAATATAGTTTAATTATCTTTTGTTTTGTTGCTTTATTTTCGTGCAAAAGCTCCAAATTAATTGAGCAACCTATTGTTGAAATTCCGAAAGAAATTGAAAAACCCAAAGTAGAGCCCTCTAATGAAACCATTGCCAATTTTTTATCTGAATACTTAAACTTAAAATATAAAGACCGGTCATTTGAAACATATATGTATGTTTCAGTTAAACACCAACGACTCTACCTTATAAAAGGCGATTCAACCATTAGAAAATATTCTATCTCTACTGCAAAAAAAGGTGTTGGGAGCAAAAAAAACAGCTACAAAACTCCGCCAGGGCTGCATACTATTAAAAGAAAAATAGGAAAAGATGTTCCTGAGGGAGGTATAATGGTTTCTAGGGTTTACAAAGGTAGTAAGGCTAAAATTTTAACTTCAAAAACAAAAGCTGATGGAGATTATGTTACTTCAAGAATTATGTGGTTACAAGGGGAAGAACCTGGGGTTAATAAAGGAAGAAATATGGATTCGTACAATAGGTTTATATACATACACGGAACTGCCGAAGAGGGACTTATTGGTGAGCCTGCATCACACGGCTGTATTAGAATGACCAACAAAGATGTGATAGAGTTGTTTGATTTAATTGATGAAGGAACACCTATTTTGATTTTGAAATATTGAAGTCAGAAGTCAGAAGTCAGAAGTCAGAAGTCAGAAGTCAGAAGTCAGAAGTCAGAAGTCAGAAGTCTAAAAAAAGAACTTCAATTTTTAAAAACAAGTAACTTCATAAACTTTTTTACTTTATAAACTTTCAGACTTTAAAACTCACAAACTTTATCCTATCTTTATTGCCTTAGAATTTGAGAATGGATTTAATGGGAATTTTACTTTTAGTTATTGGACTTGTAGCAGGTTTTTTTATTGGTTTTCTTTTTAAAAAGACCAATATGGCTGCTTCATCAAGTGAAGAAAATAATGATGAAAATCTAAAAATAGAAATTGCTACTCTAAAAACTAGATTAGATTCTGCAACTCAAAATTACAAAGAACAAAAAGAAACGATTGAGAAATTATTCAGTGAAAAAAATGGGCTCTTATCAGAAAATGCTCAAATAAAAGAAGCCAATCAAAATTTAGAAACAAAACTAAAAGAGCATAAAGCTGAAGTTGACCAACTACAAAAAAAATTCTCTCTAGAGTTTGAAAATATTGCCAATAAATTACTCAAGCAAAACACCACAGATTTTGCTGAAGCAAACCAAAAGAGACTTAGTGAAATTCTTAACCCACTGAAAGAAAACATTAAAAGCTTTGAGCAAAAGGTTGAGGAAAAATATGTAAAAGAAGTTAAAGAACGTTCAGCCTTAATGACTGAAGTAAAAACGTTATCTGAACTTAACCAACAAATGCGGGAAGATGCCCAAAACTTGACTAGAGCATTAAAAGGAGATTCTAAAGCACAAGGTAATTGGGGAGAACTTATTTTAGAAAAAATATTAGAAAGCTCAGGCTTAGTTAAAGGTGAGGAATACAAAACAGAAGATTATTACACCAACCAAGATGGTGGCGGAAGTAGGTTAGATGTAATCATAAAATTACCAGACGACAAACAAATTATTATAGATTCTAAAGTATCGATAACTGCTTACACCAATTATGTGAATTCTGAAGACGAAGATGAAAAAGCAACTCACATAAAAGCTCATTTAACATCTGTAAAAAGCCATATTGATATTCTTTCTAAAAAAGATTACAGTCAAATTCCAGGATTAAACACACCAGATTTTGTGTTGATGTTTATGCCTTCAGAACCATCTTTTAGTTTTACGCTACAAAATGATAGCAACATATACAATTATGCTTGGGATAAAAAAATTGTAATTGTTAGCCCTACCACATTATTAGCAACTTTAAAAACAGTTGCTTCAGTTTGGAAACAAGAAAGACAAACAAAAAATGCATTAGAAATTGCTAGACAAAGTGGTGCTCTTTACGATAAGTTTGTTGGGTTTATAGCAGATTTAGAAAAGATTGATAAGGGATTAAAAACATCTCAAGAAGCTTACAATGGAGCAGTTAATAAGTTGAAAACTGGTTCAGGTAATTTAATTGGTAGAGCCGAAAAAATAAGAGTTTTAGGTGCTAAAACATCAAAACAAATTGATGCTAAATACTTAGAAGAAAAAAACAATGAAATTGAAGAGTAAGTTAATTATCATATTATCCATAATTGCTACAGCTTACGGTTGTTCATCATCAAAAAATACAGGTGCCAACAAAAATGTTGCAGGAATTTACATGCCTGGATTAAACCTTATTAATCCTATTTACAAAATATTTCATAAAAACGATACACTAACTGATCTCCATTTCAGATTAAATTCTGAAAACATTTTGTACACTAAAAAACGTGGCGACACTACTTTTAGTGCTAACATTATGATAAAATATGAGATAGTCAATCAAGAAACAAAAATACTAATCGATAGTGCTTCTATTTTTTTTACAGATTACGGAAACAACAAACAAAAGAAATTCTTGGATGGTTTAATAAATCTAAAAACTGTTTCTGGTAAAAATTACGATTTAGTAATAACAGTAAATGATTTAACACGAGACCATTACATCAAAAAACGTTTAACTGTAAATCGATCAGACATCTATAATCCTCAAAATTATTTAATATTAGATTCTAATTATAGTGTGGTTTTTAAAAATCATTTTAATTCTAATGACAAAGTTTATATTAAAAAAAATGAAAGCAATCCTGCAAAATCAATTACTTTAAAATTTTACAGTACTGACCTCCCTATTGCTAAGCCTCCTTTTGCTACAGAAACTGATAATGAAACAACAAGTTTTAGCCCTCAACTAACCTCTCAGTTAAATTTCGATTCTACAAACACTCTAACTTATATTGTTAAAGAAAAAGGATTGTACCATTTTCATTCATTAGAAAATAGTAGCTCTGGACCAACACTTTTTAATTTTCAGGAGCATTTTCCGAAAGTTCAAAGTCCTGAAAATATGATTGGACCAATGCGATATATTTCTACAAAAAAAGAGTATGCTTTATTAACTGAAAGTGAAAACAAAAAAAATGCTGTAGATAAACACTGGGTTAATGTTGCAGAAAGCAATGAAAGAGCTAGAACATTAATTAGAGAGTATTATACACGTGTAGAAAACGCTAACAATTATTTTACTTCTTATCTAGAAGGTTGGAAAACAGACAGAGGAATCATCTATATCATATACGGAACTCCAAACGTTGTTTATAAAAATAAAGATTATGAAAACTGGATTTATGGAGAAGAAAATAACATGATGTCAATCAGTTTTGTGTTTCATAAAGTATCTAACCCTGTAAGCAACAACGATTACAGTTTAAGCAGATCTCCTATTTTTAAAAGCAGTTGGTTTAGAGCTGTTGATAGCTGGAGAAATGGGAGGATTTATTAACACCCACACTCGTAATCCTTGACTGTTAAATCGACAACACTTCTTAATTCTGCTGTTAATTCTGCATCACAATCTATACAAGTTTCACAATTTTCAATATAAACTGCTATTTTTCTACCATCGGTAATGGTCGATTCAATGTAATGTTCAGGGCAAGGCTTTCTTTTCACTGCACTTTTATCAAAAATAACCTCCGCATTAGCCCAAAAAGTACTGTCCATAAAAGTGAGTGGTAAATTCTTACATGTTATTTCGCACTCCAGTTTTTCATTAATAACAATATCCGCACTCTCTAAAAACTGAAGCACTCTACCTTCTGGCATCCATGAAGACCTTTCGTCTCTTCCACTATATAAAGTAGCCCAAACCAGAACACATCCTAACCCAAAACCAAATCCGTAAAATTTTAACCGATAAATGATTCTTTTTTTGTCTATTGCCATATTACATCGCCATTAATAGTAAGTTAATATCTTTATAAGGTAAACCAAATGTATCAGCTAAATATTTATTGGTAAGTACTCCTTTATAAATATAAACTCCATTTTGTATACCAAGGTATGATTTAATCATTACCTCCAGCCCTCCGTACTCTCCAGTATCTAATATAGTTGGAGTAATAACGTTACTTAAAGCATAAGAAGCTGTTCTTGCCACTCTTGATGCAATATTAGGAACACAATAGTGAATTACGCCATATTTAGAAAATATGGGTGCATCGTGATTCGTTACTTCTGAAGTTTCTATGCAACCTCCTTTATCAATACTTACATCAACAATAACCGAAAAATCTTTCATTTGACTTACCATTTCTTCGGTAACAATTATTGGAGCTCTTCCTATTGGCGAACTAATTGCTCCAATAACAACATCAGCCGTTTTTAACGCTTTTGCTAAAACTTTTGGTTGCAATATAGATGTAGCAATTCTCTGCCCAAGCAAGCCTTGCAATCTTCTTAATTTGTGTGTGTTATTATCAAAAACTTTAACTGTGGCTCCTAATCCTAAAGCAGATTTTGCGGCAAACTCACCAACTGTTCCTGCTCCTATAACAACTACCTCTGTTGGAGAAACTCCCGAAATTCCTCCAAACAATTGCCCTTGTCCTTTTCTTACATTACTTAAATATTCAGCTGCGATTAAAATAGAGGCATTACCTGCTATTTCACTCATGGCACTTACAATAGGTAACATTCCTTCAGGATCTTTGATATAATCAAAAGCAATGGCTGTAATTTTTTTTGCCATCAATTTCTTTATGAAATTTTTCGGCTGAATTGGTAATTGTAATGCTGAAATTAACAATTGTCCATGTTGCATTAAATCAATTTCTTGTAAAGTTGGTGGTTCAACTTTTAAAATCATGTTTGCTTTATACACTTCATCGGTAGAAAAAACAACAGTTGCTCCTGCTTCAGAATAATCTTTATCACTAAAACTAGAACCATCTCCAGCTCCTGTTTCAACGATTACTTCATGCCCATTATTTACTAATACGGCAACAGCATCTGGCACAACAGGAACTCTTTTTTCTTGAATAGAGGTTTCTTTGGGAATGCCAATCTGAAGTTTACTCTTTTTCGGAGCTACTTCTAGCATTTCTTCTTGAGGCATAAATCCTTGAGCTAAGGATTTTAATAAATCATCTGATGTAGGCATATTACAACGGTTTACTACAAAGTTAAAAAATACTGCTTACAGAACAACAGAAATCAATCTAATATTCTGTTCATCTTGTACGATAGTAACTTTTACGGCATTACCAGGTAATAGGTTGGGGATTTTCTCTGGCCATTCTATAAAACAATAGTTTCCACTATAAAAATAGTCTTCATAGCCCAAATCAAACACCTCTGTTTCTTCTTCTATTCTATAAAAATCAAAATGATAAATCGATGCTCCTTCTACTGATAAATATTCATTTACTATAGAAAATGTAGGGCTATTAGTTGACTCTTCAACGTTTAATTGCTTACATAATTGTTTAATTAAAGTAGTTTTACCCACTCCCATCTCTCCATAAAAAAGAATTATTTTTTGGTCTGAAAAATTAACAAGCATTTTTTTTGCTATTTCAAACAAATCAGTTTCGGAGTTCGCTATATATTCCGTTTTACTCATTTTATAATTTTAACCTCACAGAATATTAATCTTTTCGCAAATAACTCTCCCAGGTTAAGCATTAACCATTTTTACATTAACTCATTAAAATTACCTCGCACTTAATTTTATAATTGGAATTAACATTTCTTCTAATGATATCCCTCCATGCTGAAACGTATCTTTATAATATTTAACGTAATGATTGTAATTGTTCGGGTAAGCAAAAAACTTATCCTCTTTGGCAAAAACAAAGGATTGACTTACGTTCACTTTCGGCAAATGAACATCTGCTGGATTTTTAATCGCCAAAACATCTTTTGGATTATAATCCAAACTTTTACCTTGTTTGTATCTTAAATTTGAGTTTACATCCTTGTTTCCTATTATTTTTGATGGCTCTTTAACTCGTATTGAACCATGATCTGTTGCAATAACGACCTTTCCTCCTCTTGCTGCAATTTCCTTAAAAATACTCAATAACGTAGAGTGTTCAAACCAAGATTTTACTACCGAACGATATGCTGCTTCATCACTAGCTAATTCTTTAATAATTTGAATGTCTGTACGTGCATGAGAAAGCATATCTACAAAATTATAGACAATTACGTTTAACTGATTATTGAACATTCCTGGAAGTTCTCTCAACACTTTATTCCCATAACTTTCATTTAACACCTTGTTGTATGAAAATTTAATATCTAATCCATTTCTTTTTAATTGCTCGGCAATAAAAAACTTTTCGTTTAAATTTCGGCCTCCATCCTCTTCATCATTTACCCACTTATCAGGAAATCTTCTTTCGATTTCTGAAGGCATCATTCCTGCAAAAATTGAATTACGAGAATATTGTGTTGTTGTAGGTAAAATACTGTAAAAAGCATCTTCTTCATCTATCCAATAATCTTCTACTATAATAGATCGTATTGTTTTCCATTGATCGTAACGTAAATTATCAATCAACATAAAAAACACTGGCGTATCATCATTTTTTATTTCAGGAATAACGTGTTTAGCAAACAAGTTATGCGACATTGTTGGAGCATCTTCTGGATGATTTAACCAATCTACATAATTACGCTCTACAAACTTTCCAAATTGAGCATTTGCTTCGGTTTTTTGCATTTGAAAAACCTCGTCCATCCCACTTTCTTTAGATCTATCTAACTCCAACTCCCAATAAACTAACTTCTTATACAAATCAATCCATTCTCCATTATCTAAATTATCATTAAGCATCATCCCTATCTCTCTAAATTCTCTTTGATAATTAGAAGTAGATTTTTCGCTTACCAACCTTGTTGTATCTAAATTCTTTTTAACTGAAAGCAATATTTGTTTTGGATTTACTGGTTTTATTAAATAATCAGAAATCTTAGCACCAATTGCTTCTTCCATAATATATTCTTCCTCACTCTTAGTAATCATAATTACTGGTAAGCTCGGAAATTTTTCTTTTAATATTTCCAACGTTTCTAAGCCTGATAAACCTGGCATGTTTTCATCTAAAAACACAATATCAACGCGTTCTTCATCTAAAATATCCAATGCTTCATCTCCACTTTGGGTAAATAAAACTTTATATCCTTTTTCTTCTAAAAATAAAATGTGAGGCTTTAATAAATCTATTTCATCATCTGCCCATAGTATCGTAATTGCTTCCATTATTTAAATTAAATTTTTAGAGTTAAAAAGTTTAAAGTCATTTCAATCACAATATAATTATAGACTCAAATTTTACATCATTGTTCTGTTTCAAAAATAGCATTTTACTTACTATATAAGATCATAATTATTGAAGTTTTATTTTTATCGACTTTGACTTTGTAAGAAATTTCATTTTCAATGTCAAAACCCAATAAAAAGAATTATTTAACGAACCAACTTATGGTTTTATTACAAATTAACTATGATATTTTTTTGATTTAATAGAACACCCTTAATTTCAACAACTAAGAAAGAATTAAACTTTAAAAAATTAGTGTAAAATACTACCCTAAGGTTTAAAGTTTAATTCTAGTTATACCAATTTAATTTCAAAACACCCAACAATGGTTTATCTATCGGTATTATTGCTGAATCACAATTTTTTGGCTGTAAATAGAGTTGTTCGAAGTAGCACTAATCATATAAACTCCAGGAGAGACATTGTTGTCGAGTGTTAAAGCTACAAGTTTAGAGCCACTTTCTACTATTTGAATTTTAGAATAAAATTCTCTTCCTCTCACGTCTTTAAGTACTACCAGTACATGTTCCCCTTCAAAACCTTCAATTAATAAATTGATCTCTCCATCAATCACAACAGGGTTCGGAAACAATGAAATGTAAGGATCATTTCCGTCAAGGTTATTAATAGTTACAATACTTGAATAAGTGAAGTCACCATTAATATCAACTTGTTTCAGCCTGTAATAAGAAACACCTTTAAATGGAGCATAATCAATATCAAAATAACCGATTATGCTAGAAGAATTTCCAGCACCCTGAACTTGTATTACCCCTTCCCAAACAAAACCATCATTAGACCGTTCAATTACAAAATAATCATTGTTAACCTCACTAGCTGTAATCCAATTTATATCCACTTGGTCACCATTTAAGTGAGCTTCAAAAGAAATGAGGTCAATTGGTAATGGATTTAATGTAATATTAGCAGATAAAGATCCAAAAGTAAATGGACTAAAGGTTGTTACCGTATTTACTGTTATATCTCCTGGAGTGGCAAAAGTAATTGCATCTTGTCCATAAGATTCCCAATCTGTACCGTTGTAATGAGCAACAACCAAATCTCCAGAATTATTGATTCCACTTCGGGCTTGATCTTCCCAATGAAGGGTTACATTGGCTGACGCAGCACTTGCTGGGTTAAGGGTCCAATATTCTACTTTACTTCGATATACTAGGGGGCTGATAACCGAAGCATCAAGGTACTTTACATAAAAGTACTCTGCGGTAAAAATTTCAGATGCTCCCAGTGAACTAACACTAATAGGTCCTAAAATCCCTAAATCACCTGTAGGAAACTCAAAATTAGTGCTTCCAACTTTTTCCATTGGTCCATCAACATGGCTAGAATTAGATGCCCCAGAAGTACTTGATCCACTTTCCATAGTTAATATATTTGAGGCCGTTGTGTTAATGTTACCCGCTGTAAAAGTCAATGCTCCTGTAACAGATATTGGCATGTTCAACGTTGTGTTAGCAGTGGCATTCATAGTAAAATTTTTGAATTCTGGTAAAAGTGCACCTCCACCATTATTAATCGTTTGTGCAGAAGAGCCATCCATAATAGCAACACCACCGTTATCACCAAAAACAGAGGCAGTAGTTGATCCATTAAAGGTAATATTTCCAGCAAAGGTTGAATTAGCTGTTCGGGCTGGATAAAAATCTCCAGAACTTGCCACATTAAAAGTAACATCTCCATTATAATCATCAGGGTTTGTATTTGCCAAATACCAATTTCCCCAAGGACCATTATGAGCAATGGTGGTGGTTGCGTTATATGTATTGCCACCCAAACTCGTATTAGCACTTCCGTTTGTTTTAGTCAAACTTGTCGTATTGTTATATGTAGCTCCATCGAGGTAAAGATGCCCAGATGAAACAGTGAAAGCTCCATTCCAAACACAACCATTTTTAATTCTGACTCCCGCACTTGGTAATGTAAAGACATGTGCCGCTGCTCCAACTTGAGTAATCCCACCCATGCTTAGAATTCCAGAAGTAAATCCTGTTCCACCGATTTGTATCGTTTTTCCATTAGCAAGTGTGGAGCTTCCGCCATTTTCACCAATTGATATACCAAAACCACTTGTACAATTCATAATAATATTATCATTGTATTGATGACC
The DNA here is from genome assembly GCA_002401955.1 of Flavobacteriales bacterium. Classification (GTDB taxonomy): domain Bacteria; phylum Bacteroidota; class Bacteroidia; order Flavobacteriales_E; family Vicingaceae. Next base: position 59,132 of record NVUQ01000010.1, on the reverse strand, counting down.
TGAACCAGCATATCCAACACTTAGTAAGCTCGACCCAGTATTGTTTAAGGTTAAGACTCCATTAAAAACATCAGTACCAGATAACCCAATTCTAAAAGTACTAGTTCCTGCATGATTAATAGTGCAAGTACCATTAAAGGTGTTTCCACCGGAGCCGTTTCCGCTTTTAGATGTGTTAAAGGTAGCAGAACCATTAGCTATTAAACCACTCAAGGTTACATTTGGCGCAGTAACAGTAACATCACCGTTAAACGTACTTACACCACTAAAATAAAAGTGAGCTGTATCAGTTAAGGTAATATTTTGTGCTGTTGCTCCAAGTTGGGTGAAATTTTTGAAATCTACTCTACCTATGGCGAACCCCGTACTCCCTACAGATATTGTTTTACCACTAGCAAGAGTGGAACCTGAAAAATACAAGTATTCATTAGTTGTGCTATTCATTGTGAGGTTACCATTAAAATTATCACCTCCAGCCATGTAGAAATAACCACCTGTTTGAGAGGTGATAATTTCAAAATCTCCGTTAAAGGTATTGGCTCCTAAGTTATACGTACCTGTAGTTCCGATATTTGTTCCAGTAAACGCTCCGTTAAATGTAGATCCACCAAATTTAATTTTAGCTTTTGCCGTAACGTCTACACTAAATATAGTTCCTCTAAAATAACTCTGTTCAATTGTGTTTATAGAAAATGTACCTCCAGAAACTAAATCTATTATCGAACCAGATTTAAAGTCACTATTTCCAACACCATATATAATAAGGTCATTACCATTTAAATCGATGCTTCCAGGGTAACCACCTAAAATTTCTATAGCATTTATTTGATCAGAAATATCCATAATGCAATTTTTGTCTGCATTGACATCTGGACCATCAAAAAATACAAAGTCACCCGGTTGTGGAATAACTGATGTTATTGTACCGTCTCCAGCAGAAAAATCTGACCAGTTATCAGAATCACTCCAGTTGTTATTTCCTGCATCACCTACCCAATAAACGGAATCACCAACGTTATCTATACAGATATCAAAAAATCCGTTATCTCGTGCTCCATCTACCGAAATGTAATAGGTGTTTCCTGAAATAAGAGTAGTGTAATTAATAGTGGATGTGCCGAAAAACCAATCAACTTCACTTGAACAAGCTAATTCGGTTCCTAAAGAATCCCATAGAGAAAAATTCTGACTTTTCATTCGGGTCTCACCATTCTGGTAAATAGTTGACACACTAATTGTGGCATAAGTTGATAGAGCATTAAAAGAAAACCACACGTTTTTAACCGTAGAACCTGAATATTGATTCCAACAGGCACCGGGCGTTTCATCTGAAGTGGCGAATTGGTTTGTATAAAGATTATAGCCTGAACAATAATTATCTAACTGAACAAGTGCTTGGGCTGCACTTTTAAAATCATAATCTAAATCTTCATTTACGCAAAAAGTAAAAGACCCATCAAAACGAGCTGCATCTACAGCAATATAATAGGTTACCCCATTTGTTAATCCTGTGTGACTCAGCGTTACGTCACCAAGCCACCAGCTTTGTGATCGCATACAATTTAATTCACTACCACCAGCATCAAACAATGCTATTTGAGGACTTCTAATACCTCCTCCAGTTCCTGTAGCAGTTACTTTAATAGTTACATTTGTTGTAGCTGTTGCTACAAAAGAGAACCAGACATTTTTATTGCCAGACCCACCTTCATTACCCCAACAGCTTCCAAGAGTCTCATCAGCTGTAGCAAATCTTGTGCTATACTCATCTGCTGTAGAGCAATATGGAGAACCTATTATAGAGGGTAAACTAATTGCTGCACTTTTAAAATCGTAATCTAATATGTCATCAACACAAATAGTAAAGGTGCCATTTCTCCTAGACGCGTCAACTGCAATGTAATAAGTGACTCCATTAGTAAGACCTGTATGACTAAGTGTTAAGGTGCCAAAATACCAATCGGGTGATTCCATACAGTTTAATTGTGTTCCGGCCGCATCATAAATTGCGACTTGAGGGCTTTGCATTCCCCCGTTAATTCCAGAAGCGTCTACCGTAATTTTAACGCTACCTGTTACTGTTGCGGTAAATGAAAACCAAACGTTTTTGTTCCCTGTTACATCAAAGTCTTGCCAACAAGTACCTGCTATTTCATCAGGTGTTGCAAATCGATTAGTATACTGCTCTGCACTTGAACAATAACCTACACCTGCAATAGATGGAATTACGACTGGAGCACTTTTGTAATCAAAGTCTAAATCTTCGTTTACACATAAGGTAAACGTACCATCTGTTTCACGCCCATCTACGGCTATGTAATAGGTAACTCCGTTGGTTAAACCAGTGTAACTTAATGTAAGATCACCGAACCAGTAACGATCTGATTCCATACACACTAATTGAGTTCCCGAGGCATCAAACAAGGCAATTTGAGGCCCTCGAATGCTGTAGTTAACACCTGAAGCGGTTACTTTAATGTTTACATTAGTCGTTGCTGTAGCAGTAAAAGAGAACCAAACGTTTTTTGTTCCATTAAGATTGTCATCAAACCAACAGGTTCCTGCAACTTCATCTAGTGTTCCCCATTTATTGGTGTACTGCTCTGCAACAGAGCAATATGGTGAACCTGCTATTGAAGGAACTGCTATTGCAGCACTTTTAAAATCGTAATCTAAATTTTCATTTACGCAAATGGTAAAAAGACCATCTGTTTTTCTCGAATCTACAGCTATATAATAAGTCAACCCAGGTGTAAGCCCTGTATGACTTAATGTTAAATCTCCATAATAATAATTTGCCGCTTCCATGCAGTTTAATTCTGTTCCTGCAACATCAAATAATGCAATTTGCTGAGCACTCATTGTAAAACCGACTCCAGAAGTATTAATTTTTATGTTCACATTGGTTGTGGCTGTTGCAATAAATGAAAACCATACATTTTTGTTGCCGGTTCCTCCATTATCTTTCCAGCAAGTTCCTGCAGTTTCATCAGCAGTTGCTGACCAATTAGAGTATTCTTCATTTGCGGAACAATAAGGTGTACTTACTAAAGAAGGAATAGCGACAGCTCCATCTTTATAATCGTAATTTATATTTTCATCAATACATAAGGTAAAGGCTCCATCAATTAATCTTGAATCAACCATTATATAATAGGTAGCACCTACAGTTAGTCCACTCTGACTGATGTAAAGATCACCATAGAAATAGTTACGAGCGACAGCACAGGCAATTTCTGTATTTGAGGCATCTAACAGTGTCATTTGTTGAGCTTTCATACCTCCACTAGTTGTAGTAATTGTTATGGTAATTTCACCAGTTGCAGGTGCAACAAATTTAAACCATACGTTTAAATCTCCATTTCCATTATTATTTTGCCAACAAGAACCAGCAACAATATCAAAAGTGGCATTGGCATTGGTATACTGCAGGGGTGTAGAGCACCAATTGGATAGACTTGTTAGTAAAATAGCATTTACCTTGTCGTCATTTACAGGTTGTGAAAAACTATATAGTGATAAAAGTAACAAAGGAATTAAAGTGTAGAATAATTTGTACATAGGGCATGTTGTTTTAGGTGAATAACAAAACCGCTAAGTACGTAAGTGATAATACTTGATTTTCAAATCTTAAAAGCAAGTACTATTACTTACGTGAGGAATTTAAATTAGGTTACTTTATTTTGATTAAAAAATTATAAAGGTGTATTATTAATTGAGATTTATTAATGAATAAAAGTTGTGTAGGTCTTTATTTTAAATAGAGATAGAAGAGGCTACGATTTAATAAGGAGCAATTATAATTCTAATTACCAGTATTTAATTTAAGTCTATTTCTCAACCGACTTATTTTTTATCATACCAAAATAGTACATTTGAGGTTCAATTAAGGACTTTCATTATTTTATGAGTAAACTGAATAAAAAGAAAATATTTAACGACCCAATTTATGGTTTCATTACAATTAACTATGATATTATTTTCGATCTAATTGAACATCCTTATTTTCAGCGATTAAGGAGAATAAAACAACTCGGGTTAACTCATTTGGTTTATCCTGGTGCTTTACACACAAGGTTTCATCATGCTTTAGGAACCATGCATTTGATGGATAAGGCAATTGAAGTTATTCGTTCTAAAGGGCATACAATTACTAATGAGGAAGCTGAAGGTGTTTGTATTGCAATTTTATTACACGATATTGGTCATGGGCCATTTTCTCATGCTTTAGAGCATAGTATTGTAAATGGTATTTCTCATGAAGAAATCTCCACACTTTTTATGGATGAGCTCAATAAAATATTTAAAGGGAAACTTGATTTAGCTCTTAAAATATTTAGAAACAACTATAAGAAGAAATTCCTATACCAATTGGTATCTAGCCAGCTAGATATGGATAGAATAGATTATTTAAAAAGAGATAGTTTTTATTCTGGTGTATCTGAAGGTGTTGTAAATACAGATAGATTAATTACTATGCTAAATGTTAAAAATGACGAGTTAGCAATTGAAGAAAAAGGCATCTATTCTGTTGAGCAATTTATAATTGCAAGAAGATTAATGTACTGGCAAGTTTATTTACATAAAACAGTGCTTTCTGCTGAAAATTTATCGGTTAACATTCTAAAAAGAGCCAAAGAATTAGCGTTAAATGGGGATGAATTATTTTGCACACCAGCGTTAAAAGAATTTCTGTATAAAAAACACGATTTACAATCTTTTAAAGACAATCCTAAACTGTTAAAAGTTTTTGCTGAGCTCGATGATATTGATATTATGTCTTCCATTAAAGTATGGAAATCTCATTCAGACAAAACATTATCCACTCTTTGTAAAATGCTAATTAATAGAAATTTATACAAAATAAAAATCCAGCGAAAAAAGTTTGAGAAAGATGAAATAAATAAAATCTCTGAGAAAATTAAAACCAAATTAAAATTATCCGATAACGAACTCTCTTATTTCGTATTTCAAGATAGTATAATTAATAATGCTTACAATCCAAAGATGGATAACATTAACATCCTACTTAAAAATGGTAAAACACTTGATATTAAAGAAGCTGCAGATACTTTTAGTATTAGTGCATTATCTACTCCTGTAAAAAAGTGGTTTATCTGTTTTCCTAAACATTAAATCGTTAAAAACTTCAACTTAAAAATTAGTTAAATTCTTTTCAAAAAAGTATTTTTGAGTTTAATGGAATTTACAGCAGAACAAATAGCAGGATTACTAGACGGAGACGTAGAAGGTAATCCTGAAACAATGGTGGACACACTTTCTAAAATAGAGGAAGGAAAAACAAAATCCTTGTCTTTTTTAGCAAATTTGGCTTATGAAGAACATCTTTATACTACTGATGCTTCTATCGTAATTGTAAATAAAGATTTAACCTTAGAAAAACCAGTTAAGTCAAGTTGTACCTTAGTAAGAGTTGATGATGCTTATCAAGCTTTCGCTAAATTATTAGAAGTTTATAATCAATTTAAAAACAATAAATTTGGTATCGACAAACAAACATCTATTGCTGAAAGTGCCACTTTAGGTGATGACATTTATATAGGTGCCTTTTCTTCTGTTAATGATAATGTTGTTATCGGTAACAATGTTAAAATGTATCCGCAATGTTTTATTGGTGATAATGTTACCATTGGAGAAAACACTATTATTTACGCTGGAGTAAAAATTTACCATGATTGCGTAATAGGTGCCAATTGTATATTACATGCTGGAGCCGTTATTGGTTCTGATGGATTTGGTTTTGCTCCAAACAAAGAGGGGGGATTTGATAAAATTCCGCAAATTGGAAATGTAATTATCGAAGATGATGTAGAAATTGGACCTAACAACTGTATTGATAGAGCCACTATGGGTTCTACCATCATAAAAAAAGGAGTTAAAACAGATAATCTGGTGCATATTGCTCATAATGTTGTAGTTGGAGAAAATACAGTGCTTGCTGGTCAAACAGGTATTTCAGGTTCATCTAAAGTTGGAAAAAACTGTATGACAGGCGGTCAGGTTGGTATTACTGGTCATATTACTGTTGGTGATAATGTTAAAATTGCTGGTCAATCTGGTGTTTCTAAAAATATTAAAAACGATCAAGTATTGCAGGGTTCACCGGCTTTTAGCTATAAAGATTATATGAAATCTTATGCCGTTTTTAAGAACTTACCAAGCTTAGTTAATAGAATAAAAGAATTAGAAAATAAATAAAATATGTCTAAACAAAAAACCATTAAATCACCTTTTTCTGTAATAGGTATTGGTTTACATACAGGTGAAAAAGCAACATTAACAGTTAATCCTGCGGCAGAAAATCATGGTTTTAAATTTCAACGAGTTGATGTTGAAGGAGAGCCTATTATTAATGCAGATGCAGATTTAGTTGTTGATACTTCAAGAAGTACCACATTAGAAAAAAATGGTGTACGAGTTCACACAACAGAACATATATTAGCTGCATTATCAGGCATGGGAATTGATAACGCATTAATTCAATTAGATGGACCTGAAGTACCAATAATGGACGGAAGTGCTTTTCCTTTTGTTGAAGCAATCAATCAAGTTGGAATTATAGAGCAGGAAGCTGACAAAAAATATTTTGTTGTTACAGAAAACCTTACCTACGAAGATCGTGAAAGGCAAACTGAAATGTTATTGGTTCCTCAAGATGAGTTTCGTTTAACTGTAATGGTAGATTACAATTCTCCAATATTAGGCACACAACATGCTCACATGTATCATGTTGGTGAGTTTGAAACGGAAATTTCAAAATGTAGAACTTTTGTATTTTTAAGAGAATTAGAAATTCTTGCTAAAAATGGATTAATTAAAGGTGGTGATTTAGATAATGCGATTGTTTTAGTTGACAAGCCATTACCTCAAGAAAAATTAGATGAAATAGCTGATTTATTAGGAAAACCACACATTAAAATAGAAGAAACAGGTGTTTTAAACAACCTTAAATTACACTATCAAAACGAACCTGCAAGACATAAATTATTAGACATAATTGGTGATTTAGCTTTAGTGGGAAGACCAATTAAAGGTCACATACTAGCAGCAAGGCCAGGCCATAAAGGAAATGTTGATTTTGCTAAAATCATTAAAAAAGAAATAAAAAGAACATTAAAACAAGGTCCTAAAGTTGATTTGACTAAAGAACCTGTTTTCGATATTAATGATATCGAGAAACTACTTCCACATCGTTATCCTTTTTTATTAATTGATAAAATAATGGAAGTTTCTGAAAATCACATTGTTGGGGTTAAAAATATTACCCAAAACGAGCCACAATTCATGGGGCATTTCCCAGGAAACCCTGTAATGCCAGGTGTATTACAAGTAGAGGCCATGGCACAATGTGGTGGAATTATGGTTTTGAAAAACTTACCAGATCCTGAGAATTACATGACTTATTTTATGAAAATTGACAATGTTAAATTCAAAAGAAAAGTGATACCTGGAGATACTATTGTGTTCCATTTAGAATTGTTAACTCCTATTAGAAGAGGTATTTGCCATATGGGTGGAAAAGGTTATGTAAATGGCAATGTTTGTGTGGAAGCTGAATTAATGGCACAAATAGTAAAAGAAAAAAAAACTGAAAAAGCTACAGAAACTGTTTAATAAAATTAATTTAGCTGAAATTGAATTGATATGATTGAAAAATTCCCCATGACAAATATTCATCCAGATGCCAAGATTGGAAAAGATGTTGTTATAGATTCATTTACCACAATTTATAAAGATGTTGTTATTGGAGACGGTACTTGGATTGGACCAAATGTTACTATTTTTAATGGCGCAAGAATTGGAAAAAACTGTAAAATTTTTCCAGGATCAGTTATTTCTGCTATTCCTCAAGATTTAAAATTTGACGAAGAAGTAACAACTGCAGAAATTGGAGACAATTCTATCATTAGAGAGTATGTAACCATAAACAGAGGGACATCTGATAGGAACAAAACTGTTGTTGGAAAAAACTGTCTGCTAATGGCTTATGTTCATGTTGCTCATGATTGTATTGTTGGCAACAACTGTATTTTAGCCAACTGTGTAAATCTTGCCGGACATGTAACCTTGGGAGATTTTGTTATTATTGAAGGAGTAGTTGGAGTTCAACAATTTGTACACATTGGTGAGCATTCTTTTATTGCTTCAGGATCTAATGTTAGAAAAAATGTTCCTCCTTACATTAAAGCTGCAAGAGCACCTTTAACTTTTGCAGGAGTAAACTCTGTAGGATTAAGAAGAAGAGGGTTTTCTACTGACGCAGTAATTCAAATTGAAGATATTTATAGAAATATTTACACAAGAGGTTTAAATGTTTCTAATGCTGTAAAAGTAATAGAACAAGAGGCTCCAAAATCACAAGAAAAAGAAATTATCTTAAATTTTATAGAAAACTCTACAAAAGGAATTATTAGAGGGCCTCTAAATTAAAAAATAAAAAATGGTAGGTACATCAGAAATTAAAAAAGGATTATGTATAAGATACAATCACGGTATTTATACTATTGTTGACTTTCAACATGTAAAGCCTGGTAAAGGACCAGCTTTTATTAGAACCACATTAAAAAATGTAGAAACAGGAAAAGTAATTGACAATACTTTTACTTCTGGTCATAAATTAGATAATGTTAGAGTTGAACGAAGAACTTACCAATTTTTATATAAAGAAGATACCATCTATCATTTTATGAATAACGAGAGTTATGAGCAAACTTTTATTGATGAAAAAATAATTAACGCTCCTCAATTCTTAAAAGAAGGAAACAATGCTGAAATTGTTTTTGATGCTGACAATGAAACCGCATTAATTTGCGAATTACCAGCCTCTATAGTTTTAGAGATAACTTATACTGAACCAGGCGAAAAAGGCAACACTGCAACTAATGCTTTTAAACCAGCGACTGTTGAAACTGGAGCAGAAGTAAAAGTTCCTTTATTCATTAACGAAGGTGATCATATTAAAATTAGTACTACTTCTGGAGATTATTCTGAAAGGGTAAAAGTGTAAAACATCCAATTATAGATTTAAGCCGTTACTCTTTGTAAAACGGTTTTTTGCGTTAAAAAACAGCTGAATTAGTTCGTCTTTCAACAAAATCCTTTTATCTTAGATGAAGTTTTTTTAGATAAATGAGCCAACAATTAAAAAAAAGATTAGAACTTGGAAAACTCAAGCTAGACACACTACTTGAAGTTACTAAAGGAATTAATAATAATTTATCTAAAGATGAATTATTGGCTTTGTACAAGACTGTTTTAGTAAATGAATTAAAAATTGGAAAAATCTTACTTTTTAGCTTTAACAGAAAAGAATGGTCTAAAGAACTAAGTATAGGAACAGATTGCAATCATATTGATGTTAAAACTGAGCTATTAAATATAAAAGAAATAGAAGTTCTTTCAAATGATCTTAATAACAAACTAAAACCTTTTGATGTAATTGTTCCTGTTTTTCATAAATCAGAACCTTTAGCTTATTTGCTATTAGGTGATTTTGATGGAGAAAAAATAGAAGTTAGTCCCATCATTAAACACCTTACTTTTATACAAACACTAACCAACATTATTATTGTTGCAGTTGAGAATAAAAGGCTTTACAAAGAAAACTTAAACCAAATTGTTATTAAAAAAGAAATGGAGTTAGCATCAGAAATGCAAATGATGTTATTTCCTAAAAACCTTCCTAATAATGATGAAATTGAGGTTTCGGCAAGTTACAACCCCCATCATTTAGTTGGAGGAGATTACTATGATTTTATTTTACTAAATAGAGATGAAATAGCTTTTTGTATTGCTGATGTTTCTGGGAAAGGAGTTCCTGCAGCTTTGTTAATGTCTAATTTTCAAGCAAGTTTAAGAGCATTAATTAAAAGAACTTCATCATTATCTGAATTGGTGATTGAGCTAAATAAAAATATTTTAGCTAATGCAAATAGAGAAAAATTTATTACTGCCTTTATAGGTAAATACAATCTACAAACTCGTAATCTTCAATACATTAATGCAGGCCATAACCCTCCAATATTATTAGTAAATAATCATATTAAACATTTAATTGATGGTTGTACTGTTCTTGGTATGTTTGACAACTTACCCTCTGTAACAGAAAAAAACATTACCATTCCAAAAGATTCTATTATAGCATGCTATACTGATGGTGTGGTGGAACAGCCTAATCCAAACAACGAGGAATTTGGAATGAAAAACTTAGAAAAATTACTGCTTTTAAACAAAGAAGAGTCTGCTACCAATATTATTCAATCTATCAACAATCAATTGAATGAGTATAAAAAAGAAGTAGAGTATAAGGATGATATTGCCCTACTCTGTCTTAGAATTAAGTAATTCCTTACTGTGATAAACATCTATCGCAACAATAATTGCAATAAAACCCCAGAATGGAACCGATGCTTTATCGGTATCTAAATAATTATTTAGCAAACCGTGCGTTACGTATGTAAATAAGCTTAACAAACTAAGCAAAACAACAGTTTTAAGCTCTCCTTTAGGCAATTTATGGTACAATAGAGAACCCCTATAAAAAACAACAACAATTAATACCAAGAAAGTTAGCATACCTAACAAACCAGATTCTGCTAAAGGACCAATATATTCACTATGAGCATTTCCCATATCTCCACTATTGGTACTAATAATGGTTTGTTCATCCGACATTTGAAATGGAGCATATTGAAACATATAAGTTCCTGGACCCCAACCAAAAAATGGCCTTTCTTGAAACATTCGCCAAGCAGAACTCCATCTATTTAAACGTTCAAGATTTGATGCATCAGAAGAAACATTAGAAATAGATTCAACATGTTCAGATAATTTATCAGAAGATTCTTGATTATTTTTCCCCATATTTATAACCAAAGTATTCCAACTTAATCCTAAGATAATAAAAAATGAAATCCCTATTGTCATTAGTACTTTTAGCTTTACTTTATATTTATAAATGAAATACAATACTAAAGCTCCAGCCAAGCTTACCCACGCAGCACGCGTATAAGACAACACAATGCCTATTGCAAAAACAGCAATTAAAAACATTGCTACTATTCTAATAGTAGGTGTATTTCTTTTATTAAAAAAAATAAATAGCATAGGGAAATACATTGCTAAAATAGCTCCATAAGAAGTATGGTCTTTAAAAAAGGGGTTCATAACTGAATGAGCTGGTTTATGAGCAAAATCATACATCGATAAGTGAATAACAGCATAAATTATTATTCCTGTTAATGATATAATGTACGCCCATAAAAACTTTTTATAATTTCTTTTTTCAGTAAACAATTGTGTCATTATAAAGTAAAAACATACAACAAACCATATCCTAGCCAATAAGAATTTTAAAGAAACAATAGGCATTTCTGAAGTAAGAGATGTTATTGCTACCCACACAATGTTAACAAGAATAGCCAATGTAATTGGGTGTTTTATAATTTTTGAATCAAACTTTTTTTCATGAATTAATTTAAAAAAGAAGAGTAACATCACACCAAACATCAATGGCTCAGTAGGGAGATACATACCTACCCCTCCAATAGTTAATTCCTCTAAATTAATAGAAAGTGGTGTAGAGAACACAATAAACCACATTAATTTATCTAGCTTAAAAAAAGCCATAAAGACTAACGCAAGTACACAAGGAAGTATGGCTAAGTAATAAAATTCTTGAATAACCAGCCAGCTGTTTAAAGCAATAAAAATGAAGCTAATTAAATAAACCCAATATGTTTGTAGTGCTTTAAACACCTTACTTTTCGCTTTTTAGCTGAACTGAAAAAAGAAGTAAAATAAAAGTAAATGCTACAGCACCAAGGATAGAAAGTATAACGATTACCCATCTTACAGGATATACTTTTTTTACAGGAACCTGAGGAGAACTAACCACATTTGTATAAGTCATCACCCTTTCCTTTTGATTTAAAATATCATTATAATCTTGTTTATATTCATAGTATATTGTATTAAGGTCGGTTGCCCTTTGGTTATACAATATATAACTCGAACTTTTATCTGCAATATTTACTTTTAATTTTAACGACTGGTGGCTATCATCAAGCCCCTCCATTCTATTAAGGTTTATAACAACCGAATCCAATTCACTTTTTACTCTGTTTAGTTTTTCAGTAGCTGTTTTTAAATCTTCTGTTGCCCTATGTTTATGAACATCACTAATTACTTTGTTAAAGTTTTTTATTATAGAATTTACAATATCAGCAGCAACTTGAGGTTCAGTATCTAGTACTATAATTTCTGCAGATTCATACTTTGTTTCAGAAATAGTAATGTTCTCATTGTATTCTGCCATCATATAATAAGCGTACAATGGATCATCTTTACTTATCTCATAATGTTCTGGTAAATTATTTTCTTCAATAACCAAATCCTTAACTGTTCTAGAATCAAACCATTGTAACATCTGTTCAATAGGACTCTCTTCTGAATACTCCCCTAAATTAGATGGATAAACAATAGCTGTAGATTTATACTTAGGAGGTATAAATGTTGGCGAAGAAAAAACTACAGATAAAATACCAGCTACAATTCCAATAATTACAAGCAACTTAAAATTTTTAAGTGCCATATTGAATAGGTTGTTATTTATATTTTTTAAATCAATCATTTTAAACTGTTTTTTGCATTCTTAAAACTTTCCATAAACAATAATGCCATTAAGGTCATTAAAAAAGTTCCGATAGTTGAAACCAGTACAATTAACCACTTTAATGGATAACTACTCTTTTCAGCTTTATAAGCGTTATTTACAATAAATTTATGCTGTAAATTACTCTCTGCATCTACTTTTGCTTCTTCATACTTGGAATGAATAAACGTTAATTGCTTTTTTTCATACTCTAATTGATCTCTAATAGAAATATAAGCACCACCATACTTTACAAGCACATTTAGCTTTTCTTCCAAAGCTTTAATTGCATTGTTTTTTCCTTGTAAAATTGCAATAGAAAGCTGTTCTGTAATTCTTTCAGCTTGCGATTCATAATCGATAACTCCTAATTGACGTAAGCTTGTTAATGAATCTTCTAAACCTTGAACATAATTTTTTTGATCATTGTATTTTTGATCTACAATTAAAAATGCTTGCTGGGCAATTACATGGCGCATTCTGTTTTTCACAGTATCTAATAACTCAGCAATATCATTAGCAATCAATGCGGCAGTATCTGCATCATAATCTAATACTTCTATCTCTACAGCCATAAAACGAGTCATATCTACACATATGTTTGATGCATATATGTTTTGCAATTTTGTTTTTTTATACTGATGGTTTTCATCAATATTATAATGCTGCATTAAATTATATTTTTCTATAATTCTATTTCTAATCTCATCGGAATTTAAAATCTGGAGCATCTGTTCTGCTTCTTCTTTTTCACCAAACTTTAAGATATCATCTTTTCCATTATAGTTTTCTGCAATTAATGCTTTAGAAATAGAACTTGTAACGGTAGGATATAGAATTACAGAAGATTTATACTTTTCTTTAATGCAGAACGAAACAATAACTGAAATTACAAATGCTACTGCGGATAAAACAAGAAGTGGCTTTCTCCACTTATAAAAAAACACAACTAAATTCTCTGAGTTTAAATCTGTTATATTTCCGTTGTTACTTTCCATAATTGTAGTGACATATTATATCACATTCTGTTTTCTTTTTTTTTAGAGAGCGGTAAAAATACCTATTTTTATTGGAATGTTTAGATTTCCCTATCAACAAGGATTTGAGCCATTTTTTTAAAATTAACTATTCTCATTAAAAGTGCTAATATTATTGAAGCCAAAACAAAAGTTATCAACTGAATTAAAAAGCTAGAAACATAAATCTCTATTCCATAAACCAACACTATTAACATTATAACATATAAAATTATTGATCCAATAAATTTATAATTCACTTTAAAATTAAATACTTTTTTAACAATAAAAACTTGGGCTACAACGATTAAAGTCTGAGTAACCAAACTTGCTATTGCTGACCCCTCTGCTTTAAACTGAGGTATTAAAATGAAATTGAGTACTAAATTTAGTAACATACCTCCTATTGCTAGTTTATTTAACGTTTTTAAACTTCCATTAGCCGTTAACAAGGTTCCAAAAATATAGGTAGATGCAATTGCAACAAAACAAAACATAAGCATACTAAGAACCCTAGCTGAATCTTTAATGTTTGAATTATACATTAATTCCATGATTTCATTTGAAAATGAGAAAGAAAAAATTGCAACAACAATTGCGGGTAAAAAGATTAAACTAAATGATAATTTTACTAAGTCATCTAACTTCTTGTTATATTTAATCATGTTTGCAAACATTGGAAGCAATAATGCCGCGAACAACACTCCAATTTGATTTGACGCATCCATTAAACGATATGCTTGAGCATAAATTGCAGCTTGAATCTCTCCATCATCTAACATCATGTCTAACATAATAGCATCTACCCTGTAGTAAAAAGTCATAGTTAATACCAATAAAGCATAAGGGTAAGTTTGCTTTAATATCATTATCGAAAAAGGCCTATTCAGCTTCAGTTTAAATTGTTTAGATTTTGATAAAACTGCTCCAAAAACGACAACAAGAGTAATAGAATAAGCTAATGTTTGTGCATAAACAAAATGCATCAATTCAATTTCTGGATCAACCAAGTTCCCCTTAAATAAGATTAAACAAAAAATTATCAATAAGGATTTATCCAATACAGACAATAAACTATCTAAAGCAAACAACTGTAAGCCAGCTATGTTTGATCTTAAATACTGTACAAATGATATTAAAAATTGATTTATTGCTAAAAACAATAGCATATAAAACCTTTGTGAGTCATAACCAGAAATATAACCTGCAACAAAAGTTATAATGAAATAAACCCCAGCTAACACAAATTTAAAAGCTACGATTCCCGTCAGATACTTTGTGAGCAATTGCTTATGCTGAGCTATATTCTTATTATTAAAATTGGTAATACCAACATCTAATAATATGTTAAATAGCATCGAAAAATTGAATAACGTAAAATAAATACCATAATCTTCAGCTAAAACTGAATTCTGAACAGTTCTATCAATTCCAAACAACCAAAATGGTTTAATTAAAAAATTAAGAAATAATAGCAGGGCTAAATTGGTTATGAATTTTCTTTGCACTAAGAATTGATTTTGAACAAAAATAACTTATCTAATTCAATATTATTACATTCGCAATAAAATTAGCCATTGAAAATTGCAGTAGATACCCGATTACTTTTAAAAGACCAAATGGACGGTTTAGCTCTATTTACTGAAGGTGCTTTTAAACATATTGTTACTAGTAATCCCTCTGTAGAATTTATTTTTATTTTTGACCGTGAGCCCCACACCAATTTTATTTTTAGAGATAACGTAACTGCTAAAGTAATTGGACCACAAGCCAGACATCCCTTTTTATACATGGCTTGGTATGGATTTTCTTTAAAACGGTTATTAAAGAAAATAAAACCCGATATTTTTGTTGGCACCAATGGTATGATTCCATTAAATACTAAAACAAAAACACTCAGTGTAATTCATGATTTAAATTTTGAGCATCATCCTGAACATTTACCAAGGTTCTTAAGAAAATATTATCGTAACTATTTTCCAAAATTTGCTAAAAACGCGGATAGAATAGCATCTGTTTCTGAATTCTCAAAAAAAGACATTGTTGAGACTTACAAGATTAATTCATCTAAAATAGATGTAGTTTATAATGGTCCGAACGAACAGTTTAAACCAATTTCTGCTGAAGAAAAAACAACTTTACAAATTCAATATTCCGAAGGTAAACCTTTCTTTTTATTTGTAGGAACACTACATCCTAGAAAAAATTTAGTCAATCTTTTTAAGGCTTTCGATAAATTTAAATCTCAAACAAAATTAGATTTTAAATTAATTATTGTAGGAAGAAAAATGTGGTGGACTAAAGAAATTGAAAATACCTTCCAAAGCTTAAAATTTAAAAAAGATATCATTTTTACTGGGCGTTTACCTGAACAAGAACTATATAAAATTACAGCAGCAGCTCATGCACTAACTTATGTTCCCATATTCGAAGGTTTTGGAATACCGCTAGTGGAAGCAATGAGTTGTGGAACCCCAGTAATTACATCGAACATTACCTCTATGCCAGAAGTAGTTGAAGATGCTGGGTTTTTGGTAGATCCTTTTTCTGTTAATGACATTGCAAAAGCTATGATTACCATTTCTTCAGATGATCATTTTAGAAAAGAATTAATAGCAAAAAGTTTGATTCAAGCGAGAAAATTTAGTTGGCAAAAAACTGGGGATAGACTTTGGGCTTCCATTTTAAAAACGATAGAAGAGTAAGGAGACAGGAGACAGGAGACAGGAGACAGGAGACAGGAGACAGGAGACAGGAGACAGGAGACAGGAGACAGGAGACAGGAGTAAAATAATTTTTTCAAAGGAAATTATAAGGTTTTACACTACAAAATTTTGCAATTTTATAAACTTTACTACTTTTCAACTTTACTACTTTTCAAACTAGAATAAATGCTAAAATCCTACTATAAAAAAAACACTATTGAAGCTGGTTGCGATGAGGCTGGAAGAGGCTGTTTGGCTGGTCCAGTTTATGCTGCTGCAGTTATTTTACCTCCAGATTACAAAAACAAAATCTTAAACGATTCTAAACAAATATCAGAAAAGAAAAGAGAGTTATTACGAATTGAAATCGAAAAAGAAGCCATTGCTTTTGCAGTTGGAATAGTTGATAATGTAGAAATTGATGAAATAAATATTCTTAACGCCTCTTTTTTAGCCATGCACAGAGCTGTTAACCAATTAAATACAACTCCAGAATTGTTATTAATTGATGGAAATCGTTTTACTCCCTACCCCAACATTCCTCATGAATGTATTATAAAAGGAGATGCTAAATTCTTATCTATTGCTGCCGCATCTATTTTAGCTAAAACGTATCGTGATGATTTTATGTTTGCCGCCCATGAAAAACATCCTGAGTATGCTTGGAATAAAAACAAAGGCTATCCAACAAAAGCACATCGAGGAGCAATTGCCAATATTGGAACAACTAGTATTCATAGAATGACTTTTCAGCTTTTGGCTAAAGAGTAAAGAGAGAAGAGAGTAAAGAGAGTAAAGAGTAAAGAGTAAAGAGAGTAAAGAGAGTAAAGAGAGAAGAGAGTAAAGAGAAGAGTAAAGAGTAAAGAGAAGAGTGAAGAGAGAAGAGTAAAGAGTAAAGAGTAAAGAGAGTAAAGAGAAGAGTAAAGAGTGAAGAGTAAAGAGTGAAGAGTAAAGAGAGAAGAGAGTAAAGAGAAGAGTGAAGAGAGAAGAGTAAAGAGTAAAGAGAGTAAAGAGAAGAGTAAAGAGTGAAGAGTAAAGAGTAAAGAGTGAAGAGTAAAGAGTAAAGAGTAAAGAGTAAAGAGTAAAGAGTAAAGAGTAAAGAGTAAAGAGTAAAGAGTAAAGAGTAAAGAGTAAAGAGTAAAGAGTAAAATAATTTTTTCAAAGGAAATTATAACGTTTTACACTACAAAATTTCAACTTTAAGAACTTGTTTTTTTGCGTTAGGGATAGAAACGGCATCCTTTTTTAACTGGTCTCTGAGCGGAGTCGAAGAGTGAAGTGAAAAAAGATAAAGTGGATAACCCGTTAAAACGCCCAAATAATTAAGCTCAATTTTCTGACTTTTAACTCTCCTACTTTCTAACTTAGTTACGTATATTTACGCTCCATTATTAAAGCGATTAAATGACTTACCAAAATAATTTAGAATTTGCTCAAAAATTAGATGAGCAAGATGAATTAAAAGCATACAGAGATAAATTTCATATTCCGATAATTGATGGAAAAGAAACGATTTATTTTACTGGAAATTCTTTAGGATTACAGCCAAAATCTACCATAGATTATATTAATACAGAGTTGAAAGATTGGGCTAAATGGGGTGTTGAAGGTCATTTTAACGCTAAAAACCCTTGGTTTGCTTACCATGAAATGTTTGCTGAACCAATTTCTAAAATTGTTGGTGCAAAAGAACAAGAAGTTGTGGTAATGAACAACTTAACAGTGAACTTAAACTTATTGATGGTTTCATTTTACCGTCCAACAAAAAGCCGTTACAAAATTATTTGTGAAGCAAAAGCTTTTCCATCCGATCAGTACGCACTTGAAATGCAAGTTAAAAATGCAGGATTAAATCCTGATGAAGCAATTATAGAAATTTCTCCTAGAAATGGTGAACATACCATTCACAATGAAGATATTATTTCTGCTATAGAAAATGCTGGAGATTCTCTAGCTTGCGTTATGATTGGCGGAGTAAATTATTTTACTGGACAGGTTTTCGATATGAAGGCCATTACTGATGCTGCTCATAGCGTTGGAGCAAATTGTGGCTTCGATTTAGCACATGGGGTTGGAAATATTGAGTTAAAATTACATGAATGGAATGTTGATTTCGCTTGTTGGTGTTCTTATAAATATTTGAATTCAGGTCCTGGTGGTGTTTCAGGAGTTTACATTAACGAACGGCATTGTAACAATACTGACTTGCCACGTTTTGCAGGTTGGTGGGGGCAAGAAAAAGAAACCCGTTTTTTAATGGAAAAAGGGTTTAAACCAATGAAAACTGCTGAAGCTTGGCAAATGAGTAACGCTCCAGTTTTATCTATGGCAGCACACAAAGCAGCTATAGATATTTTTGATGAAGTTGGCATGGACAAACTCCTAAAAAAACAAAAACTAATTTCTGGCTATCTAGAGTTTATTGTTGACGATGTAAATGAATCGTTATCTTCTTCTAACAAATCATTAGAAATTATTACACCTAGAGACTGGAAAGAAAGAGGTTGTCAGGTTTCTGTAATTGCACATGGTTTTGGTAAAAGTCTATTTGACGAATTAACTGCTGAAGGAGTAATTACAGATTGGAGAGAACCTAATGCCATTAGAATGGCACCAATTCCTTTATATAATTCTTTTGAGGACATTTATCGTTTTGGAGAAATTTTAAAAGAAGCACTTTAAGTTGAATAAACTTCTTAAAATATTATTTAATTTATCCTTTATCAGCTTATTAGTTTTTTCTTCAATTAATCAAAAAGCTCATGGTCAAAACCAACAAAACTTATTAGATAGCTTATATAACGAGCTAAATTCAGACAAAAGCATTCAAACAAAGCTAGATTTGCTTAAAAATGCTTCATACAAACTACTTTACTCAAACCCTGATACTGTTATCTATTATGCAAACTATGCATTACGGTTGTGTGAAAAAACGGAAGATCTTCAAGCTAAAGCAGATTTTTTAGGAATACTTGGCGAAGGTCATCAACGTTTATCAAATTATTCAGAAGCGTTAAAGTACACTTTCCAATCATGTAAAATATCTGAAGAAATAGGAGATTCTAGTTCTCTTGCCTCAAACTACAATGCCATAGGTAACATTTACAGAGTGAGCAACAAATTAGATAATGGTGCTAATTATTATAAAAAATCATTAAAAATAAGAGAAGCTTTAAAAGATTCTAGTGGTATTGCTATGTGCTACAACAACATAGGTATTATTTATATGATTAAAGGAGAATATGATACTGGTATGACCTACTGGGGAAACTCGTTACAAATTAAGTTGGTTATTGGAGATTCTATTGGAGCTACTACTACCATGAATAATATGGCAATGTATTATAGGGATATTGGTGAAACAAAAAAAGCCCTAGATTTTTTTTATAAATCATTACGAATTAAAAAAAGTATAAGCGATTACACCGGAATAAGTTTAACTTATCAAAATTTAGGCGAGCTATATATCAAACAAAATGAGCTAAAAAAAGGGATGGATTACTACTATCAATCTTTAGAGCAAGCCAAAAAATCTCAGTCTAAACAACTCATTAGTTTTCTTTATTTAACTTTAGCTGAAGCTCACTATGATCATGCTGAATATCAAATAGCTTATGATAATTACATCCTTTACCATCATTTAAAAGATTCTATTTTTACTGAAGAAACAGTAAATAACCTAGATGAAATAGAATCAAAATATGAAAATGAAAAAAAAGCCATTTTAATAGCAAGTTTAGAGAAAGAGAAAATTGTTCAAAATGAAAAACAAAACCTTATTATTATTTCTTCAGCATTAGGATTTTTAGCCATGCTCATTATTATTATAATTGTATTTAAAAATTACAGGCAAAAGAAAAAAGACCATTCAATTATTTCGGATCAGAAAAACATACTTCTTGAGAAAAACAGAGAAATTACCGATTCTATAACTTACGCTAAACGACTCCAAGAAGCCATACTACCTCCATCAAATTTAATTGAAGAACATTTACCAAATTCATTTGTTTTATTCCAACCTAAAGATGTGGTTAGTGGAGATTTTTATTGGTTACATGCTGTTGGAGAAAAAATAATTTTTGCTGTTGCAGATTGTACCGGGCATGGTGTTCCTGGAGCAATGGTAAGTGTTGTTTGCTCTAATGCTTTAAATAGTGCTGTTAAAGAATTTAAATTAACTGAACCGGCAAAAATATTAGACAAAGTAAGAGAACTAGTTATTGAAACTTTTCGTTCTAGTATTGATTCAGAAAAAATTACTCTCGAAGACATTAAAGATGGAATGGATATTTCTCTTTGTTCATTAGATACAAAAACAAGTAAATTAGAATATTCTGGAGCCAATAATCCTTTGTGGATTTTAAGAAAAAACAGCTCTGAAATGGAAGGAATTAAAGCTAACAAACAACCAATAGGTGTTTATCATGATGCTAACAAGCCTTTTACTAATCATTTAATTCAACTATATAAAGGAGATTCTATCTACTTATTTTCTGATGGGTTTGCAGACCAATTTGGAGGTGAAAAGGGTAAGAAATTAAAATACAAGCCATTTAAAAATATGCTCATAGCAGTACAAAACAAAAGTTTAAGTGAACAAAAAGATATTTTAATCTCCGAATTTAATAAATGGAAAGGTCAAATCGAACAAATTGACGATGTTTGTATTTTATGTGTTAAAATTTAATTAAAAATGAAGACAGCAACAGTTGTAGGAGCAGGTTTAGTAGGATCACTTTGGGCAGTTTATCTGGCTAAAGCAGGATATAAAGTAACTATTTTTGAAAGAAGATCTGATATTAGAAAAGCAGAAATTTCTGCTGGAAAATCAATAAACTTAGCCCTCTCTGATAGGGGCTGGAAGGCATTAAAAAATGTAAACCTTGAAGATGAAGTAGAAAAGATTGCCATTCCGATGACCGGCAGAATAATGCACGATATGGAAAACAATCTTTCTTACCAACCTTACGGAAAAGAAGGTCAAGCAATTTATTCGGTTTCTAGAGGAGGATTAAATGCCAAAATGATGGACATTGCCGAAAAAAATGGTGGAGCAACTATTCATTACAATGAAAAATGTACTGGAGCAGATTTAGAAAACGGAATTGTCTATTTAGAAAATTCGATTACAAAAGAAAAATCGGAACATAAATCGGATGTCGTTTTTGCTTGTGATGGTGCTTTTTCTGCCGTTCGTTACAATGCCATGCAAAAGTTAGATCGTTTTGAATACAGTCAACACTTTATTAATGATGGTTATAGAGAGTTGTTATTGCCAGCTAATGAGGATGGTTCGTATAAACTAGAAAAAAATGCTTTACATATATGGCCTAGAGGAAAGTTTATGCTAATTGCATTGCCTAACGAAGATGGTTCTTTTACCTGCACATTGTTTATGCCTTCAACTGGTGAAAATTCTTTTGAGCAGTTAACATCTAGAGAAGCTGTTGACAACTTCTTTAAAACAACTTTTCCTGATTTTTATGAGATGATGCCAAGCGTAGGAGATGCTTGGAAAGACCACCCACTCTCTTCTTTAGCAATTGTTCGTTGCTACCCATGGACTTCTGGTAAAACAGCTTTAATGGGAGATGCTGCTCATGCAACTGTTCCATTTTACGGACAAGGGATGAATGCTGGTTTTGAAGATTGTTCGGTAATGTGGGAATTGATGCAAAAACACAATGAAGATTGGACTAAAGTTTTTGCTGAATATCAAGAAGTTAGAAAACCAGATGGTGATGGTGTTCAAGATTTATCGTTACACAATTATTATGTGATGAGAGATTACGTTGGTGATCCAAAATTCCTATTACAAAAGAAAATTGAAGCTCATTTTTCTGCCAAACATCCAGATAAATGGCTTCCATTATATAGCCAAGTTACCTTTAGTAACATTCGCTATTCCGAAGCTTGGGAAACTGGACAAAAGCAAGATGCTATTATGAAAAATGTAATGGCACAATTTGACGACATAGAAAACGTTTGGGATAGTACAGCAGTTGAAAACGCAATACTTTCTGAAATTTAAATAATATCCATCATTACGAACGAAATACAATGTAGTGAAGCAATCTCTGTGTAAATGGTAAGATTGCTTCATTCTTCGCAATGACGTTACTAAAACTAAAAAAATGAAAAAACTACTTATTATACCTGTCCTACTTTTAACATTAAATGCTTTTAGTCAGTATAAAAACAAGAAAGGGAGTGGTCTTTATAGCACTGGTGGCGATGCAGTTGATAAGGGTTGGTTTTTTGGAGTAGGGTTAACTTACATGATGCCATATTCACCCTATACCGATAAGATTAGTACTACAGATAGTCTGACAGGTGTTACTAGAACTGATTCATATTTAGCTCAACCAAAATCATCTTTTGGTAAAAGTTTTACAACACAACTTGGTCCAATGCTTGAAATTGGCAAGTTTAAAATGACTGGAAAAAAGTTCATCAATTATATGGATTATAGCCTTTCTTGGAAATGGTTTAGAGGTGGTGAAGATTACACGCGAACAACAACTGTAGACAATATTGAAACTAATAGGCTAGAAACTAGAGGCGCATTTAGTGATCATCTAATTTCAGGTAATTTTAATTTAGGATATCGTTTTGATAAGAATGATAATTTCTTTTATGTGAATGGCTTAGGTCTTAATTTGGATTATCATATTATTAAAAGTAGAGGAGAAACTCCACAAGTACCAAACAATGATAATTATACAGATGGACCAGCTGATTTATTAGGGGAGTTACATTACTTTTTTGGAATGGGTTTTAAAACTAAGGGTCGATTAATTATAATGCCAATGATAGAAACACCAATTTTAGCTTTATTACCTTTTAATCATATCAAATCTACTCATCCTTATAATAATACACGCCATCGCCCATTTTTAATTAGAGTCCGTTTTATGTTCTTAAAGAAAGGCTCTGTTTCTTGTCCTGATGTATTTAATCCTATGGGTATTGATCCAAATGGCAATGGACCAAAATAGGCTAATATTAAATTCCTTAATAAAGAAAAAAAAGCCTTAGCCGTAGAATTTATTAAGCGCAGATTTAAACGTTTAATCTACGACTATGCTCCTGTAGACTCAATAAAAAGAGGCACTTTCACTTTTTTAGTTTATATTTGAGTGCATAAACGTATAATGCGAATAAACAAAATATGTTGCTTATTCGGTTGTTGTAGCACAATTAAAAATGAAGACTATACCCCAATCTGATTTAATAAAAATTTCGAACTCGTCTAATCCAAAGCTAAAAATTCATCTTGAAATTATAGAGTTGTTTAAGCAATTTGGATATGATAATACTCAGGAAATAATTGGTAAGACATTAGATTTATGGGAGAACAAAAATGATTCTGAGGTTAAAGACTATTTATTAAAACGGTTAGACGACCAGAACAGGTTAAAACCTTTCCTTAACGATCTCTTTAAAATTTTACTTCGACTTGATTATGAAGAATTAGAATCATGGGGTGAAAAAAGTATTAATTCAGATTTAAGTCGAAAACATATATGTGATATTCTAAGTGAGTTAATCGTATTTCTACAATATCACCCTGAGACAAAAGAAGACGAAAAGTATTTTGATTTCATAGCGGATTATGCTGACAGATATAGTGGATGGGGTGGTAATCAGATTTACACAAATGATTCTAATAATGAAAACAAAAGTGGCTAACATCCTATATATAATATGCTTTGTTGCTAGCTTTTAAGCTTTGTGAAACTTGGGCAGGTAAAGCCATAATTTTTGCTATTGCTTTTTAATAACAGATTAGCGAGCTGCTCCCGATAGCTATCGGGACTCGCTTTGGGCTTGGTAAGGTTTTACTTGTTTGACATTGTTCAACTTGGGAAGCCTCACAAAAATCATTACTTTGGTGTCTTTAAACAACTGCAGCAAACGCAACATACAGTTGTCATTGGCAAATATCAATCTCTTGAATGCAGCATCCACTTAAAAATATAATAAGAAAAGGGTCTATAATTGTATTCGGAATACAAGTCCTAATTCTAATTATTCCATTTATTATCGAATTAATAACAGGAGCAACTGCCGTATTATCTTTTGCTATTTTTTTCTACTTCTATTTTTTGTTTTTTACTTTTATATGGGTTCTATTCTTATTAATTATGACTTATTCATTTTTTAAACACAAAGCTAAAACCATAGTCTATTATCCATTTCTATTATCATTATTGGGTTTACTTTTACCGATTATTCTGACCTTTTGGGTTGTTTCTCATATGCATTAGCAAAGGAAATATCAGAATTTCGTATATTTGTGCTATGGGAACCAAACAAGACATAAAAGCATATCTTTCTGAACTTAAAAAGCGTTTAAAAAAAGAAATGCCCAAGGTTCGAGAAGAAATTCGTGTTTATGAGGAAAAATTAGTTAATGGTCAATTAACTAAAAACCCAACTCCTGCTCCTCAATTCAATGGTTAAACCATCTTTATTAGTAATTGCTGGTTGTAATGGCTCTGGTAAATCTTCTTTTTCTAAAGCTTTAACCCCTGACAATAATTCAGCTTACGATTACGACCTTGTATTCCTAAAAAAATACAATTCTCTAATTGACAATGAATTGAAAGAACGTATGGCTCATAATCTGTCAATGGACGACTTGACGAGCAATATCGAAAATTCTATAAAAGAAAAATCAAATTTCTGTTACGAGACAAACTTCAACTCTACCCCACTCCATTGGCCTAAAATATTCAAAAAGGAAAATTATAGAATTGAAATAGCTTTTTTTTGTTTAGACTCAATTGAAAAAGCAAAGAAAAGAGTTCAAATTAGAGTTGAAAATGGAGGACATTTTGTTCCTGCACTTGAAATTGAGAAAAGATATAAACTTGGTTTTAAAAATTTAAATGAACACTGGAAATTCTTTGATGCTATTCATCTATTTGAAACCAGCACATATAACAAAGAACCAAAGCATCTGCTGACAATAGAACAAAATGAACTAGTTGTTTTAGAAAGTTTTCCAAGTTATTTAAGTAAACTAATCCCTAATATAGCTGAAAGAATAAAATAACATTTGCTAACATTCAATATATAATATGCCCTGCCTTTAGCTTTTTTATTTTAATCGGCTTTTGTGGTTTATTCCATAATTTTTGCTAGTGCTTTCTTGCTAATTTCTGCAAGTTGAATCCTAGCTTGGTTAGGTTTGCTTGGCTTCGCTTTATTTGTTTAGTAGTAAACTGCTGCTTTGGCAAAAATTATTACTTTTAAGTATTGAATAAACATACGGCACGTTACATATTGTGGCGTTAGGCATTATTACATCTATGAAATTAATTCTTTTAATATTATCAGTTTTCAGTTTATTGACTTCTTGTTATGCCGATGCAGGAAACGCATTTAGGTTTAAAGTTAACATTGAATTAGACAATAAAAACAACGTACAAGGTTACTTCTACTTTTATAGCTATGAGGACAAGTTTGATCCAAAAACAGAGACCTTTCTTGACTACATAATTGAAAACGAAAATGACACTTCCCTAATATTATATCAGGAAATTAAAACCCTAAATATTAACGAGAACTTTAATTTAGACTTTGCGATTGTTGGCTCTCATATAAAGATACCTAAAAGCCATATTAAATCCATTAAGCTAGTTGAAAATATAAGTTTTTTTGTTGGAGATAGAATATTTGAGATTGGACAAACTGAATATAATTTAATCAACAATTCGAATATGCTTCATCTAAACATATATAATGAATTTCGAGCTGAGAACTGTGAATTAATCCTATTTAGTTGGGGGACTAATGCTGACTTAATAAAAGTAAAAGATTCTATATCTAATCAACTCATTGAATTTGAAAATAAAAATCAGAGAAAGGAATTAAATAGTTATGTTCATCAGATTAAAACTGACTTATTGGAACAGAAGATTATGATGATTGATTGTTGTTCAGCACTTTAAAAATGTCAAAACAATACCCAACATCATCTATATTTTATAGGGCAATTGGTAGTAATTTGGTACAGTAAAGCAATTAATAAACTCTGCCAAAACTTTGTTTTGACGTTTTATCAGAAAAAAGTTAAACCCCAAAGCCAAAGCTTTGGCTAATTAGCTAAACGAAAATATGTACTTTTAAATCGCCCTACAAAAACATAGATTGGCCGTCAGACTGTCGTTAGGTATAATAAAAATTTATGAAATATAGTTTTCTCATAGCATCTATCATTTTATTCAGTTCATTCTGTTCTTCACAAATAGCTCTTCCAGATTCTTTGAGATACCAAGCTGAAAAAGATTCTGATTTCATTAAATTAGAGTATAAAAAAATATTCCTGACTAAAGATAGTTCAAGGTTTGAAGGATGGAAATACAGTACAATAAACCCGAAAACAAAAGAAGTTGAGGAAGTTTCTATAGGTTTTTGTGAAACATATAACAAAGAAAATTTAATTCTATTTAAAGAGTTTGTTCCATACAAACAATCACAAACAAGAATTTTAACTCAATTCAAAAAAGGTGAACCCTATACTGAAGTTAGATATATTCCTGACAACGACTGGGACAAATTTATGTATACTGGGTTTACAGGAATACCTCCTAGGCAAGAATACTGCTATACAAATTTTTATTTTTATGCTAACTCGGGTTCTCATAGAGGACAACCAAAAATAGAATTTTGCAGAAATTCAAATGGTAAATATGACAAAGCCCTTAATAGGTACTACAAAAATGGAAAAATTCAAATCAAAGGACAATATGAGAATGGAAAGAAAGTTGGAGAATGGATTTGGTTCAAGAAGGATGGATCAATAAAGAAATCTAAAAAATATACCTAACAATTTCTATATTTCATTATGTTGGCTGATTACTGTACATTTGGTTTCAACAAAACGAAAACATAGAATAGCGTTGTACGTAAGCTGAAAAAACTGTAAATGAATGACAAATAAAACGATTGATATAAATGAATCCACAATAAAAAATTGTGTAGAATCACTACGACCTGAAAATATTAAAATTCGGGAACAAGTCGATATTGGATATTCATATGATGGGGAAAATGTAATCTTATTTGAAATTCGTCCTGATTGGAGCGACCCAAAAGAAAAACAACAAATTGAATTTGCTAAAATCCGATATTATAAATCCAGAAAAGAATGGAATTTATATTGGATGCGAGCAAGTGGAAAATGGAATATTTACGAACCTTTTCCTGAATCCACATATTTGGACAAGATAATAGAAATTATAAAAGAAGATAAACACGCTTGTTTTTTTGGATAATCTTAAACAAAATATCGTAACGAATATCGCACAAGAATTAGACTCCGGATTTGACTGTTATTACAATTTTAAAACTAATGAAATAGTAACAATACCTAGCTTATCTCATATCATAGACGAAGATGATTTTAGAGAGGCTTTTAGAACTAATTTAGAAAAAGTAGAAAAGCATAAAGCGAATTTTATAAAAATTGAGGTTTTACAAAGTTTTGAGAGTTTTAAATTAATGGAACGATTTGTTGAGCAATTACCTGACGAAGGTTTTAAGTCGGAATTGGAAAATGCTTTAGCTAATAAAAAACCATTTCAGAATTTCAACCACTTCATTGACAAATCTGATTTTAGGCAAGCTTGGTTTGATTTTAAACAAAAAGAAATTGAAAAAAGAGTAGAAAACGAATTAGAACGCAGAAAGCCTACGCACAATCGAGTAGGCGGCTCCGCCTATAACTGAGTGGAGTTCGCCTCTCATACCAATTTAATTTCAAAATACCCAACAATGTTTTTTGTATAATGCCGATAGATAATCAAAGCCTGTGAATGAGAGTAACGAAATTATCGGGCATTTTGATTACAAATGTGTATTATCAGGAGAAAAAATTAAAACGATAAAACCAAAGTATTAAACACATCGGTTTTACCGTTCGAAACTAAATTAAGAGTAATTTATCTCTTTGTGAAAGTCAATGTGTCTCCCCAGTTTCCAATTTCCCATCCTGCATCATACGACCCTCCAGACCCTTGAACTTTTCCACCAGAAGCAGCAGTTATAGAACCTGTACTTCCTTCTGTTGATCCTTGTCCTTCAATCACTTGTACTCTAACTCCAAATTGTGTAACGGAATCGTATTTTTCGATTTGTGCTTGCATTTGTTTGATGTCTTCATTTACTGAACTCATAATTTTGATTTTTTAGTTGTTCTTACTCTATTTAATATT
This sequence comes from Flavobacteriales bacterium, assembly GCA_002401955.1. Classification (GTDB taxonomy): domain Bacteria; phylum Bacteroidota; class Bacteroidia; order Flavobacteriales_E; family Vicingaceae. The sequence goes on along the minus strand of NVUQ01000010.1, from coordinate 30,514 downwards.
GGCTTTTCAGATACCGCCTTTATAATTAAAACTGATAGTAGCTACTCAATCGAATGTTTTGTTTTTAATTACATTACAAATATGTGACGATAATTTTAATTACACAAGAGTATAAATACGTGTTTTTAATACTTAAGTACTTGTACTTAAGTATTTTAACTCATGCCGTTAGAGAATTTAAACTTGGATAACTAATAAACTGAATTCTGAAAAAAGGGCATATTCGTTTAATATTTGTAGGATAAAGTATGAGCTTGGAGTATAAAATAAAAATACCCATAATCGAGTAGACGGCTCCGCCTATAACTGAGCGGAGTTGGCCTCTCATACCAATTTAATTTCAAAATACCCAACAATGTTTTTTGTATAATGCCGATAGATAATCAAAGCCAGAGAATGAGAGTAACGAAATTATAGGGCATTTTGATTACAAATCGGTATCACACCACCAAGCGTACGGTTCTTTCCGAAAGCTTCTTAAATCCGCAAGATTGTTGAAAAATAGCTGTAAAACTTTATGAAATAAAGAGTTACGGCTCTCGTGCCTCGTTTGACGAATTCTATTTTTAAATGGTCTGATTTTGGGGAAGCTTACATAACAATATTAAAAGATCCCCCAACTAAAAGTTCTATATTTGGGAACTTTTTACTACTTTTGTCCGTACAATGAAAAGAATATTTGCAAAAAGTACGTTAAGAACATATTGGTTAAAGCATGCTGATTCAGAACAATATTTAAAAACTTGGCATGATACTACTGCAAATTCCAACTGGAAGTCGCCAAACGATGTTAAAAAAACTTATGCGAATGCTAGTATTCTTAAAAGTGGACGAATTGTATTTAATATTAAAGGAAATTCATACCGTCTAATAGTAAAATTCAATTTCGAAAAACAGTGGGCTTTTATCCGTTTTATTGGAACTCACGCAGAATATGATAAAATAAACGCAGACACAATTTAAATTATAAGCTATGAATATTAATCCAATAAAAACAGACTCAGATTACCAAGTTTCATTAAATCGACTTGAAAAGATATTTGATGCAAAAATTGGCACTAAAAAAAGTGATGAAGCAGATATATTAGGCTTACTAATTGACGAATACGAACAAAAGCATCATCCAATTGAAGCTCCTGATCCAATTGAAGCAATTAAAATAAGAATGGAGGAGATGCAATTAAAACAAGTTGATTTGATTTCAGAAATAGGAGGGAAAAGTAGAGTTTCTGAAATCCTAAATAGAAAAAGAAAGTTGACAATTGATATGGTTCGTAATCTTTCAAATAAGCTCAACCTTTCGGCAAGTCTTTTAATCAAAGATTATCAGCTAGCCCAATAAAAAACGTTTTGCCAACAACATCTATATTTTATATTGCTTTAGCTTTATCATTTTTAAACTAAAGTTTAAAACAACACCAAAACATAGATTGGGCGTTGTACAACATTCCTCACATAACGAAATCGAGATTAATTTCTACAGATAACGTGAAAATTTTTGAGGATTTATAAAATTAAAAATTTGACGTTAGTCAGAATTTTTAGATGCATAGATTGCAGTAAGCTTATTTAAATTATACTTCATTATTAAAGAAATTTGACCGACAATTTGAGATACAGTATTACGATATTATTTCTACTTAGTTTGCAAATTAATTTTGCTCAAGATACATCATGGCAAAATGAGTTCTTACTTAAGGGTTTTGATTCCACATTATACCAAATAAATACAACTAGGATAATTAGGTATCATAAGGATTCCATTATCGATTACGAAATAGAAAAATTACCTACCAATCAATTTGTCTATACAGATTGGAAAAACCTTGGCGAGTCTGAAATTGAAAAAATAGAAACCTATTTTTATGAGCAGAAAGAGAATCAATATAAAATTGTATACTACAAGGATGGTAGTTTTGAAAAAGGGTTTTACAGCCCTTATTTTAAAGGGACTTATCGCAAAGGTTACTGGATGGTATATGACAATAAGAACAAAACGATTGGTTATGGAAAATATAAGAAATTCATAAGACTTAGAACACTAATTTGTCTGGTTGGAGAAGACAAACCAACTAATTTAAAACATGGTGAATGGAAATTCATAGGTACCAATGGCAACGAAATAAAGGTTATTAAATATCGAAAGGGTAAGATTAGAAAAACAACTCTGCTTATTTCTTCAGAATCGAGTTTTTAGATTAAACAAAATTACCACTGACAACCTACTAAACAGTTAAGATCTATAGACAAAGTTTTACAACAATTGTGGTCGTTGCATTTTGGTTGCGAGCAATTTTAACTTTTTGACAATTTTGTAAGGTAGAACCATTCATTTTGTAGGTGATTATCTAAGAGTTTTGCAAGCTGCACCCGATAACTTCTGTTAATTAGTTCCTCTCCTACTTAATTGTTTACTGCTATATGGTACATCTACAAAATTTCATTACTTTGGTGCTATTAAACAACTGTGTTAAACAAAACTCACAGCCCCTTTTGAATCTTGAATTAAAAATTGAAATTAATTTGTGATAGTCCTCAAGGAACTGATTATGGTTATATTACTGAGCTTAACACAAGGCTGTTAGAAAAGGACATACTTGGACAGCCAGAGTTTTGGTTATGGACGCATAAAAGGTGGAAACACAAACGAAACCTAAAGAATTGAGTATGAAAAACATATTAGTTTGTCCTCTGGATTGGGGCTTAGGTCATGCAACTCGATGCGTGCCAATTATTAGAGAATTACAACGTTTAGGATTTAATGTAATTATTGGTGCTGATAAAAACCCTTTAGCTTTATTAACGCAAGAGTTTCCTAATTTAAAAGTTATCGTAATTCCAGGTTATAACATTACTTTTGATGAACAAGGGAGCTTCATTAAGTTGTTTTTTAAAAATGTTCGCTTTTACAAATTCATCAAAAAAGAGCACCAACTCTTAGAAACGATATTAGAAAAGAACAACATCGATATTGTGATATCAGACAACAGGTATGGATTGTGGAATAAAAAAGTAAAATCAATTATTATTACCCATCAACTTTTTATAAAAGTACCTATAGCAGAGGATTGGGCACATAAAATAACACAAACATTAATTGAAAAATTTAATGATTGCTGGATTCCTGATTTTAACGGTTCAGAAAATTTGTCTGGTGAACTCACTCACTTAAAAAGCATTTCATTTAAGCATCACTTTATTGGCTCATTGTCTAGATTTCAGAAAAGCAATCCTGTAGATAAAAAATTCGATGTGCTTGCTATAATTTCTGGGCCAGAACCTCAACGTTCTATTTTTGAAAAACTGGTGCTAGAACAAATGAAATCTTCAAAACTAGATTGTGCCTTAGTTTCTGGAACCCCATTAGAAGAGAAAGCAACAATTAATGAAAATGTTACCGTCTACCCTCATCTTAATACTCCTAAGTTACAACAGCTAATTGAAGAAAGTAAAGTAATTGTCTGTCGTTCTGGTTATACCAGCATTATGGATTTATTAACTTTAAACAAAAAAGCAATTTTAGTTCCTACTCCCGGACAAACAGAGCAAGAATACTTAGCGAAGTATCATCATAAACAAAGTAATTTTTATACTCAAACTCAAAGTGAATTTAATCTAAAAAATGGCTTAGATGAAGTAGAGAAATTTTTGCCAAACTTCAGTTTAGAAGAGACTTTGAAACTTGACTATCTGCTTGATAAACGCTAACTTCGTTTAACAACAATTTTAAGAAACATTAAAACGTTTCCAAGAAGAGCGTTGTAGGTAATTGAACATGATAATTAAAAAAGAAATAAAGGACGATAACGAATTCTATCTCTACTTGAAGCTGTTGTGGATTTATATAACAATGAAAGACCTCATATGAGTATTAGCGACCTAACACCTAATCAAGTGCATCAATCAACTAAAAATCTAAAACTAAACAAATTATGGAAGAATTATTATAAGAAAAATAATAGCTTTGTAAAGCAAGAACAGGATATAAATCTAACTGTAAACTTATTACAGGATTAATTATAAAAACTGTAAACTTTTTTAAGACGAGTCACATTAAATAAACTGAACGCACATTACATATAGTAGCGTTATGCCCAATAACTATCGAATTCTAAAAAAAACCAATATCATCAAAAATAATGATATTGGTTTTACTTAAAACTATTTTTCAATAACTGGGATAAAACCCGTTTTAATAGTTTTCAAGTTTTGGTATAGGTTATATATTGCTTTACAAAACCTTATTGGATTACATATTTAAAGACATAACCTGCCGTAAATGTTCTTGTGGTATTACCTGGATTAAGAACAATATTATACCACTCTCCTTCTTTTAAAGTCCCCGCACGAAAATTAACAGGTACCAATCCAGAACTAGCACTTGGAGTTGACGTTTGATTGGCTAACCAATCACCCTTTCCCAAACCCTTACCTTTTCGAAGAATTACCCATGTAATGTCATCCTTAGCAATTGCATTTGCTGGTCTGTTAAAAAAAGTATTAATGTAATCCATATTTTTAGCAGTCACAATTAATGAGCTCATACCGGATTAAACAGTTATATTCAATTTTGGAACAGGGAGGTCTGTTAACCCATCCCAACCATCTTGTACGCTCCAAGGTCCTTGTAATTTTCCTGAACCGGATACATATTTCCAATACAAATTATCTTTAAAGAAATAGTATTTATCTTCTATTCCACAGGCAGCATCAAGAGAACCAGTTAACCCATCCCATCCATCAGCGATACTCCAAGGTCCCTGTAATTTTCCTGACCCAGATACATATTTCCAATATTGATCACCTTTAAAGAAATAGTACCAATCTTTTATTCCACAGGCAGCATCAAGAGAACCAGTTAACCCATCCCATTCACCAGCGATACTCCAAGGCCCCTGCAATTTTCCTGACCCAGATACATATTTCCAATATTGATCACCTTTAAAGAAATAGTACCAATCTTTTATTCCACAACTTGTAATTTTATTACTCATAATATTTTATTTAATATTTATTAATTTAATGTTATAGGCTTTCTTCATTGCTTATAACATGCCACTAAACTATTTAGTGGTCTTATTTTACTTTTACTTTGAGAAGGCATGGCTCAATAACCTCTAAATAAGCTGTAAATAAGCTGTTATTAGGCCAGTATACATTCTGAAAACTTGTAAACTTCAAACAGAATCAAAATTCTACATGATTGTATTCTTAATAAAAAACTTGGAATATTGTATTCCATATACACCTGTTGCAATTTTTTAAACGTTTTACAGTCTAACATTTGTAATTAAAAACTGATAGTAGCTACTCAATCGAATGTTTTGTTTTTAATTACAGGACAAATATGAGACGACAATTGTAATTATACAAGAGTATAAATACGTGTTTTTCAATACTAAGTACTTGTACCTAAGTATTTTAAGCCATACTGTTAGACAATTTAAAATTGGAGAAGTAATAAACTGAATTCTGAAAAAAGGGCATATTCGTTTAATATTTGTAGAATAAAGTATGAGCTTGGGGTATAAAAGAAAAAAGGACATAATCGAGTAGACGGCTCCGCCCATAACTGATCGGAATTCGCCTCTAACACCATTTTAATTTCAAAACACCCAACAATGTTTTTTGAAATTAAATTGGTATAAAACATATTTCTAGCTATATCTCTTTTGAATAGAGAAGTGAAATTCATTCATACACCAGTCTTAAATCCTTTAGAAAGAGTTGTAAAAACCAATCATCACATTACACTATAAGGGAAGTTCTGACTCCGCAGACTTAATTCTATATAGTGCAAAACCCCATTCAGCATAACAAAAGAAAACTATCTCATAAATGAGACTGGTGTCATTTTACATTATTCTCTACCTTGCATTAAAATTATATGTTATGAAAAAGCACTTATTTATAAGCATTATCATCCTGAGTTTATCAATGTATAACCAATGTTTTGCTCAATATTACTCTGAAACAATTTATACCACCAAAGATGGTTTAAAAAGCAACGAAATAAAAGATATCATACAAGCTAAAGATGGAAACCTTTGGATGATAAACGCAGGGGAACTCTGTAAGTTTGATGGGAATGACTTTACATATTACTCTCTCAAAAATGATATTATAGCTGATTGGGACGAAACTGATTTAACAGAATTAATATCTGGTGAGATTATGATTAGAAGCACTCAATTCTCAAAGTTTAATCCAAAAACAGAAAAATTCATTTATTATGTTGACCCTCCAATTGAAGCTACTAAGTATCCCGATAAAAATGGAGATATAAAGGGTTCAATGCCTCCAAATTTAGCCCCCTTTGATTCAGATGGAAATGTCTGGTACACCTCTTATACTGATGTTTTTAAAGTATTTGAAGATGTTTACCAAAAGCTTCCAAATCAATCAAATTCTAACCCTCACTTTCAATACCATAAATTTAAGGACCAAAATGGAACCATTTGGGCGCAATCATATAAAACTGAAGTCTATCAGTTAAAAGATTCAACCATAAAGATGTTTAACCTTCTCCCTTTTGCTTATGATAGCTCTAAATTTCAATGTACAGTACTGTTCATAGATTCCGATAACAATATCTTGTTTAAAAACAACTATGAAGGATATGATGATAATTGGAACAGAATAACAGCAAATAAAAATTATAATCTATATTTCTTAAATACTAAAACAAAAATTATTGATACGCTCAACATCCCAATAAAACCCTCATATCCTAAAGTATTAAAACGTAACAATAAAATCTATATCTTAGAAGACACTTACCTTCTAAACAAATTATTTGTTTATGACCTATCCTCTAAATCATTCTCTTCATATAGTAATTCTTCCTATTATGATAGGATGTTTCTTTCTCCATTAAATGATATAGTTCTTTATAAAAAAGTTAAAAAAACTGAAGGAGAGAGTGATAATTTAAAAATAATAAAGCCCGATGAAAGTTCATTTAAAATTAATTTCAAAACTAAAAAGGCAAATAAAATTATTGTGGATAAAAAAGGGAATATTTGGGTTGCGAGTAATATTAACTTGACAAAGTATTCCTATTCTCAACTGAACTTTAAGACCATCTCTCTTACCACTGATCAAGATTTTTATTTACAAAATGGTGTCTTAGATGAACATAATAACTTTTGGTTTAGCTTAGGCAGGGATACTTATAATGGAAAAGGAGATAAAATTATTAACGCACAAAAACACTTATGTAAATACAACTTAGATAATAGATTATTAGACACGTTACTTTCAAGTACTGAAGAATTTCAAATCTTTTTTGATGATGTAAACAATACGCTTTGGCTTGAAAACAAAGGTAATTTTTGGAACGTTAAAAATAACGCCCTTTCAAAATTAAACATATCCCCTCCCTTGGAGAATAATCTCTCCTACATTGCTATTGATGGGACTATATACGCAGGAAATATTAAGGGTAAAAAAACCTATATTTTAAATGGAAATAAGTTTGAAATAATCTCTGAAGATTTTCAATTAAATGAGTTCAAAATGCTTGATTTAAAACAGACTTTGCCTTTCCTAAATAAAAGAACTCATGAAAAAAATAAAGAGCATCAAACAATCGCATATTATAATAAAACAAAAAAGAGTATAGAATCTATATTTGAATTAGATAGTCTAGAATATGGTTTTTCAATAGCTCAAGCTAACGATAGCAGCTTTTGGGTAATAACCTACAAAAATCAAAAAGTGTACTACTCAAGTTCTAAGTTAAAGCTTAAAAAAGAAAATGCTTATCAAAATTCTGGTGTTCGAAATCACAGCATTAAAACCGCTGCTGATAAAAGTGGGAACATTTGGGCATCCTCAAATATGGGACTTAACTTTTTAACCATAGAAAGTGACACTATAAAGTCCGTTTTAATTAGTAAAAAAGAAGGGTTAAGCAGCACTATTATTAACGATTTATATGTAGACGAACATAACTTTTTATGGATAGCTACAGATAATGGCGTGGATAGATTAAATGTAACAAATTTTGTTAACGATGGGATAGTTAACATTGAACACTTTGGTAAAGCGGAAGGTTTAAAAGATCTAAACTGTACCAAGTTTGTTATTAGAAACAAACAATTAATGACGTTTACTAATAGCGGTTATGCCGTAATAGACACAAGTATACAGCTTACTACATTAATTGCTCCTAATCCTTTTTTTACCAATTTAGGGTATAGTGTAGATGGAGAATTAAAAACAGTAACCAACCTGAGCGAGAAAGAACTTGAATTCAATAATCCTTTTGGGCCTATTTATATAGGCTACAATGCCATTGAGTTTAACAATACCAAACCATTACAATACACGACTATTTTATATAAAGAAGGAAAAGTGCTCTATGGTAATTTTGATGCCATTAATTGGAGCAGTCAAGAAGAAATTAAGTATGAAGGATTAGCTCCCGGAAATTACAAAATAGAAATCTATTGCCGTGTTGGAAATAAAGGTGTAAAGTCTGAACCAACAATTTTAGAATTTAAAATTTTACCCGCTTGGTGGCAAACTTGGTGGGCTAAAGGTTTATTAGTTGCACTAATTTTATTAGCCTTTTATTTACTCTCCAAACAACGTACAAAAGCATTAATAAAAAGACAAGAACAGTTAGAAGAAACAGTAGAAATAAAAACTGCTGAAGTAGTAGTACAAAAACAAGAAGCTGAAGCTCAAAGAGATGTTGCTCAGGAGCAACGGTTAATTGCAGAGGAAAAAACTTCTGAAATTATAGATAGTTTAGATTATGCTAAACGTTTACAAAAGGCCATTTTACCATCACATCGTTTAGTTAAAGAATGGCTTACAGAAAGTTTTATACTCTACAAACCAAAAGATATTGTTTCAGGCGATTTTTATTGGATGGAGTCGGTTACTCCATCCGGCAAAGATGAAAAGCAACTTATTCTTTTTGCTGCTGCCGATTGTACAGGTCATGGTGTTCCTGGAGCAATGGTCTCCGTTGTTTGTGCTAACGCATTAAACCGTTCTGTTAAAGAGTTTGGACTTACCGAGCCTGGTTTAATTTTAGATAAAGTATCTGAACTGGTGATTGAAGCATTCGAAAAGAGTGATGATGAAATTAAAGACGGTATGGACATTGCTTTATGCGCACTTGAAATGAGCAGCAAAACACTTTATTATTCAGGTGCAAACAACTCTTTATACAGAATTACCAACAGAATAAAAGGTGAAGACTTATCATTAAAATCTAGCTTTACAGAAACTCATAAATTGTTAGAATACAAAGCAACTAAACGACCAATTGGAGCCCATGTTAGTGATAACATATTTGAAACTCAAGAAATAAAGTTAGAACCTGGAGATGCTATCTATTTATTTTCTGATGGTTTCGCTGATCAGTTTGGTGGTGAAAAAGGAAAGAAACTTAAAAATTCTTCTTTTAGACAATTACTTTTAGCCAATCATGATCTCCCAATGGAAGAACAAAAAGCAGTGTTAGATACTGCTTTTGAAAATTGGAAAGGTGAAATGGAGCAAATAGATGATGTTTGTATTATTGGTGTAAAAATAAATGGTGTAGAGCGTAATAATTTCACTGAAAGTGAATTAAAAGTTCTCGCTTGTTTGCAAGAAGGATTATCGAGCAAACTTATTGCTGACAAACTCCATTTATCTAAAAACACTGTAGATACTTACCGTAGAAGATTATTAGCTAAAACAGGAACATATAACGCTACTGAATTGATTAACTACTGTGTTAAAAAGGAGATTATTTAGTCATTTTATTTTTGTTGGCCAATTGACAACAAGCAGCATCAATAACTCTACTTCAACGAACGTTAAAAAAATATGTGGAAACTTATAAACTTTTGAGTAGCCAAAATTTACATTTAATAAAAATTGCAATTAACGTGTACTTAATAACTCATATTCAATTGTTACCACGAATTGAATTAAAAATTTAAATAATTATGAAAAAAACCCTACTTAGTACATTAATCTTATTATCAGTAAACTATTGTTATTCCCAAGGAAAAACTGATAATAAGTGCACAAAAACCAGTAACGACCCTCTAATACAATCAATAGATAGTATTATGAACTCGAGTTACTTACCAAATGAACCTGGAGCAGCTATAGTAATTACCAAGGGAGGAAAGGAAATTTATTCTAAAGGTTTTGGAATGGCTAACCTTGAATTTGAAGTACCAATGACTTCAAAAATGATATTTCGGATAGCTTCTATAACTAAACAATTTACAGCAGTATCTATCCTACTATTAGAAGAAAAAGGTAAACTTAGTATAACTGATGACTTTCGTAAATACTTGCCTGACTACCCTGACCCTGGAAAAGTGATTACAATTGAGCACTTACTTACTAATACCTCTGGAATACCAGATTTTGTAGGCTCTCCAGACCATAATAAAATCGCACACACAAAAGTTACTACAAATGAAATTTTAAATATTTTTAAAGACAAACCACTTGAGTTTGAACCGGGTGAGCGTTATTCATACAGTAGCTCAGGATATAATATTTTAGGGGCGATAATAGAAAACGTTTCTGAATTGACTTACGAGGAATTTGTAGAAACTGAAATATTTGAAAAGCTGAATATGCACAATTCTTTTTATGATCATCCTGAGGAAATTGTAAAAAACAAGATTTTAGGATATGATAAAGATTCATTAGGATATATAAGAGCAGATTATTTAACGATGTCCATTCCTTTTTCTGCTGGTGCGTTAAGCTCAAATGTTCATGATCTTGCAGTATGGAATAAATCAATTCATGATGGCAAACTAATTTCTGTCGAAAATTTAGCAAGAGCATTTAAGCCTTACAAATTAAATTCTGGAGAACTATCAAGTTATGGTTTTGGTTGGGAATCACATTTATTCTTAGGCCATCCATTATATCATCATAGAGGACTCATTAACGGTTTTAGATCAAGCGGATTTTATTTCCCTAAAGAAGATATTTACATTGCAATTTTATCTAATAACACATCTCATCTGCCATACAAAATTAGTTATTTCATATCATCTGAAGTACTAGGTGAATCAATCAACCATTCAGTTAAAATTGATAAAGAAGAGGCATTAAAAATTATAGGAACTTATACTAATAGCGAAAGAACAATAAAAATAACAGCAGAATCTAATAAACTGTTCTTTGACATATCATGGGCAAATGGAGAATTAATTGCTTCCAGTAAGGATGCATTTTATGTTAATGGAACACATATCGGTTGCGCCTTTGATTATGATTCAACCGGGTTAGCTAAGAGCGTCAACGTCAAACATCGTTTTTTCGGACATACAGCCTTTACCTTAAATAGAGAAAACCCTCTTAGTAATGATTATACAACTATAGAAGCATTGGTAAAAGAAGAAGAGAGAATAAATAGAACAATGACCAATAAAGAAGTCAATAAATTGATTGGAGACTATGGAGACATCCAATTCAAAGTTAAAAAAAATACATTAATACAAACTTATGAAGGTAGAGAATACGCTATGATTAATATCGGAATGGATATTTTCAAAGTTGATGGCTTTCCAGATTATTTACTTCACTTCTTGCGGGAAAATGGAAATATTATTGGATGCAAGGCTGTCTTTAAGAAGGATGATGCTATCACTTATTTAAAAGGTCAAAAATCATCTTTTTCAATTAATATCACCCCAGAGAAACTTATTCTCCCTTCAAGAAATGACGGTGGACCAACTAAAGTTTCTTTCATTAACGAGTTTAAAAAAGAGGTATTTATCAATTGGGTACATTTTGACGGAAAAATCAAATTTTATAAAAAATTAAAACCAGATGAACAATTTATTCAACATACTTATGCCGGTCACTATTGGCTTATTACTGAAAATAAAGAAAATGGAAAAGCAATAGCTGGCTTCCGAGCAATTAAAGAAAATGCTACTGCTATAATTAATGAAAACGTACCTAAGCCTAGTAAATATACTTCAAATAAAAACATTACAACATCTCCCAAAACTGTTATTACTCCAAATGCTAAACAAGAGTTAACATATAATGAAGACACCTCTAACACAATAAAACCCACATTATTTGCAGACCTTGGAGAAACATGTTCTACTCCTGATGGCATGGCAATAGACAATTCTGGGAATCTTTTTTTAGCCGTAACTAATCTATCTTCTTTCGAAGAACACGGCAGTAAAATTCTAACTTTTGACGATAATCAAAAACCTATAACTTGGTTTGACCAACTGCCCCTACATCCAGTTACTAATAAAGTTCATCCAATAGGGATTGAGTTTGGTCAAGACGGAAACCTATATATTGCCGATAATCAAAATTTTGCAGGCCAACCTAATCAATCTCGAATACTACGGGTTGTAGTACAAAATGGTAAGCCAATTAAGGCTGAGGTTCTTGTTGAAGGATTAGGTTTTTCAAATGGCATCAGACTTTATAAAAATCACCTTTACATCACCGACTTTATGTTTGAAGATGGAAAAGAAAGTGGGATTTATAGTTTTAACCTTGAAGACTTCAAGGATGACAAAATTGTTATGGATGATCAAACTCGAAAAAAGCACTTAATCGGAACATTTCCTGTTGGAATTGATGGTATTGCGCTTGATGTATCAGGAAATTTATATGCTGGACATTTTTATTCAGGCACCATAACAAAATTTGAATTTACCAATGAAAGAACTGTTAAATCAAGAAATGTTGTATTTGAATCGAAATCATTTAATTGTGCTGATGGCATGTACTATGATAAAAACAGGAACTCAATCTTCATTGCAAATTTGACAAACAACAGTGTTCATGAACTTGATTTGAATACAAAAACTTTGAACTTAATATGGATTAATGACAACAATAATGGTTCTACCGGACTATTAGATAACCCATGTGAAACAATCATTTATAAAGAAAAATTGATTGTGGTGAATTTTGACACTTTCAAAGGACCAAAAAATTTAGAGGTTGATAAATATAACACCATTTCTCAATTCAAATTATAAAAACGGTTTACCAACAATTTCTATATTTCATATTGTTGGCTGATTATCCTACATTTGGTTTCAACAAAACGAAAACTTAGAATAGCGTTAACCAAAATTCATTTATGAGGATTTTTAAATAATTTTAACCAACCTGTTGCACTTATTACTTGAACCTAGCAAACATGAAATACGGAATAACTTCAATTTTTATAGGACTTCTCTCAATTATAATTACCGTTGGAGTTAACGTAACAGTTGCAGAAGAATTTAAAGAAATGATGATGAAATCTGTTCAAGCCGAGGAAATATTACCTATTATATCAGGAATTGGATTAACATTAAAAGTAATACTGTCTCTTATTAGTCTGACAGCATTAGTCTTGGGATTAATTGGCGCTAAAAAGAAGAGTAAACTTTCAACTTTAGGAATAATCGTTGCTTTTATAGCTTTAACAATTGTGTTTTTACCCATTTGGACCTATATGGTCACCTATTCGGCTTTTGATGTAAACTTTCATTAATTTATATAAAAAACGGCTTGCGAACAAAGTTATATAAATAACATGCTTTGCTGCTAGTATTTTAACTTTTTGACAATTTTGTAAGTTAATGCCATTCATTTTGTAGTTGGTTATCTAAAAGATTTTGCAAGTTGCATCCTTGCCCTATGACAGTGAGCCATTTAGTTACTTGATTTTTTAATGCCCATAGACTTCTACAAAATTTCATTAGTTTAGTAGCTATTAAACAACTGTGTTAAACGCAACATACAGTTGTCTTTGTGTTTCAACCCATAAATTCAAAGTGAAATTAAAAAAGAGAAAATATACTATTATATTCGGGTTGATTTTAGGGTATTTTATTCTTAATTCAATCAGAATATATCAATATTCATTTGTTTATTTTGAAAACAAATCTGACGTTGCAATAGTATTAGGCGCAGGGACAAATGAAGGAAAATTATCCCCAGTTTTTAAAGAAAGAATAAATCATAGTTTACTTCTTTATAAGAAAGGACTTATTGACAAAATCATCTTTACAGGAGGTTTTGGAAAAGGACAAACAGAATCAGATAGTCAAATTGCTAAAAATTATGCCCTTAAAAACGGAGTACCTGAATATAACATTATCATAGAGGACAAATCTCAATTTACAATTGAAAACATAAGTGAATCTAAACTAATAATGGATTCTATTGGAGTAAAAACAGCATTAATAATATCTGACCCTTTACATATGAAAAGAGCAATTAAACTTGCTGAATTTTATGGAATTGACTGTACCCCATCTCCTACTAAAACTACAATGTATAAATCAACATACCCTAAGACAAAACTACTCTTATACGAAACTTTCTATTTTAGTCTAAGAGAGCCTATAAGTTTATTTTAAAAAAACGAAATGCCAACAAAGAGCTATATATAATATGCTCTGTTTCAGATGTTTTAACCTTGTGAAACCTGCGGAAGTTGTACCATTTTTTGCTAGTGCATTAAATAGCAAATTAGCGAGTTCATTTCAACTATATCTTAACCACTATTAATCAGTTTTGGATAAGAAGAAATACTTTTTAAGCATTTTAAAAAAAATTCCAAGCACAAAACCAAAAACCTTTATTAATTTCATCACCTTAATACAAGTTATACCAATTTAATTTCAAAACACCCAACAATGGTTTTTGTATAATGCCGATAGAGATTCAAAGCCAGAGAATGAGAGTAACGAAATTATAGGGTATTTTGATTACAAATCGGTATTATTGCACAGACTCATGCTAAAATCAATTGGGGAAAATGATTGCAAAATCTACTTAAAATATAAAGACCTAATTCGCTTATCCTAATGTCTATAATAATATGTCCATATTGCAAAAGTTCTTTATACGATTCTAAAGAAAAAACATATATCTGTGAAAATAACCACAGTTTTGATATAGCCAAACAAGGTTATTTAAATTTGTTGCCCGTAAATCAAAAAAAATCTAAAGACCCTGGTGACAACCAAATGATGATTGCTGCCAGAAGAAATTTTTTAGAACTTGGTTTTTACGACCCACTTATTGAAAGCATTAAAAATCTTATTACTGAAAAACTCTCTTTTGTAACCAAAGATATTATTGCATTTGATGCAGGCTGTGGAGAAGGATATTATTCAGAAAAAGCGTTAAATAATTTACCTGGTTTAAAAACAGAAATATTGGGTACAGATATTTCTAAATACGCTGTTAAAAATGCAGCAAAAAAATATAAAAACAACTTCTATTTCGTAAGTTCAATATATAATTTACCTATTAAAAACACAAGTACCGATCTCATTCTATCCGTTTTTTCGCCAATTATGGCAGAAGAATTCAAACGCATTTTATCTAAACAAGGGTATGTTATAATTGTGAGCCCTGCCCCTAATCACTTACGCGAAATAGCAGAATTAATTTACGATACCTTTAGGCCACACACAAGCAATATTGTAGAGAAGATGACGCCTTTATTTAAGCACGATTTTACAAAAAAAATAACTTTTAAAATAGATTTAAAAAGTACAGAAGTGTTGCTTTCTCTTTTAAAAATGACACCTTATTATTGGAGTACAGGGATAGAGCGATTAGAAAACATTACCAATAAAAATGAATTATCAGTTACCTGTGATTTCAATATCGATATTTTTAGCCAATAGATTAAAGTGAAAAAAACAATCTCTATTATTGGCGGAGGAGCTGCAGCTATTACATTAGCCGCTTTCCTAAACAAACAAAAGTTTGAAGTAACAATTTTTGAAAAAAACAAAGCTCTAGGTCGAAAGTTTTTAGTTGCAGGAAAAGGTGGATTTAATTTAACACATTCAGAGCAAATAGAATCATTCATTGAACGCTATACGCCTTCCTCTTTTTTAAAAGAAGTGCTCCTAAAATTTACCAACAACGATCTAAGAGATTGGCTTTATTCAATTGGTATTCCAACCTATGTTGGGAGCAGCAAAAGAGTATACCCTAAAGAGGGAATTAAACCTATTTTAGTCCTCAAAGCAATTCAAACTGTTTTAAAAGAAAATGGTGTTAAAATTGATTATAACAAAATCTGGACTGGTTGGGATATTAGCAATAATTTAGTCTTTAATAACAAAGAACAAGTTAAATCTGATTATACCATCTTTGCTTTAGGTGGTGGTAGCTGGAAGGTTACAGGATCAGATGGAAATTGGTTACCTATTTTCGAAAAAAAAGGAGTAAATACAATTCCTTTTCAAGCTTCAAACTGTGCTTATAATATTGAATGGGAAAACGATTTTATTCTAAAACACGCTGGTGCTCCGCTTAAAAACATTTCCATTACTTGTTTAAATAAAAAGCAAAAAGGCGAAGTTGTTATTACTCAATTCGGATTAGAAGGTAATGCCATATATGCACTTAGCCCAGAAATTAGATCAGAACTGAAGAAACAGCAAAAAGCTATTATTTTTATCGATTTAAAACCTACTCTATCCTACGAAGCTATTCTAATTAAACTGAAAAAATCTAACTCAAAAAAAATAACTGAACTATTAAAAAGGGAGCTAAAACTTAGTTCTGTACAGATCGGATTACTCAAAACATGCATTTCAAAAGAAGATTTTTTAACTATTAATACGCTTGCTCAAAAAATTAAAAGCTTACCTTTTAATATTATTAATTCCGCTGAATTAGATGAATCCATTTCTACCGTTGGAGGAATTTGCCTGTCAGAAATAGATTTAAACTACCAACTAAACACTATTAAAAACAATTATTGTATTGGCGAAATGTTAGATTGGGACGCACCCACTGGCGGATATTTATTACAAGCTTGTTTTAGTATGGGTTTTGGACTAGCACAGCATTTAAATGCTAAATAAAATCGCATTAATAGCATGTGGTTACAAAAATCCATTGAATTTAAGAAGCCATTTGAGACCTCTATCCAAAATCTTATTTGTCGAGTAAATAACTAATATTGAACATAAACACTTTACAACAAAGTTGTGCCATAATTTTCGCTATTTACTTGTGTCATCTTTCCTAACTTTAAACTACCGAACTTACAAAGTTCCGTAATTGGAATCCTTCTTTAATAAATATTCGTATCTATAAGTAAAATGGTAACTCATATTTATGGACATAGAGGCGCTAGAGGACTTTATCCGGAAAATACTTTGGAAGGGTTTTGGGAAACATTGAAATTACCCATAAAAGGAATTGAGTTGGATGTGGTGGTAAGTAAAGATTATCAATTGCTTGTTTCTCATGAGCCATGGATGCATCATTTATTTTGCACATCTCCCAATGGCCATTTAATAACCAAGGATAGGGAAAAACAACACAACATTTATCAAATGACGGTCCATCAGGTACAGCAATATGATTGTGGTAAAAGAAAACACCCCCAATTCCCAAATCAAATAACATTTCCTGCTTATAAACCCACATTAAACGAAGTTTTTAAGTTGTTCTCAAAAAAAAACAAGCAACTTGAACTATTTCTTGAAATAAAAAGTAATCCCAAATGGTATAACACCTATCAGCCTAAGCCAAATCGCTATGCCGAACTGGTAAACTCATTTTTGAAGAGTAACCCATTTACTGGCACTATTATTATAAAATCCTTCGATACCAATTTCCTAAATGCCATTTATCGCATTGACCCTAACTATACGTTGGGATTATTAGTAAAAAACACCAATGGAGTTGAAGCTAATTTAAAACTGCTCAATTTTATACCAAGCCACTACAGTTTATTTCATGAATATGTAACAAGTCAAGAAAACGAAATCTTATTGGCAAATAAGATAGAACTCATTCCTTGGACAGTTAATACCATCGAAAATGCTCAACAATTGAGTGATATAGGTATAACAAAAATAATTACTGATTACCCCAATCGTTTTATAAGAGTTGATGGATATTAGCGATAGTATTCTTAAGCTTTTCAATTCCTTGGATTTGATCTTCCATTTCAACCTTTCCGGTATAGGCTTGAATAGTATCCGCTATTGTTTTATAGTGCTTTTGCACTAAATCAGGGTAAAAATGAAATAGGTTGGTTCTTCTAATTAAAAAATCACTTGGAGTAAGTACCATTTCGCGGGTTAAGCTATACATCAAACTATGATAAAGGTATGTTGGAAATCCATTAGGTACAGCTGTTTCATCATTTAATATAATTTCGCACTCACTTCCATAATGACTAAAAACCCATTGGGCTTCCTCTTTTTTCCAACCAAGATTAACTGCTTTTTTAAGAAAATTAGAATGGCATGTTTGGTAGTCTAATTCATTTTTAAAGTCGCTTCCACACAACTTATAACTTGCTGTTTTATTGTTGATCAATCCTCTTGAAACAAAGTGATGTTTAATAGATAAGTTCACCACTTTTTCTGCCATTTTTCGATAACCCGTTAACTTTCCTCCGGCAATGGTTAACAAGCCTGATGCATCTTTATATATTTCATATTTTCTAGATATTTCTGAAGGTTTTTTGTCCTTTTGATGAATTAAAGGCCTCACTCCAGACCAGGCACCAATAACATCTGAAGGAGTTAAACTAATTGCTGGAAACATACTATTGCACGCATTTAACAAGTAGGCAACATCTCCTTTAGTAATTTCTGGAGAAACAATGTTGCCTTCATAAAAAGTATCAGTGGTTCCAACATAAACTTTACCATCTTCAGGAATGGCAAAAATCATTCGATTATCAGGGGTATCAAAATACACAGCCTTTGCTAAAGGGAAACGCTGCGGATCAAAAACCAAATGAACGCCTTTGCTAGGTTTTATTTTTGATAAGACCGTCTTTTTTTTGCGTTTCATTAAGTCATCAGCCCACGGCCCTGTAGCATTGATTATACAGGTTCCTGATATTGTTATGTCTTTATCGTTAAGCATATCATAAGCCTTAACTCCAATTGCCTGATTGTTTTCATTTTTTAAAAGCTCCACCACTTTCATTTTACTAATGGCAACACCACCTTCTTCAACTCCTTTTTTAATAACTTCTATGGTTAATCGTGCATCATTGGTCTGGTATTCAATGTACTCTATCCCGCCTAACAAGCCCTTAGTATTTATACCTGGCAGAACACTAGTAAACTCTTTTAAACCATAACTTTTATGACGCAGCGCTTTAGGTACCTGAGCAAGTTTTTCATAAATCCATAAAGCTATTTTAAGCTGTGTTTTAGAATAGGTTCCATTTTTAATTGCTGGAATCATTACTTTTTTTGGATGAGTTAAATGGCGGGCAATGTGTGCTACAACATTTCGTTCTTTACCAGTTTCTTTAACCAACTTAAAATTAAATTGTTTAAGGTAACGTAATCCTCCATGGATTAATCGGGTAGATCGAGAAGATGTTCCCTCTGAAAAATCTTGCATCTCAATTAAACAACACGACAACCCCCTTAATTGAGCATCCAACAAAACACCAGCCCCCGTAATTCCTCCACCAACAATAATTACATCAAATGTTTTTGTTGTCAGTTGGTCGATAAAACTTGATCTGCTCTTGATTGAAAAATTAGTCATCCATTTTAATTGAAATTAACACAAACAGCCACACACGGTATAAAGTAATTACTTTTTTATACCCTTTTTTCACCTAAAAAGATACATTTTATTCAAACTTATCGCAGCACCACTCTATCGAATTTTTAAACCAAAAAAAAGCAGCAGAACCACCTGGTTCTGCTGCATTAAATTAAGCTTTAAAAGAAATATTAGTTTAAGGTAATTTTTTGAACCAAGAGTTGATCCTTTAAAATTATCCTTAAAAAGTATACACCCTTAGCATATCCTGTCATGTTTACATCACAATATTGCGATTGTGAAGATTCTTGCAGAATTACCGCACCAACAACGTTAACTATTTCTAGATCAAATTCACCATCTTCACCCTTATAAACGACAGTAAACAAACCTGAAGACGGGTTAGGATAAACACTAAAAAGGTTTTTTAACTTGTTCTCATCCACAGCTGTAGCTCCCACATTAATCGTTAAAGTATCTGTAGCTGTACAATTGCCCAAGGTGGTTGTTAAGATAACCGTGTACGTTCCTAGGATTGAATAAGAGTGTGTAGGCATGGCTGATGTAGCAGTATTACCATCTCCAAAATCCCATAAACTGGTACCCGTAGATCCTGTATTGTCAAAATTAATTAAACCACCAACAACCGTATTGTATGTACTTGCACTAGCCACAGCAAGAGATGCAAGATTAACCGTTACCAAACTATTGGTAGGCGAACTGTTGCAATTTCCAGTAGTACCAATTACCGTATACGTGGTAGAAGAATTAGGTGTAACCGTTATAGAAGCCGTTGTACTTGAATTATTCCAACTATAAGCATTAGCTCCAGAGGCTGTTAAGGTAATACTCTCTCCAGCACAAATCGCAGGATTTTGAGGAGTAACTGCAAGCTGTATCGCAGGAGATACCGTAACAGTAGTAGAAATAACATCATTACAACCATTGCTATTGGCTACCGTTACATTATAAGTGGTCGTAGTATTAGGACTTACACTTTGCGTGCTTCCTGCTCCTAAACCATTATCCCAAGAATAACTTCCTCCTGACCCTGCCCCTCCAGCAGTAAGTGTTAGGGTTTCTCCAGCACAAATAGTTTGACTTGGTGTTAACGTTGCCGTTGGGTTTGCAATAACAGTAATATAATTACTTAAGGTAACATTGTACGATCCTGTATTATCCGTAACAGTTAAAGTTACATCATAGCTACCAGGAGTATTGTATTGAATACCTGAAGGGTTCTGAACTGTTGATGATGTTGTTGTAGCACCTGTAAACACCCAGTTCCAGCCCGTAGGCGTTCCGTTAATAGAAGCATCCGTAAAATTAACACTCTCACCTTCGCATATGGTTGTTACATTTGCCGTAAAACCTGCGGTAAGCACATTGCTAGAAATACAGAAGTTAGTGGTTATTGAATTCCCAAAATTAGGGTTGGTCATTTGTACGTAAACCGTACTGCCTCCATCAGTAATATAATAATCACCATCTACTCCACACGAACTGTATTGAGAGCCAAACAGACCATCGCCATAAGAGTCATAGATAATAAAATCATAACAATCATCAGGCAAACAAAACTCTTCCAATAGCACTTCTCCACCAGGAACATCGGTATAAGGACCTCCAGATGCAACTATAGTATTGTTACTGCTTTTAATTTCCCATGTTGTTTCTGAACCCCAACAATCCGTAGTTAAATTAAGTGTTAAAGGATTTCCGTTAACAACTATGGTAAAAGAAGATGAGGAATTGTCATTATTTTGATTTTCATCTGTCTGACCATTCGGACTTGATGTGGTAACATTAAAAACATGCGCACCCGATGTTGTGGTCATCGTTGGCAAGTTAATAATTTCAGTAGCCCCTTGAGCCAAACTTCCTGTCCAATTGTAGTTTAAGGAACCATTACCATCTATATCATAAGTAATGGTGGCAGAAGTAAGTGTTACAGATCCATAATTAATCAGTACAACAACAGGTTCAATGGAACTTGAATTACAAAGAGATCCATCTGGACTTGCAATGTTTTCTATCCCGATATCGTAATCACTCGTAGTATAATTAGGCGATTCCCAAACACCTCTTCCATAAGTTCCAGCACGAATAACATTAGTGTTTTCATGAATTTCTAAATCATTTACAATAACGTTAGGCAAGTTATTCATAAATGGCATCCACGTTAAAAGATCATTATCGTAATAATACACGCCAACATCTGTTCCAACATAAATACCTCCATTTGTACCCACATCATGCTTAACAATATTTGTTGGCAAATTAGGCAAGTTGGCCGTTATATTAGTCCAGCTACTACCACCATTGGTACTATAAAACACATGACTTCCTGAAGTCCATCCTCCACGAGTAAGCCATAATTCATTAGAGTTACTTGGATTAACTTCAATAGAGGTAATTACAGAATTGGTAGGTAATGAACCCGTAATATCGGTAAAAGAACCTCCTCCATTAGTTGTTCGGTAAATATTGTCATCGGTACTTACAAAAATAATATTAGAATTGGCTTCGTAAATTTCTATATTTCTCAATTGTTGAGGGAAATTATAATTCGACAATTGGTTCCAACCACTACTATAATTATACTCATATAAATTATTATAGCCAGCTAAAAGTCTATTGTTATTAGGATCCATCGCCATTGGTGTTACCCAGCGGCCCGATTGAGGACTTCCTACGCCATAGTTCGTGTTGGCTCCATTGGTAGACCGATAAAGATCTCCAAACTGTATCATTCCAAAAATAAGGTTGGAGTTGTTTCTATCTACACCAGCCTCCATACCATCAGCACCATAATAAACCTTCCATTGCGTTCCATTCCAAGCAAAGCCACCGTTATCTTGTAAACCTCCTGCAAGAATGTTAACATCATTTTGAGAACCACCAATACGATAGAACTGACCAATCTGTAAGCCAGCTGTTAAGTCAGTAAAAGCACTTCCCCCATTGGTAGATTTGTAGATTCCTCCATCGCTACCGCAATACAAGTTCCCTCCATAATATTTAAGGTAGTGAATATCCGCATGCGTATAAGCAGCTCCACTAGGATTGCTCCAGCTATTGAGTTTGGTAAAAGAATTACCCCCATTGCTAGAACGCCATACATTCATTACTCCAGTAACAATCTCATTAGCATTAGTAGGCGAAGCTGCCAACGCCATATCGTACCATGCCTGTGATGATTCAAAAATATCGGTAGAAGTATTCATTGCTGTAAAAGAGTTTGCCGAATTGGTAGAACGGTATAAACCTAAGAATGAACCCCCAGTTGAAGCACACAACACATAAACATAGTTGCTATTGGCAGGTGTAGTAGCAATGGCTATTCTTCCAGCCCCGCCAGGAAGTCCACTTGTTGCAGTGTTCCAACTAGTACCGCCATTAGTAGTCTTATAAAGTGTATTAGAGGTTGCTGCATATAAGGTATTTGGAGATCCGGGTTTCATGTCAATGTCTCTAAAGTTTCCTGTTCTTACATTATTCCATGAGCTTCCTGAATTAGTCGATTTAAAAATACCAGCACTAGTGGCAAGAAACAAGATGTTACTGCTGGTAGGATGAATAATTATTTCTGTGGTTTTGTTGGCGTTAATGCCACCAATAGCATTCCATGTTAATCCGCCATCGGTCGACTTTAAAACTCCTAAACTGTAAGTATCTCCACCATCTGTATCGCCCGTGCTTAAGTAAATAATATTAGAATTAGCTGGATCGATAGCTATACCCGAAACACCTATAGTCGATAATTGATCACCTAAAGGTATCCATGTTGATCCCGCATCGGTCGATTTCCATACCCCACCCGCTGGTGCTCCAATATATATAATGTTAGGATTGTTTGGGTCTTCTACCACACAATTTACTCGACCCATACCAGGGCTCCACGAATCAGTATTGGCAACAGAAAAAGGACCAAGAGGCTGCCAATTTCCCGCACCGCTCAATTTTGATTGATTTCCAGTAAGGAGTTGCGAAAAACCGTCCCAAGCACTATTGTACATCGGAAAGGAACCATCTTCCATTACCCGACTTTCCCAAAAGTTCTCCCATCGGTGAAACTGTTTCCACCCTTTTCCTCTTTCATAATCTTTACCTTTCCATTCATCATGAAAAGCATCCTTAATGCCATAATAATTAGAATTGGTCTCCAGCATCAAATCTACCCACTCTTGGGCAACAGATGTAAATGAAGAGATTAACAATAAAGTAACAAGTGTTGATTTTAATAATAACTTAGGTTTCATAGTATATAAATTTTGTGTTTTCTATTCATTTTGCAGCTCTAAGGCACTGATTGAATGGGCTTTTGGAAGCACGCAAAAGAAAATTAAAACTGGTTTGAGTACAAATTAACAGAGAAAAAAACGCTTAAAATAATAGATAATTAACCATTGCTAATACTATTTTAACCTTAAGGAAGAATTGACTTATTTAAAACAATTATGGTAATGTGACTAAAGCAACACCTTGTATTCTTTTATGGAGTTCTTTTATCGTTTTATGAAAAAAAAATTCTACCTAATGGTTGGCTCTTATTCCGTGAAATAATTAAAAGCTTATTCGATAAATGTCGTTGATTTAGAAAAATTTCGAGCTTTATAGAATTGTTGAGTTGTAAGTAAAATTAATGTTTCCATGGTAGTTTAGTTAGTTTAAGATTTAATAATCGGACCAAAAATACATTCTAAACTACTCTTAATCAAACATTTACATACGTATTTTAGATGGGGTTTCTACTTACTGGAGGATTGGTATTTATACGTTAATAATGGTTTTATACCGATTTGTAATCAAAATGCCCGATAATTTCGTTACTCTCATTCTCTGGCTTTGATTATCTATCGGCATTATACAAAAACCATTGTTGGGTGTTTTGAAATTAAATTGGTATTACAAGAATTCAAACGAATACAGTTGAGGACTTTAAAATTTATCCAAACCCTTTTAAAAACAGTTTTACCCTACAGCTTTCAGAAAATACGACTTACCCAGTAAATGTAGAAGTATTGAATTATTTAGGAAGAAAAGTGTACACACAAACTATTACAACAAGAATAACAGAAATAACATTAAACTACCAACTGTTATCAGGCACTTACTTTGTAAAAATGACTATTCAAACAACACAGGTAGTAGAACGAATTGTAAAAATGAAGGTAAGATAATAAGTTGGTAAATGTTATTGTCATTTTTGGTTGATTTTCTAAAAAACCAGATACATCACAATACAGACTGATACACAGGTAATTGCCGATAACAAAGTTGTTATTATTGAATCACCTACATCAATGAATTTTCACCATTACACCGTTATGGGTGAGACGAAATAACTAGAGTGTTGTTTTATTTGTATCAGTTAAAATTACTTCTCAAACAACACAATGTCTGATGGTAAAAATAAAAGTATTGGAAAATACGGAAAACATACAAAAACTACCTATTTAATTAAACAACAACTAAGAATCATCTAAGCCTAATTAAAAATAGAATACAAACTAACAACTAAAAATCGCACTATGAAAACACATTTACTTGAAATTAAACTCACGCTATGCCTTGTTGTCATTATGACAATTACCTCATTAAATATTGACGCTCAATCATTAAGGCTTATAATGATGCCTGTAAGTTCGGGAGACGCTTGTTTGGTTATTTTTCCCAATGGTAAAACAATGCTGATTGATTCTGGGACGGATGGAAAATACGATGATATAGTAGAGCCATTTTTAAGTAGACATTGTATTTCCCATTTAGATTATTGGGTACTTAGTCATCCTCATCCAGATCATGAGGGTGGTGAAGCTGAAATGCAATCCAGTGGAATGATAGATGCTAACACGGTGTATTGGGACTACAATACATTTAATTACGCAGATGCCTTTACAGCTGAAGGTGTAGACTTCTTTATTTATAATGTGAAAGATGTGAGTATTCATGGGAATAATGGGAATAAGAACAGCTTGGCCTTTCGGATGGAGTATAACGGGTGGGTTTACACAACTGGTGGAGACGAAGGTGTTGGTTCAATGCAACGATTTTTAGCTGATTACCCTAGTCTAGTTCCTGCGAACGTTAGAAAACTCGCACACCATGGATATGGACCATATGATCAAGCTTTTCTACTAGCAACAGATGCGCAATTAATCTTGGTTCCAAACAAGATTGATATTATCGCACATGGAGGTTGGTTTGCTATGATGGTTGAGCCAATAGTTAATTACTTACGAAATAATGGAGGACGTGCATACAATCCAGGGATTGCAGTAACAGGAATCGATGGATTCATTTCTATTAAAGTACAAAACGCCAACGACTGGAACTATACCTTAGACACATACGCCAATCGATATAGCTATATGATGTCAGATTGGACGCAATGTATTTCAAATAATAATTATGATGCCAGTTTGACTGCCGTAGTTAGCATATCCGATCCAGCATGTAATTCGACCACAATTAACCCAGTTATCATGGTCAAAAACAGAGCACAATATACCCTCACCTCATTGGAAATTGAATATGATGTAGATGGAGGTTCATCACAAACATACAATTGGTCTGGAAACTTGCCTCCAGGGATCTCAGAGGAAGTTAGCTTACCAACAATGACAGTTAGCGCTGCAGGGAATCATACGTTTAATGCAGAATGTTCGCTGCCAAATGGTCAAAATGATCAGCAATCTAACAACGATGATATTTCAGCTCAATTTTCAATTGCTTCGAATACAAGTGCTGTAGACCTTTCTTTGGCTATGGATTGTTATGGTGAAGAGATCACTTGGACAGTTGTCGATTCTAACGGTGTGACTGTAGGTAGTGGCGGCCCATATCCTTTATCTTTTGTAGGCGAGCCTATAGATGTACAACTCTGTCTCGCTCCTGGATGCTATGATTTCAATATCTTCGATACATATGGAGATGGATTGGACGGTACCACAGATACCACCTGTGGTGCTAATGGTAGTTATCATATTAATGATGATGTAGGTAATACACTCGTTCAGATGGCAACTCCATTTTTTGGCAATAGTGCAACACATAATTTCTGTATCGGTGTTATTACAGGAATTCCATCGAATACCGTTGATGATTTTAAAATTTATCCAAACCCTTTTAAAAATAGTTTTACCCTACAGCTTTCAGAAAACACCACATACCCAATAACGATAGAAGTATTGGATTACTTGGGTAGGAAAGTGCACACACAAACCATAACAACAAGTGCAACAGAAATAACATTAAGCAATCAACTATCACCAGGTACCTATTTTGTAAAAGTGACTACTCAAACAACACAAAAAGTAGTCCGAATGGTGAAAATAAAATAAGAATAAAGAAACAAAGAGATGACAACTAACTTTTAAAAACGACCTATGAAAAAGCTACTCTTACTAATATTACTCGTGCCATCTATAATCGTTAATGGACAAACTAAGGCTGAACGAGAAAAGATTACTTCCAATTATAACATGGAAAAACTAAAGTTAATAGAACAGCAATTTTCGACTCAATTTAATGAAGATTATAATGAAGCGTTAAGGCTAGCTAAAATCAAAAATTGGCCACTGAATAAGGTGGATAAAAATGGAAACCTCAGTATGCTTATAGGAGTTCATAACACTGGTGAACCAATCTATTACACAGAACTAAATTTTGAAGCAGGAGAAACGTCTAGGGCAAACACACTTTACCCAGGAGGGTCTCTTGGTTTAAACCTAACGGGAGCAGGTATGACTGCGGGAATTTGGGATGGA
Organism: Flavobacteriales bacterium; assembly: GCA_002401955.1. Taxonomy (GTDB): domain Bacteria; phylum Bacteroidota; class Bacteroidia; order Flavobacteriales_E; family Vicingaceae. The sequence goes on along the minus strand of NVUQ01000010.1, from coordinate 3,227 downwards.
GGATCTGCTCGAGTTTCACATGAATTGTTTGAAGGAAGAGTTACTTTAGGTGATGGATCCTCAAGTTCTGCTCACTCTACACATTGTGCGGGAACAATTATTGGATCAGATGCATTTAAAAATGGAGACGCTACAGGAATGGCTTATGAAGCTAATTTAACATCATATAAATGGAATAATGATTTGGCTGAAATGACGACTGAAGCAGCTGGAGGAATGTTAATTTCAAGTCATTCATATGGTATTCCGGCCTCAAGTTCTCCTTCTTATTATTTAGGTAAATATGACGAATATGCTAGAGATTTAGATGATATAATTTACAATGCTCCTTACTATTTACCTTCAATTGCAGCGGGAAATGATAGAACTGCTGGAATAAATTCAACAGGTTATGATATATTAACTGGTATGGGATGTAATAAAAATGCAATGACGGTTGCTGCAGTTTATGAAGTAACCAATTATACAGGTCCATCTAGCGTAGTAATGTCAAGTTTTAGTTCTTGGGGACCAACAGATGATGGGAGAATCAAACCAGATATATCGGCTAAAGGAGTGGATATGTATTCTTCTAAAGACAATTCAAATAGTAGTTATGGGACTATGAGTGGTACATCAATGGCCTGCCCAAGTGTAGCTGGAACATTGGTGTTATTACAACAACATTATAACAACGTGAATGGAAATTTCATGTTGGCATCAACATTAAGAGGTTTAGCATTACATACTGCAGATGAAGCAGGAAATTCTGATGGGCCAGATTACGAGTTTGGTTGGGGATTAATAAATGCTAGACGAGCAGCAGAAGCAATAACGAATAATGGGAACAGTTCAATAATAAATGAAATAATACTAAACCCTGGTCAAACATATACAATTAATGTAACAGCAAGCGGATTAGAAGACTTAATGGCAACAATTGCTTGGACAGATATAGAAGGGGTTGTAGGACCAAACACAGTAGATGACAGAACTCCTATATTAATCAACGATCTTGACATTAGAATAACCCAAGGTGGATCTACTAATATGCCTTGGAAACTTGATCCAGGTAGCCCTTCCAATGCAGCTACTCAAGGTGATAATATAGTTGATAATATTGAAAAAGTAGAGATCACGTCTCCTTCAGGAATATACACCATTACCATAACTCATAAAGGCATTTTAACTGGAGGCGGTCAAACATTTTCGTTAATTGTTACTGGTCTTATAGGAAATGATTGTAATGGGGTTTTTGGAGGAACAGCCTATTTTGATAATTGTGGAGTTTGTGTAGGAGGAAATACAGGCTTAACCCCTTGTATTAGTTATTGTACATCTACCTATACTGAGTCAGGAAGCGAGTATATCTCAAATGTTCAGTTTAATACCATTAATAATGCAAGTGGAGATGCAACAACAAATGGATATGAAGATTACACCTCTATGACAACAACAGTTGTTCCAGGAATGTCTTATACAATTGATGTTACTGTAAATACCGTTGGAAATTATACAGACCATTGTCAAGTATTTTTTGATTGGAATTATGATGGAGATTTCTATGATACTGGTGAAATGGTTGATTTGGGAGATATTACGAATGTTACTTCTGGAGTTCTTAGCGGGAATGTTGTTGTACCTGCTGGTGCAACGTTAAATACAATTATAATGCGTGTTAACATTGAATATAATGTGAACCCAGAACCATGTGATCAAGACCATACATCAGAATGGGGAGAAACCGAAGATTACTCGATTATTATATCAAGTGTAGATTGTAACGGTGATGTAGGAGGTACAGCAGAAATGGATAGCTGCGGAACATGTGTTGGCGGGAATACTGGATTAATTGCTTGTATTCAAGATTGTTATGGAGACTGGGGAGGTACAGCCGTAACAGATAACTGCGGTATATGTGTTGATGGTAATACTGGATTAACAGCCTGTGCTCAAGATTGCCATGGAGATTGGGGAGGCACAGCAGTAACAGATAATTGCGGAACATGTGTTGATGGTAATACTGGATTAATTGCTTGTATTCAAGATTGTAATACAGACTGGGGAGGTATGGCGATTATTGATTCATGCGGAATATGTGCAGGAGGAAATACAGGTATCATCCCTATTTTTAATGTTTCCGGTTGTATTACAGGAATTCAAACGAATACAGTTGATGCCCTTAACATTTACCCTAACCCTTTTGAAAACAGTTTTACGCTACAGCTTTCAGGAAACATTGCTTTTCCAGTAAATGTAGAAGTATTGGATTACTTGGGTAGGAAAGTACACACACAAACCATAACAACAAGTGCAACAGAAATAATATTAAACAACCAACTGTCATCAGGCACTTACTTTCTAAAAGTAATGACCGAATCAACTCAAATAGTAAAACGAATTATAAAAATGAAATAATATGATAAAGATAATTAAGGATACTTATTCAAAAATTTTCCAAACCAATAGGACTATTAATTTGATACTATTTTGTCTCTCTTATTTAATAAGCGTAGTGTTTTTTAACTTTCTTTAAATTGGATTATTTAGGAAGAATAGTACACACAAACCATTGAAACAACACTATCAGAAATAACTATAGATGAAAACCTGGCAACTTGAACCTATATTATAAAGATAGTTACGCAACCAACACAAATAATAGAACGAATGATAAAATTTAAATAAACGAGATATGATTAATCTAACTTGTAAAGAAAATAAACTCAACATATCTATTTCAGCTAATGAAACAATAAATTATAGTGCTGCTAAAAAGCTTATTAGAAAAGCACGAAGAATGATTCAGCAAAACAAATTAACTTTTGTAATTATTGATTTAGATAGCAATTCAAGAATACACAAAGGTGTGCTAGAATTTATAGATAGAGTACTTTATAATAATAATTTTCCGGTTCTAATAAACAGATAATTTGGAAAAAAGTAATACGAATAATTAAACTATAAAATAAATAAAAATGAAGAATAAAATAACTATTTGGGGTTTAACAGATCGAGAAGAAGAGATTGTTAATTTAATGTTAGAAGGTTTGGACTACCTAGTAAATATGTGACTATTTTTCTTAAGCCGCTATTTTAATAAAATCTCTTAATTTAACTTCCATTTCTAAAGGAGTAAGATACCCTAGAGAAGAGTGTAATCTTTCGTTGTTGTACCATGTAATATAATTTTCAATACTAGTATATAATTGCTGATAAGAAGTGTATTTAAATCTATTCAACCATTC
>NVUQ01000078.1 GCA_002401955.1 Flavobacteriales bacterium | reverse complement strand
GCTATTGCTGCTGGAGTATTTGTCGAAACAATAACTCTGGTTGTACAGTTTCACACTGCTGCTGCTGAGTCGCCCACCGCTCCCGTTGAGATGCCATGCAGCAAGGGAGGCAGCGATCAGTGTGGTGATGAAGAGCGACACCCAGAGGAGCCCATGATTCCCAAAGGGCGTCGGACGCTTCGCCACCACCATCCAATCAATCAATCAATCAATATGTGGGCGAGGTAATATCTTCCTGGCGAGATATTGGCGTTCTTCTCCAATGGGGTTCTCACGAATGTTTTGCGTAAGGTGCCGTTGAGTGAAGAGGTCATAGTCTTCTACCAGTATTTTCTTGGCCTTGCCGTACTCCTTCCTCCCGAAGTCTACTCTGGACTTGTCCTCCATCCTCCTCTTCATGATGGGCAACAGTATCGCTTGGTCCTCCTCCTGACATCTGTGCTTGCATGTATTGTACCAGCTATGCTTGTTGCGGCAGTCGCTAGTGTCGGTGCTCGTAAGAACGTGTTTCTTCATGCAGTATTTGTCTTCTCCTCCACGCGGACCAGCGCCATGCGGGATGGCAGACTGGTACGCATCTCTAACAGTGAATGCTTTGCTTCTCATCGTGTAGTCGGAATTGTACTGTGATGGGTCAAAGCGTAGAACATCAATGACTGGGTGGCGGCGCAGTGGACGGGGCTCCTCACCTGGGAGTGAGAGGCGGTGGTAGTGGTCCCTGACCCAGTGGCCGAGTGAGGACAGGCGTTGTCTCAGGACGGCAGCTGGCAGGGTCAGCGTCGCGGTGGCGTGGGATTTGCCACGAAGTTTTGACTGGCCGTAGTAGAGCCACTCAGTCGACAGGTGGTACGGCTTGGTGGGGTCGGCCCTGGGCAGGCCGAGGCAGGCTCTCAGGAACTTGGCATGTGCGGAGTGCAGCGTGGAAGCCACATTGTCTCCCCTTGGGTAGGTGAACGCCCCGTAGACGAGGATGGGCTCAATCAGGGCCTGGAATAGCTTCTTCTTGAGGTCCATGTCGCAAGCCGAGTGCCAGATGTACTTGTACTCACGGAAGACGCCCCATCCGAGGCTCTTCCGCCGTCGGAAGTCAGCCTCCCAGGACTGGCCGAGCATCGTGCCGAGGTACTTGTACTCCTTCACTTGAGGAATGGGCTCGCCCCGCTCATTGAGGATCGCAGGGCCCCCTGGCGAGTTGATACGGATCTCCTCGGTCTTCCCCTTACCCATGTTGATCGTCATGCCGATACCCTTGGCAAGCTGCTCGAACTGGGTGAACAGCTTCTGCATGTCCCCCGCACCGTTGGAGAGGAGGCAGACGTCGTCGGAGTACCCTAGGGACGGAAGTCGCCTCACAGGCGGACCTGGCCTGGAGTCCGTACCGCGGTCGATGATCTTCCCACCGGCGTCACGCTCGTCTCTCTCGTTCTCAATCTTGGCACCAAGGCTCTGGTCCAGCTGCTGTAGCACAATATCCATGCAAAGGATGAACAGGTAGGGTGCGAGAGTATCCCCCTGCAGCACCCCCGAAGTGGGCTTCGTGTAGGAATCAGACACCTTCCCCTGGTGCTTGACGTACAGGCAATGGTTCTCCAGCATGGCCATCAGGACGTCCACGATGGACCCCGGGATGTTCCACCAGAGAAGGATCTCCCTCATGGCACCTCGATCCACTGAGTCGAATGCTTTCGAAAAATCGACGAACAGCATGTGGAGAGGGTAGTTCTTGTAGTTGGCCGCGGTCTGGTACAGGACGGCGGCGGCGACAATGTGCTGTTGGCAGCTCCGGCCAGGACGGTAGGCGTTCTGCTCTGGGCTGACGAATGGGTCAAGCGCCTCGCGGATGCGGCGCATGAGTATTAGATGGAACAACTTGGCAACACAGGACATAAGAGAGATGCCTCTGTAGTTCATGGGGTCCTCCACGTCCCCCTTCTTGTGGAGTGCGACAATCAGTGCATCGTAGAACTGCGGCGGAATATCCTCGGTGTTCCGCAGGGCTGCATTCAGCAGCGGCAGCATGGCAATTTGCACAGACTTGCACTTAAGCACCTCAACGGGCAGCTCGTCCTTCCCGGGGGACTTGTGGTTCTTCTGGGTCTTGGCGGCCGCCTCGACCTCCTCCAGGATGATGTCTGAAGTGTCGATCACCGGGGCGGGCTGGTTCAGGCGCTCCCAAGGCTTCTGCTGCGGTAGCTGAACCTTTGTAGCGGGGGGCTCCTTGCACAGGACATGGCCCCAATGCTCAGTCAACTTCTCCTCTGTCAGATTTTCTGGTCTCCTCTGGACCTCCTCCTTCTTCAAGGCAAACACGTGTTGCCAGCCAAAGAACGGATCACCCTTGCCCAGGCGCTTGATGTAGTTCTTCAGGAGGGTTTCCGCTTCCTTGGTCGCCCTCGTCTTGGCTTGTACTGCTAACTCCTTCCTCTGCTTGTCCAGCTGCTTCTCCTCCTCCGTCAGCTGGCGGTTGGGCTTCAGTGGCTGTGGGCCCAGGTTCTCAAGGGCCTTGCATCGCTCCTCTAGGACCTCAAAGGCCGGCTTCAGGCCAGGGATCACTGACTTGAGCCCCGGCCGACCTGGGTTCTTGGGCAGGATATCATCTCCAACCTCCATAGCAGTCGCCCTGATGCACTCAAATGCCTGTTTGGCTGTGCGTTGTTGCTGCTCAAGAAGCTTAAACTTCTTTCCGAATGCGTCGCTGTACTTCTTCCTCCAATTCAAGTTCCAGCCCAGCACTCCGTAGTCCGGCTTCTCCTCCTTCTCAATGAGTTTTCGTCGCTTCGCTCTGTCCTTCCACTTGACGCGAAGGGTTACAATGACAGCTTTGTGATCTGTCGAGATGGGTGGTTCAACCACACGCATAGTCTCGCATGCGGACGCGAATCGTCGCGGTAGCGCTACGTAGTCGATGGTGCTCCTTGCTGCGCATTTTCCCTCCCTACTCCATGTCGGATCCCAGACATTCTTGGATTGTGCGGTAGTGATGTAATCGATCTGGTCCAGGAAGTCCTTCATGGAATCAGCGGCTTTGTTCTTCTTCTGTAGGTCTGAATTGTAGTCTCCAGCGATGATGTGAAGCGATTTCAAGGAACCCTTCATTAGGTGCAGTGGTGCAGCGGCATCACCCCTCCCTTCCCCGGTTGGGTCGGCTAGTCCTCGGACAGCCAGGTTGGTCTGAAGGTGAGTGGTGTGGGACGGCAGTCCCGCCATAGATCCGGTAGGCTTCGGCGGCATTGGAGCGGCCTCGGCGCGAATAACACTGCTGCGGTGTCGTGTAGTACTGCTGCTGGTGG
>NVUQ01000045.1 GCA_002401955.1 Flavobacteriales bacterium | reverse complement strand
AAATGTACGAATTTTGGTTGACCTCCAGGTAACGTCCAGAACAATTCCAGTTTTGTCATCTATGGTTACCCACTCATTTGGTTGGAAAGGTCTTTCTAGGCTAACAAATATCCCAGAAAAGATATTTCTGAGATTAGGTTGAATTGCTAGGCCCACAATCAACGCAAGTACTCCAGATGTCGCAAAGATTGCAGTTAAATCTTGAGCAAAAACCCTAGTTAAAACGATTAATGCCGTCAACGCAAACAATATAGTTTGAAAAGCGGCTATAAGTAGTTCAGGGGTCTTCTTCTTCCCAATCCGTTTACCTTTTACCCATCTCAAATGCCAGTGTACAAATACAATTATGAGGGTTGGTAAAAAATAGGTGAAACATGTTAAAATATTAGCAATCAGAAGTTCAGAATTATCAGAAAAATTGAAGACCTCAAACACCCTAACCGAATACTCCTGAAGTTCCCATATCACCGAAAATCCGACGATAGTAAGCAAAAACAGAACAGTTACACGCCATTTTTTTATTGTTAAATGTGGAATAAGAGTGATCGTTAAAATTCCAGCAACCGCAAATAGGAGCATGACAAAAAAAGGCATGAAATCGGCGTCTGGGTTTCCAATGCCGGTTAATGCCACCAAGCATGCGGCAGAAAACAATCCAAATAAGAATATTTTCGAAAAGAAGTAGTATAAGCTAGTGATCATCTCTAACTATAGTTATGGGCCTCTGGCCTTCGGTGGACAACTAAGTATCTATTTTTACCTGATTTTCAAGAATCTTAATGGAGATTGTACAGTGAATTTTTTTTTGGACAAGTTTTTATTCTAATCTATCGCATTTAACAACATCATTCCTAATCGATTTGAGAGAGAATCTCTTAAGTTTTCTGGATGAAATTGAACAGCCATTGTAAATGGATGACTTGATTTTTCTTTAATAGAAATTGCTTCTATAACGCTATCTGGGGAATAAGCAACAACCTCAAAACCTTTAGCAAGATTATCTATAGCCTGGTGATGTCTGCTGTTTACCCAAAATGAATCTTGTCTAAAGTAATCACTTATCCAAGACCCTTCAACTGGTAAAATAATATGTGCGCTATCTTCTCGGCTTCTGTGATTTATAGAACCATTAATGAAAGTCGGTATGTCGGGAATTAAAGTTCCTCCGTGTACAATATTTATGATTTGTTGACCTCTACATATCCCCATAATTGGAACCTTTTTATTATCTGCATAAAGAATCATTTTGGTTTCTAGACTATCTCTATAATTATCAAATTCACCACAAATTTCAGCATACTCTGGCTTATCATATAGCTCAGGGTTTACGTCTTTTCCTCCTCCAATAATAATAGCATCTGCATTATTTAAATAATAGTCTAAAGAATCTTCTGATAAGCCATAACATTCTTTAATAATAATTTCACTGTCTAATGAATGTATCCAGTTTTTAATATGACCATTATTATCCTTAGAAATTAATACTATAGATGATTGATTTTCTTCAACAATAGTTCCATTATCTTTTTGTTGTGAATTACATCCTATTATAAAAAAAATGAATAGAAAATGAAAGTATTTTAAATGTTTAGTCGTCATTTTTGTTTAGGTCAATTTAATATTTACTACATATGCGTAGTGCGGGATTTGAAAAGCGGAGTTTTCAAATTTGCACTGAGCCAAAGCGTTGTATTTTGTTTTTAATTTATTCATTCTTAAAAGCCAAATTTTATATTTGGCGGACTTCATTAATTGCTCTGACGTTTAGTTTAGCATAAAACCCGCATTACGTATAGGTTTTGTTGGTAAATCGTTATTTTATATTTTTAGAATTTTCAAGAAAATTTCAGCCTTTATTTTAATTTCTTTTATCATTTCAGGGTTTTTATCACTTTCCCTTAATGTCCAGTATTTATTTAAATTCCATTTCATTTCTCGGTTTTCTCCAGTTCCTATTTGTGTAATAAATCCCCAAAACCATAAGTCATCCCAAACTTCAATGTCTTTTCTATTATAGTGTTTTTTAATCTCTCTATTTACTTTGTTGAAAGTCCAATTAATATTATCAAGTTGTTTAAAAATTGCAATAATTACGGCATCTACAGGTAAATAGAAAGAGTCTTCATTTTTTAATTCTGTCGGTGCGTCTGCCCATATATTTAGCTCTTTAGGGTATTCTTTGTTGTGAAGGTGATAAATTGTTTTTGTAAAAAGAGCGGATGTCTTCTCTCCCCAACCATTTTGATTTTTCATTCTATTATAAAGACCATAGTAATTATTTTGATAATCTATATTAGAATTTATTACGGTTAAAAAACCTTTGAAAGAACTTAAAGACTCTTCATTTTTATAGATTTTCCTATAAAATTCGGCAAGATGGTCAATCTTTGGTTGACTTTGTGTATTTGCAATATGATAAAGTAGAGAGATTATTTTTTCAAATTGATTTTCTTGAGACGAAAGAACAGAGGTGTAAAATCTAGTTTGTAATTCTTTATTGTATTTTCTATTGCTTTTTAAAAAGTCAAATATTTCTTTAAGTGTTTTTTCCATTTAATATTCCTTATTCCACTTGGGTAAATTACCATTAATATCAAAAAAAGATTGAATTATATTTCCTTCTACTGTGACGGGAATATCATTGTGGTTCTTATCAAATGTTTCGTACCAATAAATATCTAAAGCATCAATTTTTTCAGATACTAGTTTTTGTTTCCAACTTTTCTTTCTCGGTTCATCAAATTGTTTACCATTAACCAGTCTGTCAAAGATTCCTCCCTTTCTAATCTTGGCAGTTCCGTTTTGTTTTATTTTTCCAGAAGAACCAATGTAAATAAGTTCAATTTTTCCATTTTTCAGAGCATAAACAATATAAACTCCAATTCCATTTTTCGGTGCATTACATACATTATTTAATTGATCGTTTTCTTCAAAAAAGAAATGTCCACTGGATTTATATTTTTCTAATTCATCAAACATATCTGCTTATTTTAGCTATGATTCACAACGACAACTGTATGTTTTCGTTTTGTTGATACCAAATGTAGGATAATCAGCCAACATAATGAAATATAGAAAATGTGTGTACCCAGCATGGGTGTCCAAATATTTACTAAAAAGTAGGTGTTTAATTTAGAGGGTGAAAGTCCTTTATGCGTGGGGGTGCTACCCAAAGCAAAGCAAGTGGCAAGGTGGTTTATCGTGAGGTATGCACTGAAGATTATTTGCGATAGAATGAGCAAATACCGACTACAAAACTCGGTACTGACGAACAGGAACCGTACGCTTGGTGGTGTGGTACCGTTTTGTAATCAAAATGCCCGATAATTTCGTTACTCTCATTCTCTGGCTTTGATTATCTATCGGCATTATACAAAAACCATTGTTGGGTATTTTGAAATTAAATTGGTATGAGAGGCGAACTCCGCTCAGTTATGGGCGGAGCCGTCTACTCGATTAGCGGGAGTTAATTTTTTAATATTTCTATCAATTTTGTATTTATGTATATAGTTTCTCGTCCTATTTTTTGAGATTCTAATAGGCCAATTTCTTCTAGTTTCTTTAAGTATCTTGATGCTGCTTTTCGTTCTACTCCGAGTTTACTTACAACATATTCAATTTTTGAATAAGGATGTTCAAATAACAGTTCAATTAATTCTTTACGATATATTTTAGTCGCTTTATCTTGAGCTGTAATAATGGTTTCTTCAAGTAAATTCTTAATTGAACTAATTTTTTCAATTGTTTTATTAGAGGTTACTTCTATTGCTTTAAGCATATATGTAATCCAGTTTTCCCATTCATTATTTTCATTGACTTTGTTGAGCAATTTATAATATTCTGATTTATGTTTATTGATGTATGAACTTAGATAAAGAATAGGAATGTCTAATAATCCATTTAGGATTAAATATAGAATATTTAATATCCTGCCTGTTCTTCCATTACCATCATAAAAAGGATGAATGCTTTCGAATTGATAATGCAATATAGCGAGATTTATTAAAGGGGATATATCAGAATCTGTGTTGTTAAAATGGTCGAGGAAATTTGAAAGTAAATCTAATATTTCGTCTTTTTCTTGTGGAGGAGTGTAAACTATTTCTCCTGTTTTATCATTTTTTAAAACAGTTCCTGGTATATTTCGAATACCGGCATTGTTTTCAATTATTGTCTTTTGTAATTCTACAATATCTTTTTGTCTTAAAAATCCTTGATTGTTAATTGTATCAGCCCCAAGAAATATTGCTTTTCTGTAGTTAATTACTTCTTTAATCTGAATTGGTTGGTTGATAGAAGTTGAAAGAGCTTTGTATAAATCATCTTGTGTAGTGATTATATTTTCAATTTCAGAACTGTCTTTAGCTTCTTGCAGGACTACTGCATTTATGAGCATTGCTTGGTTCGGGATTGTCTTTGCAATTCCTTTTAATTCGCCCAACGCAGTTGATGATTTACTTAGTTGACGTAAAATATTAAGCGTTTCTATTTCTTCTCTTTTAGGAGGTAGTTTGTCAAGTTTTTTAATAAGGGTCATTTTGTCTCATATTATCTTTATGTGTACCAAAAATACAAAATATATCCCGTATCTTAATAATATGAGATTACTTGTCTTATGTCAAAAACCTACATTAATTTTTTTGTATTGAGCCCAACGCTATTCTATGTTTTCGTTTTGTTGAAACCAAAGATACAGTTAACAGCCAACATAATGAAATATAGAGATTGTTGTAAACTGTTTAATTTCTTATTCCAGATTTAATAAGGTAATCATTCAGCCAAACTCTAAATTCATCAGTTTCAATCCATCCATCCTTACGGCTTTTGGTGTCGAGATTTTCATCAGTAAAATCCATTTTCTCACATATTTCACTGAAATTATTATCGAATTGGGATTCAATTTCGTCATCCATAAAAGGGAAATAGAACAATTCGGTAAGTTCATCAATCGAAATTTCTTTTGAAATAAAACTCTCTAACTTTTGAATATGTGATTCATAATTCATCTATTTTGAAATTGTTTACGCCTAATCTATGTTTTTGTTTTGTTGAAACCAAATGTACAGTAATCAGCCAACATAATGAAATATAGAAATTGTTGTGCTTTCGTTTTTTTATTTTTAGATTAAAATGTAGATAATTATTTTATTGACAGTGTTCATCTAATAAAATTGCAACATCTTTATCACCTAATTTCTTAGCCTTATTCCAATCTTTGCAAGCTATTTTTTTATGTCCTAGTTTAAAATGGCAAATACCGCGATTAAAATAGGAATCAGTATGAAGAGAATCTTTCTTTATACCTTGGGTATATGATTCTATTGCCTCTTGAAAATTTCCGTTGGCAATGTGCTTGTTGCCTTTTTTATAATGGGATGTTGCCTTTGATAGATATTCCATATATCCACTATCCCCCAATCCAAAAGATGCAATTGGCTCTATTAATGAATACTCAACGCTCTTTCCTTTCTCTAATTTTAAATTCATTGGTATTTCCCAGCCAGGGGTATTTCCTTCAACATCTTCAACACTCATAATAGTGGAAACATCTATTGATTTTGATTTATAACCAATAGCAGAGAAAACTAGTGTGTATTCATTTAGAAGAAATAGATCAAAATTAATTTCTCCTTTTTTATTTTGATGAACCGTTCTTATTATTTGATCTCCAATATAAATCTGAACAAAAGAACTATCTATACTCTCTGATATAGAGTCTTTAATTACTGATTCGATATAAACCGTAACTAGAGATTTATTCTCAATAACATCTTGGCTAAATCCAATATCTGGAGTAAGAAAAGCAATCCCAATTAGTAGTATTAAAAGTTTCTTCATTTTTAATCATGTTTGCCAACGACAACTCTATGTTTTCGTTTTGTTGAAACCAAAGATAGAGTAATCAGTCAACATAATGAAATATAGAGATTGTTAGCCAAAGTTTTGATTTATTCGATATAACGAAAAGTTTCCCAAATTTTAGCAATGACACCTTTGTCTTGAAAATCCTTATATGATTTTATTCCTGATTTTTCATTTGCGACAAATGAGACTAATACGGCTTTTAACTTTTGATTATTCTCGGGAAATGGAATCATCATTATCATTCTGTACTTTCCATCATATCCCATTTCTTTAAAATCGGAATAGTCTGCGTGACCATTAAATTGATATTCCATTTTATTTTTAAAATTAGACTTCCCAATAAAATCAGTAGTTAATGATTCTATTTGAGCTTCAAATTCAGGGATTAACATTTCAAGTAGTTCCATTGATTTTGATTTCATTGGTATGTTTAAAGTTGTACTACCAATGGACATTTCTTCAATTATTTCTCCATTTTCCCTCACTTTAATACTCATATATGAAAATTCATCTTCATGAAGTTTAACTTCAACGTTATCTGGGTATTCAATAGCAAATCTTGTTAAAGAGTAGTCATATTTTTCACAATAATTTTCATCAATAACTTGAATATTATTAAATGTAGAAGCTTTGACTTCTGGCATTTTTCCGAAATCAATTTCATTATTTTCTGGTGTATTTACATTAACAGAAAAGTCACAAGATGTAATTATTATTAATAACGTTAATATTAAAAATGATTGCTTCATAATTATTGTGTTTTGGCTAACAACCGGCTAAAACACACTAATGTGTAACACAGTTGGTTTAAGGTTAGTAAATATAGTATATTTATGTTACACATTTGTAATGGACAAATTATTAATTAAATATCGATTTCAAGGTCATCCTTATATAGTAGCTGATGGTAAAGGTGAGTTTTATCAATTGCCTTATACAGCTAACAAATACACACGATCTTTTAGGAAGTTGAATCTTATATTGAATAATGGAATTACGGCAGGCTACCGTATTAACAGAAAGTTTGTATCGTTGAATCAATTAAGAAAAGTGGCTTATATTTCTAATGAAATTGTTGCTTCAAAAATAGATTTATCTTCTCCATTTTGATCATATTATGTGGAATTTATGTCCTTCGGTTTTGGTTATCGTGCCATTTTAGGCGCACTATTTTCCAAACTCCTCTTTTACTACATCATAAGCTTTTTTATGCCTTCCGTAGTAGTCGATAATGCTCCAGCTCGGTCCAGGCCAGCAATCGTTCAATTGCCAAAATAAACTGCCCATGCAATGCGGTTGGTTATTCATATGTGAGCGAATAGCCATTTGTATTCCCTTGGCTTGCGTTTTTTGACTGAGCGATACAAATTCTTCAAAAGTAGCTGGCTCATCGTAATATTGTTTAATATGAGCTAAGATTAATCCATTTCCGATGTAAGATTTTTGCCTGTTTTTCATGGTTTCAGATTCTAAGTTTAAGCTCGAATCAGAAGCAAAAGTTCGAATGGTCTCCATATTCGGAAAAGATTGAAAACCATATTCCACCATAAACCGTCCTACATTTTTTTCAAAATTTTCGAAAGGTTCTTTACCATGCCATACGCCCCAATAATGCATGGAACCATGGTTGAAATTTTCTGGAGTTCCCCAATTACTTGATGGAGATGAGGGGGTATAGTTTCTACTCGGATCAAGATCTTTACAAAGAGTTGGAATTAAATTGTGAAAAACACTGGTGTAACCATTCCAAATTTGGTTTGAATCGCTTGCTGAATAATTGTATTGTTTTTGCCAGCCCCAGTTTTCCCATGCGACCTCAATTTCATTGTTGCCACACCACAAAGCAATGCTTGGATGGTTTCTTAATCGGATAATGTTTTCTGTTACTTCTTGTTCTACATTGTTTAGAAAAGCAGAATCAACAGGATACATGCTTCCAGCAAACATGAAATCTTGCCAAACTAATATTCCATATTCATCACATAGGTCATAGAAAATATCTTGCTCGTAAATCCCGCCTCCCCATACTCTTAGCATGTTCATATTGGCATATTGCACATTTTCAATTATCTTTTTATACTGCTGTTCAGTTACTCTCGGAAGAAACATATCTTGAGGAATGTAATTGGCTCCTTTCATAAAAACAGGTTTACCATTGAGTTTAAAATAGAAGTTGGTTCCTATACTATCTTTTTCATTCACCAATTCAATCGTTCTAATTCCATAACGAATGTCTTGTTGATCAATTAGTTTATCTTCATGGTAAAGTTCAATATGTAAATCATTTAAATGAGCTTCTCCCATTCCGTTGCACCACCATAATTTGGGGTCTTGCACTTTAAACTCATAATTGATATAATTTAGTCCTTTTTTGATGGTTTTTGTTAGTTTGTCGTCATTTACATCCAGAAAATACTGTTTTTCTTCTTTTTTTGACGATTCTATAGTTATTTGAGCTGTTATTACTGCTTCATTTTCTGAAATGCTTTTGGTGGTGCAATAAATATCAGTAATTCGAGCATCATTCCAAGAGTTGACTTTTATCGATTTCCAAATGCCGCAAGTCACAAACCTTGGTGCCCAATCCCAACCAAAATGATAGGCGGCTTTACGGGTAAATGAACTAACGCGTGTTTCTCCATTTTCACAGCCCGAAGGAAGTGAATAGGGGTAGTTTTCAATTTTTTCTTTGTTGTAATTGATGGGAGAAATAAACTGAACTTCCAAAACATTCTCACCAACTTTTAGAATTTCTTTTATGGATGTTTTCCATTCTCTAAACATATTATTGGAAGAGATAATGTGTTTTCCATTTAATAGAATTGTAGCATAAGTATCCAGTCCTTCAAATTCAATTTCAATGTTGTCATCAATTAATTGTTCTGCAGTAACAGTAAATGTTTTTCGATATTTCCAATCAATATTTTCTATCCATTGGAGTTGTTGTTCGTTGTTTTCCCAATACGGATTTTCAATTAAATCGTTGGCAATTAAATCGGTATGGATAACACCAGGCACAGTTGCAGGATACCATTGTTTGGTTTCATCATGATAAAACTCCCATGCTCCATTGATTTCTATCGGAAGCGTTTCAAGGACAGCTTTTTCTTGAGTATTAGAACAACTACTCAGAAATACAACAGATAATATGAAGAGTAGGTTTTTCATAGTTTTTATTTGTCATTCTGAACAATATTTTGTCGGCAATTCATTGACGAAACAAAATGATGTGATGAATCTTTTGAATAATAACTTCTTGCTACTAATATAATAAGATTCTTCAACATCATTTTACTAGGAATTAAAAATTTCTGTAAAATTTCGTTCAGAATGACAGTCTGTTTAAAATTCCCTTAATTTTTCCCTCATCAATTGCTGTTCTGTTTCCCATTCCTAAGCTTTCAATTTCATTATTAGATTTATGTATGGTAAAATGTAAGGCATCAATTCCAGTTTTAGCAAGTTCTATTGCATTGGAGGAGTTTACTCCGCTTCCTGCCATAATTTCAATTCCCCCATTAGCAAGTTGAACAAGTTCTTTAATGGTTTCTATTCCTTCAATGGCTTTGTCTTTTTGTCCAGAAGTCAATATGCGATCTACGCCAAAATTTATGAGGCTGGTTAATGCTGCTGACGTATCCTCAACAAAATCAAATGCTCTATGGAAAGTAACTTCTAAATTAAGATCTTTAGCGGTTTCAATTAAGTTAATGTTGCTTTCAAAATCCAATTTGTTATCAGGTGTTAAACAGCCAAAAACAACACCTTTAGCTCCTGCTTGTTTCGCCATTTTTATGTCTTGTACCATAATGAAAATGTCCTTTTTCGAATAAACAAAACCTCCTTCAATGTGGCGAATCATCACATGTACTTCAGTTTGGTATTGTGCGCATTGTTGTATTAATCCATAACTTGGCGTTAGTCCGCCAACATTTAATGCTGAGCAAAGTTCAACTCGTTTAACACCAAATTGCTGTGCAGCAATTGCCCCATCAATACTATCTATGCAAAATTCAAAAATCATTTTACAATAATTTCATCCATAAAAATCCAAGCATCAGAACCTGCTGCTTCGTGCCAATCGGGTACTTTACCAATGTTGGTCGCTTTAACTTTAATGTAGCGAATATGTGATCTTTCAAATCCAGTTCTAAATGTTTCAATGTGTTTTCCTCTTTTTTCTGGACCAATATTCTCGTTCGCCATGGTTGGAATATTCTCAAAATGTTTACCATCTTGAGAGATGAAAAATTCTACCTTGCTTGGAAAGAAAATCCACGAGTTATTGTATTGGTAAAAGTTAATTTCAATTTCACTGACCTTACTTTCCTCATTCATCAAATCGATTTCACCTAAATCCAGTAAAATTTCTGCATCATTTCCCCAGAATCCTTGCCAGTTTCCATCTCTAAAATCAAGAGATCCAATTTTCCCATCAACCAATCCTGAATCACCTCCGGCAGTATACCATTGGTTATATTTATGGTCGTATTGAATTAAAGCTCCTATTGCATTGTGAATTTCAAAAGATTGACTAATTTTTTTACCATATCGTTTTCCTAGATGTCTTTCAAATACTTGATTTGGTTTTCCTTTGGATTTATCTTCATTTTTAACAGCAACTACAGAAAAAACTCCTGACTTCTCAAGAATTATATCACTTCCTTTATAATCACCAAAAGAATTAGGCCCAAGCTCATTACTTGAATATGAATAACTCAATTTTAAATCTATATTACCGGGAGTTGCTGATACCAATACTTTACCATTATGAATTTTAGAATTTATTGTAGCAGGGTTATTTTCTAATCCATAATTCACCCCCAGATTTTTCAGCAGTGGATAATGATGTTGAACTTTTTCGTAAAACTCCTCATAATCTCTTTCTTTCGGATAGCTCCACAATACTTCACTCATAGCTAGTAAACGAGGAAATACCTTACTATCCAAATTATTTTCATCAGGTACATGTTCGGTCCACATGTTACATTCCCCTCCAATAATAAAGTGTTGTTTTTCTTTAACTAAGGCTGTGGGAATAGGATCAAACGAATAAACTTTTTCTAAATCTATTGCTTTTAAATCGTAGTCAAAATAACAATGGCTGGTGGGAGACATGATAGCATTGTGATTGGTATTAGCTGCTTCAATACCACCTTCTAATCCTCTCCAACTTTGCACGGTAGCATTTGGCGATAATCCACCTTCTAAAATTTCATCCCAACCAATTAATTGTCTACCGTTTTTGTTTAAGAATTTTTCTATTCTTGAGATGAAATAACTTTGCAAACCGTGTTCATCTGTTAAGTTTTCGTCTTTAATCCGTTGTTGACATTTATTGCAATGTTTCCACCTGTATTTTGGTGTTTCATCACCACCAATATGAATGTATTTAGATGGGAAAAGTTCCATCACTTCGGTTAAAACATCTTCTAAAAAGGTGAAAACACTATCGTTTCCGGCACAATAAATTTCTTTAAAAACACCCCAATCGTTGGCAACTTCAACTTGTTTTCCAGTACAAGATAGGTGGGGGTAGGCAGCTATTGCAGCCTGAGAATGACCTGGCAATTCTATTTCAGGAATAACGGTAATGTGTCTTTCTTGGGCATAAGCTACTATTTCTCTAATGTCATCTTTGGTATAAAAACCACCATATTTACTTCCATCCAATTCAGTTCTCCAAGCGCCTATTTCTGTAAGCTTAGGATATTTATCTATAGCAATTCGCCAGCCTTGGTCTTCGGTTAAATGCCAATGCAACACGTTCATTTTGTACAAAGCCAATAAGTCGATGTATTTTTTTACTACTTCTTTTTTATAGAAATGGCGAGCACAATCGAGGAGTAACCCTCTGTGTTTGAATTTTGGAGCATCTTTTATGGTTAAGATTGGTAAATACCAAGCGTCTCGTTTTTCTTCGGAATGAAATTCATTGACAAACAGTTGTCGTAAGGTTTGGATGCCATGCATTAAACCTTGGCTTGGAATTTCTTTACCTAAATAGCCTGTGCCACAAAAACCGACACCTTTTTTTTGACCTGCAGCTATTAATAAAACATCTTTATTTATCGAAAGTTTATAAGCTTCATTACTTTCCATTGATTCATATCTTCCGAATAATTGAATTGTATTAGGTTGAATGTCTGTAGGAAATATTCCTTCGATGTACTTTATTTCTATTTTAAAAGAAGAGGAAGATTCGATTAGTTTCTTAAGATATTCAGCTTCGCTTTTGACATCCTGATAAGCTAGAATAATGGTGTTTTCATCAATTATAAAATATCCACTATCAACTTTTAATTCTTTTGGTTTTGGAATGATTTGTATTTCTTCAGCAGAAAGATAATCTGGTTGAGTTTCTTTTTTAGAAGTACACCCAACTAACAACCATAAACCAACAACTAAGAACCAAAAACTACCATTCCATTTCATAAGCGGCATCTTTCATTTCTTCGGTTGCATTGTCTTTTTGGGCGTAGTTGAATCCAGCATAAACACTGTGCCCGCCAACTTCTCCATTTTTATTGATGGCCAAGAAACCTACTTGCAATCCTTTAATGTCTTTGTGCTTTTTAATAATACGTTCAACAGCTTCTTTACAAGCTTCTTTTGGGGATCTTCCTTGTCGCATCAATTCTACTACAGTTGCAGAACCAGCAATCCTGATTACTGCTTCACCCATTCCCGTAGCACATGCGCCACCAACCTCATTATCCACAAAAAGACCAGCACCAATTATTGGAGAGTCACCAACTCTACCGTGTAGCTTATAAGCCCACCCACTTGTTGTGCAAGATCCAGATATATTTCCATCAGCATCCATAGCCAACATTCCTATCGTATCATGGTTTTCAGAATTGATTTCAGGCTTCTTTTGGGCTTCACTTTCTTTCCATTTAATCCAATCCGCTTTAGCCTCAGGAGTTAATAAATCTTTGTGTTCAAACCCTTTCTCAATGGCAAAATCATAGGCTCCTTTTCCAACCAGCATCACGTGGGGGGTATCTTCCATTACTTTTCTGGCAACAGAAATAGGATGTTCAATGTCTTGCAAAAATGCCACTGCACCACATTCATTTTCGTGGTTCATAATGCAAGCATCGAGCGTTACTTTTCCTTCTCTATCAGGGTTTCCTCCTAAGCCAACACTTCTGTTCTTGGCATCAGATTCAGTAACTCGAACACCAGCTTCAACAGCATCCAGAGCGTTCCCTCCAGTTGACAAAATCTCCCAAGCTGTATTATTGGCAGCTAACCCGTGGTTCCAGGTTGAAATAACGATTGGTTTGTTGGTTGTTTTAGCAACAACTTTTTCTTCAACAATATTTTTATCCTCAGCACCTGAAACACATTTTGCTAAAAGAATTCCTCCAACTCCTAAAGCACTTGTTTTTAGAAATTTTCTTCTTGACATAAGTTATTTTTTACCTGGTTTCCAATTTTTCTTTTTATTGAAACGCTTTTTACCACCACCTCCTCTAAACGGTTTCTTATATGTTGTATCATATTTAGGACCCTCTTCAAAACCTTCTGGTAAAGCTAATTTTCTAACCTCTTTATCTATTAATTTTTCAATTTTAGAGAAGTTATAACAATCATCAGAATTAATAAAAGTTAAAGCTACTCCAGTATTATCACCTCTGGCAGTTCGTCCAATTCGGTGAACATAATCTTCAGCATCACTAGGTATGTCATAATTAATTACCAAGTTAATTCCTTTAATATCAATCCCTCTAGAAAGCACATCGGTTGCAACCAATAGTTTTATTTTCTTGTTTTTAAAGTCCAATAAAACTTCTTCACGCTGTTGTTGATTTAAATCAGAATGAATTCCTTTGGCAGGTAGCCCTTCTCTATTTAATGCCTGAACAATTTCTTTAACCGTTACCTTTCGTGAAGAGAATACCAATATGTAATCGTGATCTTTTCCTTTTAAGATGTCGCTAATTAGCTTTATTTTTTGATGGTTATGAACTAAATAAGCTGCCTGTAAAATTCCTGCATTAGGTTTAGAAATGGCAATATTTATGGTAACAGGATCTTTTAATAGTTGTGAAGAAAGTTGTCTGATTTTAGCAGGCATGGTTGCCGAAAAAAGTAAGTTTTGTCTATCTTTAGGGAGTTTGTTGGCTATTTTGGTAATGTCTTCATTAAAGCCCATGTCTAACATTCTATCGGCTTCATCCAGTATAAAATGCTTAACACCAGAAGTATCAAAATAACCCATGTTTAAATGAGAAATAAATCTTCCTGGAGTACAAATTACAATATCTGCACCAGTAGTCAATGCTTTCTTTTCTGCATCAAAACTTTTACCATCACCACCACCATAAATGGCAATAGAAGTGGCGTTAGTAAAATAGCTTAACCCCTCTACTTGTTGGTCAATTTGTATGGCCAATTCTCTAGTAGGAACAATAATAATTGTACTTACTTTATCGGAACTTCCTCTTTTACAAATGGTATTTAAAATGGGTAAAACAAAGGCGGCTGTTTTTCCTGTTCCTGTTTGTGCAACAGCAATCATATCTTTGTTTTGCATTACAGCTGGTATGGCTTGTTGTTGTATTGGTGTTGGAGTTTCAAACCCCATAGCGTCAAGTGCTTCAATTACTTGATCTTCAAATCCTAATTCGTTAAATTGCATTGGTTAAAAGTAGTAAACTAATTTGATGAACCTATTGATTAATTAATTCGATTAATTTTTCTGCTTGAGAATTGGATCTATCAATTGCCTTTTCTTTAGCTCCATCAGTATAATTATTAATATCATTACAAAATAATACACCTAAAAAATCCATTTTACAATATTGAGATAATCCTTTAAGATGAAAAGTAATTTTATCAATTATATCTTGAGGATAATCAGTGGTAGGGCTGCCAATGGTAAAAGATAAAATAATCTTTTTGCCTTCTAAATTATAACTGTTGGCACCAAACGCAAAGCCATATTGAAAAACTTGATCTATCCATTCTTTTAAAATAGCTGGAGTGCTGTACCAAAATAATGGGTATTGAAAAACAATTGTTTCAGCACTTAATAAAGCTTCTTGTTCTGTTTTAATATCAATTTTAAAATCAGGATAAAGTTGGTCTAAATGCCTAACTTCTGTGTTTTTCTGTTGAGCAATAATGTTGCTAATTATTTTATTACCAATAGACTCTTCAATGTTAGGATGAGCTAATATCATTAACGTTTTACCCATAATTACCAATCATCAGATTTTGAAACTTTCATTTTAAATGTTTGATTAAAAGCAAGGTTGTAAATTGTTTTTGGTTTTTTGTTAAAAGAGATTCTGAAAGCTTTACCATCTTTGTTTACGTAGTGTTTTTCGAATGCTTGTTTTTCTCCTTTTTTAATCAACTCTCCATTACCTACAATTAAAATTTCCTTGTAAGTTACTCGGTATTTATCATCTTTTAACCCAATAATTACAGTTCCAGCATAACTTGCCTTTATAACAAGCGGTGGAGGTAATGTTCCTGCAATATCTTTGTCTTCTTTATCAATTGATTGAGGTCTTAAAGTCGCAATTATTTTTCCATCCTCAACTCTAAACAATTTAAATAATCCAGAGCTTTTAAAGTGAGCTATTATTTCTTCTTTAGATTTTTTGGTTTCATAAACCTTTTGCCAAGTTACTTTACCTTCGTTTAAAACAAAGTTGTCTTGAGCACTCAGGTTTAATGTTGTGATAAAAGCAATGGTAATAATGATGTATTTCATAAACATGAATTTTAAATCTGCTGTAAATGTAATGTAAAATTCGATAAAAGTTTAGGTGAAAAAACAAAAACAACCTCTTAAAACAGCTCATTTTTCTAATTTAAAGACCACGATTTCTAATAGAACTCAAATTATTTATTTTATATCAGATATTTTTTAACAGTGTACTTTCTCCTTTAAATTCAAATTTAGAATGCTGATTGCTAATTTTCTCGTACACTTCTCCAGTAGGTTCAGGTATATCATTAGCACCTAATTCTTCTATAGCATTTAAAATATAATGTATAGATAGTTTAGCTGGATCAACACTAGGCTGGTAACGAATAACCCTATACTCTTCTCCTGATATTTTAGAGAATATTTTTGCGTTTATTAAGTCTTCAACAATATGAGATACCAATCTAAAAGGTAGCTTTAAATCACGCTTTATTTCATCTTTTGATGGTGCTTCTTTCTCTGAACAAAATTTATCTATCACATAATGAGCAATTAACAACGTGAGTTTTTTTCTAAATACTATACTAATTTTTTTAGATTCTTCTTCTAGACTATATTGTTCTACATTTTGATTTGCAAAAGATAATTCTGCTCCAAACAATACAATTACCCAACTTGTTTGTAACCAAACTAAGAATAGGGGTAGTGCTGCAAAACTTCCATAAATTGCATTAAACTGTACCACACCTATTTGAAATGAAACATAAGCCCATTCTACCAAATTAAAAGCTGTACCTGCTACTATTCCGGCAGCTAATGCAGATTTCCAATTCACTTTAGTATTGGGCATTACCATATAAAGTAAAGTAAGTACTCCCCATAATAACAGGTAGGGTACAATTTCTAATAGAACATACATTCCTCCACTAATCGATTCCATTAAAAAACCATCACCTCCCGCAGCACTTTTAACTGTAGAAGAAACAAATATATTAGCACTGCTTGCAATAATTAAGAGAACAGGAGCTATAATGATTATAGCCATGTATTCGGTAAACTTTTTAATAAGGGTGCGATCTTTTTTTATGCCCCATATGGCATTGAAAGAACGCTCAATATTCCCCATAACTTTCATAACAGACCAAAAAAGAAGCAATACACCAAACCCAGCAACGAGGCCACCCTTTGTATTTTCTAATAGACTGTGGGCAAAACCGATGACTTGCTCCATAACATCTTGATGACTCCCCAGTTTATCAACTAATAGCTCGTTTAGTTTACCTTCCATTCCGAAACCTTTAGCAATGCCAAAAATCATTGCAATTACAGGAACAATAGAGAGTAAAGAATAGAAAGTTAATGCAGAAGCCCTTAGTTGAACTTTGTCTTCATTAAAACCTCTCAATGTCATTACAATAATTCGGAGTTGTTTTATAAATAAAGAACGATGGCGCGGCAATGCTTCTGGATCAGTTATCCAAATTTCTTTTTCAAAAAAGTATTTAATTTTTTCTAACATATTTAGCGATAAATATAAGAAATAGATGCCATGCAACAACATTTTGTTGATGAGGTATCCAAAAAATAATAGCGGAATTTAATTTTAATGTGTATTTGTACGGAAGGTTCTTAAAAGTGTTAAGAAGAACCTCTGTAAGATAGTGGGTGATTAATTGCTACTTTTGGGTGATGTCAATACACATATATAAAGGAGAGTATGAAACCATCACCGAGCTTTGCAGTGATGACTGGGATTTACCCACTCAAATTGATAAGCTTGAGGAGTGGTTGATTAAGGATGGTAAATTGTTGCCAGAGGGAAATTATGTTGCTGATATAGGTTTTGGAATTAGAAAAGAAGCATCTGGGGGTGGAGCTGTTCTTAACTTAAACACAATTAAAATGTTAAGTGATATCGGTATGGAAGTATATTTTTCTGAATATAAAATTGAGAGCTAATACTAAATAGATGTTATGACTCGTTTTAAGGAATTAAAAAGAATACAATCGGCAATTAAGCATAAGGATGAAAAAGAAATTCATTGGGCTTTAAAATACTGCAAGTCTAGATTGCAATTCGAAAAATTAAAGACTGGTAGTAAGTATTGGACAAAGCTCATTGATGAATTAAATGATACACTAGAAAATGATAAATAGAATTCTCATACTTTTAATAGGAATTACAGGTTTAGGTGTAAACTCATATTCTCAGTCTCAGAAAGAGATAACACGAAAGGAATTCCTTGAAAATATGGTAATTGTAGATACAATTCCAGAAGAATGGAACTATTCCCCTAATCAGTTAAAAATAAAAAGTGTCTTGGTTAGGGTGAAATTATCTAAAGAAGAAAATGAAACTTATTCAATCTATCATAAAAAGGAAAAGTATCTGCGGAGTGGGAAATTAAAAAAAGTGAGTTATTATAATTTAGGACAAATGACAGAGGAGACTGTTTATAATAAAAAAGGAACCAAAAAATGGATATATAAATACAGGTATAAAAAACCAGAAGAAATTTTAGTTTACATTACTGATACATCTATAAAAGGAAAGTATTCATTGGATTATACTGTTTTTACATATAAAAAAGATAAACTGGTTTCTAAGGAATCATACCTAAATCTTAGGAGACATGGTGTTAATGAGCACTATAATTCTGTTACTGGTGAAATAGAAAAAAGGGTTACCTATAAAAAAGGTAAGAAACAAGATGCTAAATAAACTTTTCATAAAAATCCTTTACAATATCTTGTTCTTCATTAA
The DNA here is from genome assembly GCA_002401955.1 of Flavobacteriales bacterium. Taxonomy (GTDB): domain Bacteria; phylum Bacteroidota; class Bacteroidia; order Flavobacteriales_E; family Vicingaceae. The sequence goes on along the minus strand of NVUQ01000045.1, from coordinate 2,466 downwards.
TTGAGCAACATTCAGCAGCAATTAAAATAGCTGTAAGTATGATTACTAGATTCTTCTTTTTAATCATAGGTTTTATTGTTTTTCTTTCTTTCAAATAGGCCTTGTTATTATTGGTGGGGTAATTAAAAAAGATAAAAGAGCAATAACTGTGGGGTTGATATATTCTATAATTCCTGTTGTTTGTTTAGGCCTTTATTATTGGTCCAACTAAATGGAGTTAATTTTCAATGTCTTTGGGAGTGGGTCTCAGAGTAAATTCTTATTTTTTCAAAAGCATAAAATTGATAGCATAAAGAGAAAAAGGGGTCAATTCGAGTGTTTTGAGGTTGAGTTTATGCTGAGCACGTTTTGCGAAAGCAAAAGCCACGAAGTAAAAAATGTATCGAGAATAAGCTTTTTTTGTTCTTGATATATTCCGATGAAAAATCGGAACACTCGAACTGAGAAAAACTACAGAAATCACCTAGATTATAACTCACTTTAGTTTCTCATTTAGATAATATTCCGTGCCTTTATAGCCACTTATAATTAGAGAACGTTTTTGTTGAGAAGAAAGTTTTTTTACTTTAGGAGTAATTCCCACTGAAGAAATAGAGATTGTTCTGTTCCAGTCATCTTTTGTTAATTGAGTTCTGTTTAAGTTTTCAATAACCATTACATAAAATGCAGAAACGTAATCAGAAAAATCATTAATAGGGTAAGTCGCTAAGTTTTTATTCCCTTTGTCTTCTTTGATTTGAGAGTCTGTATCAATTCTAATTCCTATGGTTTGATGATTGGGAATCCTGATATTTTGATTTAATGAATCAACGTAAACACTATCGAAAATATGAATCGGAAAATTCCCAACAATTCCACCATCCACCATTATGTCCAAATGTTCTTTATCCCCTTGTTCATAAAAAGTATTTCCAACACTATCAACTAATACTGCTTGAAAATAAAGTGGAATAGACATTGAGATTCTAACAGCATCTTTCACCTTCATTTTGGGGTAGGTTTCTCGTGATAGTATAACTAATTTTTGTAGGTTAAGACAGGAAGCAGTTACATATAAATCAACAAAACCTTTTTCATGGAGTTGTTGAAAGGTTGTTTCAGAGTCACCTGTTTTTGCTTCAATTAATTCTCCAATCCATTCAGTGAATTCTTCTCCCCGATACCATCCGTATTTTTTAAAAGTTCTAGAGATTCCACCAATGAAGAAAAATTTTCCATCATTGAATTTTTGAAATTTAGTATTAGAAATAATAGTGTCCATTTGACCAGAAGAATAACCAAGGGAAAACAATAATGAGCTTATTGCTCCGGCAGATGTGCCTCCAATCTTATCAATGTTTTTGGTTAAGCCTCTTTCTTCAAACGATTTTATAACTCCAGCATAGGCTATTCCTCTTATTCCAGCCCCTTCAAAAACTAAGTTTTTTATTGTACAAACTTTATTGTCTATTGTATCTTGTCCATATCCTGTCAGTCCAGCAAAAAATACTATAGCTATTAAAAGTATTCTTCTCATTTTATTTTTTGTAAAATAGTTCTTGTTACGTTGGTTCTAAAGACAAAGTAATGCTCAAATTTTTGAGTTATACTATAAACACTTCTGTCCATTATTAGCATTCCATTTTCAATTAAACTGATAGATGCTGAATTACCATGTGAACTTATAGGCTTATTTAGATAAATATGCTTACTATCAATAAGTTTATACTTTCTTTTCTTTTTTTTATTCTTACCATTTTCCCTTGCTTCTATGATGATTGTCTTATCAGAAAAAATCACTTTTCCCCAAATATCATTTTTATAATCATGAATTATTTTAGTTCTATTAATAATACCAGATTCTACATGGATACTATCAAATATTTCAAAGACTCCACCCTCAATTGGTTTCCATTCACCAAATAATTTTGAAACTGTAAGACCTTCTAAATTTGTATCAAGTTTAACGTGTCCACTAACGGAGTTAAAACAGCTTTTTGTAAAAACAGCATCTTTAGTGGAAGAAAAGCAAAAGGTACATTCTGCCGTTTTATTTGGTCGAAATGTGAAAATTGCATCAGCATCAATAGACCAATAGTTTGTGTCTAATCTTGGCATAGTCAGATATTCACTAAATTTTTCTTCTTGACCAAACATATTTAGCTTAACAATAAATAATGCTGATATCATTAATATTTTCTTCACATTTTATAATTTTATAAGAATTATAAGTAAAAGTAGGTGTTAACAATTTTTGATGAAATCTAAAAGAATACAAATACTGACTTTATCTGGTGGTTTTATATTGTGTATATTCTATTTGTAGTAAGGTTTTTGTGGTAATTAATGCTGACTTTTCAGCATTGTTGTTGCTTGTTATGGACAATCATGGATCAAGTCAAAAAGTTGGGGGATTTAGGATTTAGGCAAAAATATTAGTGAGTCTAAATAAGAAGAAATCGATGTTTCTAACCCCTCTAAATTGAG